>CAIWFH010000001.1 GCA_903911925.1 uncultured Acidobacteriaceae bacterium
AGGCTCTCGCTTTCGACGCGAGAGGGCTCCGATCTCGAATGTGTAGTGAATCAGGCTGTCCGGCAGATCGCGGCCGCAGTGGAGCCGGACAAACGCCCTTGGTCGAGAACTCTGAATCCCAACTCGGACCGTCTGCTGCTGGTTACATCATCAGATTCGCCAGCGACGATCAGAACACATCTGCGAAATGCGCTACAGCGGATCGGCGGTCTGCACCCCGAGCAGACGGCGATGGATGCGGCGAAAAACCGGGACGAAAAAGATGCTCTGACAGACCTCCTCACGCTCGTAGACCGCGAATGGACCAAGGTCACGGGCTCCGCGCCTACCTCGGAGGAACAAAAGCTGTTCCTGAAGCTCTTCGACGCAGAGGTACTTGATCCCGGCGACGGAGAGATTCACGAGAGCGGGGCGAAAACGGACCTCGCAACGATTGTGCTCGAAGACGTATCCCAGGAACACCTCGCCTGGACATCGCTCGTCATGCTCTGCGGGACAAGTGCGACGCGGCAGTCGGGCTTCACCATCGCAGGACTGCGACGCAGCCTACGCGACGATAACCTCGTACTCAAGGCGGTGCCGAGTTTTTCCGCCGATATTGAGTCTCTTCGCCGACATACCAAGGCTACTCTCGACCATTTGGCGGGACTGTCGTGCATCAGAATTGGGGGGCAGGATCTCAAGGTTAATCGTCACGCCGTAACCGAGCTGCTGCGGATTGCCGATCAAAAATCGATTCTGGTCGTCGGCCAGCCCGGAGCGGGCAAGTCAGGGGCGACGTATGACACTGGACGCCGTCTTCTGGAGCAAGCGCGGGATGTCATCTGCTTCGCGGTTGATCGGCTCGACTTCACCCACCTTTCTCTGGTCCAGACCGAGCTGGGGTTGACGCACCCACTGACCGAAGTGATGAAGGCTTGGGATGGAAACGGGAAAGGCGTCATCCTCGTCGATGCGCTGGACGCAGCCAGAGGTGCTGCTGCCGGCGAAGTCATCCTCGCACTGATCCAGGAGCTGAAAAACGGATCACGCTGGAATGTCGTCGCGAGTGTGCGCAAATGGGATCTCCGCTACAACCCGGACCTGCGAGCGACCTTCCGGCCCACCGCCGGGGTTGGTGTTTCCTCCGACTTGGCCGATCCGGAGTTCTACGATATAACCCATTTGAATGTCCCGGTGTTCTCCCTCGAAGAGCTGGACGAGATCTGTTCCGCGTCCACGCCTCTTCGGACACTGAAAGAGAGCGCGAACGGGGATACCCTCGCGCTCCTCCGCGTTCCCTTCAACCTGCGTCTCGCGGCAGAAATGCTGGACAGTGGGATGGAACCCGCAGAGTTTTCGCCGCTGCGCGATCAGGTTGGACTTCTTGAGGCGTACTGGAAGCGGAGAGTCGCGGTCGTGCCCGATGGCGACGGACGCGAACAGGTGTTGCGTCTCTGTCTCTCTGACATGGTGGCGAATCGACGCCTGCGCACCAGCCGCGCGAAGGCGTTGGAGAGTGGCGGCGCGCAGCCGCTCGAACAACTTCTGAGCCTGAATGTTCTGAGCGAGTGGCAGGCCCCATCCGCCAGCAGCCCGACCCGGCAGCTCCTTGCCTTTGCGCATAACGTCCTCTTCGACTTTGGCGCTGCGGAACTCTATCTGCCGCAGGAGCCGGACGACTTCCTCGCGATGATGGCAGCTCAGCCTGACCTCGCTCTGCTGCTCCGTCCCAGCTTACAGATGCGGTTCCAGAGGCTTTGGATGACTGACAAAACGGCCTTCTGGGATCTGACCTTTCAACTCTGCGCGAACGAGGCACTGCCCGCGCTCTTGCAGTCCTGCTCGCTGGCAATCGTCGCTCAAAACGCGAAGACTTCGGACGACGTGAAGCTACTCGCGGAACAACTCCGGCAGGAGCCCTCTAACCAAACGCCGGGCTCCGCAGGGGCCTATCGCCACCTGGTCGGCGTGCTCGTGGCAGGCGGTAGTGATAATCAGCCCGGTCTCGGTGCGGAAGCCGGCCCCTGGCTTGACCTTGCTTCGGACGCCCTGGTCCCGGCCGGTGCCAGCCAGGCGATCGACGTGCAGTCATGGCTCGACTCCGCGCTACAGAAGTGGGGGACGCAGACCCTCGACCAGATGAACCGCTTGGGGACGCTCGCACGCATCGTGCTCGATCGTGTCTGGTCCGCCCAGAATCGGAACAGCCCCTGGGCGAAAGCTGCAATCAAGAACGTCGTGACGACCTTCGGGAGCGATTGTGAGGTGTCCGCCTCGCTGCTCCGTAAGGCGTTCGAGATCGAGCATCTGATGCAGCACGGCCATGAAGAACTCAACCCGATGGCGCGCGAGGCAGCCCGTCTTGCGAGACTTGGCCCCGAGTTTGTGCGCGATCTCTATATCGCAGCCTTCGGTTGGCAGGAGACCTCAGACGATCAGACATTCCTCTTCCAGAGTCGTCTCACCGGCTTCTTGTCGAACCGCGCCCAGGACTACAAACACGCTCGCTGGGAGTTGGCGCAGCGCTACGGCCGATTCCTGGAAGAGGCGCCGGCCGCCGCAATGCAAGCCCTCTTCTCGATCATTGAAGGTGAGTGCCGGCTGCATCATCGGGCCAGCACTGAAGTGGTTCCATTCGACCTTGCGGGAATCGTTACCGGCATCCGCGAGGATGATTCCCACATCTGGGACACGGGCTGGGGCATGGACGAGAATGCCCACGCCATTTTGAACCAGTTCTTCCACTATCTACAGGAGTGCCTGGAGGATCCTGAGCGCGCCGAGTTCACTACGGCGCTCGTCCGGTACCTTATCGCCGGCGCCCGGGACGCCGTATTGTGGCGTCGGCTCTTGGATCTCGCCGCGAGGTTCCCGGCACTCGCGCAACAGATTCGAGATGCAGCCTCGGCCGAGCCATTGCTTCTGGCGTCCGATACGGAACGCCCCATCTACCTGCTCATCGAAGCACTGCATCCGGTTTCGAGCCCGGAGGAGCGGGAACGGATCGAAAACGCCATCCTGGCGCTGGGCAATCTCGAAGAGCCGCGGCGTCGGTGGGGAGAACATCGCCGCGACACATATCTTGCCGCGCTCCACGACGATGCCGTCGCGACCGAGCAGGCCCGGACCCGGATCGACGAGTTGCGTGCCGCCTCGACGCTGCGCTCCGGTGCGCCGATGGATCCCATAGCGCAGGGCGGCGCGATGGCAATCGATCCCGAACAGTTTTATGCCATGCGTGGCATCTCTACCGAAGGAGCTGCCAATCAGCAACTCGTCGACCTGTTGCGCCCGGTGCGCGAGTTCTGCGGACGCTATTCAAGGAATGAGGACGCTCCCGATATAAATGCGGCACTTGCTGTGATGCCCACATTGAACGCGCTCGATACTGCACTTCGCGCATCCGACGCCTCAGCAACTACGGACGAGCTGGTCCACACAGGATACGGTTATCTCGTCGAAGCGGCATCGAAGATCGCGCGCATTCCGGAACTGGACGCTGCCAGCGAACTCGGCATTCTGGTGCAACGATTCCTGGATGAAGGTGTAATGGCGCACTGGCCGGCAGAGGGCGCAGACGATGAACACTACGACGGCGGCTGGAGTTCTTTGCCTGGAAGGATCGAAGCTGTCGAGGGGCTGTTCTCCCTCTTCGCTAACCCCGGCTTCGACGCACAACACATTCTCGCCAACCTGCGCATCCTCGATCAGGACCGTTTGCCCGTCGTCCGTTTTCAGGTCGCCTGGAGACTTCTGCTCCTCTGTGACCGTGCTCCGGAGGCGATGTGGGAGTTGATCGAGTCTATGACGACCGACCCGAACTACAGGATTCGGGTCGAGGTGATCGCCAAGCTGGACCGGTGTGCGCGGGCGCTTCCGAACCGTGCGCTCGCACTCATAGCGAAGATGCTTGAGGAGGCTGGAACCGCTCGCGGCAAATCGGAAGAGGTCACCAAGAGCTGCATCGCCTGCCTCACCTGCTACTACCTGTGGCGTGACGACCCGACCGCAAAGGCTTCGGTCGAGGGGATTGTCGAGGGAATACCGGCGACGGCGCGCGAGGCCGGACGAGTCTTTCCCACGCTCCGGAACGCACTGCAATATGTCGAGCCAGCACATCCTGAGAGAGCCCTGCGGACGCGAGAGCGGGCAGCCAAGCTCTTCAATGCGATCACCGGCAAAGCCGTACCGGTCATGCGTGAACTGATCGAGAAGCGGTTGCGGCGCGAGGAGCCGACGCAGGAGCAGCGGGGGCAGTTTGATGATCTTGAACTCCTGCTTGTCACATGCAGCTCAGAACTGTATTTTGCGTCTGGGGCCTTTCAGGAGCTGCGCCACGGCTTGCCCCCAGTGCTGACCACTCCGGAACAGAGGCAGCTTTACCCCGCCCTCGCCCCAAGCTGGAATCTGCTCGCGGAGATTGGCTCACCGAATCTGGTCCATCACCTGGTCCAGACACTCGAGATGTTCGTGCCGGTCGACCCCGCGAGCGTCTTTCTCCTGATAGGCAAGTCCGTGTTGGCAGGTAGGCTCTGGAGTTATCACTTTGAAGACCAGGCCGTGGAGCTCGTCGTGCGGATTATCCGTACCTACATCGCTGAGCATCGTTCAATCTTCGAGAAGAACCCGGACTGTCTCCGCGTGCTGCGGGAGTTGCTCGACCTATTCATTACCGCAGGCTGGCCGTCGGCTAGGATCGTGGCCTACCGGGTCGATGAAATATTCCGGTAGAAGCCTGCGCATCCCGGGGGAGACAGCATCATGCCACTGTTTGAGCCATCTGCTCCGCCGATCGGACAACGCGCGAAGCGCTACGGCGAGCCGATCTATACCTACTACCGAGACAGTGAAAGGCCCGGCATCGTGGCAATCTGCGCTCTCCTCGAAGAGTGGTTTCTCGAGCTGCCCGAGGATGAACGATTGGACCTCAAGCAACGATTCAGATCGCCCATCGAACGGCAGCACCGGTCCGCCGTTTTTGAGCTTTTCCTCCACCACATGCTCCTTCGCTTTGAGTTCGAGGTCGAATTCCATCCCGACATCCCGGGAGTCACGACACATCCAGATTTTCTGGTAAGCCGGGACGGACAAGCGCTGTTTTATCTGGAAGCAATCGCCGTCAGTAATTCCACCCAGGAGGAAGCTGAGGCTAACCGGATGAATCAGGTGTATGACACTCTGAACAATCTCCAGTCGCCTGATTTTTATCTCGGGTTGCACTTGGAAGGAGCACCAGATACGCCGCCTGCAGGAACGCGATTGCGCGGCGAGTTGAGCCGATGGCTGGCGACATTGGACCTCGAGGTGATCCGCCAATGCTATCGCGAAGAAAGATACGAGGACATTCCAACTTACGAGTGGAATCACGAGGGATGGCACATTATCTTCGAACCAATGCCGAAAGGGGATAGCGCGCGCGGAAACCCGTCGGTGCGGCCAATTGGCATGACGATGCCGGTCCGAGCGCGGCGGCTTGACCTCGACGAATCTCTGAGAGATGGCGTGGCTGCGAAGGATCGCTACGGAACATTGGCGCTGCCGCTGGTCGTTGCAGCCCAGGTGGTCCAGGAACTCCGAATCGACAAGATCGACGTGATGAATGGGCTCTTTGGGCCGGAAGCGATCACAGTCGATGCTGAGGGGCACACTCACCTTGGTCGCGTCTCAAACGGAGCCTGGATCTCGCCGGCAGGTCCCATCCACAGGGGTATCAGCGCAGTCATGGCATGGTCGACGCTCGAACCATGGAACTTCACACGCGTCGAGCCAATCGTGGTTCATAATCCATACGCGGCTTTCCCGCTATCGAATGAGACCTTTCCCGTTGCCCAGCATGTTGTGGATCGACAAAGAGCGGTCCTCGTCGAGCAGCCTGGCGTCTCCATGGAGGAACTCCTCGGGTTGGAGAAGGATTGGGTGACAGACGATTAGATCGCGATTTACCGCGTTGGCGGAGCTGCCATTGCGAGCCTGTCAGGATTCTGTGCGTAGGCCTACGGAACGCCGCGCCAGCCCTAGACCCTACCGGATTGAGCCGCATATTCTCTAGTCGCGATTCTGTCGAGGGGTCATTGCTGGGGTTCACTTCGGCATCACCGGAGTGCGGTGGTGGCCGGCGTGGCACTCTTGGCGCACCTGCATGAGGATGAGACCGAGCCGGTTGCCGCCGTCTCCGGCGCAGCGAGGACTGACACCGTACTTCTGCTTGCTGGCAGGAAGCGACTGGCACAGGCAGACTCCCCAGAAGTTGTCGTGGCAGGCATTGCCGTGGACGAGTTGGGCGTCCTCGATGGCGAGTAGCTTCTCGCGCAGGAGGGGCCAGGAGAACTTTGAGCGCTGGATATCCAACATGATGTCGAGCTGCACGGCCTCCCAATCGGGCCGCATCCAGCTTTTGGGAATGTTCTTGCCCAACCTCCTGGCGTCCCAAGGCTGGATGTTCCAGCCGATGAAGGAAACGCGGTCATTGCGGCTGAGTATCTTCGCCGCTTCAAACGCGGCAGCTGGGGAGTTGTATTGGTCGGTGTCGAAAAAGAACGCGGACCTGTAGAGCAGGCTGAGAAAAGCGTATTTCCCAGTGAAAGACTGAATGACGGAAGGCATGGGGGACTCCAACGAGAGGGCGCGGGGACAGTGGTCCTGGCGCGCGGCGCCGCGCTCAGGTCCACTGTTCGCCGATAGAGATGGATTGGCTCATGACCTGTTCGAACTCTGAGGTCTTCTTGATGCGGATATCGCTGCAGATACGG
>CAIWFH010000002.1 GCA_903911925.1 uncultured Acidobacteriaceae bacterium
CAGGATGAGCAAGATGTTCTGCTCAATCCAACCTTGAAGCTGGCGCACCGGGAGCAGGATGCGCTTTGCCTTGTTGCCATTGCTCCAGTCTTCGCGAAAGCAATGGGCAAGGGCCTGCTCCTGTTCCGAGGGCTGCAACTTCGCCAAGAGAAGCGCGTGGCCGACTCCGATCTCGTCTTTCAGAAAAGCATCAACCGCGACGGGCGCAAGCTCAGTCAATCTCAAACGAGCCGCGCAATACGCAGACGATTTTCCTGTTTTGGCTGCGATCAGTTCGATGCTGTACTTGGGTTCCTCCAATTCGAGCAAGGCCCGCATCCCGCGCGCTTCTTCCAGAGGATGCACGTCGCGCCGCTGGAGGTTTTCGACTAGCTGCGCCTCCAATACCTGCGCGTCGGTCATTTCGCGGATGCACACCGGCACGGTCTCTTTCTCGGCCAAGGCCGCACCGCGATACCGGCGCTCTCCGAAAACGATCTCAAAGCTCCGCTCCGCACGGGGCCGAACAAGCAAGGGTTGTAGGACGCCGTTTTCGCGGATGCTAGCTGCGAGTTCCTGCATCGCATCTTCATCGAATGTCTTGCGCGGGTTGGTGGGCGATACGACCAGACAATCAATCGGCAGGTCGCGGTACTCGGACTGAGTTTGAATTGTAGTAGTCATGGAGAATCTCCTGTTCCGGTTGAATCTTGCGTGATGGCGTAAGCGGGCACACTCCCAAGCGCACCCGCTCAGAATGTGTGCGTTAGGTGGCCGCTGCAAACTGCTCCGGCTCCGTCGCCGGTTCCGCGATTTCATTAATGCGGATTGCAGCGAGAATCACAGCGGAGGTTCGCTGGATAACCTCAAGACTCTCGGCCAGCAAGGTTGCGTTGCCGTTGTACATCTGGATGTAATCGCTCGAAGCGTTACCCATCTCCAGGCCGATTGCCTGACCTACGATGAAGGCCACGGCCTCGGCTTCCGTCTCGCGCACGGTTGCCGTGGTGAAGGTGCGGCGCTCTGCCTTGTGCAAAAGTTCATGCGTCGCCTCGTGGACCAGAGTGACGAACTCCTCCGGCTTCGACTGGCCGGGAAACAAAGCGATCTTGCCGCCGTAGCTCACGCCCAGAGCCGGGGCGATCCTCTCATTGAACTCAAGCACGATGTTCCGCTGTGCAAGAAAATCAATGAGCCGGTCGTGGTATTCGCCCACTTCGCCAGAGATGTCGTGCTCGAACTCCGGCAGGTCTTCGCCCTCGGTCTGCGCCACGTCGAACACATACACGGCGCGGAAACCGATAAGTGCTGGCTGAGGCTTGGTGCTGCTGTCCGCGTCGGTGTCCTTTGCGGCCTCGGCGTTCCTCCGGCGGTAGCCGATCATCGGCGCGAGAATCTGGATGCCCTTTTCGCCGCGCTTCACGAACCGGCCCATCTCTTTCCATGTGCCGAATCCCGCAACGCGCGTAGCCGTAGGCCGCTGCCGCGCAATGGCAACGATGTTGCCAAAGCTGTATTTGTGGAATCGCGCCATCGCTGTCAGATACGCGGCTAGTGTTTCGCTCTTGCCCGCTTCTATCTGCCGGATGAGAAAATCCACGGCCTGCTTAATGATGAGCTGGGTTGGATTGTCTCTCTGCGCTGTCCGGCCCTGATAGGGCGAATCGCTGCGGTTTTGCTGCGCCGCATTTTTCCTGTGCGGCGCGGCTTGGCTGCTGGTTGTGCCATTGCTGGCGATGGTGGCTGCGATACTGGTAGTCCCGTTGCTGAATTCCATGATGTGCTCCTCTGGTAGCCACGAAGGGCCGATTGGCGTCCAGAAGCAAAAGCACCCAAACCAAATTTCTTTCGTTGAGTGCCCCCGCTTCATGGCTCTTCGCAACGGGCGGAGGCGGGAAGGTTCGGTCAAGGCCGCGCGTTTTCCGGCGCGTTCATCGCAGCGCAGCGGAGAGCCTTGACGGGTTCTTCCCGTCTCTGCCAGACCGTTGCCTGAAGCGGGGGAACTTGACGAAGGAAGAAAATTGGTCGTCTTCCCTATTGCTGTATGCTTGTGCGCACGTGCGGGCCGGGCGTTGCGGGGCAGGAACAGGCCCCGCATGGATGGGAAGCGGAAAACGTCGGTCTGGTCGGCGGTTGCAGCGAGGGAAGGTGTCCTTCCCCTCAAAACTCGTGCAAGCGAACTAGAGTCCGTATCATGGAGGACAGGAAACCGGCACACTCGGGGAGTACTTATGTTCTGTTGCTCGAATTGTTTTGCCCACTCTTGGTTGAAGATGTATGTCAATGAACACAGCGACAGCACAGGAATCTGTGGTTTTTGCGGCTCTGAAGACGTGCGTCTTCTCTCCGTGAATGAACTGGCTGGCCCTTTCAGGAACATGCTTTCGATGTATGTTGTCGCGGAAGCATTTGAAAGCGGCGAACCTCTCCTGTTCTTAATTCAGTGGCGTTGGGATGTTTTCGAAGACGATCTGGCTGAGAGTCAACAAGAGACGTTGCTGGAAGAGATCGTGAATTCCGATTGGGATGACGACGATGGCGAGGACAGATTAGATGCCAAGGAGCTCTACATGCCAAAGGCATCCCAATGGTTTCACAATACGCACAGCGATACATGGGAGCAGTTCTGTTCCGATGTGCGGGGCGATTCAGAAGCTACCATACCGTTCGATGAGTTTATGGCGGAGGAGCTTGCAGAATCGGAGGAAACGCTGCGTGCAGGCATGATTTTCTCTCGTGCTCGAGCCGGATTCACGCTAGATGAGAATCAAGAGCGATTTCCATGGAGCGGAACAGAGATTGGGGCTCCTCCAGTTCCGAAGGCGAGAGCAGCAAGAGCCAACGCAGAAGGACAAGTAGTGTTGTATGTTGCAGACGAGGAGAAGACCGCTGTTTCTGAAGTTCGTCCGGCACTTGGGTTCTACGTTTCCGTGGCGAATTTGACATTGAGGCGCGATTGCCGCGTTTTAGATCTCACCAAAGTTTTGCCGGAGTTGAATCCATTCGAGGGTGAGAGTATTGGATGGCGCATCGAAATTCGTGATTTGCTGAATCGCTTGGGTGAAGAAGTGTCGCAGCCCTTGGAGCGTGCGGATGATTTGACGTTATATCTACCGTGTCAACGGCTGGCCGAATATATCCACCAGAATCACTACGATGGCATTCGCTATCCTAGTGCGCTGAATCCGGGTGGCAGTAGTATTGTGTTCTTCGATCCTGAAGTTGCCGAAATTGGGGAATCGAAGCTCGTGAAGGTTACAGTGGTTAATTTTGAGTACGAAGTTGACGATGAGCCACGTTTTGCTGACCGCCTGAAGGCCGCATCGCTGGAATGGAATCGGAATCGCACTGAGTAACGCTTAGACATGCCCATTCCAACTGCCTATGCCCTCATAGGTCGTCCGCAATGAGTCCGCAATCGTCCGTTGATTGAGGAATTGGCAAGGCGATGCGATTCAAAACATCACTGCCTTTTGTCTGGATACAGGCAGGTGGCAACGATCCCGGTGATCCATTCAAATCCCGCTGAGGATGCGTTTTTCCCAAACTACTAACTGGGTGGCTCTGGTCCCTCGCGAGAGACTGGGGACGCCCTTATTATTCTTTGGAAAGGCCGGAGGGACCGGGGCCACCTGTCCGATTGTGCATGAATTGGGACCATTGGGGATTTGCCTGGTAGCGATGGTACTTTGACACGTCGAATCCGCGATCGTTTTTGTACACCTTGACTTCCGCGTTGCATTTGGGGAATGTGCAACGCCCGATCATATTCGTTCGGTCAATTTGATCGACGTAACCGGCGCAGTCATAACCCCTACAAGGAGGTTGTATTGGCTTTTTCACGATGCAGATCCTTTCGGTTTAAGTGATTAGAGCTCTCGCTCAGGTGCGACTGCCTTCTTAGCGGCTTGGCTTCGCCGCTAGTCTCTACATTAGGCTTTCTAAGGCCGATTTTGAAAGCTGGTCGCTACAACACCAAGCGCGGTGTGGAGTATGGGCGTGACGGGAGGGTCATTCAAAGCAATGCGAGTAACGACACCAGGGCAATCACAAAACATAGAGAACCCCAACCACGATGCTTGGTGATAAAAAGCGCGTTTCCCGCCAGCGTGAAAATCGTAAATACCATCATACAAAAACTTTCCGATAATGCTACACGCAAACAGTCAATCAGGAAGCGGGAGTTGGCCCTTTTATGCCCTCTCAGAAGCCGAATGCGCCCTCTCGCTTCTCTTGTCTTCGATCCCTTTGGCCCTCTCAAGTTCCTTGTAGCGCATATTCATCTGCTCAAGCATTTCATGCAGTTGATTTGTTAGGCAGACTCCAGCTAAAGCAATTTCGTTCAGAGAGTACTTAACCGACTTTCGCGCCTCTTCTCTCACGCTACGTTGCAGATGCTCAAGGTCGATGCACAGGCCGATCAGGCCGAGATAGGGGTCGAGCGGATCTCCTTGATATTCGGGGAGAACGAATTTGTCGAGCCGTTCCTCAATATAGCTAAAGTTCCAAATTGTTGAAGAGCGCGCCTCGCTCTCGTCTAGGGGAACAGTGAACCAACGATCCTCACCAAGGGATTGCTTTGGGATATAGCCCGATTCCCCTTCGTTGGCAAATCTCGCCGTCGCCGCGTTTGTTCGCAACTCACGCAGATCGCCTTCGATCTGCTGAAGTCGCCGCGTACATTCAAGTTGGTAAGGTACCCTTTTCAGGTTTCGGCGAAGTTCATCATTTCTGTTGATTGCCGATAGCTCTTCGAGCTTTTTCTCAATCGCGGCGAACCTTTCCAGCAATTCATCGTGGCCTTCCTTCAATCTTCTACCTCCCGTCGTCTCATTCGCTTCTTGGAAGTTTCTTATTCAGCATAGGCAGAAACCCGCCCTCTTCATTTAAGGAACTCATTCAATGGAATCACCCGGCTGGACTGTTTTGCTGAAGAGATTCGCTTTCTCAAAAGCTCATCGTCAGTCACAAATACATTGTCATGCACACATAGGTATTGAAGTTGTGAATAATCGCCGCAGTCGTTGGCTTTGTTCTCTGCTCGGTAGCCGTCCACCATCATCGCACGCAGAATTTCGCCAAAGAAGACAGCAGAAGCTTCTAGAAGCTGTTTCATAACCTTCTGAGAACGATCATGAAGCAAGCGATGTTGAAAAATGCTTCATAGATGTGAAGTGAGCGGTCGTAGCGGACGACCAAGTGGCGGAAGTTGCCCAACCATGCGTTGGTTCGTTCGATCTTCCAGCGTTTGCGATAGCGTCTCAGAGCACGTCCGTCCTGGGTCGGTTTCCGCACTCGGTTCACCTTGTGGGGCACGATCAACTCGATGCCTCGCTTCTGCAAGCGCCTGCGCAATGGGTCGCTGTCATAAGCCTTGTCAGCAATCAGCCTTTGCGGTTTCTGCCTTGGGCGACCGTGGCGGTGGCGATTGGGGACGCGGATCGTGGCGAGGGTAATTTCGGCGAGCTTGACTTCCGCCGGAGAGGCCGATCCCAAGTGCTTTCCCAAAGGAAGACCCTGGCCATCGACCACCACCATCCACTTTGTACCCTTGCCCCGCTTGGTTTTCCCGATCCCAGCGCCCCTTTTTTCGCAGAGGCGAAACTGCCGTCGATAAACGATTCACTCCAGTCCAGATGCCCCTTGCGATCCAATTCTCCCAGGAAAGCTCGCCAAATATTCAGCCAAACTCCGCGCTGTTCCCAGTCGTGCAAGCGCCGCCAGCAGGTCGCAGGCGATGGATACTCGGCAGGTAGGTCTTGCCACCTTGCCCCGCTGCGAGCGATCCACAAAATGCCTTCCAGAACCCGCCTGCTATCAACCCAGGGACGACCTCCCCGTTGGCTCTTGCGTAACTTGGGCAGCAAAGGAACTATCTTTTTCCACTGCCTATCGGTCAACATCGGAGCGCCTCGTGGCATCTGCGCTTCCTCCTGCCACTTTATCGCCCACCGCCAGCTTGCGCTCCAAGTACCTCTCTTGATCCCGAATCAGGTTATGAAACAGCTTCTAGGTGTTCCGACACCTCCGACACAAGTTCCCGAGGAGGAGATTCAATGCCCTCTCTCTTCAGAAGCCATATGGGGAACTGTTTCGAGAATGTTTCTGGGGCTTTCGTTCCAGTGTAGTATTCCGCAATAATTCTCGTCTCAGATCCCGTGATCGGCCCACCTGAAGTTGGAGGTGGTGCAGATGCTAAGGATGAAAGCTCATCTCTCAGGCCAGTGAGGGAAGCTGCCCATTGCTGTTCCTTTTGTTGTCGGCCCTTCACAATGTCGGCCATCTGATAAATAGCCCCTTTGTAATGAATCGGCGACAACACATCGCTGTGGCATCTCACAGTGAGCACCATATTCATTGCCTTCTTCAGATCACGATCCAGTTTTCCGTTCGAGATGGTTTTCTTTAAAAGGTGTTTTCTCAAGTAGTCGCTCGGATACGTAAAAAACATGGACCGGCCATGCTTCCGTGCCAGAGTAATGGCACCTTTGATTTCCGCAAAATTAATCGCAGTGGCGCGTTGAAATTGATCAAACAACTCTAAGAGCGAAACATAGGAGAGAGCAACTTTCTTCTGAACTGGAACGCGCAAATTCTCCCGGAAGATTCGTCTGTAAGCATTCGTGTCCAAGTAATGGACCATTTCCGTGCGCCCCAGAATTAATCATATCTCTTGAGACGAATCCCTCTTTGTAGAAAATGGCGTCCCGTAGCGACAAGAAACGCGAATGCAAGGAGGCGCTGCGCGCGACCTCTGCCCGCGCTCAGGCTGCGGGATTGGCACGGTGCGATGTTGAGGGCACAGACCACTTTGCGCTGGTTGGAGCGCTGGCCTGGATTCACGATCAACCCTCTCTTGCGCCACGTGCCGACTATCTTTTCCAATTTGCTGAGGCTGCTTCCCGGCACAAAGAGGTTGGAACTGCACGGAGTACAGCCGCCAGCGGCGGCTCGTGCAGAGAGATTTGCCGCTAGGTACGCCCCAGCGGGGCAGCGGCAAATCAGGACAGTTCCGGTCAAGAACGTCCGGGCCGGACAATGGAATGGCACCTCCCTGCGCCAGCCTCCGCCGGCGGCTCCGGCAAAAACGGCTTCGGGAGGTTCATGGTCAACGCGGCTTGTTGCGTTGACTTCTTTTGGATTTATCGTGGATCTCCGCCGCTTTCGACGCCTTGGCCTTGGCGTCGTCCGGTTGCGGCAGTTCCCATCCCGCCATGCCCTGTAACACGCGGTCGGCGTGCTTGATGGTGTTCACGTGTCCATAGTGGGTTTCAATCATGTGGACGGAAGTTCCCATCTGCTCGGCGAGGAAATACACGTCCACCCCTTCCTGCAATCGGAGCGTAGCGTAGGTGTGCCGGAAGCAATAGGTCGAGCGCGGCACGCCCTGCGTGCCTTCGCGCAGCTTTGCTTCGTCCAGAAGATCAGCAATCAGCTTGCTGTAAAGAGTCTTTTCAGGCTTGCCCGTGGTGTTGGTAAAGACTCTGTCGTCCGGTTCTGTGGCTTTGGAGATCAGGCGGATACGTTCCAGATACTCTCCGACGCTTTTAGGAGCCACCAGCTTGCGCGACTTGCCTTTGCCCTGGACAAAAAGCACAACGATCTCACGCCCCTCGCGATCTTTTGCAGGCATAATGTCGCGCCAGCGGAGATTCTTCATCTCCGTCGGCCTCATGCCTGTATTGCAGGCAATCAGTATCATGTTGTAGGTGACGGTACGGTACCAGACGCTTGAAGGTTTTTTCGTCCCGGCAATCCACTTCCTTCCGACAGTATGAAGTTTGCGGTATTCCTCCAGCGTAAACTCATCGCGCCTCATCGTCTTGAGCTTGGGGCGCTCGTCGAAACGCTGGCTGGCCGCTACGTAGCGTTTCTTGATGGCGTAATTCATCACAGCACCGAAGATGGACATCTCCAGGCGGATGGTGGAATCGCTAATAAAAGGAACTGTCCGTTCTTCCGAAGGTTTGACTTCAATCGGCTTCAAAACCCTGATGCCCAGGGTTTGCTGAACCTTGGTGCGGCGCTCTGCTTCCTTATCCGCGAAAGCTTGCGCCATGTCGGCAGCGACTTCCCGAACGCCGTTGCGCATGTTGCGTCCCGCGCCGTTCTCTCGCCGCCATGCCGGATAGCCGCCCCAAAGTTCATCGCCAATAAGGTGGACCTGCGTTGAGCCTACATATCGGTCTAGAGCGCCTTCGATGATGGCGCGAACCTTTTTGGGTCGCGCTGCGCTGATCTCTCCGCGTTTTGCCCGCGCCTCCTGGATCAGCAGATACTCTCTCCCCACCTCGCGGAAGGGATGGTTGAACACGGGAACGTCATGCTTTAAGCGAAACCGGATGTCTGCGTCCTGATCGAAGGCGCGTTCCCGCGCCACCTCGATGTCGGTCGTCTTGAGGGAAACCGTCTTGTAGCGGTCGGCTTTGGGTATTTTCATGCGGCAATACCACATCCGATGCTCCACGTCGCCGCGCCGGAAGATGATCAGGCCCGGCTTGAGTTCCGCTTTGTCGGTGACGAATGCCATATTCGCCTCGATCATTTGACTCGTTCTGTGCAGATTCCGTGCAGATATTTCTGGCAAGTCATTGACCCTGCGTATCTGTGCAGGACTCGTACAGATAATAGCAAAATACTATGTTGATTATTTATATTTATTTACGATATAGTTGTCATCCTGAGCGGAGTTGGGCGCGCTTCTTGCGCCCAACGGAGTCGAAGGACAGGCATTTCGGGGTGCGAATCAGGAGGAAGCCTCCCGGCAATTGGTTTCGAAGGGGCCGGGTGTAGGATGATATGCCAAGGACGGCTAGTGAATTCTCCACCGCCTAACAGGCGGTGGCTTCGGTTACGGCTGAAAGCCGGATTGATCGGCCATGCGGCCGATTAGACCACATTGAAATCATC
>CAIWFH010000003.1 GCA_903911925.1 uncultured Acidobacteriaceae bacterium
AGGACGAGACCATTGCCGTGTATGACTTTGGCGGCGGCACCTTCGATATTTCCATTCTTGAAGTGGGCGAAGGCGTCATTGAAGTCAAATCGACCAACGGCGACACCCACCTGGGCGGCGACAACCTGGACCAGCGCATTGTGGAGTGGCTGATTGCCGAGTTCAAGCAGGAACAGGGTCTCGACCTGGCCTCAAAGGGCAACGAGATGGCCCTGCAGCGCCTGCGCGACGCAGCCGAAAAGGCCAAGATCGAGCTTTCGACAACCATCGAGACGGAGATCAATTTGCCTTTCGTTACCGCCGACGCCAGCGGGCCCAAGCACCTGGTCCGCAAGCTGACCCGCGCGAAGCTGGAGCAGTTGGTTGAAGACCTGCTTGACCGGTCGCTTGAGCCTTGCAAAAAGGCCATGACCGATGCCGGCGTCACCGCCAGCCAGATCAACGAAGTGGTGCTGGTGGGCGGCCAGACGCGGATGCCCAAGATTCAGGAAATGGTCAAGAAGATGTTTGGCCGCGAGCCCAACCGCAGCGTGAACCCCGATGAAGTGGTAGCCATTGGCGCTGCTGTACAGGCGGGCGTTCTGGCCGGCGAAGTGAAGGACCTGCTGCTGCTTGACGTGACGCCTCTAACACTCGCAATCGAAACGCTGGGCGGCGTTGCGACGCCGATGATTCCGCGCAACACGACGATTCCGACCAAAAAGACGGAGACGTTCTCGACCGCGGCGGACTCACAAACCGAAGTCGAGGTACACGTGCTACAGGGCGAGCGGCCGCTGGCGGCGCAGAACCGGACATTGGGAAAATTCAAGCTGGGCGGCATTATGCCGGCTCCGCGCGGCATTCCGCAGATCGAGGTCACGTTTGACATCGACGCCAACGGAATCCTGAACGTGACGGCCAAGGACAACGCCACCGGCAAGGACACGCGCATCACCATCACGTCCAGTTCCGGCCTGAGCAAGGACGAAGTGGAGCGGATGGCCAAGGACGCCGAAGCGCACTCCGCCGAGGACAAGGAAAAACGCGAGGAGATTGAGGCGCGCAATGCACTGGACGGGCTGGTCTACAACATCGACAAGATGTTGAAAGAGAGCGGCGAAAAGGTCCAGGCTGCCGACAAGACCGAAGTCGAAGAGGTGCTTGCCGAATCGAAGAAGGTTCTGGAAGGCACGCCGACTTCAGCCGAGTTGAAGGCCGCGCACGAGAAGCTGACCCACGCCAGCCACAAGCTGGCCGAGGTTCTCTACAAGGCCACCGCGGATGCCGCAGCGGCTGGGGCAGCGGCCGGCACAGCAGGCGAACCGGCTACCGAAGCCAAGAAGGACGAAGGCGTAATCGACGCCGAGTACGTGGACGTGGAAGACAAGAAGTAGGCACCTGCGGTGCGGCTGGGGCCGCCTGACGGCGGAACAAGTTGGGGTGGGCGACTCAAGCGTCGTCCACCCCAACTTGTAACGTCGCACAATTGTGTCATCCTGAGCGGAGCGCAGCGAAGTCGAAGGGCCTGCAGTTTGCTGGTTGTTCCAAGCGCTTCAGAGTAAGAGGCTACAAATGGGGCAGTTTGATAGAAAGACCGATGCTGCACTGGCACAGTTGAATTTCGAAGCGCTTTCAGAAGTTCCCGGTGGAGAGTTCGTCGAAATCATTGGGGATCTGGTTAAGCTGATTGGTACAGGCGGGCTGTGGGGTCTGACAGGCGGGGCTTCGAACCTCATGCTAAAGGTGCGCAGACTCGCTGGCGCCAGCTACGGAAGCAATCTGATCTACGCAATTTCCGCCGTAAGAGATGATCTGGCGGCCCTTTACCAGAGCAACGAGGAACTTCACGGGCGGATTGAATCTCTCCAAAACGAGCCGAAGTTTGCGGAGGCAATTTCGGCGCTCGCTCTTCGCGCCATGCAGACCTCGGTGAAGGACAGGCTTAGGCGGCTTGCCCGAATCGTCGTCAATGGCGTCAAAGAAGGCGACCTCGAACCTGAGGGGCTTGACGATATGATGCGGGCCGCTGCGGAACTAAAAGATACGGACATTGTGCTTCTAGGTGAGATTTACGATTCTCAAAAGTCATTGATGAAACAACCGAGGTTGAGTACAACTAGTTGGTTTGGGCAGATTCAAACACTATGGAACGAATTTGTTGATTCTGGGACACTGGATGGTTCGAAGCATCTTGTATATCGCAGCTCATTCTCTCGCCTGGAATCGCATGGGCTGATTCAAAAGTTTCGTGAAATCAGTACAGCCGCTGTTGGGCTTGAGCCTTATACGCTCTTGGAAGAGGGACTGAAGTTCTACGAGCGCTTACAGGAGATCGCAGTCCCACAATGAACCGAAGGTCAGCATCATGAGCAAGGTTGGAGCAAGCATGATTCGCGGTCTCAAGCAGGCGGTAGCTTATGCCGATGGTACGGCGGACAAGGGCCAGTATCGAGTCCACATTTTTCCGAGCCGCGTTTCGATACCACGCAAGGCAGGAAAGCTGATGCCGCCGCTTCATCCGGGGGAGTTTTTGCGTGAGGATTTTCTTATCCCGCTTCGGATGACGGCGAAGATGCTGGCTGCCGAAATCAAGGTGCCGGAACGGCGCGTGGTTGCTATCGTAATGGAGAGACGGGAACTCGACGCGGATTTGTGCCTCCGTTTGGCGCGCTTCTTTCGCATGTCGCCGGAATTCTGGATGAATATGCAGAAAGACTACGAATTGGAGACGGCGAGGTCAGGTTGGCGAGGGATTTGCAAGCAGGTCCCTATGCATCCCAAGGACCGCAAAACCGGTGAGTTGAAGGTCCCGAAGGCCGGATGAGTTGATGGGGCGAAAGACCGAAGAGCAACCGCAGATCCTTCGACTCCGCTGCGCTTCGCTCAGGATGACAGATCATTGAGAGCGTAACCAGGAAACGAGTTCAGAGAACCCATGGCCACGACCCACAACAAGGACTATTACGGGACGCTCGGCGTCAAGAAGACTGCTACGCCGGAGGAGATTCGCAAGGCCTTTCGCAAGGCGGCGCGCAAATATCATCCGGACGTGAATCCCGGCGACAAGAAGGCCGAGGAGAAGTTCAAAGAGATCTCCGAAGCCAACGACGTGCTGAGCGACGACAAGAAGCGCAAGGTCTACGACCAGGTGGGCTTCTACTCTGACCAGATCGACCCGGCCACGGCGGAGGCTTATGCGCGGCAGCAGGGCTCCGGCGGGCGCGGAGCGCCGGTTGACTTTGACGGCTTCGATTTTTCAGGCTTCCAGAGCGGGCCGGGGCACCAGCCGGGGCCGCAGGCCGGGGCAGGCTCGCAGTCCTGGGGCAGCTTCAAAGACATTTTCTCGGGAATTTTTTCAGGCCAGCAGCAGCCGCAGCGCCCGCGCGGGCCGCAGCCGGGCACCGATATTGAGTACCAGGCCACGGTGGACTTCTGGACCGCGATTCGCGGCGGCCAGGCGCGCATCCAGATCAACCGGCAGGAAACCTGCCCCACCTGCCACGGGCAGGCGCAGACGGGCGGCGTAACGCAATGCGCGGAGTGCGGAGGCACCGGCCAGGTAACCCAGATGGGCGGGCGGATGAAGTTTAATATTCCCTGCCCGGGCTGCAACGGGACCGGACGGACTTCGAACTCCTGCTCCACCTGCCACGGCGAGGGCGTCATCACCAAGTCCGAGTCGGTAGAGTTTCGCATCAAGCCAGGCACCCGCGACGGCCAGCGCATCCGCCTGCAGGGCAAGGGCAACGCCGGACTCAATGGCGGACCGGCGGGCGACCTGTTCCTCATCGTCCGCACTGGCACAAACCTGGTGTTTACGCGTTCGGGCGACGACATTTTGCTCACTGTCCCAGTGACCGTTCCCGAAGCTTCACTGGGATCGAAGGTAGACGTGCCGACTATTGACGGCCGCGCGCAGTTGAAGATTCCTCCCGGCACCCAGAGCGGGCAAAAGCTGCGGTTGCGGGAGCGCGGCGTTGAGAACGCGCAAAATCCCGAGAAGCGCGGCGATCAGATTGTTACCGTCGAGGTGGTGGTTCCCACGCTGCAGGACGAGCGCAGCAGGGAGATTATGCGCGAACTGGCCAAACTGAATACGCAAGACCCGCGGGCGGCGCTGTTTGAGAAGCTGTGAGGCTGGTTGTCCGCGGTTGATGAGCCCATACGGTTTCCCACCCTTTCCGCAAAAAACGCGGAAAGGATGGGGCACCCAGCATGAGAGTTAAGGTAATCTGATTCGAGAAATCCAATGGCTGCGAAACGAAAGTCAAAAGGCGCGTACATGATTTCGGCGGTGGCCGAGATGTACGAGATTCATCCACAGACGCTGCGCCTGTATGAGCGCGAGGGTCTGCTGAAGCCGTCGCGTACCGAAGGCAACACGCGCCTCTATACCGACGAGGACCTGGAGCGGCTGGAGTTCATCCTGAACCTGGCGCGCGACCTCGGCGTCAATATCGCCGGCATCGCCATCATCCTGCAAATGCGCGAGCGCATGGAAGAGATGAACCGGCAGATGCAGAGCTTTGTGGAGTACGTGCGGACGGAGATGCTGGCGCGATTCAACCAGGCAGCGCCGGGCAGCGGAGCGGCCATTGTGCCCATGCGCAAGCCCTCGATCATCGCCAAATCGGCCACCGTCAACCGCAAGGGTTGACGGTGGTCGCCGCCTACTCCTCAAGCTTGCGCAGCTTGCCTTCGGGCAACAACTCGTACGGTTCGCCACGATAGCGCAGCCGGCGGCCGGCAAGATAACTCCTCACCCAGAAAACGAAGCCCATCAGGTCGCGCAGGGGGTAGAGCCATGCCCGGCGCATGGCGGCCCAGTCGCGCACCACAAAGGCTGAAACCAGCAGGCAGAGCAGCACCCGGGCAATCACGGTAAACAATAAAAGGTCCAGGCCCAGCGCCCAATGATGCAATCCGCCGAACGCAGGCAGCGCAATCAGGCCGAAAGGAACGGCATAGGTGAGCACCTCGCCAAAATGGCCTGCGGGCCGCGAAAAACGCGTACTGGTGGCCCATGCCTGCTGGTGCGCCATGCTGCTCTTGAACTCCGAATTCATCACGTGATGCCCGACGATGTAAGACGACAGCACCACCGCTTCTCCGGCCGCCGCGGTAAAGTTGCCCAGCACAAAATCGTCGGCGTAGTACTGAGCTATCCTCTCGTATCCGCCAATTTTCTCGATGGTGCTCTGGCGCATCACCATGGATGGGCCGAGCGCGAACTGCATGCCCTCAAGCATGTTGGCCACCAGCACGCCGCCGGTCATTTCGATGCTCATGCCCAGGGCCTCAAGCTGCGCCCAGATGCCGTGCTTTGTTACGCCTCGGTAAAGGCAGGTGACCATTCCCACATGCGGGTCAAGCAGCGGCTGCACCACCGAGCGAAGGTAGTCCACGCCTACGCTGACGTCGCTGTCAGAGGCCACGAGGATGGGATACAGAGCCTGCTGCCGCATCACCTCCAGAGAAAAGGTGCGGGCGTTGGGCCAGGGCGGTTCGCCGCAGGTAAGAATGCGCGCCTTAACGTCTGGAAAGCGCGCCATTACCCGGCGGGCAGCGGCCAGGCCCAGGTCTGAGTCGTGCCGCGCGCAGAAGAGGATTTCGTACTCCGGATAATCCTGTACAAAAAAGGTGGCGAGGTTCTCTTCGAGGTCCGGTTCATTGCCGTGCACTGCCTTCAAAACACTTACCGGCGGGTGGTAAGGCGGCGGCACTGCGCCGGCTGCCAGAACCCTGAAGCGCACCACGCCCACGGCAACCATCAGGCTGTAGATAGTCGAGGTGACAATGCCAAAGGCGGCCAGGGCAGCCAGCGCGACGAGAAAAGTGTGGGCTACGTTCATTATCGAAGAGTCCTTACTGCAACGGCCGATCGGTCCACAACGCCTTGTCGGCAATCGATCCGGCCGGGTATAGCCTGCCGGCCAGCAGCTGCTCGACTTTGGCCTGGTTCACGTCCTGGGCAAAGACCCATTTGCGCTGGCCTTTGCCCCACATCTTTGAAAGACTCTCGTCGCTGAGAAAGATATCGGGCGCGTCAGGGTAGCAGGAACCCCACAACAGCGTCGATCCTTCGCCGTGCTGGCCGCAGCGCGGATACACCAAAAGCGCCGGCCTGCGTCCAAGAAAATCGTGCGTATAAAAGATAACCGACGCGGCGTCCGACTGGTCGCCATAAATAATGAAAGTGTCGGACGGCGCTCCCTTTTGAAGTATCACGTCGGCCAGCCGCTTTGAGCCGAGCATGGGATCGAAGCGGGCGAAGGCGATGTGCGCGGCCACCAGGAATACCGAGAGCGTGATTCCCAGGCTGATGGTCGCGGCAAAGTGCCTTCCCTTTAGACGCAGCAGCCAGCCAACCGCCGGACCAATGAGCAAGGCGATTGCAGCCAGCGCCGCGGGAATGCGAAGCGCCGCAAAGGATGCGCCGGTGAGGTCAAAGAAGTGGGACATGGAAAGCGTGTAATCGCCCACGCCGCGATGCGCCAACAAGGTGCCGATGTCGGAAACATAGGGCAGGTTGCGGCTGTCCCATAGCCCCCAGGCCAGCACTGCCGCCGACAGCACGCCGATGACGGCGAAAACCGCCTGCGCGCCGGTGAGCCAGGAAGTAGAGAGCAGGGGCTTGCCGTCGGGATTGCCTTCCGGCCCGCGCTGCCCCTCAATGCCTGCCAGTACGCCCGCCATGAGGATGAAGAACGGAGTCCACACCGGGAAGGTGTAGTACTCCTGATTTGATGAGATGGAAAAGAAGATGAGCGTCCAGGCCGAGAAAAGGCTCAGCAGCCAGATGGTGCGCACCTTGAACTTGAGCCGGAGAACATAGGTGGCCACGTCTTCGCGCTTGGCGTTGTCCAGGTAAAAGTCCACCGTTTGGCCGGCGGTGGGGCGCAGGTGTTGCAGCCAGGTGCGCCGGGTCTTCCAGGCCAATACCGCCACGGCCGGAAGGAACAGGCTCCAGGGAAAGAGCCAGACCAGGTGCAGCAGCCAGTAGGCGAGGTGGGGCAGCTTGTTGTAGTCGTGCGGATAGCGCAGGCTGAAGAAGCGCAAAAAGTGTTCGTTGACGAAGTAGAAGTAAAAGAAGCCGTGCACGTTACCCACGGTGGGGTGGTTGCCCACAGGGTGCCCCTGGTCGGGATTGGCCAGGCCCACCAGAATGTGCCAGGGCGCGGCAATTGCCAGAAAAACCAGGAAGCCCGAGACGACGCGCAACTGGCGCCAGCGGCGCCATTGGCCGGTGAGCAGCAGATAAGGAATCACCGCACCGAAGAAGAAGACCGGGGCGATCAGGCCCTTGGTCAGCGTGGCCAGGGCTACGCAGGCCCACATCCAATAGAAACGGGCAGGGTCCTCCAACTCCAGGCCGGTCAGTAGGCAATAAAGGGCCAGCAGCAAAAACAGACTCAGTTCCGCTTCGGGGATAATGAACCGCGTAAACAGGAACGGCCCCACCGAGGTGAGCACAGCCATTCCGGCATAGAGCCCGGCCCGCGCACCCCATACCCGGCGCGTCCAAACCCAGGCCAGCCACACCAACCCCAGCATGGCCAGCGTATTGGGCAGGTGGGTGGCAAAGGTATTTTCGCCAAAGATTTTGTAGCTGCCAGCCACGATCCAGTAAGGCAGCGGCGGCTTCTCAATATACCGTATGCCATTGATTTTGGCGGTGATATAGTTGCCGCTCTCGGCCATGTGCTGGGCGGCCTGGGCATGCGCGGAGTCTACATCGTCCATCAGCGGCGGCGTAAACAGCGAGGCAAACTGCACGGCGGCAAAAATCGCCACCAGGAGCACCCATGAAGCGAGTGCAGAGGGCCCGTCCTGCGGGCGATTGTGTATCGCAGTATGGTTTGTCATCTCTGTGGTTTCCGTCGAGACAAGGATATCAGCCGGAGTTCGCCGCCCGTCGCGGCGTGCCCCCGCTCGTGTATGTTGGCCGCAGAGCCATTTTCTCTTTTTCCGGAGATATTTAGCCCCCATGCCTACGTTTGCCGCTATCGATATCGGATCCAATTCCTGCCGTTTGAAGATTGCCAAAGTGGTTGCCCACCAGCTCAAGACGTTGGTGCAGGACCGCGAGGTGACGCGGCTCGGCGCGAGCGTTTTTGAATCCGGTTTGATTTCGCCAGAGGCCATGGCGGCCACGCTGCGCGCTCTCAAGCGGTTTCAGCGCCAGGTGCAGGAGCACGGGGTTGATCAGATTCGCGTGGTGGCCACGGCGGCCATGCGCGACGCCCGCAACGCGCCCGCTTTCCAAGCCTGGGTGAAGGCTGAGACCGGCTGGAACATGGAAACCATCTCCGGCCTTGAAGAGGGACGGCTCATTCATCTCGGCGTCAGCGGGGCCGAGCCGGGCGCCGCTGGCCGCGTGGTGCTGGTGGACCTGGGCGGCGGAAGCTGCGAAATCACGCTCTCTGAACGCAAGCGCATCAAGGAAACCGTGAGCCTGCCGCTGGGTGCGGTGCGGCTGACAGAGGAGTTTATCTCCGCCGATCCCGCGCCTGCCGAGGGGCTGGCGCAGATGCGGCACTTTATCAGTCGCGAACTGCGCCGTGCGCACCGCAAAATCAAGCCGGAGGGCGTTTCGCTGGTGATTGCCACCTCCGGCACGGCCGCGGCGCTCCGTGATGCGGTGGCGAACAGCAAGTCAGCCGGTCAGCGGCCAGGCAAACCGGCGGGAATTACGCCCACACGCGAATTGCGCAAGCTGGCCACGAAGCTGGCCAAGATGACGCTGGCCGAGCGCGAGGCGGTACCCGGCATCGGTCCGCGGCGGGCAGAGATTATTGTTGCCGGAGCTGCCGTTTTTGCCGAACTGTTTGAGAGCTTCGAGCTGCCGGGCTTCCGCTACTCGCCGCTGGGGCTGAGCGATGGCATCCTGGCGCAGATGCTGGCCGCACAGGATGCGCGGGCCACGGTGCATCGCGAGTTCGAGCAGCAGCGCTGGGAGAGCGTGCTGGCCACGGCTCGCCGCTACGGTGCCGACCCGCGGCACGATGAGCCGGTGCGCGCCCATGCCGCGCAGCTATTCGCGCAACTCAAAAAGCTGCACCAGTTGCCCGTGGAGTACGAGAGCTGGCTGGCTGCGGCCGCCATGCTGCGCGACGTGGGAAAGTTCATCAACCACCAGGGCCACCACCGGCACACGCAATACGTGATTTCGAGTTCGGAAATTTACGGCTACACCCAGTTGCAGCGGACCATTGTTTCGGCCATTGCGCGCTACCTGGGCAAGAGCCGCCCGCAGCCCAATGACCGCGCGTTGCGCAACATTCCCGCCGATCAACACAAGAACGTGCAGCAGGCCGTGGTGCTGCTGCGGCTGGCCGTGGCGCTGAACCAGGACCGGGCTAGCGACGTGTTGCGCGTGGCGGCGAAGGTTTATCCGAAGCGTGTCCATCTTGAAGTGGAGCCGGGACGGACGGGAGCCGAGCTGGAATTGTGGTCGCTGCGCAAAGAGGCGGCTTACTTCCGCGAGGTCTTTGGGCGCGAGCTCTTCTGCACGCTCAAATAGATGGCGCGGGCTGAACGCGGGTCAATAAGCCAGTGCAGCCGGGGCGGATGGCTGTCGAAGTCGACGCGGGCCACCGAGCCCTTGCGCATGCGAATGCTGGCTCCGCCGTTGCCGGTAACCAGTCGGCCGAGGAACTGGAAAAGCGCAGGATTGTGGCCTACCGCCAGCACGCCTTCGCGGTCGGCATACTCGGCCAGCATCTGCTGAAAATCGCCGTAATCTCCGCCGGGCGCAAGCGCGGGGTTTATCTCCACGTTGCCCTCAAAGCCCAACTCGGTGCCCACAAACTGCGCGGTCTGGGTGGCGCGCTTCAGCGGGCTTGAGACGATTACGTCAATCTGCACTTTGAGGGCGCCGAGCAAACGGGCCATCAGCATGCACTGGTCCTTTCCCTCTTTAATGAGGGAGCGTTTGGCGTCCAGCTTGGGGTTCTCGCGGGGGAGACCTGCGTTGGCGTGCCGCATTAGATACAAATTCATGGTGCCGGCTCGGGCGAACCTCAGCTGAAGGGGGGTCCGCCAGCTTTCTTGAGGTTCGATATTAACACGTTTGTAACAAGTCAAGGCAAGGCCTGGCACGGACAGGCGTGCTGAAGCCGGCACATACGTTCAAGGCAAATGGCGAGCCTTTTGGCCGGGTTTGGGCCGTCCCGTCTCTTACAAGGCCCCGAGAACGGGTCAACCTAAGAAGCGTTCCCATGCTGCATGGCTCATGAAATAGAATCGGCGGAACCGAAAATTCCGCTTCAAATCCAGGCTGTACGGGCTGCGGCGCGAGTGCGCGGACCCGGCAATGAGCAGGAGAAAGACCTATGCGGCGTAGATTCATCCGTACATCCTTGTGGGCGGGGATTTTTGCCCTTGCACTGGGCCCGGCGGTTTTGACGGCCCGAAACCGGACCGAGGTCGATCTCGGCAGCGCGGGCTGGAAGGTCTGGCTGGACGAAACCGCCCCATGGAAAGACGACAAACTCTACCTGCCCGCCGAGGTGGATGTAGCGAAGATGCCAATAAACGCGCCCACCGGCGGATGGGACCAGCTTTACAGCCGCCCAGGTGCCGCGTACAGCCTTCCCCTGGTTGTCGAAGAGATTTTCGCCAAGGGCAAGAGCACATGGACCTATCACGGAGCGAGCTGGTTTTCTTCGACCTTCGATGTGCCGACTGGATGGCAAAAGAAGGTGGTTCGCCTCGAAGTCCAGAAGGCGAACTCGCGCGTGGAAATCTATATCAACGAAAAGCTCGCCGGCTACGACCTGGTGGCCGGCACCCCGTTCACTTCAGACATTTCGCGCTTCCTCGTTCCGGGCGCGAAAAACCGAATTGCCTTCCGCATCACCAATCCCGGCGGGCAGCGCGGCTGGAGCGACTTTCCGCTGATCGAATGGGGCAAGTACAAGATGCTGCCGCACCACGATTTCAGCGGCATCGGCGGCACTGTGAAGCTTTATGTCACCGACCCTCTTTATATAGAGGATGTCTTCGTCAAGAATCTGCTGCCGGCTAACGGGAATCATATTCAGGTTGAAGCCACAATTAGAAATTCGAATGGACAAGCGGGACAGGCCAGGCTGGCAATCAAGATCGTTTCTGAGAAAACCGGCGAAATGTATTCCAGAGAGTTCACCGAAGAGATTGTGGCGGGCCCGCGGCAGACGGTGACGAAGGAGTTCAGCGTCCCGAAGGCTGTGGTTTGGGACGTGCGCCATCCGAATCTATACAAGTGCGTGGTCACGCTGGAGACAGCGGGCTCGGCTGACAGCTACGAGCAGACATTCGGCTTCAGAGTCTTCGAGGCCAAGGCGAACGCCTCGGGCGAACAGAACTACTACCTGAATGGGAAGCGCATCCGGCTGCGCTCGGCCATCGATTGGGGTTACTACGCCTATCGCGGCTACTACGCTACGCCGGAACTTGCCATGCGGAGCGTGCAATCGGCCCTCTCAATAGGCCAGAACATGATCAGCCAGCACCGCAACATCGGCGATCCGCAGTTGATCAAGGCGGCCGACGAAGATGGCCTGCTCATCTACGAAGAGCCCGGCGGATTTGACGACTCCATTCTCGATCACGTTGCAGATGAAAAGGACTCTCACCTCATCGCGACATTCGAAGGTCAGCTCATTGCCGAGAAGTGCCGCCGCATGGTGATGCGCGACCGAAGCCATCCGGCGGTGATCATCTTCAACCTGGCCAACGAGCGCAACAGTTGGGACATGATCCACCGCAAGGTGATGACGGCGATGCACGAACTCGACGATTCGAAGATGATCGTCAATCAGTCCGGCGGTGTCCCCGGCGGGCCGTCGGGCGACATTCCGCACATGCGGCCTTACGAGCACATGATCCGCGCCGACTACATGGACGATCACACCGTCGGCGCCGAAGGACGGTTTCAGGAAATCGACTTCGGCTCGCACCGCTCCGCCGTAGACCGCATGAATGGCGGCATCGTGGGAGACATCGATCCGCAAAAACGAGACCACATCGTGCACTGGGGCGAAGTGCGCTGCTTTGCCGCGCCCGACAACTGGTACAAGGCCGCACAGGAGGCTGCCGCGCTGCCTGCGGGACGCAGCGGATATGATCGCAACACCTTCGAGCCGCTCGCGACCAAAATTGCCGACTACTTCAAGCTCAACCGCCTGTCCGAGACGGGAAGCCACGTGATTCGCGGGCCGGAAGACGTGACTCTGCAGGCGGGGCGCGGCACCATGTACACCGATGGGCGCATCTCGCAGATCATTCTGTCGAACGACGCCGAGTCGGGCTTTGCCATCAATGCATGGAGCGGCGGCAGTTTTCCGCTGCCCGCAGACCACCTTCCGTGGCTCGAGTGGTATTCGGGAATCGTTGATGAAGCGCGCAACCTGAAAGGTCCCGCAAACGACTATGCCTGGTGGACTCGCCCGCTGCAGGTGGCCATCTTCCGGCATAACGGAAAATACTTCAAACCGGGCGACCGCATCAGTTTCGACGTGTACCTGATCAACGAGGGCCAGCTTGGGGCCGGCGAATACATGCTCAGCCTGCGGGTAAAGGATGGTCTCAGTCATGAGACCTCGGTAAAGATCGACACGCTTTTCATGGTCAGAGGTGGAGATACGTATGCGCAGTTAATCGCGAGCGATGTTGCGATTACCGCGGACGCGGGTTGGCATGCGGGATATCTTGCCGTCACCGCGCAGGTATTCGGCCAGGGAGAAGCGGTTGCCGATGGCGCGGAGCAAGTGCTGCTGCAAAACCGCCCGTCGTATGCAAAGGATCTGGCGGCGCTGAAGGGAGCGGTGGTGGGATGGTCAGCGGCGCGGCAGGCTCTCAGCGATGCCGGGCAAAAGCCGGGCGAGTTGAAAAACACCGGGGGAAAACTGGACTACATTGTCGCCGGCGATGTGCCGGGCGAGACGGAATTGACGGCGATGCTGAAAAAGGTTGAGTCGGGGACAAAGCTGGTTGTAAAGTTCAACCCGGCATGGGCCGACGCGCTTTACGCGCGCGGCCTCTTGAAAGAAAAAGTCACCGAGTGGGGTGGCGAGCAGAGCAGCGGATGGATGGGCAACGGTTGGGGCTACATCGACGCGCTTCTCGGCGACCAGGCATTGCCTAGCAAGACAACAATCGGCACGCGCTCATGGGAGGTGCCCAGCGATCCGGTCGGCTTTGGGCCTTTTGTCGCCAACGGAAAGCAGACGGCCTACGGAGCCTACTTCGCGCGTCCCGACAAACTGCTCGTTCTGATCGGTGAAATTGAATACGGCAAAGGAAAGATCGTTCTCTCGCCCGGCTACGCGGTGGATGAGAACCAGGCGTTCAACGATCTTCTCTTCTACAACATGATTCTGAAATGATTGATCGCGTGGAGGGAAAAGGCGCGGGCGGGGACGCCCGCGCTACTGCCGGCCGGGAGGCCAGCGCTACTCTCAAAAGCTAATACGCGCCGTACCTCTTCGCCGCCTCAACCAACGCGTGGATATTGTCGGCGGGCACCTGCGGCCCGAGCGCGCATCCAGGCCCTAGAATGAATCCGCTGTCCGGCTTCCACAGTTCAATCAATTCCCTGCACGCCGCGTCAATCTCGTCCGGTTTTCCAAACGCCATCAGCCCCGTATCAATCGCGCCCAGCAAGCAGGTCTTGTGCCGCGCCGCGTCCTTGATCTTGCGCGCGTCCGTCTTGTGGTCCACCTCAAGAACCTGTGCGCCCGTCGCCACAAAGTCTTCGACAATCTTGTCGGTCTTGCCGCAGATGTGGTTGTGCAGGATAATGCCGTGCTGCTTCAACTCGTCCGCCATCTTCTTTTCCTGCGGCCACGCATACTTCTTGTAGTGCCGGGGCGACATCAGGTCCGGGCCGCCAATCGGTTCGCCGATGGACGTGGAATGCCCGCCGCACTCAATCAGCGCCTGCGCGTAGCGCGTGCCAACGCGGCGCGCGTAATCAAGCAGCGCGTGAATCCCGGCCTCCTCTTCTCCGGTGGCGATGTCCATCATCAGCGCGTCCATGCCGCGAAGCTGCGCGGCCAGGTCCATCGGCCCCTGGTCGGCGCGCGCGCAAATCCACGCCCGCCCGCCCAGTTCCTTCGCCAAAATCCGCGTGGCCTTCAGAATTTCGCACATCGGGAAGGCCTTGTACGGATCGGGCACCTCAAGATCGGCAACCTCGGCCAGCGAAACGATCAGCGGCTTCTCGGCAACCGGCGCGGAGTCCTCCTGATAGATGACGTGCATGCCGCAGGCCTGCGCGTTGCAGGCGGTGCCGTTCTCAAGCAAGATCATGTCGTGGCCGAATTCGCGCCAGGCTTTCAGCATGGCCTCAGCCAGTAATTCCCCGCTCTGGAAGACCTGACTCATGGGCAGGCCGGTGGCGAAGGCGGCGGTCTGAAAGTTGTGCAGGTCTACGGGAACCCGGTCCGGAGTCTTGAGACGGATTGCGGCATCTACGCGTTCGAGCGAGTTCATTGGCTTGCCTCTCAAAAACGAATTTCGCCCAATTGTACTGTGACCGGTCAGGACTTGGCGCGGGCGCTCGCCTGCTGCGAAACGGTCTCCCGCGGGCTTGCTGACGCGCAGGCCGGCGGCCCCGCTCAACACCCCGCCCGCCTCCGCGATACACTTGAATCTGACCTATGTTTGAGACCCTTACAGAAAAACTCCAGCGCGCCTTCAAGAGCCTTCGCGGCCAGGGCACGCTCACAGAAGAGAACATCGCCGATGCCCTGGCCACCATCCGCGTGGCCCTGCTTGAGGCTGACGTCAACCTCAACGTGGCCAACGACCTGATTGAGCACATCCGCGTCAAGGCCATCGGAACCGAAGTTCTTACCGCGCTCTCGCCCTCCGAGCAGGTTATCAAGATCGTCCGCGACGAGTTGATGACCCTGCTGGGCAAAGACACGGCGCGCTTCAAATTCGCCTCGCAGCCGCCAACCGTGATCTTGATGGCCGGGTTGCAGGGCAGCGGCAAAACCACCACCGCCGGCAAGCTGGCAGCGTGGCTCAAAAAAGGCGGGCACCGGCCGATGCTGGTCTCGGTTGACGTTTACCGTCCCGCGGCGCGCGAGCAGTTGAAAGTGGTGGCCAAGTCCATTGAGGCCAAGCTGTATGAAGGCGACGAGAAGGGTGAGAAGGCCGGTTCGGCACTAGTGGAGCGCCTGGCAGCAGAGGCCCGCCGCGAGGCGCGCAACACCGGCTGCGACACGCTGATTGTCGACACCGCCGGCCGCCTGCATATCGACGAAGATTTAATGGGCGAGATGGAGCGGCTGAAGAAGCTACTCAACCCCAGCGAGATTCTCTTCATCGCCGACGCCATGACCGGCCAGGACGCCGTCAACTCCGCCGCCGACTTCCATAAGCGCCTCGGCCTCACTGGCGTGGTCCTCACCAAGATGGACGGCGACGCACGCGGCGGCGCGGCGCTCTCCATTCGCCACGTGACCGGTCAGCCCATCAAGTTCCTCGGCACCGGGGAAAAGCCGGACGCCTTCGAGCCCTTTCATCCGGACCGCATTGTAGGCCGCATCCTGGGCATGGGCGACATGATGTCGCTCATCGAGAAGGTCGACTCCACTCTCGACCGCAAGAAATCCGAGGAGTTCGCCAAGAAGGCGCTGCTCGGCGACGGCTTCTCTCTCGAAGATTTCCGCGACCAGTTGCGGCAGATCAAGAAGATGGGCTCTATGGAGAGCATCCTCAAGATGATGCCTTCCGTAGGCCCCTTTGCCGGCTTGCAGCAGGCGTCGAAAAACGTGGACGAGAAGCAGTTCACGCGGCTTGAAGCCATCATCAACTCCATGACTCCCAAGGAGCGCCGCAACCACGAGATTATTTCCGGTACGCGCCGCAAGCGCATCGCTGCCGGCAGCGGGACCGAGGTGCAGGACGTAAACAACCTGCTCCGCCAGTACGCCCAGATGGCCAAGATGTTCAAGCAGATGGGCAAGGGCGGCATGGCCGCAAAAATGATGCGCGGCGGCCTGGGCGGCATGGGGCTGGGCGGCAAGCAGAAGTTTGGGCGGTAAGGCTCAGCCATGACCGGCTTACAGGACCAACTCGACCAGATGACCGCCAACACGCGGCAACTGGTGCAGCCTGAGCGCCTGGCTGTCGGTGAACACGCAATCTCCGAGCTGTTCGCAACAGGCATTGAAGAGGGCATTTTGCCGGTCGGCGCCATGGCTCCTGAGTTCGTCCTCAACGACGCTACCGGCCGGCCTATCCGCTCGCAGGACATGCTGGCCCTCGGGCCCCTGGTTATCAAGTTCTTTCGCGGCCGCTGGTGCTCTTACTGCGCAACGGAACTCGAAGTCTGGCGCGACCTCTACGGCACGCTACGCGAACGCGGGGCACTGATGGTGGCTATCAGCCCGCAGCTTGAGCGGCAAAACGACTTCATGGCCAGCCAGCATGGCCTTCCGTTTCCAGTCTTGGCCGACCCCGGCTGCGCGCTGGCCGAGAAGTTCGGCCTGGCATACACCGTGCCCGAATATATGCGCAGCTATTACCTCTCCATCCTGGTCAATATCCCCTACATCAATGGCGAGCCAAGCTGGCGTCTTCCCTTGCCCGCCACCTATGTCATAAGTCGCGAGGGGCGAGTAGCATTCGCAGAAGCGCATGCCGATTTTCGCGTGCGGCCCGAACCGGAAGAAGCCCTGGCCGCCGCCATCAGCAAGAGTTGACAGGGCTGGAGTCCCCGGTACCCCGCTTGACTGGAGAATCAGGAGCCGGCTTGCGCAGTACTCGGTTACAGGGGGAGGAAGCGGTCTGCTCCAAATACCAGTCCCAATGTGACGAGGGCGATGAACACTTCGCCGATGGCTCCTACGGCGAAGGGCCGCCAGCCCTGTTTGCCCAGTTCGCGCAGGTTGGTGCGCAAGCCGACCCCCGCAAAGGTCAGCAGAAACGCCCAGCGTGAGAGGTTGGCGAGGCTGGTCAACTGCGGCTTGGTGAAGACGGCCAGCGTGGCCAACAGCGAAATGAGCAGGAACCCCAGCACGAATTTGGGAAACTTGCGCCACAGGAAGACGGCCTTGTTGCCCACCTCCTTTGCCTGGCCGCGCGATGCCCAGTAGAGCGCGTAGGCCAGCACGATGAAACCGATGAGGGCGTTGCGCGTGGTCTTGGCCAGCACAGCCACCTTGGCAGCGGCGTCGGAGTAGAGCGCGCCGGCGGCGGTGGCTTCTGCGGTGTTGTCCACGGCCAGGCCGGCCCACAGGCCGTAGGCCTTATCGCTCAGGTGCAACGAGTGGCCGATGAGCGGGAAAGTGAACAGCGAGATAGCGCCCAGGGCGAGGATGGCGGCGATGGCGTAGGAGGCATCCTCATCGTCGGCGTCGATGGCCGGCTTGGCGGCGATGATGGCCGAGACACCGCAGATGGCAGAACCGACGGCCAGGAGCGATGTGAGCTTGGGTTTTAACTTGAACGTGCGGCCCAGCAGGTGCATGAAGGTCAACGAAAGAGTAAGCGCGATGGCCACCAGGAACAGCGAGATGCCGCCCAGGTGCAGCACGTCGCCGAGCAGAAAGCGCGAGCCCAGCAGCACGATTCCGGCCTTGAGCCAGAACTCGTAGGTGGCCACTCCGGCCTGAAAGACTCGCGGAATGCCTACCGTGTTGGCGATGACCAAGCCGATGACAATGGCCCACAGTACGTACTCGATGTTGGGGAAGGTGATGTGGTGAGACTTGGTGTAGCGGGCAATGGACTGCTCAATGAATTTGCCTGCGTAGCCAACGGCAACGAGAAGAAGAAGGCCGGGGACAAGCGCCAGGATTCTGCGAACGAAGCCGATGGGTCCAGCCAGGCTAAGGGGTTGCGTCGAGGAAAGGGAAGTAGCCATTTCGATCTCCTATTTGGGGAAGCGGGATCACCACTTGACGGCGGGGATCAGGTTGAGGCGCACCAGCAGGGCCAATAAAAGCGAGAGCGCGACGGCGTAGACGTCGAGAGAGATACCGCGCCGTGGCGCGGCGGCTGGGGATTCAGGCATTTTGTTGCTCCGTGGTTTGGTTTTCTGCTTCAGGCGATCATTTGAATACGAACCTGGGCCCGACAGGCATTGGCGGCGACATCGCGCACGGCCCAGCCGGCGATGAGCAAACTGGGCGCCAGCGCGGGCTCGGCGTCGCCGAGGGCCCCGAGCGTTGTGTAATGCACTTGCTGGTCAGGCTGCGCAGCACGCGAGACCACCGCGCAAGGGAAGTCCGCCGGGAGGCCTTGCTGCAGCCATTCCCCGGCAAGCAGGCGCAAATCGCGGCCGGGCATGTAAACCACGCGCGTTGCATCTTCAATCGCGGGCAAGGGAGATTCGTTGTGCGACTGCGCATGATGGCCGGTGGAGAAAATCACATTCGACGCGCTGTTGCGGTCAGTGAGCGAGCAGCCAACGGCGGCAGCCGCGGCCAGAGCGGCGGTGATGCCAGGCACTACTTCGAATAGCACTTCCGCTTCAGCCAGCGCGGCCATCTCTTCGGTGGCGCGGCCAAAGATAAGCGGGTCGCCGCTCTTCAAGCGGACCACGGTGCGATTGGCGCGCGCGTGTTCGATCATCAGCGCGTTGATTTCATCCTGCGTGATGGACTTGATGCCGCAGCGCTTGCCCACATTCACAACCACTGCGTGGTGCGGGGCCAGGTCGAGTATTGGCTTTGGGACAAGGTCGTCGTGGAGCACAACATCTGCATTCTGGATCAGCCGCAGCGCTTTCACGGTGAGCAGGTCGGGATCGCCGGGGCCGGCGCCGACCAGGTAGACCTTACCTTCAGGGGCTAAAGCCCCCGCCGATTCTTGGGCATTTGCGGCACGACCAAAGTCGTGCCCTGACACTCTGTGCTCCTGCGAAATCAGTTCATCGAGATTGCGAAGCCCATCGGTATCGCGCAGCGGCGCAAGAGCCATCAGTCGCGACGGGCATGCGGCCGACGCGCAAAGTTGCCGGTGGGCCAGCTGATGCAGCAGCGCCTTGCGGGCTTCGCCAGCCGGATGCAGCGCGAGAACTTCGCGGCGAATCTGGCCTAGATTCTCAAGCCATGGTCCAAGGTCTTGAGGCAGTTGCGCATCAATCTCGCGGCGCAGGCGCTGGGCGACGGCTGGGCTCTCTCCTCCGGTGGAAATGGCCACTTGCAGGCTGCCGCGGCTGACCACCGAGCCAAAGAAGAAATCGCAATTGGGAATGTCGTCCACGCTGTTTGACAGGATGCCGCGCTGCGCCGATTCGCGATGCACGGCGGCGTTGACCTCGGGAACATTGGTGGCTGCAATCACCAGCCAGTTGCCGTCAAGGTCGCTGGGCGCAAACTCCCGTTGAATCCACTCGAGCCGACAATCCTGAGCCAGACGCTGAACCTCAGGCAGCGCCTCCGGTGCAATCACGCGCAGGCGCACACCGGTCGAGAGCAGACTGCCGATTTTGTCCAGCGCAACATGGCCCGCGCCCACCAGCAGGCAACGTCGGCCTTCGAGTTTGAGAAAAATCGGCAGCAGGCTCATGGTAAAAACAGTTCTCAGTTCACAGTTCTTAGTTCACAGTTCGCATTTCACTCGGCCACGCCGTGCGGCACTCGGCCTGTTGGCAGGTCGCGCTCTACGGGTTCAACAACCTCTCCGGCAAGGTAGCCGCGCAGTTCGTCGTTCGAGTACCGGCTGAACCACGCGCGCAGGTTCTCGTCCGGCTGGCGGTCGGCCAGGTAGTTGCGCAGCAGGCGCTCCACCGATTCGGGCACCAGCGGCGCGGGACAGCGAAAGCCTACCGGACGCGCGATCTGCGCATGCTGGCCCACCGATCCGCCAAGGCAGAAATAGAATGCGTCAGTCAGCTTGCCCTCGTGCTTGATCTTCTTGCCTTCGAGGCCAATGTCGGCGATCCAGTGCTGGCCGCAACTGTTCGGGCAACCGGTGACGTGGAGCTTCAGCTGTTGATCGAATTGCGGCAGGCGCTCTTCAAGTTCGTCCACCAGCCAGCGGGTAAAGCCCTTGGTCTCGGTAATCGCCAGCTTGCAGAATTCTGTGCCCGTGCAGGCAACGGCGCCGCGCCAGAAGGAGGAGCCATCCACCTGCAGCCCTATCTGGCCCAGTTCGCGAGCCAGTTCCGCGGTCTTGGAATTCGGAACGTCAATGAACAGCAGGTTCTGGCTGACCGTGGCGCGCAGGGCTCCGCTGCCAAAACGCTCCGCCAACTCGGCGGCGGCTTCCAACTGCTCCCCGGTCAGTCGGCCGCGCAGTACGCTGGCCCCCACGTAGCTCAGGCCCGGCTGGCGTTGCGGGTGAATCCCGGTGTGATCGCGTAGGATGTCGTCGGGAACCTGCTCCGGCGCGGCGGGAAGCAGCGTAAAATCCAACCGCGACTGAAGTTCAGTCAGAAAGCTCTCGGCGGTCCAGCCTTCTTTCAGGAAAAGGTGCTTTAGCCGCGCGCGGTCGCGGCTTTCGCGCAATCCCTGCTGATCGCGAAAAATCTCGGCCACCGCGCCGGCCACACGCAACGCCTGGTGGGGCAGGATGAAGGCGTCAAGCCTTACCGCCAGGTGCGGATCGGCCGAGAGGCCGCCGCCTACGCGGATGGAATAGCCGACTTCGCCGTTATGCTTTGCGGCGGTCAGGCCAATGTCGTTGATCTCGGGATAAGTACACCACGAAGGGCATCCCGTAGCCGAGATTTTGAATTTGCGCGGCAGGTTGAAGAAGGCGTTGTTGCCCTTGAGCAGATCTGAAATCTCAAGTGCCAGGGGCGCGGCATCAATCAACTCGTCGGCCGCGATCCCGGCAAGCGGACAGCCAGTCACGTTGCGCACGACATCGCCGCAAGCGCCCTTGGGCGACATTCCGATTGCATCCAGCGCGTCCACCACCTCGGGAAGCGACTCGATGGTGAGCCAATGGAGCTGGATGTTCTGGCGGACGGTGATATCGGCCAGGTTGCCGGCGTATTTGCGGGTGAGCCCGGCGATGACGCGAAGCTGGCTGGCGGAGATAATCCCGTTGGGGATGCCGATCCGCATCATGAAGTAATCGCTTGTAAGCCCCTCGCCGCCCTTGCCGCCGGTGGCGCCCACGCCGTCGCCCTGGGTGTAAATGCCCCACCATTTGAAGTACGTATTGGCCCACTCCGGGACCACGCTCGAGCGGCCCTCGCGTGCGAAGGCGCGCACTTCGTCAAACGCCTCCCACGGGTTCTTTTCGCGCTTTAGGCGCTCGGCGCGCTGGGCCTTGGTCTCAACAATGGGGGTCATATTCTCCTTTTTGCGGCAGAAATGGAACGCCCGCGGCAGCTAAAGCTGTATCGCGGGCGATTGGGGAAACCGTAAACCTGATTCGATTTGTCAGACCCAGATCACCTGTCCGCGCCAAGCGGCATACACGGGCGACAACAGGTCAGACCATCCATGAATGCATAATAGGACAAACCGAGTCCAAAAGCAAATCTTTTCCCGCAAAGCACTTCGCGCCTGGATTCAAGGGCTCGCCGGCAAATCTGGGATCAACCCCCGGTGCAAGAGGGTAGAATGGTCCAGTTACGTTAAAAAATCCACCTGACTGAATGAGCCCAATGACATCTCCCACCCTTCTTGTTATGGCTGCCGGCATGGGCAGCCGCTATGGCGGTCTAAAGCAGATTGAGCCTGTTGGCCCAGGCGGCGAAACCATCATCGATTACTCGATCTACGACGCTCTCCGCGCCGGGTTCGGCAAACTCGTGTTCATTATCCGCAAGGACATTGAAGAGCCGTTCAAGCAGACAGTGGGCGCGCGGTTTGAAAAGCAGGCCCCGGTCGAGTACGTTTTTCAATCGCTTGAAGATATCCCTTCGGATTATCAGGTTCCAGCGGGCCGGACCAAGCCATGGGGCACCACGCAGGCGGTTCTTATGGCTGAAAAGACGATCCACGAGCCCTTTGCGGTGATTAATGCCGACGACTTTTACGGGGCCGAGGGCTATCGCGAATTGGCCAGGCATTTGCAGTCAGGAACCGCGGACTACAGCATGGTCGGATTCATTTTGCGCAACACGCTTTCTGACTTTGGATCGGTGGCTCGCGGGGTTTGCCGGGTTGACGAAAGCGGCTACCTGAAAAACGTGGTCGAACTGACAGCCATTGAGCGCGATGGCGCACACGCCGTGAACAAGGACGCGGAAGGCCGTGAGACCAAGCTGACCGGCGACGAGCAGGTCTCGATGAATATGTGGGGATTTACGCCCCAGGTCTTTGGGCAACTGCAGGAGCGCTTCAGGGCATTCCTTCAGCAGAACGGCACCACCATGAAGGCCGAGTGCTATATCCCCAGCGCGGTAAACGAGCTGGTTGAGGCCGGGCAGACGCGGGTCAAGGTTCTGCGCACCAACGATTCATGGTTTGGCGTCACCTATCGTGAAGATCATGCGCGGGTGGTTGAGAGCATAAGCCGCCTGGTCCGCGATGGCGTTTATCCTGAAAGACTCTGGGCATGAGCGGCAGCCACGACATAGGCGCAGTGGCGCGCCAATTCGAAATCCCTGGCGAATTTCTTGAAGCCAAGCCCTACGGCAGCGGCCACATCAACGACACGTATCGCGCCTACTTCGATGTGGGGGGCGTTCCGGCGCCGTCGATTCTGCAGCGCATAAACCATCACGTCTTCAAAAATCCGGTGGCGCTGATGGAAAACATCCAGCGCGTAACGGCGCATCTTGCAAAAGGATTTGCGAATGATCCGGACAAGTGCCGCCGCGTGTTGTGCCTGATCCCGGCGCGCGACGGGCTGAACTGGCATGTGGATTCCGAGGGCAACTACTGGCGCGCTTATCGTTTTGTTGGCGGGGCGCAAACCTACGATGCAGCCGTATCAACAGAACAGGCATTTCAGGCAGCCAGGGCGTTCGGACAATTCCAGAAGCAACTTGCCGATCTGCCCGCGCCCGCGTTGCACGAGACAATTCCCGACTTTCACAACACGCCGAAGCGGTTTGTCGCGCTGCAACAGGCCATTGCTGCCGACGTGGCCGGCCGCGCCGCCTTTGCAAAGCCGGAAATTGAATTTGCGTTGGCGCATCAACACATCACCAGCATCCTGCTTGATGCCAACCTGCCAGCGCGCGTTACGCACAACGATACAAAATTCAACAATGTGATGCTCGACGACTCAACCGGCGAAGGCATCTGCGTGATCGACCTCGATACCGTGATGCCGGGCCTGGCGCTCTACGATTTTGGCGACATGGTGCGCACCACCACCAGCCCGGCCAAAGAAGACGAGCAAGACCTTTCAAAAGTGACCATGCAGTTCCCCATGTTCGAGGCGCTGGTGCGCGGGTACCTGTCTTCTGCCGGCGGGTTCCTTGCCAAGGAAGAGAAGCAGTATCTCGCTTTCTCGGGAGAGCTGATTACCTTTGAAATTGGGCTCCGGTTCCTGACCGACTATCTTGCAGGCGATACCTACTTCAGGGTGCATCGCGAAGGACACAACCTGGACCGCTGCCGGACGCAGTTCAAGCTTGTCGAATCGATCAAGCAGCAGGAAGAAGCCATGAACCAGCTGGTCGAGTCCGTCTGAACTCGCTGTCAAGCTAAATCAAATCAATCGGTTAAACATGGTGTGACCAAAGTCGCTGCTGTTTCGCGTCTTCCCGGCTTAGTCTCCAGCTTGAAGGAAAACGCAGAGATGGCCACGCAAACGCAGCCCGAGAGCTCATTTCCAACAACGAAAAAGAAGGTGCATCGCGCCGCGCCGGTGCCCTGGCTGCGGACGAGGCAGATCGTCCAGTTCTCGTTTCTGGCCATCAACGGCTGGATCGCGCTGCAGTTCTATTTATGGGTTCGCTATTTTGAGCGCGGCGGCACGGGCCTTTATGTGCCGAGGCCGGCAGGGGTGGAGGGCTGGCTGCCCATCGCCGGGCTGATGAACACCAAGTACCTTCTGACCACCGGCCATGTGCCTCCCTTTCATCCGGCGGCCATGTTTCTGTTCCTGGCGTTTGTGCTGATGAGCGTGCTGTTGAAAAAGGCATTTTGCTCGTGGCTCTGCCCGGTGGGAACCTTTTCGGAATACCTATGGAAACTGGGCCGGCGCGTTTTCGGGCGCAACCTGCGCATCCCGAAGTGGGCCGATTTTCCGCTGCGCGCTTTGAAATACGTGCTGCTCGGGTTCTTCGTGTTTGTGATCGGTTCCATGTCTGCCGAAGCGCTGCAGGACTTTATGCAGTCGCCATACGGTCTGGTGGCAGACGTGAAGATGCTGAACTTCTTCCGCGATATCGGCATGACCTCGGCCATCGTGATCGGCCTGCTGGTTCTGGGTTCCGTTCTGGTGCAGAATTTCTGGTGCCGCTACCTCTGCCCTTATGGCGCGTTGATGGGGCTGGTTTCGCTGCTGAGCCCGGTAAAGATTCGCCGCGACGCCGATGCCTGCATCGGCTGCGGCAAGTGCGCGCGCGTATGCCCGGCGGGGCTGCCGGTGGACCGGCTGGTGCAAGTGAGATCGGTAGAGTGCACAGCCTGCATGGAGTGCGTTGCGGCATGCCAGGTCGAAGACGCGCTGCAATTCTCGCTGCCGCCGAGGCGATCGGCAGAGCCCAGGCAGCGTTGGGCGCGGCGCGCGGTGGGCCCGGTAGTTGTGGCCGGCGCCATTGCCTACATCTTTTTCGGAATGATGCTGTACGCCCGGGCGACCAATCACTGGCAGACGATTATGGAGCGCGACGTGTACATGCGCCTGGTGCCGCAGGCCAATCAACTGACCCATCCAGGGATGTAGCGCAGACGTGCCGTCAGACGGGATATTGCTTGCCTCACGGCGGCAATGATGGACAGCCTCAACGGAGAGAAGTACCTTGTTGGCGAACCCGTCGCAGGGCGGCATCTCATAACTCTCTTGCTTCGCTATGATGCTCTTTCACAACTCCGATTTCGGCGAGCGGTGCCCATCACGCGGCCTTTGATGCGAGTTATACTCCCGGGAATCCAAACATCAACCATGATTGATTGGCTACCCAATCGGGATATAGCGCCGTCATCTGATCGAACAAGTCGCGATCGGACGTCGCCGTCTTCTGCAGCCGATCGAAGTCCTCAAGGTAACGCCTGGTGTCCTGGATCGCAGTAGGAGAGTCTGGTGCGCCAGGCTTCTTGTGGCCGGCGACAACAATCACCGGGTTCAGCGCTGCCAACCGCTCCAGGTCCGCGATCCAATTCCTTCGGCTCTCGGGAGTGGTGTCGCCGACGAACATGTGGCATTGGTTGTACACAACGTCGCCGGCCACGATCAGGCCGATCGATGGAACGTAGAGAGATGTCGAATCAGGACTATCGGTGCGGCCCTGCTGAATGATTCGCAATTCGTGGCCTTCGAGAGTGAACGTGTCGTGCTCATAGGGCTCAGGCGCAACCAGTCTGGTGGCCACTTGCCCAGGAAACTGACGGCGGGCTAACCGCTCTATCAAAGGGGTGAAAGACATCTGCATGGCGTCCAGAGCCTTGGGCGTTGTTATCGCCCGGGCGCCAGGGAAACGGTCGAGCAGGATACCCAGGCCGTAGAAGTGGTCGAAGTGGGCGTGCGTTATGTAGATGGTCTCCAGGTTGCGGTTGTGCAGGGCAACCCAACTCGCGAGAGCCTCGGCCTCGGCAACCGTCGTCATTGCGTCTACCAGCACCGCGTCGTACTCGCCAAAGATTAAAGTCGACGTCATCGGATCAAAGCCGAATGCTTCGCCAAAAGGCTTCGGCCGCTCGCCGACCATCGTCTTTCCCGGGGCGGTAAAAACATTCAGACCCAGCTTGCCGGACGCGACAGGCGCGTTCTCTTTCGGTTCATTTGTGCCAGCCATTTGGTACCCCCTTCGGTGCTTGAGCGGTTCACTGTTCCGCGCCGGGCGCTAACCGTAGGTGAGATCGGTGCTCTGTCCGACTTCGATAATGTAGCCGTCGGGATCGCGGATGTAGCAGCGAATCTCGCCGTACTTGGGGATCGGCTCGGTGATGAACTCCGCTCCTCGGCTTTTCCATAATTCGTAGCAGGCGTGAATATCCGCAACTCGGATATTCATAAAGCTGTTGATGTGATTCGGGTCGGGGACGCTGAGCGTTACTGTCGGCTTGTCTGGGGTGGGCCCGCCGCCGACGTTGACTAGGAGCCACGTATTCGCGATCTGAATGTACCCAGGCGCCCCGCTGCTGTCGCCTTTGCTCAAGATGCGGCCGCCGAAGACCGTTTCGTAGAAACGAGCCGATCTATCGATGTCGGCGACGGTAAGAAAATGCGCGACGCTGATCCCCTCCTTCGGGGGCATCTCGTAGGACTTTTGTTCAACTTGAACGCTGTTCATTGACGACTCCAATCTCGATACCGCGTCCGCCGGAGGTAAGGTGCGTTCGTTGCAGCGCTTACCTATGATGGCTTCGGCGGCACCTCGATCAAACCAGAAGCAGGACGACGGGTCTATTGAACAAAGGTATCGACCTATACCAAAGTGCGGACCGGACGCATCGCCAAAGAATGGTGCGAACTTATGCAGGAACTGCGCTCCTACGGTGCGTAACGAGTGAAGACAAAGTCGCCCGCCTGGAATGGCTGGTGGCAAGGGAAGCAGGTATTGAGCTTCGCTTCGTCGGCAGGCTTGCCGTCTTTATCAAATTGAGCGAACCCCCAGCCGGCCGTTGCTGCAAACTTTTTTGAGTCCTTGACCATGAACTGCAGGTACCACTCGGGGGCAGGTCCGGCCACGAAAGATTGGGCCCGGCCAAAGACCTTGTTGTTTTCCTCCGACGGCACGTCTTTCCAGGCGATGCGGGCGATGACTGTGCCGTCCGGAAACGGAAGCTTGTTTTCCCGATACGCCTTGATCGCAACGTCGTTGCCGAGGATAGCTCGAATATCGTTCAGGCTGCCTTCTTCGTGAGCCACGGAGATCAGTCTCCAGTCGCGGTAGCCGGGATAGATCCTTATGCCGAAGATCGGTGCGGACTCTCCATCATCGCGTCCGGATGCAAGTGAGCTAGACGCGACAATCCCAACCAGCGTAACGACCGCGGCCAGCGAGAAAGCGATTCGTTTCATTTTCATTGCTCCCCTTGCGGATTGCCTCTTTGTTCTTCTGAACCTGCTTTCATTCACCTGTTCTATTCCGGTAGATTTGTGAGAGGTTCAATTTGATCTCCTCGATAAGCTAACTGCCGCGATTAGGCCAGAACAACTTTGGCCGCGCAATTGGACGATGGTATCGCCCATACCATCGTCCAATTGCTTTAGGCTTCGGCTCATGGCCAAATGGCAATCGGTGGCGAGTCAATGACCATCTCTCGCCTCGTTTGCGAGGTACTGTCTGCACGGCATTCGATAGGGGAAACGATATTGGCTATCATCCGAAGTTGCCCATCTTGCAAAAAGTCGAACCGAATTCCGGCGAAACACTTCGCCGACACGGGAAGATGCGGCGCATGCCAGGCAACGCTCCCTGCAGTGGCAGAGCCCATAGCAGTGAATCCCGAGGAATTCGATGAAGTTGTTCGCGACAGCAAAGTTCCTGTGCTCATTGATTTCTGGGCAGCCTGGTGCGGCCCCTGCCGAACTGCGGCGCCGCATGTCGCACAGGTGGCGCGAGACCTCGCGGGCCGCGCCGTCATCCTGAAGGTCGACACGGAACGTTTCCCTGAACTTGCTGCACGGTACAACGTCCGGGGAATACCAAACTTCGCCGTATTCGCTCGCGGTCGCCTTCAGTTCCAGCAAGCCGGTCTTGTGGACGCCAATACGATGAAGGGTTGGCTCGCGCGGGCGGCCTAGCACTATGCAAACCGATTGACTCCATGCGCCTGCAGTGCCCGAGGGTTTTGCTTCTACCGCCTCAAGTTGCTTCATCCCGCCCGGCGCTTCTTCGCTTCCTCGCGAGAAGAGCCGAGGAATCGCTGCACGAATGCGGCGATTTGATCTGCTGCCGTGTCCAATGCAAAATGACCGCCGTCCACAACGTGAACTTCAGCATTCGGCACATCCTTGCGATAGCGTTCGGGCTCGCCCGGGTCGAACGAGAGCTCATGCTTGCCCCATATCACCAGCAGTCGCGGTTGGTTCTCGCTCATCCACGCTTGCCATTTCGGATACGCGTCCACATTGGTTCGATAGTCGTAGAACAAATCACTTTGAATCTCAGCCTGGCCGGGCCGATTGAGGAAATAGAACTCATCGGTCCACAGATCGGGATCGTATCGTTCGACATTCGGATCGTTGCCTGCATGACGAGTGCGTGTAGCCGCCAGCGAGAGCAAATTCGCCCGCAGCGCGCTTTCGTTCGGAGCGCGATCCGACCAGAACTCGCGACGCGTCTTCCAATTCACGCCCAGGCCTTCATTATGCGCAACCGCATCTTGAACAATGAGTGCTTCAACGCGCTCCGGGTGCTCCAGGATCATTCGAAAGCCCACCGGCCCGCCATAATCCTGCATGTAGAGCGTGTAGCGCGAGAGCCCAAGCGTCTCGGTGAAATGATTCATGATCTCTGCGTAATGATCGAACGTGTACGCGAATGCCTTCGCATCCGGCCAGTCGCTGTGTCCGAAGCCGGGGTAATCGGGAGCGACCAAGTGAATGCGATCCGACAGCCTGGAGAAGAGCGGCTCGAACATGCGCGAAGATGACGGCAGCCCGTGCAGCAGAAGCAATGCCGGCGCGTCCTGAGGCCCGGCCTCTCTATAGAAGATGGACAGGCCATCGATCTTTGTGGTGCGATAGTGCGTCGGGAATTTCATGGAGTGTTCGTTTCCAATTACCTTGGCGAACAAATTGCAGCCACGCTGTTTGCGAGTCGAGCCGAAGCCGGGATTAGCTGGCTTCACTTGTTAGTGGCGAAAACTCGCTCAGATGGAACATTCGCCCGCCCCCTTACCGCTTCGAGTGCCGGTAGAAGAAGTTTCAGAAGCGCTTCATCCGAGAACGGGTTCTGACCTGAGATCAACTCGCGATCCTGAAGGGCGTAGCTTCCCCATGGGGCGACCGCGCTTACTTCACCGCCCGCAGTACGCAAGGCGAAGTCCGGGTAGAAGAGAACCTTGCCGCCAATCTCAAGCGGCTCCCGCTGCTGCTCTTCCGCCGTCGAAAAGATCGTCATTTTGTATCCGGCATAGATCCACCCTTTAGCCTTGGCCTGTGCTCCGGCGGTATCGCCCGCCGACAGCGCGGCGACAAACTCCCTCGATTCAGGAAACGCAGAGAGCAGTGAAATCGGCCCATGGCACAGCACCGCCGTGGGCTTTTGTGTTTCATGAAAATGTCTCATCACGGTGCCGGCATTGGGATCATCGAGAAGATCGATCATAGGGCCATGACCGCCGGGGACGAAAACAGCGTCGTATTGATCCAGGCCCGATGCAACGACATCCGAAATGCGCGTTGGGTTTCTGAGGCCAGCCAGGCTGTCGCGGAATTTGAAATAGTCCTGGAGCCTGGCCTCGTCCCCGCCGAAGAAATTGGGGACAGCAGAATGGAGATCCAGTTGCGGCGTGTTGCCCTTGGGGTTAGCGAAAGTGATTTCGTAGCCCTCCTTCATCAGGGCGCGAGTCGGAACCGTCAACTCGTTGAGATAGTAACCGGCACCGGCATAAACCTTGCTGTCTTTCAACGGCAAGCCGTAACCGCTCGAGACAAGCACCAGGACTTTTCCTTTTGTTGACATTGCATTCTCCTCTCAAATCGAATCTGTTTCCCGGAACACTTGAGCGATTCGCCCGCTACAGGCTTTTCGGATCGCTAAACCTTAACCCCAAGCCAGTTCGATGCGACAGGCGTGGTGGCGCGCGCGGTCCCTTTCGGTCTGTTTGTGCTACCGATTTGCCAGCGGCTCCGCTGTCAGAGCGAGTGACCGTTCAAGGCGAGGTTGGCAGAAGCGCGACAACGGGTCTATTGGACGAAGGTATCGACCAATACCACAGTATGAGAGAGGAGGGATTCCTATCGCGCCATAAGCTATTTATTTGCAATAACGTGAAAATCTCGATTCCAGAAATACCCCCAAATATGCCCCGCGGAGTTGACGCTTAGGGGAGAAATGCCCCGCAGAGGCCGCGCCGCCCTCCACGCCATCGGACGGTGCCGCGCGGCGCGGGCGGTACACTTGCCTGCGTATGGCATGGCGATTTCGCAAGAGCTTCAATTTCGGGCCGCTCAAGTTGAACCTGTCCAAATCCGGCGTGGGGACTTCCATCGGCGTTCGCGGCTTTCGGGTTGGCACCGATGCCAAGGGCAGATCGTACACTGCGACTTCCATCCCCGGTACGGGCCTCTATAGACGGACGTATTCCAGCCAGGGCAAAGCGGCGGGCGGGGACGCGGCGGGAATGTCCGGCACGGCCACTGGCAGAGGCAACGGCACAGGGCTTGCCTTGGGGATGCTTGCCCTTGCGTTCATGGCTGGCGGACTGGTGGTCTTCATGCTGATGCCTCGCACCGTTCCCCCGCCTGTGACTCCACCAGCGGCGGTAAGTGCCCCTGTAGCGCCAGCGGTGCCTATCCCGCAGAAGCGGCGGCGCGGGCATCGGCCCGTTGGTGGTTCAAGGCCAGCAAGCGCTCCAACAGTTCCGCATCGGTCAACGTCACCGGCCAGCCATAGGCCGCAAACACCGCCGCGTCCAGCTTCCGATGCGCCTCCGCCAGCCAACCAGGGCGGACGTTGTAGAGATTCGTGAGGGTGCGGCGCTTCAATTCCTCCGCGCTGGCGTTCGGCGGATTGAGCCATGCGTCCCGCTTCTCTACCAGTTCGCGCGCGGCCTCTGCGATGGACTCCACCAGCGGGGAGCTTTGCGGCTCATGACCCGGCGGCCAGGGGAAGGGGAAGGTTTCAAACGTGGAGGTCGGAGTATAGCGGAAACCGCTCTCGAAATCCCGCAATTGTGTACCGGTGCTACGGGACCAGACTTCGTGCATCCTTGAATGCAACACGCCGAAGAAGTAATCGTCGTCCCGCGCGAAAATGTACAGTTGATTGTCTGGCAAGACGGTATGGTCGAGCCAGACAAATGGCCTGTGCTTTCCTGTCCTAATTGTTCCGATATACCTTTCGAGCGCGGCGACGGCATCTCGCATTTCGGAGCCGGGCCGCCGGTGAAGCCACCATCTTGTTCTTGGTTCCGTCTCTTTGCCCTTTGCTACGGCCTCAAGGCGTTCTCTCTCGATTTGTTGCAAAAGATACTCGAACGGCAACTCATAGGCTGCGGCTTGCTGTTGGGTCAATCCATGGAAATCGATAATCCACATACCGCGTGAACGTCCGGTGATGTCTGAAGCATTTATCCACTTGCAGAGTACGTCAGAATTTGGCCGCCCATTCACATTGACAGGGGCCGCAAGCATTACTTGGGCGGTCCCATCTTCAATATCAAACGGGCCGCCTTTTTCATCTGCGCGGAAACACAAGTTTGCATTCTCTTTGAGCGCGAATGCTGTTGTTGTATCCGCATCGTTTGTCAGGTCCGGATTTATGCTCTTGACTTTGCGTCCATCAAGCACTCGCTCCGTTTGAGAACCATCATCGAAGCCAACGAGTGAGACGTGAACCGCCGCACCATTTAGCAGCCATTCCTTGTCGCTCCATGCCATGAAAATATTGCCAGATGCTTGTATCCGCTCCAGGACTTGGCGATTTACTCCGCCTCGAATCCCTTGAGTTGCTAAGAGCCCGGCTCTCTTTGCGCCGTTCGTCTCAACCTGCGCCCTTGCCTTCTCAAACCAATAGGTGACCAAATCGGACTGAGACGCGATTCGGCCTTCATAGACGCGGTAGAGAGAATCGACATAATCGCTCCCAAGTTCCCGGCGCAGGAATCCCCCTCCGAGAAACGGCGGATTGCCGATGATGAATTCCGCCTCCGGCCATGCGGGTTCTACGGGCTTTCCTTCCGCATCATGCGCCAGAATCGCGTCCCGGTGTTGGATGTTATCGAGCTTGCGGAGAATCGGTTCTGTAGGCCATCCGATGCCGTTGTCATTCAACCATTGCAGGTAGCCTATCCAAACCACCACAGAGGCCAGCTCGTGCGCGTAGACGTTCGTTTCAAGGCCGTAGAGCTGCGATGGGTGAACCTGATGCGGCAAGACGGTAGGAAGGCCGTGCTCTGCGCTGAAGAGATAGACTTCTCGCCACAGGTCAAGCATCCGGCGCAAGGCAAGGTAAAGGAAATTGCCGCTGCCACAGGCGGGGTCAAGGATGCGCACGGCGGAGAGTTCCTTGAGCCACGCATAGAGCTTGTCTTGCATCTGCGCTCGTAGCTTGTTGTATGCCGCTCCCTTGGGGAGCTTGGCTGAGGAGTCTACAAGCGCCAGGGCCTCCGCCTTGACCGCTTGCCAGCGGGCTTGCAGCGGCTCTATAACGACCGGCTCAACAATGAGCAGAATGTCTTGCTTGCTGGTGTAGTGCGCTCCGAGTTGGGAGCGCTTGCCAGGGTCCAAGCTGCGCTCAAAGAGGGTTCCGAAAATGGCGGGTTCAATGGTTGACCAATCCAGGGCGGCGGCGGCGCGCAAGGTGCCCATATCCGGGGAGGTCAGATCGAAGACGGAATCATCGGCAAAGAGGCCGCCGTTAAACCAGTGAATCTCATGGATGCCAAAGTTATTGTCTCTGGTGGACATGGCTGCGAAAAGCTGGCGGAGTTTGCGGGTAAAGCTGATGGGCTTGGCTCTGTCCAACTCAATCATCTGGCGGAAAAGATGGTCCGGCAAAAGGCCGATGCTATCGGCAAAGAGGCAGAAAAGCAGGCGCATGAGGAAATGCGCAACGGCCTCAGGTTCGTGGCCGCGTTGCTCAAGACTGGTGGCGAGCTTGGCAAACTCCGCCGCCGCCGATTCTGTGACGCGGGCGGCGGCGCGCTCGGGGCGGAGTTGTTCCGGCTCGGTAAAGGTGTCTTTCAGGACTTCCAACGGAGGCAAAGCGCAAGAGGCCGTGGCCGCGTTCGTGAGCAGATCGTCAAGCGTGAAGCGGTAGACGTGCGGGCGGGTTCCTGTGAAGTTGGTATGAACCTCGAAGCGCTCAAGGTCACAGACCACCAGCAAGGGCGGATTCTCCAGGTCTTCACGGTACTTTTCCAATTGCAGATAGGCGGCGCGGAGGTCCCTGTCTCTGCCCTTGTACTCCCAAGCGAAGTGGCCGCGTTTCCACACATCGGCAAAGCCCTTGCCGCCCTCTGCGGTGGAGACGTGCTTCTCAAAGGTGAATGCATCCCCGGTCTGGTCTGCGGCAGCGGGGTGGGGCTGGTGAAGCACTTCGCAGAGGTCAATGAAATGCGATTGCGAGGCGGAGCGCTCTGTCAGAGTGCAGGTTTTCCAGCGGGTGACGAATTCAGCGAGCGATAACGGCATGGGCGGGTAACTCTCGGGGTGAAGGTCCATTCTTGCAGAGCGCGGCGGGTTTGGGGAGTGTTTGCCGGGATGCCACCAGGCGCGGCAAGAGACGCGCGGCGCTGGTGCAAGCGGCAAGAGCGCACCAGCGGGGCAATGGTGACCGCTGCGCTGTGTTCTGCGGTGCGATGTGAATCCGGCCCATTTTCGGCCGATTTGCCTGATTTTTCCCCATTTTGCGGAAGTTTCTGGCGCTTACTCCCCCGGTTTGATGGGAAGAGAATCTTGGGCTTGCCTCTAAGTCCTTTAAATGAAGGGTCGGGATTGAGCCATGCGGCAAATCGAGCGGGATTTGGTCTACCGGGAGGCCCTTTGCGCGTTCCCGCTAGTGCCGTTTTGGTGCCCGAAACAGGCCCTTTTGATACCGCCTTGCAGACCGGCGCGCGTAGTGCAAGTCGCCTCATGTCCCCTACTGCATTCCAGGCCACCCGCGCCGCCGCCGCTGCCTCCGTGAGCGCCCCACAGGGCGGCTTGCGGCCTTGCGCGCCGCACTCTGCGGCGTGATGGAAGCGCGGAGAATCTGCGGCGGCATTTCCGAAAAAAGTTTCATTTTGTGGCGGTGCGAGCGCCACTCCATCACGGTCTAGCAGATCGAAGTCGAATACTTTTAGACCCCCTATCCCCCTCCGGACCGCGCGCGCCGCCCCTGCGAGTTTGAACGCTCTGTAGCGCAGTTTCCGGCTTCGCGTTGTGCGCTCTGCAATCGGTTTGAAGACTCCGCCATTTCCAGCCGGTTCAGCACCTTTTTGTTATTTTGTGGAAGCAAAAGTCAGCTTAACTACACGGTCTGCGCAGAGTCCTCCCTGAAGATTTCGACCGCCCCTACCCGCCTCTTGCTGCGTCCGAATGCCGCTCCATAGCTTCCCGGTCCCAATGCCACCCGTCTGGATTTCTCCAGTGGCCATGTGCGAAAAACTTCTGCGCTCCGAATTTTATCCGGAGACACCTGCCTCTGCTCTGTTGCATCTCCCAGGCTGAAATCATTCTTGAAGCGGTCTTCCAAGGTCTTTCCCCGGCGCAGAACGCTTGTTCCACAACATCGCAGATAGTCTTGCGGAGCTTCGATTCCACAAAGCCGCATTCTTGCAATACTCCGTTCACTGCCGCATTCACATCTGGATACTTCAGTGAAAGTTGACGGTCTCTCTCAGCTTCGATCCGGGCCTCTTCATCCTCTTTGGCTTGCTTTTCGGCATAGAGTCGTTCTGCACAGCGCTGTATCTCGCTCAGTTCGGAACTGTGCCCGCTGGTGGACAAGGGGGGAGGGGGGTAATGCTTTTCTCTTCAGTCTTCAGTCTTCCTATTAGAGGGGGCAGGTCATTGTCGCACAATGGTGCGCCAGAATTGTCTCCCGATTGTGCGCCAGATGTGTCTCCTTGAAAGTTCTTCGATAACAGCGCGGACTGCCCCTCTTTGTCTCCGTGGGAGACGGTTGCGCGCCGTGCCCGCCCTTTGACTTCGTGAATCTCACCAATGAGCCGATTGCGCACTGTTTCGTCCAATCGGTGGCACCTTGCCTGTCCGTCCCATGTGGTGCCCAACTTGTTTACTAGGGCCTTCAGGTCAACGAGTTGATAGATCGCCACGCCGTGTGCTGCCTTGCCATTAGCGACGATCATACCCAGATGCTCCAAGACCGCCAGTGAGCGCAACACAGTGTCCTTCGATGCGCCTATGGTTTCGGCCATCTTCCGTGAATTTACCGCTAATGGACAATCTTGCCGCATCTGTGTCATGCAGCAATAGACCGTCAAAGAGACCGGCCCTATCAGGGGCAGAAAAATCTCGAAAAGCTCGTTCTGCTGCCAACAATACCCGCCATTTTTTATGTTCCGGAGTCTTACTTCCCGGTCTCGTTCCATGGCTCTTTGCGGCGCATTAACGCGCCCTCCAGTGATGGAGCTTTCCCGCTGTTATGCAGTCTGGTGACCCTGCCTGCATCCGGTTCCGGCCAGAACTCGATTCGCCAGATGCCCTGCAATTCAAGCCGACACCGCCGCGCGGCCCTTGGCAACACGCGCCGCAATCCACTCGTCAATATCGGATTCAAGCCAGGCAACGGCCCGCGCCCCAAGATTGAGAGGCTTGGGGAACTCTCCAAGTGAAGCCAAATGATAGATGGAGGAACGGCTGTAGGGAACACGCTTCTGCACTTCAGTTAGGCGTAGAAACCTTATAGGCTTTGTATCTGCCATGGGGACGTCTCCTTTTGTATTTGCCGCAGGGGGTGCCTTCGGCGGGTTATAGCAGCGCGGGTGTGAGACGCCCCGTGGGCTTGTCGAGCAAGGCCCGGAGAGTTTGCCGTGAGCTAGTGGGTTGCGTTCGTTTTGGGCTTGGCGCAAGGTCAAGCCAGAATTGCAAAAGGAGTTCGTGATTCGGTGCCAAGTTTGCTCAGAATCGCTTGGCTCATTGTTCATGACTTTAGCACACTTTATTGCACCCAAACCGGTGCAATAAAGTCGCGACCCGTGGAAAAGTGAGCGGCTCTCAAGAGCGCCACTTGCTTAAGTGGTATCATTCGTTTCTTTCGTTCCGGCGATGCGAAGGTTGCGGCCTTGAAAAATGGTGCCACCCGCCTGCTACGCCACTTGATTGCGGAACGGAAGGACCTTCCCGCCGCGCAAGGTGACTTCCAGAAAATCCGCCCATTCCTGCATCATTTTCGTGCGCGGCTCCAGGTAGAGGGCATGGTTATAGGCGGCGCTCACAGAATTGCGCGGCGCGTGAGCAAGCTGCAATTCGATGTGTTCATGCCCATAGCCCTTTTCATGCAAGATCGTGGAAGCCAGGCCGCGAAATCCATGGCCCGTCATTCTGCCTTTGTACCCCATGCGCTCCAGCGCTTTCAAAATCGTGTTGTTGCTCATGGGCTTTGCTGCGCTTCGATCACCGGGGAACAACCATTCACTTGCCCCGGTCAACGTGCGCAGCATCTCCAGCACTTCGATTGTCTGTGCCGACAGCGGGACAATGTGCGGGGTGCGCATCTTCATGCGCTCTGCGGGGATATTCCAGCGAGCGGCTTCCATGTCAAACTCTGACCACTTGGCACCAATCAATTCGCTGGTGCGCACAAAGGTCAGGGCAATGAGCTTGATTGCCATGCGGGTTATTGGAGTGCCTCTGTAGACTTCAATTGCTTTGAGAAGTGCAGACAGTTCCTTTGCATCCACGCGGGCATAGTTGACCCTGCGTGTGGTTTTGAGAATGTCGCTTGGACGAATTTCACTTGCCGGGTTGCGCCTTGTGTGGCCGTGGGCAATCGCATACCGAAACACTTGCCCCGTTGTCTCCAGAGCGCGCTTGGCAATATCCCGCGCGCCGCGCTGCTCAATCACCTTGGTCATCGCCACAAGTTCCGGCGCTTCTATCTCGGCAATCGGGCGCGCTCCGAGACAGGGCAGAATATCGGTATCCATGCGCCGCTTTACATAGGCCACATGGCGCGGGCTCTTTCCATCCTGCCAGTGTTCCATCCAAAGGGAAGCAACACTCTGAAAGGAATTGGCGCTGGTGGCCATCTGTGCCGTCTTCTCAGCCTTGCGCTGTGCCATGGGGTCAATACCTGTGGCCAGCAGCTTGCGCGCGGCTCCGTGGCGTTCCCTTGCCAGGGCCAGGGGAACATCTGGATACCGCCCAAAGGTCATGAGCTTCTCTTTGCCGCTGTAGTCGTATGCCCAGCGCCAGAGCTTCCCACCAGCGGGCGTAAGCCAGAGATACAGCCCGTTACCATCGCTCATTCTGTATGCCTTGTCGCTCGCCTTTGCTTTGCGGATTTCCGTGTCTGTAAGCGCCATTTTCCCCCTCCAAATCGTGCGGCTGGAAAAGTACCCCCCAACGAAAAGGAAAATACCCCCGAAAATATCCCCCGCCGTGCGTGGCTTCCATAGTACCGCTTTGGACGGTAAAAGAGGATAAATACTTTGTTTTCAGTTGATTGTCGGACTGGATTGGACTTTATCAGATGCTATAAAACAACTAAATGGCGGAAGAGGAGGGATTCGAACCCCCGATACCCTTTCAGGTACGTCGGTTTTCAAGACCGATGCCATCAACCACTCGGCCACTCTTCCGCTATATCCAAAATACCACCAAGAAGAAAACCCCGGCTTACGGCCGGGGTTTCTTTGCTGTTTTGGCCCGAAATCGAACCGCGCTACTTCTTGCCTTCCAGTTCGTCGGCCAGGGCGCCGGCGTCGTAGAGCTTGCGCAGGCCTTCAATCATGCCTGCCGAGTGCACGGCGACGGCCCGGTTCTTTTCGCCTTCATAGACGAAGTCTCCAGCCAGCGACTCGATGTTGCCGTCGAAGATGAGGCCCACCAGTTCGCCTTCGCGGTTGACCACGGGCGAGCCGGAGTTGCCGCCAATGATGTCGCCTGTAGAGGCGAAGTCGAGCGGCGTATTGAGGTCCAGCTTGTCGCGGCCGGCCGCTTGTTTGGGCGTCAGGTTGAAGGGCGGCTTGTTGCTGAAGCTGGCCGCGCGGTCGTAGAGGCCGTAGAAGGTGGTGAACGGCGGGGCGATGGTGCCGTTGTAGGGGTAGCCATCCACCTTGCCGTAGCTGAGGCGAAGCGTGAACGTCGCATCCGGATAGGCATCTTTTCCATAGACCAGGAAACGGGCCTTGCCGAGCTTTTCGCCGGCCGGGGTGAGCACGCTGGCGATGGTGTCGCGCATGCGGCGGTTGGTTTCGCGGACGATGGGGTCAACGCGGCGGGCGGCCACGATCATGGGATCGGTGGACGCGGCAACCGCAGCTTCGCCGCCGTCGACAAGCGATTTGCGCAGAACCGGATCGGCCAGCTTGGTTCCGTCCACCAGCGAGTTTACGGTGGCTTCCACTTCGCCGCCTTGCAGAATGGCCTGAACAAAGGCGTCGTCCCTGCCCAGCTTTTCCTGGCCCAGTTTGAGGGCGGAGGTCATGAACAGCTTCTCAGTGGAGGGATAAATCGGAGCCGGCGAAAATATCTGGAACTTGAGCGATTCAAGGCCCGCGTCGTGGAACTGCGGGAGCCGCTCGCCGTCAGGCTTCTTGATTTCGGCCACGTACTGCACAATCTGCAGCGCGAGGGAGAAGAGGCGGCTGTCGGCGCGGCGCAGGAACTGGCTCTTGATCTCCGGCTTCACCTTCTCTTCAGCGGCGGCGATGGTGTCCCATGCGCTGCCGTAGGCTTCTTGCCACTCGGGATTGGCGGCCACCTTGGCGCGGAAGTCGTCTTCCTCGACCTGCTTCTTGGCCAGAATGGCTTTGTCTGAGAGCGCCTCAGCGCGGCCGATGTAAACCTTGAGGCTATTTTGCAGGCCGAAGATGGTCGAGCCAACAAGGCGCGCCTGCTCTGGCCCCTGCGCGGCAAAGGCCTGGGCAGTGGCGATGCGCCGCTGCAGGTATGCGGTGATGGTAGGCCCGATTACGTCGCGCTGGACGAGCAGTTCGGAGACGGTGTCTTGCCGCTCCGTAGAGCCGGGGTGCCCGGGGATGAAGATCAATTCGCCCGGCGCTGCGCCCTTGGCGTTCCACTTGAGGTAGTTGTCGGTGTTAAGCGGCTTGCCGTTGTCGTACACCCGGAAGATGGCCATGTCGAGGTCGTAGCGCGGATAGGTGAAGTTATCCGGGTCGCCGCCATAAAAGGCCGCCTGCTGCTCTGGCGCGAAGACCAGCCGCACATCGGTGTAGGCCTTGTACTGGTAGAGCCAGTACTCGCCGCCCTGGTAAAACGAAACCACGTCGGAACGCAGGCCAGTCTTGTCCTTGTTCTCTTTCTCGATTGCGGCAACCTCGGCATCGCGGGCCTTGAGGGCCTTGGCATCGTCGGCAATGCCCTTGGCCGCGCCCTGAACACGCGCCGTCACGTCCTTCATGGCAACCAGCACGTTGACCTCGAGATCGGCAGATTTCATCTCCTGGTCGGGAGTGGCGGCGTAGAAGCCGGTAGCCAGGTAGTCGTGCTCGGCGGTGGAGTTCTTCTGCAACTGGCCACGCGCCACGTGATGGTTGGTGAGCAGCAAGCCGTTGGGGCTGACAAACGAGCCCGATCCGCCGTCGTTGAGCCGGACGCTGGACAAGCGCAGGTGGTCAAGCCATGCCTGCGTGGGGGTGAAATTGTATTGCGACTTCAGCAGCTTCAGCGGCGGGTTGTCAAAAGTCCACATGCCTTCTTCGGCGTGGATCGCGGGAGCGGCGGCGAGAAACAGCGCAGCAGGCAGAATCAGAACGGAGCGAAATCTCTGAGCGAACATCGGGGTCCTCATGGGTTGTCGGAATCATGTGCCGGTGACGGCCATTCGGGCAGTCCTTTGGCAAGCCATACAGCGCAAACCAGATGCTCCGTTCCCGACCTCCAATGATACCGCCGTCAGTGGTTTGCCTGGTCCGCGCGAAGCAGCATTTGTGACCGAATGCCACTTCGCGGGGATAGAGCGTTGGCCGTAGGCAGTTTCCCCTTCATGGCCCGGTTGCTTCTTCGCGCTGAAGGAGCGAGCAATCGCCTGAGTTACGGTTTCGGCATCACCAGCACTTCAACTCCGCTGGCTGCGTCCTTCTGGTGGAAGATCTGCTCGGTGGCCTTTTTGAACTCCTCGGGCTTGGCGTTCGGAATGTCGGTGAAGGTTTGCGGATTGCGGTCGGCGAGAGGGAACCAGGAACTCTGCACCTGGACCATGATGCGGTGGCCCGTACGGAAGGTGTGGAAGAGGTCGGGCATGGCGAAGTCGATGGCGGTCTGCTTGCCGGGAACCAGCGGTTCCGGCTTCTCCCAACTGTTGCGGAACTTGGCGCGGAAGGGCTCGCCGCGCAGCAACTGCTGGTAGCCGCCCATGTGCAGCGGGGGCGCGTCAAGAATGCGCTTGCCGTTGTCGGGTTCTTCAGGGTCGGGGTAGTTCTCGGGATAGACGTCGATGAGCTTGACGACGAAGTCGGAATCGGTGCCGGTGCTGGCCACTTTGAGCTTCGGCGAGATGGGGCCTGCAATGGTTACGTCCTCTTCAAGCGGGTCTGTTTCATAGACCAGCACGTCGGGCCGGTTGCTGGCGAAGCGCTGGTCGTCAACCATGTAGCGCTGGGGCACGGTGTCAGTGGTGTAGCCCACAAAGGGCACCGGGTGGCTGGGGTCGCTTACATATTCGTCGAGACTCTTGGCTTCGGCGGGCGGCTCAAAGCTCAGCTTGCCGCCGGTGTGGAAGTAGAGGGTCTTTGGCGCGGCAGCCTTGGGTGGCCAGGCGTCAAAGTGCCGCCAGACGTTGGTCCCGGTCTCAAAGACAACGGCCTTGGGCTGCGCCGCTCCCTTGCCCTTGAGGTAGTGCTCGAAGAAGGGAAATTGGACGCTGGCGCGGAAGTACTCGGCGGTTTTGGCGTTGAACTGCACATCGCCCAGGTGGCTTCCATCGCTTCTGGACCAGCCGCCGTGCACCCAGGGGCCTTCCACAAGAGTTGTGGGCGTATCGGGATTCATTTTGGAGGTGGCGTAGAAGGTTTTGTAGGGGCCGCTCAGGTCTTCTGCGTCAAACCAGCCGCCCACCACCAGCACGGCACAGCGCACGTTCTTCATGTGCCGCGACAGGTCGCGCGCGTGCCAGTAGGCGTCGTATGTCGAGTGGTATGCCTGGTCGTTGAATAGCCAGTTGGAGCCCTTCAGGTAAAGCTTGTCCAGGTTGCTGATGTTCCCAGCCTGTAGAAAGAACTTGTAGTGGTCCGGAGTTCCAAAGTCAAAGCGCACGCCGGGCTTGGGAGTCTCAGGGTTCTGGTTTGGCTTGAATTGGGTGTAGAAGCCGAAGTTGGCCGAGAGCATGAAGGCGCCGCCGTGGTAACCGTCATCGTCCATAAACAGGTCGGTCATGGGGGCCTGCGGGCTGGCCGCCACCAGCGCCGGGTGCGAATCGATTATTGAGGCCGAGGTGAAGAACCCCGGGTAGCTGATGCCCCAGATGCCCACCTTGCCGTTGTTGTTGGGCACGTTCTTGAGCAAGAATTCGATGGTGTCGTAGGTGTCTGACGCGTCGTCCACGTCCTGCGGCGACTTCTTGTCGTCGATGTGCGGACGCATCTCCTGGAACTCGCCCTCGCTCATCCAGCGGCCGCGCACGTCCTGGTAGACAAAGATGTAGCCGCCCTTTTCAAACTCGTCAGACGGGCCAAGGCGCTGCGGATAACGGTCTTCGCCGTAGGGGCCGACATTGTAGGGGGTGCGGTCCATCATGAAGGGATAGGGGCCAGCGGCGGCGTCCTTGGGGACATAGACCGCCGTGAAAAGCCGCTTGCCGTCGCGCATGGGGATGCGGAACTCATATTTGGTGTAGTGGGCGCGGACGTAATCTTCCTTGGGTGCATCCGGGGCAGGCTGCTGGGCAGCCGCTGCGGTAACAGCCAGGGCGAAGGTGGCCAGGGCGGCGATTGGAAAGCGGGGCAGTTTCGACATCGGGCAGAAGGGTCTCCTGACTTTCAAGATTACTCCGGGGCAGGCAGGCAGGCGCGACGACTTTGATCAAGGCGTGGCAGAATCCGCGCGGTTTTGCACCACTTTTTTCATCTTCCCAAAATCTGGAAGTACAATATTTGTAATGCGCGGCGGGCCGAGCCACGCTACCTGAAGTCAACCACCCCAACCAGCCGCTAGCGCCACTAGACGCCGGGGCTGTACCTTTTTCAGCCAAGAAGGAGACCTATGTCCACCGATTACCGCAATTTTCTGGCTCTCTCGTACGAGGAGCTTGAAGAGCTCAACCTGACTGCCAAGGCAGAACGCGCAGCCCGTATGGCCGCCGACGAGATTCGTGAAAAACGGCTGAAGTACCTGGCCGACGAGAAGCGGATCAAGGCCGTGACCGTGTTGTTCTCTGACCTTGAGGGCCGCCTGCACCTGCTGGACTACGACAAGAAGTTCCTGCTCGGCTCCTACGAGAACCTGACCTTCGACGGCTCGTCGATTCGCGGTTTCACGGCGCAAAAAGAGAGCGACCTGCGCCTGGGCATCGACTGGAGCGCCTTCTACTGGGTTCCGGCCGACGTGTTCGGCAACGGCAAGGTGGTGGTTTTCGGCACGGTGCTCGACAAGGACGGCACGGCTTATACCGGCGACCTGCGCGGCGTGCTCAAGAACTACTCTGACAAGCTGTACAAAGAGAAACAGTACACGCTGAACGCGGCCACCGAGATTGAGGGCTTCCTCTTTGCGGGCAAAGACGCGGAGCAGAAATATTGCGAGACCGGCAAGTTCGAGTTCATTTCCACCGGCGGCTACTATCACTCGCTGCCTCTCGATCCGCTGCGCCAGTTTATCGACACGTCCGCTGAAGTGCAGCGGGCGATGGGATTCCAGAACGAAAAGGACCACCCGGAAGTCGCGCCCAGCCAATTCGAGATCAACTACGGCTACGCTGAAGTTGTGGCCGCGGCCGACCAGATTCAGCTTTACAAGCTGCTCACACGCCAGATCGCCAACAACATGGGCTACACGGCCTGCTACCTGCCCAAGCCGGTTGTCGGCGTCAACGGCAGCGGCATGCACACCAACGTTTCCGTCTCTAAAGGCAAGACCAACCTGTTCTGGGATGAAAAAGGCGAGGAGCAGCTCTCGAAATTTGGCTGGAGCTTCCTTGACCGCATCCTGACCCGGGCTCTGGATCTGTGCCTGGTCTTCAACTCAAGCGTCAATGCGTATCGCCGCCTTGACCCGCACTTTGAAGCGCCCAACCAGATTCGCGCCTCGGCCACCGATCGCGGCGCCATGGTTCGCGTTCCCATCGGCAACCACCGCTCCATGAGGACTGAAGTGCGCGCCGTGGCTCCGGACGCCAATCCGTACCTGGCGCTCTACGGCATCTTCAAGACCGGCATCGACGGCGAAATCTCAAAGGTCAAGGGATTGCGCGGCGGCGGCCGTTACCTGCCCGACAACATCCAGAAGGCGATTACCGACTTCCAGGGGTCAGAGTGGATTTCGACCATCCTGGGCGCCGACGTGCAGGGCCGCTATGCGGAACTGAAGCAGGCCGCGGCCAACCGCAGCCCGCGCGAACTGGGAACCGTAGTCAAGGGCTCCGAAGTGCAGTTCCATCACGCGGTTTACAACCAGCAACTTTGGGCGCAGTTCTAAGGAACACTCCCAAGGCCGCTCCGGCCTTGGCTCAACTGTTGGGTGCCCCATCCATTCGCAGCCTCATCGCGAATGGGTGGGATACCCCAAATCTCGCCTCACCCCCGGTTTTGTTCCAATGCCATCCGAGGACACCCGGAATGCGACAAAATCCCATTCAGAATGATGCTGACCACGATGCGGCCCTGCGCGAAATTGAGCGACTGTGGGAAGCCCCGGAGGGAACATCTGACGGTGACCGCATGGATGTTCTCATCACTGACGTCGAGAGCTACGAAGAGACACATTTCCCCATAGACAAGCCAGAGTAAATGCACGTGAGAGTATGATTCTCAACCGAAGGCCGCGAGGCTTTCGCGCCTGAGGCAAAATTGCTCCATTTGGGGGGAGTCGATGGGACGGATTCGGCTTGCTGTTCTTGCGGTTGCATGTTGCTTTTGCTTTTCAGTTCAGATTCGGTGCGAAGATGCCCTGAAAGTTACGGTCTGCCAACTCCAGAAAGCCCCCCCCGCATATGACCACAAACTCATCGAGGTAGAAGGCTTTATATCTCACGACTTCGAGGACTTTGGTTTCTTCGATCCAACGTGCGAGAACAGGTTTGGGATCTGGCTCGAGTACGGAGGCACAGCCAAGTCGGATACTGTTTATTGCTGCGGCCCCATCGCAGGCCATGAGCGCTCAAAGGAGTTGACCGTTGAGGGTATTTCGATCCCGCTCGTCGAAGACGATCAATTTCGACTACTCGAGAAGCAGATTCAACCACCCTTTCGCTCCGGTTACCATGGCTCGATAGTCCACGCAGTGCTAATCGCCCGTTTCTTTACGGGGCGAAAGACAACCTATCCCAGCGGGGAGACTGCATGGACCGGATATGGCCATATGGGATGCTGTAGTCTGTTGGCCATTCAGCAAGTCAAGTCGGTGGGCACCCAGGATCGCAATGACCTCGATTATGGTGCGTCCGCGGATCAACCATCAATTGACAAAGCCGGTTGCGGTTTTGGATTCCTGAGGTCATTTGACCCAACCGCAGGAATTCTTGAGGCGCAGCGGCTGGCCGAGGGCGATCCGAACTCTAAGGCTTTTGACGACCCCGATCAGGTTGCCTCCGGTTTCTTGAGAGCCCGATTGAGGCTTGATCCAGCCGTCCCGATTCAATTAAAGGAAACACGCAGAACGGCGGGACGATTGGTCTATCAGTGGCAACGACCTTCGAAGCAAGAGTTCGACATGGTGGTCGTGAGCCGTCCCTATTTGCTGTCGTTTTACGCTCTCGATCCCAAACGGGTGGCGTGGGTGGTGATTGCGGCCTACGAGTCCTCCTGCGCCAAAGGCAAACAGGTTACAAGGATTCGGTAAGGAGAGCTGGGCAGGCAAATTGGGGGAAGAGGAAAGACAAATGCGGGTCCTTCGATTCCCTTCGGTCACTCAGGATGACAGAGTTGGAGGGAAGGGTTGCGCAGAAGCCGCAGCCGCCCCCGTCACCCTTTCCTGATGGCTCCCTTATATGGCGTGTGATAAAAGCTAAAGAACAGGGTAGTTGCCCCGCCGGCCCTGAATCCGCACGCAAGGAAGCACCACCCATGAGCGCCGGTCTCCCTATGGAAATGGATACGCTTTACGGCGACTATACGCTCGACCAGGCGTTCGACGAGATGCGCGAGCGGGATGGGACACTGCGTTCGCACTACGTTCCGCTGGCCGAGAACCTGGCGCACCTGCCGCAGGACGAGTTGCAGCGGCGCAAGCAGTCTGCGGATCTTTCGTTCCTGACCCAGGGCATCACCTTTACCGTCTACGGCCGCGACGAGGGCACCGAGCGCATCTTCCCCTACGACCTGCTGCCGCGCCTCATCACCGCCCAGGAGTGGGACCGCATCGAGCGAGGCCTCACCCAGCGCATCACGGCGCTCAATCTTTTTCTGCGCGACGTCTACTCCGACGCCAAGATTCTGAACGACCGCATCATTCCGCGCGAGCTTGTTTATAGCTGCAAGCATTACCGCCGCCAGATGCGCGGGCTTCAGGTGCCGCGAAACGTCTACATCGCCGTGGTGGGCTCCGATTTGCTGCGGCTCAACACCGGCGAGTTCGTGGTGCTAGAAGACAACCTGCGCGTTCCTTCCGGCGTGAGCTACATGCTCACGAATCGCAGGGTCATGAAGCGGACCTTTCCGCAGCTTTTTTCGAAGTACGGCGTACGGCCCATCGAGCGCTACCCGCAACTGCTGCTGGCCACGCTGCGGTCGCTGGCTCCCGAGGGACGGCCGGAACCGAACATCGTGCTGCTGACACCGGGCGTCTTCAACTCCGCGTATTTCGAGCACACTTACCTTGCGCGGCAAATGGGCATCGATCTTGTCGAGGGCCGCGACCTGGTAACACACGACAACATTGTCTACATGCGGACGACCGATGGATTGAAGCGCGTGGACGTGATCTATCGCCGCGTGGACGACGACTTCAGCGACCCGCTGATTTTCCGCTCTGACTCGTCGCTGGGTTGCGCGGGCCTATTCAATGCGTATCGCGCGGGGAACGTCACCGTGACCAACGCCTTCGGTACCGGGCTTGCGGACGACAAGGCGGTCTACGCTTATGTGCCGCGCATGATCCGCTATTACCTCGACGAGGAACCGATTCTGCCCAACGTGGAGACCTACCTGCTGGGCGAAGAGAAAGAGCGCAAACATGTGCTGGCCAATCTGGACAAACTGGTGGTGAAGGCGGTGGGCGAGAGCGGCGGCTATGGCATGCTGATCGGTCCGCACTCCACCGCCGCGCAGCGCGAGGAGTTTGCACGGCAGATTGAGGCAAACCCGAGGAACTATATTGCGCAGCCGACGCTGGATTTCTCTCGCGCGCCCTGCCTGATCGGAAATCGCCTTGAGCCGCGCCACGTGGATTTGCGGCCTTACATTCTTTTTGGCGACAAGGTGAATATCGTACCCGGCGGATTGACACGCGTGGCTCTTGAGAAGGGGTCACTGGTGGTCAATTCCTCGCAGGGCGGCGGCAGCAAGGACACGTGGGTTTTGGAGAACTAACCAAGAACTGGCTCAGGAGAAGCAATGTTATCTCGCGTTGCCGACAGTCTCTACTGGATGAGCCGCTACCTGGAGCGGGCGGAGAATACCGTGCGCCAGTTGGATGTGACCATGAGCCTGTTGCTGGACCCCGGCGGCGCCAGCGCTGAGACTCGTTGGAAGCGGCTGATGTCCTCGCTGGGCAAGCCGGCCGGCATGGAGTGGAGCGGCGATCTTGAGTCGATGGCCTCCAGGCTTTTCTTTGATGCGCTTAGCCCTGCCTCAATCACGTTCTGCGTCAACGGAGCGCGCGAAAACGCCCGCCAGGTCCGCGAAGAAATTTCAACCGAGCAGTGGCAGCGGCTCAACCGGCTCTTCCACCAGATCCGCACGCCGCAGGCGCAGGCCCAGTTCGGCGCCAACATCAACGACTCGCTGGCCGCGGTCATCGACGGCATTCATCTTTTTAAAGGCGTCAGCGACACCACCATGATTCACGGTCAGGGCTGGCAGTTTATCCGCCTGGGCCGCTACCTTGAGCGGGCCTATGCCACCGCAACCATGCTTGAGGTGTACCAGCCGGAATTGTTCAACCAGGACGAGGAAGATCACTCCGGCTACCAGTATCTTGAGCTTGTGGGGCTCTTGCGTTGTTGCACTTCGTTTGAGGCTTACTGCCAGGTGTACACGGCCGATCTTTCATCCGGGCGCATCCTGGAGTTCCTGCTGCTCAACCGCGATTTTCCGCATGCCATCCGCTACACCGTGGACGGCATCCGCGACGCCATTGACTCCATCCAGAGGAGCGGCGGCCGGCGGCCTCCGGAAGAGTTGACGGCGGCCATCGGCAAGCTGCACGCCATGCTTGACTTCACCACGATTGGCGAGATTCTTGCCGGCGATGCGGGGGGCTTTCTGCATTCAATCCGCGAACAGTGCATGCGCATCCACGAGCTTATCTACCGCTATTACGTGCACTATTCCATCCAGTCCGCGCTGTCGGCTTGACGAGGGGGAGCGAAGATGAACTTCTATTCAATCCGGCACCTTACGCGCTTCCGCTACTCGCATCCCATCAGCGAGAGCATCATGGAGACGCGCGTGCATCCGCGCTCCGACTCAAACCAGCACTGTCTGAATTTTTCGCTCTCGGTGAGTCCGCGCTGCCGGGTCTTCAGCTATCGCGATCATCAGGGCAACAACGTTCAGCACTTCGACATTCCCGGCGAACACAATCAACTGGTCATCGTAGCCGAGTCGGTGGTTGAGCAGCAGGAACTGCCCGATGTGCCGGGTTTTCTTTCGCCCGACGCCTGGGGCGCGCTCGACGAACTGATTGAAGCGGGGGACTACTGGGAGATGCTGCTGCCTTCAACCTTCGCTGTCGAAACTCCGGCAGTAACTCTGCTGGCCCAACAGATGGGCGTTACTCGCCGCGACGATCCGTTGCTGCTGGTGCAGGAATTGAATCAGCGTCTCTACGACTACTTTCAATACGAGCCCCGCTCCACGCGCGTGGACTCGCCCATCGATGAAGCCATTATCAGCGGCAAGGGCGTGTGCCAGGACTTTGCCCACACCATGATCGCGCTGCTGCGCCACGTGAGGATTCCGGCGCGCTACGTTTCGGGTTATCTCTATCGCAGCCGCGAAGACCACGACCGCTCGACGCCCGATGCCACCCATGCCTGGGTGGATGTGCTGCTGCCGCATCTGGGCTGGGTGGGCTTCGATCCGACAAACAATCTTGTGGCGCACCATCGCCACATCCGCACCGCGGTGGGCCGCGACTACGCCGACGTGCCGCCAACACATGGCATCTTTCGCGGAACGACGGACAGCGAACTCTACGTGGCGGTGCATGTTGAAGCCAGCGATCAGCCGCCCGCGCTTGACCGCAAGCTGCCGATTCCAGACGATTGGAGCGTGCTGGTGGAGCGCGCCCAGCAGGCCCCCGCACCAATTCTGCCCTTCATTGACTTGCAGCAAATGCAGCAGCAGCAATAGGTTCACGTTGCGCCGCTCATCGCGCTCTAGGGAACCTCTGCACAAGTCCGCTACCTGCTTCATTGTTGATTAAACTAGTCGTATGAAGCGAATGGCGCGGATTCAGCAGACACTGGCATCGCAGGCGAGTTTTGCAAAGTATGGCCGCAAGAGCAAGCGGGAGCTG
>CAIWFH010000004.1 GCA_903911925.1 uncultured Acidobacteriaceae bacterium
TCGTATGGAAGATGAGGCTTGCCGTATTTCATCGGAAAATGAAAAACCCGCCGATTTGAGCTTCACCTGTTTCCAGGGAGAGGCTTGGCGGGTGTGTCATCACTATAGTGACGGCATTCCCGCCAGTTGTCAAGTGTTTTGTCTTCGCTGTCAGCCGGATCAAAAAGCGTTTGAATGCCTGCAAGGCCATTCATTTCCTTCCAGATAGCCGCCCGTCATTGCCGCTACCCGATTCTACCGCCCCAGTCCGGCGTCGGGCTTCGCGTCGTGCAGGAAATGATGCGGTTTCTGTGAGTTGCCGCCTGAACTGCCGCTTTTGTCAGGTTGCAGTGTTGGAGCCGGTTGCACCGTGGCCGGCGTCGGCGCTGCAGATGCCTCAGAAGACGAATCCCGGCAACCTTGAATCTCCATTCCGCAGAACATACCGACAAGAAGGGTTGCGCCGCACGCAAGAGGAATCCAGATGCGCAGCACATCGTCTCTCAGTTCATGCAGGAGCGCGTCGACCGTCTGTGCCCTGTTTTCCAGGGAATATGTCAATCGGTTGTTGGCAGACTCAACTTGAGCGACGACCCCGCCGTGCGAATCCGACAAAGTACGCAAAGCAGTGGAGAGTTCCTTTTGGGCGGTCGCTAGTCCCGCGCTGGTTGTTTGCAGACCTTTGACAGTAGCCTGTATGCCGGAGTTGAGAAAATGCTGGCGCAGGCTTTCACCCAGCAACTTGGCAATCTGCTCCGGGTCAAGACCGGCTTCGAGTTCGCTGGGAAGCCCTGACAGCCTCGACTCCAATTCCCGGACATAGCGGAGCGTCTTCTGCTGTGCTTCCTCTGAAAACTGCTGATGCAGTTCAAACATCTCCTGGAATCGCTCCCGCTCATCGGCAATGGCTTTCGGAGTGTGCCGCGTGAGCAAAGCCAACGTGCCCATTGCCTCCAGGATGCGCAGCATTTCATCGTCGGGACTCAATGTGCGAGTGTGCGCAAGAACGCGATAATAAGCGGCCTGCAAGTCTTTGGGGACAAGGCGAGCGAGAGAGTCAAAAAGGCTTGGCTCCCCCGCCGCTACGATTGAGATCTTGGAAGTCGTTGGAGTTCCACTCATGGCAGGAACACCTGCTTGGCCCGGTCGAACTCAGAAAAGAGCCGACGCCGATAGCTCTGCGCGCGCATGACCAGAGAAGCTCGCTTCAGCTCCTCTACAGTGGCTTTGCGGTCTGCTACCTGCCCCAGTTGAATCCCGTGCTGGCGGAGTGGGTTTTCAAGCTCTGCGAGCCGGAACTCCATCTGCAATATCTCAGGAGAGAAAGCTTCACGGAAACGGATCGCCTGGTTAGTGGACCTCCAGTACGTGAAGTCTGCCGGAGAACTGGTAGCGTTCTCGACGACCACATACTCGACCCGCTCTTGCAGGCGACTCGCCCAGGCGAGCAGGCTTTCGACGCTGGCAGGATCGGGTGTGACCACGCCGACCGCTGTAAAGCGCACGCCAGTTTCAGCCACATCGTCATACATTGACTCGAACCAGTCGGCTGCGACCTGCCCGGCGCCCGCGCCCATGTCGGCAAGGATGATGGGCGTACCACCGTCAAGGTAATCGACAAAGGCGTCAAGACCCGCCGGGGTATGAATGTTGACCTTGGTCACCGTGCCATTGAAGAAATGCTTGAGAGAGCCGCGCGCCTTATTCTCCGTATCGAGATCGAGCAGGGTGACCGGAATCTCATTCGCGGCGAACCACTCGGCCAGGGCAACCATGACGCCTGTTTTGCCGACTCCGCCTTTGCCGCCCATGGTAAAAACAACACGCTTTGAATACGCCCTCATTGCTCACCTCCGTTGCTTGTCAAGGTCAAAGGTTCGTTCTCACGGAAAACAAAGCGAGCAGGCTTCGCAGTCCGCACCACTGGCTTTGCTTTGAAGGCGCTAACGCGGTCAAGCACTGGCGACTCTGCCGTAGCAAACTGGGTTGGCGGCAGTTCGAATTGTGTGCGCTTGCGATGCTTGGCGCGGACCTTCACAAAGGAATGCAGAGTGCTCGGCGCAACGTACAAGCCAAGGCGCTCCTCAAAGAGGCGCGCAACCTCGCGGTAAGTCCGCCCCTTGCGTCGTAGCTCGCGGATCAGTTCGCGGTGAGGTTCCAGTTTGGAGCGTGGAGGTTTGAACGGTAGATCGCCAAGTTCAGCAAGAGCCGTTTGGCAATCTGAATTCGTGGAGGGAAGTAGAGTCATGGCACACCCCATCGTGGCTGAATCGCCACAGCTGGCGACCTTGAGCAGGTCGTTGGGCGGATCGTTGGGCAGACCATTGGGCAACTGCAAAATCAGTCCCCATTAAGTCCCCAATACCCGGTTTCCAGCCGTTCCCAGGGGTATCTCAGGGTTTCCACTCGTGCCCTGTTGTCCGATACTTACCGAAATCTCAGGTCGCTCATAACCCAAAGGTCGCTGGTTCAAATCCAGCCCCCGCAACCACTTAGGCCGATGGCCAACCCAGAACCACCGCAAACAGGGTGCTTATGCGCCCTGTTTGGCAGTTGGACAGAGACGCAAACAGAGGCCTCCTTCCCATCACCGTTCTTACCGCCTTGCTGTTAGCCTATGCCTCGGTACTTCATCGGGCGAACCACCATATCTTCGGCGGTCGGAATGTAAGCATGGCGCGTCTGCGCTGAGCTATATCTATAGGTGTCCTGGTAGGAGTGCCACCCAATCGAACGGAATTCCGTATGCCCGAATCCGGCTAGGTCTGTTGTTTGCGAATCGCATTCTGCACAATCATCGGAAGATGTTCGGGAGCATCGACCGGAATGGCGATAAACCCCGCACCCTGAGCACTTGCAATACCGGCGGCTGAATCTTCGAAGGCGAGTCCGCTTGTGATGCCGAGCAGACTGCCCAGTAATAGATATGGATCGGGTGCCGGTTTATGATGCTCCACATCATCTCGAAACACCATCGCATTAAAGCAATCGAACACTCCGGCAGCACGCAAGACGGGAGCTACCTCGGACCGTGAGGAGCCGGTGACCAGCCCCAGTCGAAAGTTCTTCAGAGAGTGCAACAACTCTACTGTCTCGTTGCGGATGGGCAGCGCGCTCGCACAGGTTTCCTTCATCAGCCGATTGTGGCGCGTAATCAGTTCATCCAGCCCCGATGGCAGTGAACGGTCGTTGTATAACGTGCTCAGCGTTGCGATCATTTCAGCATCTTGAACACCACGGCCGAATTTGCAGTATTGTTCCCAGGTCAGTTGGAAACCGCGAGGCTCCAACACCTTTGCCCACGTTTTCCAATGGAGCGGTTCTGTGTCTGCGACTACGCCATCGTAATCGAAAACCAGCGTATCCTGGCCGCAAAGATGCATCAAGAAGTTATCCTTTGAATTCCTTTCGGCCTCATCGAGGTTGCCCGCAATCCAAATTTTACTATCGGTACGCCGACAGCCTCTTTGCACGGAGCATCCTCATTTCAACCCCCTCGTGCCTTGCTAAGCGAGACGAGCAGGATATCACCGACGCCTTCAATAAGGTGCTGGATAGCTAGCGGCAACTTACTTCCATTGGTCCGCGCGCCGGGCCGCCCCGCTTTGCGCAAAATCTTGTCCAGTGAAGGCGTGATGGAATAACATTGCTGCATTCAACGGGGCAGTGCCTGCATGGAATGACTTGGGGGAACAAGTGTCTGAAGCCGCGCAAACGCCGCAAGCAGAGCCACCCCACCTTAGAAAGGTCCTCACGTTATGGGACCTTATCTTCTATGGGCTCGTTCTCATTCAGCCAACAGCCCCGATCCCCCTTTTTGGAGTGGCGCAGAAACTCTCTAACGGCCACACTGTGACCGTAATCCTGGTTGCCATGATGGCCATGGTTGTCACCGCCGTCAATTACGGGCGGATGGCCGCCGTTTATCCGTCGGCCGGATCGGCCTATACGTACGTCGGCAGGGCAATCAACCCCCACCTCGGCTTCCTTGTGGGGTGGGCGATGCTTCTCGATTACGTTCTGCAGCCGCTCATCAATGTCGTCTGGATTTCTGCAGCGCTCGAAAGCCGCTATCTCAGTTCAGTGCCGTATTTCGTCATCGCGTTGTTTGTCATTGTTTTCATGACAGCGTTGAACCTGAATGGCATTAGGACATCTGCAAGAACCAACAAGCTTCTCATGTTCGCCATGTGCGCGGTCCTCGCTGTCTTCTTCTGTGTTGCGCTTCGCTACCTGTTCCATGTGGGCCGATGGTCGGGCATCTTCTCTGCCGAGCCCTTCTACAATCCAAAAACATTTGATCGCCACCTGATTTGGGGCGCTACCTCGTTCGCAGCGCTCACGTACATCGGATTCGATGGAATAACGACTCTTTCAGAGGATGTTAAGAACCCGCGCCGCAACGTGCTCCTTGCCACCGTTCTTGTGTGCGTGATTACCGGCGTCCTGAGCGGGATCGAAGTATACCTGGGGCAGCGGATTTGGCCGGACTGGCGCACCTACTCGAATCTTGAAACGGCATTCATGGACGTGTGCAACCGCGTCGGAGGCCCCGCTCTGTTTCAGGCGATGGGCGGCATTCTCATTCTGGCTGCGTTGGGGAGCGGCATCACGGGAGGCCTTGGAGCGGCGCGTCTCTTGTTTGGAATGGGTCGCGATGGTGTACTCCCCCGCGGTTTCTTTGCTCACCTGAGCCCCAAGTCGAGTACTCCAACCTATAACATCCTCTTGATCGGTGCTGTAGCTTACTTTGGCGCCCTCGGGCTGAATTACATTGGCAATGCCTATGAGCATGCCGGCGAACTGCTTAACTTCGGAGCATTCCTTGCTTTCATGGGCGTGAATCTTTCAGTCTTTTGGCATTTTACGATTCTGGGCCGTAAAGAGAGGCGCCCACAGTTATTCGCTGATACGATTCTGCCCCTGCTTGGCTTCGCCTTCTGCGGGTTGATCTGGCTGAATCTCAATATCATCGCCAAGGTTGCGGGTGGCGTCTGGTTCCTCGTTGGACTTACTTACCTGGCCGTAAGTACACGCGGTTTCTCCCGTGTCCCAAAAGCAATTGACTTTACCGAGTCCTGATGACATTCGATTGAATCAGCCGGTCTCCCGACTTAAGGACTCACCAGTGACCACGCCGACATTGGAATCATCGCATTGGGGAAGAAGAAGTCTGAATTCCGAAATGTCTCCGCAAAAGTCGGTCCAGTTGACTGAACACTCGCGAGCGAAAAAAGCGGAATTCACATCACTTCATCTCCTCGATTTCCTGGTTCAGTCGTTGGACTGTACTGCCAGAAGGATCGCGCACAAATGGCACGCGGCAGATTCGCGATGCCCCCTTCCCCTGCCTGTTCGACTCCGGTTCACTGCCAAGTGTCTGGAAGAACTCACCGCGACCAACGCATTTCGATTGGATTCTCAAGCATCTTTAGTTGCAGTCTGAGATAGTTGTTCCAGTCCGCGGCCGACGGCATGTCGGCTTTTGACCATCCCGAGCCGGCAAAATAAACGAAAGGCTCGCCGGAGTGCCGCGTGAAGATCATCACTGCATTGTTGGCTGCTTCAAGTGTTCGCGCGTGCTCGCCGGACGTGGCGATCAGGCCGGTTGCAATCCGCCCTGCCGATGGGTCCTGCGGCATGTCCCAAACCGAGGCGATGTTTCCTGCTTCGGGGAATTCCGCGTGCGCGCCTGCATGAACGGCGATGCCCGCAGCAAGATCCAGAGTCGGTGTGCCATGAAAAGTAAAGGTTGATTCGATCCGGTTCATGTGCATTCCGGCATCCAGGGTAATGCGCTTCGTCTCCGTTACGCCCACTCCCTTCACATCCCACGGCGCGTAGGCAACTTCAAATGAGAACCGGATTGGCCCATTCGCCAGGATATGTATGCCCGTGAAATTCTTCGAAGCAACCAGTTTCCCATTTGCAAAAGCGGCCGTTCCTCCGCAACCGCGGCTGGGGCCTACGTCGTAGGAATCCAATCCCTGGCCGTTGTCCACGTGATAACTGAGACCTGGATTATTGGTGCGCTCGCCTTCGCTGGCTCTTTTGTAAAAACTATCCACGACAAAATTCGGCGCACGCTTTGACCACACATCGATGCCCGACGAGATTTCCCCTGTAGCCTCCAGCGCAGGCCCGTAGATGCGATGGGCTACCATCTCGTTCTCCCACGCGAAATCGTCCAGTCGTTCGGGAACTGCGCGGCCAAAGACCAAAGTTCTCTGTTGCGATGCATTCGGATCGATACGAAAGCGAATGCGCTCCTGTCCGTGCGCCCGCAATTGAACAAGAAGGAGCAGGTGATCAGCGGTCCCTTGTGTTGCGCTCCTCTCCAGTTGAGTCGCGATTCGTTTGCCCGTTTCCTTGTCTTCCGCAATGATCGCCCCTGCCTGGGTGGAGGTGATATGCAGATGCTCCAACACTTGTCCAAGCGAGATTTCGATCACCTCCTGGGGACGATCGACATCGATAGGATTTGCGAGAACTAACTCCTGCGCAACCGCACCAGGCAATGCCGCGGCAAACGCGATCGAAATCCAGGCGTCGCGAATTCTCATCCGCATCTCCTTCTGCCTTATCGGAATCTCGCCCTGAATAGCGCGGACTCGTTCACTTCTGAAATGCATGCGCAAACCCTGCCGGCCGCATTCGGAAAGGCGCCATTCCTCTGCATTTACTTCTCCTGCACCTTGATCACGAAGTAAATGAACTCACTGTGCTTTGGCAGCAACAATTGATGCGGAACGTTGGCCGGAATATGAGCGACGTCGCCCTCTGCAAGTAGTGTCCGCGTGCCTCCGCTCAACGAGGTTCCGCCACTTTCGCCGGGGCCCGATGCCTGCGGGTCAATGACCGTCCCGCCCGTTACCAGGGTTGCCTTACCCTTCAATACAAAGAGGAAGTCCGCGTATTTTTCATGAATTTCCGCGCTCCCGCTCTTCTTGCGCAGCGCGATCATGGTGAAATGGTTCGGATACTCGGTCAGCTTGGCGCTTGCCGAACCGCCGTCTGCTGCCTTCTGCTCCAACTGCTGTGCCTTCTCAATCAATTGGCTTTGCGTCCAGTGATCGACAGTTACAGTTTGAGCAGCGGCATTCATGCCCAGCGTCAAAGCAGCAAGAGCAACTCTCGTTGCAATCGTCCTCTTCATGTTCCCTCGCATCCTGGGTGCGATCATTACCCGATGAATCAATAGACTATCGAACCAGCCAGCCGCCATCGACGACCATGATGTGCCCATGGACGTAGTCACTTGCCCGTGACGCCAGGAAGACGGCCGCGCCTGCAAGGTCTGACGGCAAGCCCCACCGCCCTGCAGGAATGCGCTCGAGTATCTGCCGCGACCGTTCCGCATCTTTGCGCAAGAGTGCGGTGTTGGCGGTTTCCATGTACCCTGGGGCGATCGCATTCACGTTGATTCCTTTTGCCGCCCACTCGTTGGCAAACGCCTTGGTCAGTTGCCCCAATCCCCCTTTTGCTGCCGCATAAGATGGCACGAACACGCCGCCCTGAAACGTCAGCATCGAGGCAATGTTGATCACTTTGCCCGAGCCCTGCGCCAGCATGTATTTGCCCGCAAGCTGCGTCAGCCGAAAGACGCTCGTGAGGTTGGTTGCCAGAACTGTGTTCCAATCCTCCATTGAATGGACCGCGGCCGGCGCCCTGCGAATTGTGCCCGCGTTGTTTACGAGGATATCGATTCGGCCGAATTCTGCGATGACTTGGTCTATCAGCGATACACATACCGACTCATCGCTTATGTCGGCGACATACGCAGCGCAGCGCGCACCGGTTTTCGCAACGAGTTTCTGTGTCGCCTCCGGTACTGAATGCGATCCGTGCAGCGCCACCTCGGCGCCGGCTTCGGCCAACGCTAAGGCCATGCCCGCGCCCAGTCCCCGCGACGATCCAGTCACCAGCGCCGTCTTGCCTTTGAGATTGAACAAATCGAGAATCAAGTCATGCCTCGTTTTCCTGCTCGCTAGAGCAAGTCGGCAATGGCCAGCTTGTCCATGTCGTCGTAGTCCTGGTTCTCGCCGCCCATGCCCCAGCAGAATGTGTAGCTCGCGGTCCCAACCCCGGCGTGAATCGACCATCCTGGCGATATCATCACTTCCTTGTTGGCGATCACAAGATTGCGCGTTTCATGCGGCGGCCCCATCAGGTGAACTACCCGCTGGCCGTCGGGAATGTTGAAGTAGAGATAAATCTCCGAGCGGCGGCTATGCGTATGCGGTGGCATTGTATTCCAGACGCTGCCGGCAGCTAGTTGAGTAAACCCCATCACCAACTGGCAACTGCGGACTCCGCCCATATGAATCAGTCGAGTAATCCCGCGTTGATTGGCTGTCTCAGGCGATCCGAGTTTTGTTTGTGGCTCGTCGCTCGATTTAATCTTCCGCGTAGGATGGACTGCGTGCGCCGGATAGCTTAGCAGGTAGAACTCCGCAGGCTTGTCCTTGCTCAGGCTCTCGAACTTCACACTCTCGTTTCCGCGCCCGACGTACAGTGCATCCAGATTATCCAGGTCGAATCGATCGCCGTTTACCGTCACCGCGCCCTGATACCCGACATTGAGAATGCCAAGCTCGCGCCGCTCAAGAAAATAGGACGCCTTCAACAGGTCGTCTGTGCCCAGTACAAGCTGCTTGTCCACGGGTACGGCAGAACCAACCACGGCCCGGTCCAGATCCACATAGGTCAGGTTGATCTCACCCGGCTTGAACACCTCACTCAACAGGAATGTTTCGCGCAATTCGCTCGTAGTCATGGTCCGATAACGGACTTGATCCGCCATTTGCATTAGCTTCACGGTTATTCACTCCCTCTCGCCGCCCTGCATTCTCCGGAACACATTGCAATCATAGTAGCGCCTTCCCCGCCAGCCGCGAATCCAGCCGATTAGAATGCATCTGCCACCGTTCGTGTAGATGAAAACAACGCCGCCATTAATATCGACGTTCGTCCCGTCTCTGAACGATGCCTCGTCACTGCCGAAAACGATTGCAAACTTGTCTTTATGGTCGGCCAGATCAGGATGAGGGCCATCAAGTATTCCGATGCCTCGAACGATTTGAGCTGGCAATTGACGCTGTGCTACAGTACACGTTCAATCAGCTCAGGGGGTGAAGTCATGCCCGAATGGCCAGGGAATCTGCCCCGCAATGCTTTCAAGCGAACTCTTGCAAATTGTGAGCGACAGGTCGGACTCTGGAGCGGTCTTGCGAGTCCAACCGCTGCTGAGATTATCGCGGGCGCGGGTTTTGATTGGATCGTCATCGACGGTGAACATGCTCCGAACGACATCACTTCGTTGCTCGGGCAATTACAGGCGATGCGCTGCGGCACAGCCGAGCCTGTCTTTCGCGTCCCTTGGAACGATCCTGTGATCATCAAGCGGGCTCTCGATGTCGGCGCTCGCTCTCTTCTTGTTCCGTTTGTCCAAAATGCTGACGAAGCCCGCAAGGCAGTCGCCGCTGCCCGCTATCCTCCGCGTGGCATCCGTCGCGTCGCCATTGTGCCGCGTGTCGACGACTACGTGCGCATCGAAGGCTACCATCAAAACGCGCATCTCGACACATGCGTACTCGTGCAGTTGGAAAGCCGGGCGGCGCTTAGCCAGATTGAGGAGATCGCGGCGGTCGAAGGTGTCGACGGGCTGTTCATTGGGCCCAGTGATCTCGCGGCTGACTCTGGTCACCTCGGCAACCCGAAGCATCCTGAGGTACAGGCTGCCATCAAAGATGCTGCTGAGCGCATTCGGACCGCAGGTAAATCCGCCGGGACCTTGGCGGGGCATGTCGACGACATGGACTTTCTATTCGATTTGGGTTTCAACTTCATTGCGGCAGGAAGCGATGTGGGCATCCTGGCCCGAGAGGTCAAACATCTCGCTGCACGGTTTCGCAGGGGCTAGAGTGTCCGCGCAAGCTGCCGCTTGCGAGGCTCTGAGCCCCAACACTCGCCGCGCAAGTCAACCGTTTCTCACTCCGGGGCAACGGTCTTTCCCGCCATCTCTCCGGAGTTGGGTGCAGGCAAATTCCGCAGATATGAAAGCAGCCCAGTCAGCTCCGCGCTGGTCGCTTGAACTGCCGGCATTCCGCCTGCCTTCATCTTTGCGGTTGGCTTCTGCAAAACCGCCGTCAATTCTTCATTTGAGATCTTGGCAATGAGCGGGGCAATTGCCGGCGCCAGGCCGCCTGCCCCTGCATTTCCGTGGCAGGCAAAGCAGCCTCGGGTCTTGAATAGTTGCTCGCCCGAAACTGCCTGCACAGGAAATTTCGTGTTGGCACTGAGGCGCGAACCGTCCGTGACCATGTTCACATTCCTCGCTGAGGCTTTTGCGAGGCCTGCGTGCGTAGTTGCGGCTGTAACGGGAGGGTCATCCTTAGGCACCACGTTCGCCGCGCTTGTCCCAATCACTCCGAGAAAGGCAATCAGTGCGGTCATGTCTTTGGGCGGAGCGTCCACTTTCGGCATGCGTCCGGCTGTCATTCGCGCATTTGGATTGCGAAGTAATGCTTCAAGCTGGTCCCCGCCGTATTTCCCGGTGACCCCAACAAGACTCGGAGCGGCAGCGGTTCCCATGCCTGCCGCGCCATGGCACGCAAAGCAAGCCCGCTTCATAAACACGCTCTTGCCCTCAGCCACGAGGGGACTACCTTGACCGATCGGAAGCGCCACGGTCACAGGCCCGTCGCTCGACTCCAGATAGGGCTGAAAGGGCGCTGCGCTATATGCTTTTTCTTCCTTCGCTTGAAGCGCGAGTTGCTCGGCTATCGGTCCCTGCCGGTCGTCGAATTGGCTTTTCACCCCGAGGAAAACCATGCCGAAAACCACCACAGCAACCGCCAATGCTGGAATAGGTCTCCGCCACGCCCGACGCTCCAGTTTGCGATCGAGGAACGGCATCAGGAAGAACGCCATTGCGAGGAGCCCTGGAATCACGACGATCCCCAAGACAACCTTGGGGCCTTCCCAGAACTTGAGCCACTCAAACATCGGCAAGTAATACCACTCCGGCCGGGGCAAAAAATGCGTGTCAGCGGGGTTTGCAATGGGCCCGAGAGTAGCCGGGTGCAAGTATGCAAGCCCGCCAAGCGCGGCCATGATGAGCAACACAAATGCCATATCAAATAGAACTTGGCGCGGATAGAAAGGCTCTGTGGCGAGCTTTGGAGTTATCGGGTGTTCCTTCACTGGACCGGCCGGACCCGCCTTCCGGAAAAGGAGGATATGTGCTGCGATGAATGAAAAAATGGCGCCTGGAATCAGAAAGACGTGCGCAACATAAAACCTCGACAGCGTCAGTGTGCCGATGGCGTCGCCGCCCCGCATTAATCGCGTAAGCAGGTTGCCGATCAGAGGCATTTCGCCAACTACATTTGTACCCACTGCGGTCGCGAAGTAGGCCTTCTGATCCCAGGGAAGCAAATACCCGGTAAAGCCCATGCCGAGAACGAGGAAAGAAAGCACTGCGCCAGAGAGCCACAATAGCTCGCGGCGTCCCTTGAACGAGCCATAAAGAAATGTCTGTAGAAAATGCAATACCAACACGATAATCATCGCGCTGGAGCCATAGGAGTGCAGGCTGCGCAAGAATGCGCCCCCGGCGACCTGCTTGGTAATGTAGGCGACGCTGGTGTGCGCGGTCTCTGCCGTCGGTGTGTAGTAGAGTGCCAGTGAAACGCCAGTGACAACTTGCAGCAGAAAGATGAATAACAGGCCGGAGCCGAACACGTATGCAAATCGCGCACCGCCCGGTATTGGCTCGTGCAGCACGTGGTGCATAATCTCTTTCACGCCTGTTCGTTCATCCAGCCAGTCAAGAAGGTGGCCTGCCAAACCCTCGCTCACGGCCTCTGAATTGCCGGGGTCATTGTCCATGGGGCTTACCTCTTTCTCGTCAGCTCAACAATTCCTGCTGCGGCTGGTTGGTTTGAAAATACTCAAATTGAACTTGCAGCTTGCCATCCTTCACCTGCGCCTTCAACGTGTCCATGCTGCGCGGCGGCGGACCTGCGATATGCTTGCCGTCTGGCTTGAACTGCCCGCCATGGCACGGGCAAACGAACTTGCCTTGATTTTCCTGCCAGGCCACTGAACACCCCAGGTGCGGGCAAATCGCCGACAGCACCTGCAGTTGTCCATCGCCTGCGCGGCATACGTACACAGACTCCGTAGACACCACTTCGCGCCAGCCATCCCGCTGAGTAAACGTGATGGTCTTCGATACGGGTCCGTCGCTCTTGTCAAACTCGCTGACGCTTCCTACGTCCGACCAACTACCGCTCTCGCCTTTCGCGTAAACCGGGTACAGCACGAAACGCAGCAAGGGCGTGCCTACGATTGCCCCGATCAGCATTGAAGCCGTCCCGATCAGAGCGCCGAAGAACGACCGCCGGCCGATATCCACCACATCTTTGGCCGCGCATCCCGCGCAACCTTCAACACCCGCACTGGTCTGTGTTCCATGTTTCATGGATCCCTCTCCTTTTCTGCCTGCAACACGGCAGAGGCATTGCCTCGCTTTGAAAGTGCATGCCCATTCGCGCCAACCGTTTCACGGCGCCGCCTTTCAAACTCGCCGATGGGCTCTCAACCTAGCTCTTTCCCTTCTGCAGTGTGTGGATATAAGCAATCACACCCTTGAGTTGATCGTCCGTCAATACGCCTTCCCATGCCGGCATCTTTCCCTTGCCTTTTTTGGTCAGGTCAAGCAACTCCTCGTCAGACATCTTCAAAACATCCGGAGACTTCAACGATTGCGCATTGAATGCCTTGCCGGCCGGAGTGTCGGCTTCGCCCGTTGCGCCATGGCATTGTGCGCAACTGGTTTTGTACACGCTTGCCGACTTTTGCTCGGCGCATGAGCCTGCAACCGCGATGGTGCACAACAATGCAGCTGAGATTAGAAGTACCATTTTCATTGCGTAATCCCCCCATTCCGGTTGATTGAGCGCTTCCGCTTTCCTGCGCTAGTTGATTCGCTGCTTCCCGCCGGTTCAAAAGTTACCCGTTAGAACACCCAGGTCAGAGAGAGGCCGGCCACGTTCACCTTGTAGCTGGGCGATCTCTCGCTGGTCGGCAAAAAGTTCGGCTTGGCTCCGTACTGCAGCGCCTGGTATCTCCAATCCGAAGACATGAGTCGCTGGTACCAGTAGAAGCCCTGCAAGGTTGCCGACTTGCTGATGGCGTATGTGAAGTTGGGCCTGATGCTGATCTGATCGTTCCTGGTAATTGGCCAGTTGGCGGCCGAAATGTAGAACACCGCGGAAGTTCCGGTCGGCAGCACCGGGGCAGGCGCGGCAAGAGCGAGGGGATTGTTCACGTAACTGCCACCGGTAACGGCGTTCAGTGTGCGAGCCCGTGTGTACATTACCTCCCCGGCCAGTTCAAGCTTGTTGGCAGCCAGGTTCTTTTTGCGGAGCGTGAAACCGGCAGTATCGATCTTGTCGCGGTCGTTGTGGGTAAAGTTCAAGCACGGGTCAATTTTGGCGCTCGCGTTCCTGTCGGCGACGGTGGAGAAGCAGGGGCCGTCGAGGATCGTATCGCCGGCCCGCCCAACGAAGGTCGCGGTGCTGTTTGAGCCGTAGGCGTCGCCCGCCATGAAGTGACGCTGGTTGTCGTAGGTGTAGAAAACATCCGCCACCAGGTCCTCAGAACCGGTGTAGCTTGCGTCGATAGTTGCCGCCCACCACGTCCGTCTCTTCAAACCAAGTTTTGTATTCACATAGTCGTCATCATCCAGTTCGCCGGTTGCATGGAGCGTGATCTTGTCCTTGCCGTTCAAGTCAAACTCGGCGCGCGCATGGTTCCGGTTTCGGTCTGCCACGTAGTATTTCCTGAAGCCGGGGATCTCGTTGAGGATGTTTCGCGTGCCGTATTGAGCCTGCGCAACGGTGTTGTTATTCGGCGTAAAGATGGCTGCGTCGCCCGTAAGCGGCGCGGCGGGAAGTCCTGCCACCGGGCCAAAGCCAGTGAGGCCCGTCTCTTTCAGATAGTCGTAAAGGCTCACGGTTGCGCCGCTCGCTGGAATGTGGTTTGCCATCGGAGTCTCAGCAAGAAAGGCGTCTTCGTTATAGTCTCCCCGGCGTTCCGAGAACGCGTACTCCAGCCTGCTGGTCAGGGTTCCCCGAGATTTGTGGTAGTCGGCGCGCACCGTGTTTTCGTTCACCAGATGCGCGTCCTCGCAGGTGATCCAGGAATTGGTGCAATGGCGGTCAATTCTCTCCCAGCTGTACCCGGCCGTCAAAAATTGCGATCTCGAAATCGCATACTCGGCTTGACCGTTAGCCTTGTAGGTTGCCTTGCTTAGAGCCCGGTTGTTGTAGATGTTGGTATTGGTTCCGAGTCCGGTGGGCAGCCCGTAGAGGCCGCTAAACGGCGAGGTGCCAGTCTTTAGCGACGCATCATCCTGGAACAAATAGATGTCCACGGGACTCCGATTGTCGCGATCATCGAACCGGAAATCAGCGATATACTCCCACTTTTTGTGTTTCGCGGTGAACTTGGCGGAGGCAAGCCCGGTGTACACCACTCCATCGAGGGAGGAGCGGGGCAGCCCGAACTGCAGCGCTCCCTCATTACTAAGCGAGGGATTAATAAACGCTTGGTTCTGGGCTCCGCGGCCAACCGAACCCACAACCACCAGCTTGGCATCCCTCGACAGCTTATAGCTGCCTGTTGCTGTGAACTGGTGGAACTGGCTGCTGGGTTCTTCCGCCATAGCCGACGTGAGCCCTAAAACCGCGGGATCGGCCCAGATCATGTGTTCGGTGTTGTTGTGGAAGAACGAGCCATAGTAAGCCAAGGAAAGGAAAAGCTTCTTGAGCTTGACATTCACCGCCCCGGACGCCTGGTCGGTATCCCAGTTCACTCTGTAGGGCAGCAACGCGGAGTCCTGCGTATTCCGATCGTTCACCCCACCGACGGTCTTTAACCCGTCCTTGTGCTCGAACTTGTAGCTCAAGGGAACATCGATCTTTTCGTTGGGACTCAAGAGAACTTCCGCCTCGCCCCGCTTGCGAGTGAGTGAGAGATCCACATTCCGGAAATCTGGCAGGTCGGCAGCACGAACGGCAGCCATCGTGTCCAACTGAGCCGGGGTGGGGGCTGTGAGCACCCCATGGCTGTTGTACACACTGCCTGCTCCGATCGTTGGATCGAGCGAACGGTAGTTCAAAGCAGTGGCGCTTTTTTGCGGCTCGACCGGTACCAGCCAATTGGTTGGCAACGAGAGGGTATCGGTCCCAATGCCGAGGTAGGGGGTTTGAAACGAGTCGTTGGTATTGGCCAGAATCTGGTTATACGCGAGCCGAAACTCGTACTTGCCCTGTTTCCCGAACTCGAGCGATGTGTAGCGGTTTTTGAGCCCGAGATTCGAGCCCTGAAGCCGCCACCGCCAGGTATCCTTGCTGTCGTAAGGCGCACCGCCGCTCAGGTCGAGGTTGCCGATGCCGAAGAGGCCTGACTTCTCCAGCCCGTTGTACTCGCCGAACTTGAACGATCCGTCGCTCACGTAACCAGCGCCGAAATTGATTCTCCTCTGCGGCGTAGTCTGGCTTGCGGCAGTAGTGGCGTCCGGGACGGTTGCTCCAGGAGGCACCTGTGTTCCCGGATTCCTTCCGGTGGTGTTCTGAGGGATGGTTTGTGCGGCCGCGAAGGCGGACAGCACCATCAATAGAGCGGACGGGATCAATGCGCCAACGAGAACCCTCATCGAACCGGCGCCGAAGCCGCATGCATTTTTCTTATTCATCATTGCGTCTCTCCGATTCAATCTGTTAGCGGTTGTACTTGGCCCCGCCCGGATGATTCGAGCCATGGACCTGGGAATGGCATTGTAAACATGACTTGCCATTGGCCTGATCGGTGGGGCTCTGGGCTCCCAGCGGTATGGCCCCGTTTCCGGTCACAAAGGCGCCGTTGGGCAAGTTCGCACCGCTGTAGAGACCCTTGGCGTGGTCGCTCGTGTGACAGTTCTGGCACAGCATGGGTGGGCGCGTCTTCAACAACGACATCACATTCGAACCGTGCGGGGAGTGGCAGTTGGTGCAATCCTCAACAACCGGGGCGTGCTCCCACAAAAAGGGGCCGCGCTTCTCGGCATGGCATGTGTAGCAGGTCTCGGTGATCGTGTTCTTCACCATCAGCCGCGGCCCGGTGGATCCGTGCGGGTTGTGGCAGTCGGAGCAGGAGACTTTACCTTCGAGAATGGGATGCCTTGAGAAGCGATGAAACTGGGCCCGCTCATTCTGGTGGCACTGGAAGCACACTTCCGGCTGGGTAAGCTTGTTCAGCACCTTCTGATCATTGGTGTGGAGCTCATGGCAATCGGCGCACGCGACTCCGTGCGACTCGTGTTGGCTACCCGACCAATGCGTCCGCGGAAGAACGCTCGACTCATGGCACGCGAGGCACGTCTCGTTCCTTGCGTCTACTGAAGACAAATGCTTCGACTTCGCCCCGAAGACCACATCGGGCGATTTGGTCGGATTCCCCTGGTGCTCCACGCTCTCCCCGTGGCAGCCCTGACAGCCCGGTGTGCGCGAGTCACCTTTCACGCCGTGCTTGGTCTGGTAGATCGCAAGCACATGACCGCTGGCTTCGTTGTGACAGAGGGTGCATTTCTTGTCACCCTCAAGTGACCGGTCAACCTCGGCCGTCATGGGCACCCCCCGGACAAGGTCTGCACGAGTGGGCGGTGATTTCAGAGCCGGTGCTGTGGCCTGCGAATCGGAAGGCTTTACTGGTTGTTCCGCAGCATGAACACCGGATGAGCCAATTGTCATCATGAGTCCAACGGCAAAGAGATGTGGCAGTAAGCGGCGCATCATAAGGTCCACCTTTTGGGGACAGTTCCCCCCGCGTACAGCGGTGACCAAGGCCGTTCCGCTGCATCGTTATTCTTTGTTTTGCATCATTGGCACTACTGAGCCTGATGGTACGTTTGTTTTAACCCGCGCACTTTTGCTCGATGTCAACAAGCAAGTAAAGCTTTGTAAGGGGCTTGTAAAGTTCTGCTGACTTCTCTCGGCGTCCATATGCATACACTTACGATGTGAACAGACCGGGGGCAAGCGTTTTATCCAAACCTTTTCAAGAAACAAGCCATCGGGAAACCGGCTGTCAATCCCCCGCAGGTCCGCGATCAACGAGGGGATGACAATCTCATTTGAAGTATGGAGTGTCTCAATGGACCGTCAGTTCGTCCGCAGCAGCAGGTCAGCGATCAATCGCGCTGAACTGTGCCCCTGCCTTCGTGCCTGGTGCAGGGCAGTTCCTCTCGGTCCGCTTCGCCTCCGCGCATGCTTGCTTCTCAAAAGCGGTAGCGCACAGCGAGTTGCATCAGCCGCGGTGGCATGGCGCTGACGGCCTGACCGAAGTTCCCGCTGGAGATGTTGCCCTGAACTGAGGCCGCCCCGAAAAACTGCGCATGGTTTGCCACGTTGAATGCCTCGATACGAAACTCCAGAGCGCGATTGTCTTTCACCAGAAAACTCCGCGAGAGCGTTGCGTCAATGCTTTCCAGGCCGGGCCCTGAGAAGAACCTCCGCCGCGCATTTCCCATCGTGCCCAACGCAGGCAAAGTGAATTGGCTCGCATCGAAGATTGCATTTCCTCCGCGCGGATTCGTTTTCAGATTTAGCGAGTAGCCGCTCCATGCCGGCGTATCCACACCGTTATTGTTGATGCCGTTTGGAATCGTGCCTAGAAGCGAGGTGTCGTTGTTGTTGAAGAGCGTTACCGGCAGACCCGAAGTAATGCGGACAATTCCGGCCACAGCCCATCCTGAGGTAAACCAGTTGAGTCTCTCCTTGTGCGCAAGTTTGGGAATCTCGTAGTGGAAACTCGCCACTAGGTTGTTGCGCAAATCAAATGAAGAAAGTCCCCGGCTCAGTGCTGAGTTCACAGGGTTAACCGGTTCGGGGAGTCCCGAGGACTGGTCAATCGATTTGCTGAATGTATAGCTTGCCAGCAGATCCAGACCATGAGATCGATGGTTCAGCGTCGCCTCCAACGCGTTGTAGTTTGCGTTCGCAATAGTCCTCTGCAATTCGACGCTGCCGAACGCTGGACCGAACTGTGTGCGCGCGGCCTGCTCGTTGAATGGACCGCAAATATCCAGGCCAAGACCCAGGCACAACGAAGGATCGGCAGGGTTGATCTCTTCCAGAACCAGCAGATGATGCGATGACGTGCCCACGTAACTGATTGTGGCAAGCGTCGCGCTGCCGATCTGACGCTCGATGCTCGCCATCCAGTGCTCGGCATAAGGCGTCACATCGCGCGGATCAACCGCGGGAATACCCACCAGCGGCTCGAACTGGCTCCAATTCACATTGGAGTTTGGATTCGACCGGCTCGCGCCATAGGCCACGTTTTGCAGCGGGAACCGCTGTCCCGCATTCGCGCCCGTAGCCGCAACGGTGAAAGGAGATTCAAACATCGGCGGAGCTGCAGATGTATAAGTGTATCCATACGGCGGATTCGCACTCATGATTCCTGCCGATAGCCCTTCGTAAGCCGTGTAGAAGATTCCATACCCCAGCCGTACGCTCGTTTGCCCCGCATCGCCTGTAAGCCAATGCAGTCCTGTTGCTGTCACATGCGGAGACCAGTCAATCCCCATCCTCGGCGCAAAGTTGTTGCGTGCGCCTGCAAGCGAACTCGGCACGCCCGTATCCCCCGGAAAAACCAACCCCAGTGGCGCGCCCGGAAACACCTCCGACTGCTGACCTTTCACCATCGTTTGCAGCTGATTGAATTCCTCGCGCCAGGGGCGGATGCGGTCCCAGCGCACGCCGTAGTTCATCGTCAAACGGCTGCTCGCCTTCCAGCTATCCTGCGCAAACGCCGCCATATATAGGTTGCGGTTGTAGAAACTGCGCGCCTGTCCTTGCGTGTAGCTCGAAGGCGAACCAATCAGGAAGTCGGCAAAATCCAGCCCCGTCTCCGATCCGTTGAAAGCGAAGCTCCCGTTAAAGATCACGTCGGGATGAGTGTTGATCTGATTCGAATGAATCTCGCCGCCGGCCTTGAGTCCGTGTGTGCCCGCAATGCGCGAGAACGATTCGCTCGCTTCGTAAATGTTCTCAGCCTGCACAATGGCTGTCGTGTCCACGCCCATTGTGAAATCGTTGAAGGCGACATTCTCAATGCCCTCTGTGCTCGGCTTGAGTGGCACGATGTCTGAGAATCCCTGCGACGCCAGCGTCGGCCCTACCCCGCCCCGCGGCTGACCCACGGAGTTCGCATTGCGCATATAGCTCAGGTGAAATTCGTTCAGTGTCGCCGCGCCAAAGGTGGCCGTGTGGCTGATGCTTGCCAGTTGTGCTCGGCCTCCACTGGCAGCGTCAAATCCCGGAACACTCGCTCCGCCGGTACCGGTGGGATATGGATTGTCCAGCGAGTAGTTGTCCAGAAAGTAGTATGCCGTTAGTGTTCCCCGGCCAAGTGTCCAGTCCATGCGCAGCGCGCCCTTGTCATCGCTCAGCGTCTGCGCTTCGGCCGATGTTGCAAACAGGGCTGCGCCCGCATTGGGCATCGGAATTGAGTTCAATAATTGAACGGCAGGCGCCGACCAGGCAGCCTGCGGAATCTGCCCGCCGGCAAATACATCCGAGTAAGCCTCGCCCGCCGTAACAGTCTCGCCCAGTCGAGCAGTGAGCAGCGCGGCACGGTAGTTCCCATTCACCCTGCCCGTCAGAGAACCGGCGTCAAACTCTCCGCCGCGCTCTGCGACTGAGGGAACAGAGATTTGCCCGGTGTCGATTCCTTCTGTCAGCCGTGTCCCCTGGTAATCGGCAAACAGCATCACCCCACGGTAAAAGGGCTCCCCTCCCAATGTTCCCCCGAACTGGTTCTGGCGATAAGCGGCCCGGTCTTTCGAGAAATAATTGCGCGCGTCCAATTCCGTGTTGCGCAGAAACTCAAAGGCCGAGCCGTGTATCTGCGAAGCGCCCGGCTTGGTGGTCACCAATACCTGGCCGCCGCTGGAGTTGCCATATTCTGCATCGAAGTTGCTGGTCAGCACGCGAAAGCTCTCGATCGAGTCGAGATTCGGCACAATCGACGTGCCCATATTCACGTCTTCTTCCACATCGCTGCCGTTTACCCTGAAGCCGTTCGAAGCTTCGCGCTGCCCGCTGATAGAGAGGTTGCCTGGGTTCGCATCTCCCGAGGGAGGCGTCGATGCCACTCCCGTCATGATCACTGCGCCGGGTTGCGCCGTGCTCGCCGGGACAATTCCGGGTTGCACCGCCATTAGATCGGTGAAACTCCGCCCGTTGACCGGCACGCTTTCAATTCTTTTGGCGTCGAGCGTTTCGCCCAATTGAGTGCTGGTCGTCTCCGCCACCAGGGCGTTGGCGGTCACTTCCACCGTTTCACTCAGTTCGGCAACCTCCAGAGTCAAATCCAGATTTGCCTCCGGCGCCTCCGCAGACAGCACTGTCTGCGCGTGGAGCGGCTTGAACCCCTCCATGGCGATCTCCACCTTATAGGTGTCAGCATCTGGCGCTTCCATCTGAAACTGTCCCTGCTCGTCCGTCACGCCCTCAAGAATTTTTCCGGAGGAGGTCTTGCTGACCACGATATGAGCGTTGCTGATTCGTGCGCCGCTGGCATCATGCACAGTGCCCGAGACCTTAAACACTTGATCTCCCAGGCTGGCCGACGCAGAAAGTAAGAGAAGAAGTGCGGGAAATATAACAAAATGAATGTTTTTCAACACTTGCTCCAAGCTTGATCAAGGTTCCAAATTTACGGCGCAAGTCTCCCGTGTCCGCGCAAAGCGCGAAGTTGGGAAAAACACATTGCAATATCCGACAAATTTAGTCTTCATTTAATATACGACTATTTAGGTCCTAGTTTCAAGTCGCCAAAAATCCCGCCTTGAACTGCTCTCTCGAGTTGAACTCGATCACCTCTCTCGGAAAAATCAGCCGCGGCCGTCTGTAACCTTGCCGAAGACGCGGCAGAAATTCCCGCCCTCGACTTTGCCGATCTCGCCCGGTGTAAAGCCCTGCAGCAGCATCTCTCCCGCAACTTCGTTGAAAAATCCCCCCGTCAGGCCCGGCCACGCCTTGTTCGTGCCTTGCCCAACTCGCACGGACAGCAGATCCGTGTCGCTGCCGATGCCAACGTGGTCGATACCCACTGCGTCCGCCATCGCCTTGATGCTCCCCACAAACTCCTTAAGCGAGTCGGTCAGGTGAGTCCACACGCCAATCACGCCTCCGGTCTCGGCCACCACCTTCGCATGTTCCCTGCCGATCAGCCGCGGCTTCATCATCTCGAACGTTTTGGGATTCTTGCCAGTCCAGCTATCGAGACTCGTATGCGACACAATGAACGGATGCTTGGCCACCTTCAATGCGCCCAGCACCGTCTCATGACTGGCGTGCGCCAGGTCAACCACGATGCCCAGACGGTTACACTCTTTGATGACCTCGGCGCCGAAAGCCGTCAACCCGCCAAGGTGCGCGGGGTTGGTGTTTGTGTCGCCCAGCGGCGCCACCATGTCGTCTTTGTCGTGAAGCAGTTGAAGGTGCCGCAGGCCGCGCTTGTAGACCTCTTCAATGCGATCCAGATGCCCCTCGATGAAGTGTGCCCCTTCCACGGTCTGAACGATTGTCGGCTGACTATGCGCGTGCGCTGCACGCAGGTCATTCATATTCAGTGCGCGGCGGATGTGTCCCTTTTCCAGCTCCGCGTCTATGGCCGAAAGCCAGCTGAGAAGATTATCCCGCGCGTCGCCGGGCTTCTTGTTCGGCGCGAAGTCCATCACGAAGCTCGCGCAAGCCGCAGTGAGTCCGGATTCTTTGATCTCCTCCGCGATCGATAGTTCGGGAGCCGGCGGCTGCTCATCCTTGCGTGGTGCCTGGTCATGCCATGGATGTGGTTCCGTCCCCGCGGGATAAACGTGGTTGTGCATGTCGATGCCAATTGCCCCGGAAATGACGCGCGCTGTGCGCGCGTCAACCCCTTCGCCAGCCGCATTCAACTCTGCCGGACCCAGGAGCATGGCGCCGCCCGCGCCGGCCGCAGTTGTCAAAAACTCTCGTCGCGAAAGAATGGGAAGTTGTTTTTTCGACATAGAATTCATAGTAGATCACCTGTCCTCGCTGGCACATGCCCGCAATGTCTTTTCCTTGCCATCGCACCAGAAACAGCGCATGCCCGGCCTCGCAAAGACCGCCACCACTTTCATGAGTCTTTCGATCTTGAATTGCCGTCACTTCGAGCAGAGTTCCGTCTGCAATCGCTCATCAAAAATGGAGACAAACGTGATTCAGCCAGTATCAATCCGCACCCGCATGGGTGCCTTAGTCCTTTCCGCCATCATTCTGGCGGCTCCAATCACGTTCGCCCAGTTTCCGGGAGTACCCGAAGCAAAGCACTACCCTTGGTCTGACACCACTCTGTCGCCCGATGCGCGTGCCGATATGGTCATGAAGGAACTCACGCTTGAGGAGAAGATCTCCCTCTTGCATGGTCAGCGCTCCGCTCCCAATTCCACGGGACCAACTGAATCCAACGGCGGCGCTGGTTATTCCATCTCCATTCCCCACGTTGGCATCCCCGCCATTCAGATGGCTGACTCGGCCTACGGAGTCACGCGCGGCGCTGCTTCTGGACGCTATTCCACCGCTCTCCCCAATAACCTTGCCGCCGCCTCTTCCTGGGACCCGCAGGCAGCCTTTGAATATGGCGCTCTGATCGGTCGAGAGTTGCGCCAGCAGGGCTATGGCATGTCGCTCGGTGGGGGCGTCAACCTGCCTCGTGAGCCGCGCAACGGCCGCACCTTTGAGTACCAGGGCGAAGACCCGCTTCTCGCCGGTACGCTGGTCGGCAATTTCGTCAAGGGCGTGCAGTCGCAGCACGTAATCGGCGACCTCAAGCACTATGCCATCAACGACCAGGAGAGCGGCCGCAACGCCGTCAACGCCAATATCGACAAGCGTTCCATGCGCGAAACTGACCTGCTCGCCTTCGAAATCGCCCTCAAAATCTCTGATGCCGGCGCCTTCATGTGCTCCTACAACCGGGTCAACGGCGATTATGCCTGCGAGAACAGTTACCTGCTCAACGAAATCCTGAGGAAAGATTTTCATTTCAAGGGTTTCGTACTCTCCGATTGGGGTGGAACCCACTCCACTGCCAAGGCCTCGCACGCCGGCCTCGACCAGGAGCAGCCGGGAATGACCTTCTTTGGCGAGGCGCTCCAAAAGGCTGTCGAAGCCGGAGATATCTCCCAGGATGAGCTCAACGACCACGTCCATCGCATCCTGCGAACCATCTTTGCCTCCGGGCTTTTTGACAACCCGGTGGTCAAGCAGGTCCCGGACATCGAAGCCGGTTACGCCCTGGCACAGAGACTCGCCGAGAAATGCATCGTTCTGCTCAAGAACGAACACGGCATTCTTCCGCTGGAGCAAGCTCATGTGCATTCCGTGGTCTTGATTGGCGGCCACGCCGCCGTCGGTGTGATCACCGGCGGCGGGTCCGCGCAAGTCGATGCACCGGGAGGCTCCGTTGTTCCGCTTCCGCCTCCTTTGCCGGGTGCCTCTGCCATGGCAAATTTCTTCAGGCGTCAGGTTTGGCTGCCCAGTTCTCCCCTGCGCGCCCTGGCCGCCGGGCTGCCTTCGAGCAAGGTCACTTACGTCTCTGGCGACGATCTTGCCTCCGCCGCCTCCGCCGCCAAATCCGCTGACGTTGCTATCGTCTTTGCCTGGCAGCATGAGTCCGAAGGAATGGACCTCAAGTCGCTCGACCTCAGCGACGACCAGAACAAGCTGATTGAGGCTGTAGCCGCCGCCAATCCAAAGACAATCGTCGTTCTTGAGACCGGCAGCCCGGCCACCATGCCCTGGATCGAAAAGGTCGCGGGAGTCGTCGAAGCCTGGTATCCCGGAATCCGCGGTGCAGAGGCTCTGGCCAACCTGCTCACCGGCGAAGTGAATCCCAGCGGCAAACTGGCCATCACTTTCCCCAAAAGCGATGCCGATCTGCCTCATCCCACACTTGTTTTGCCCCCGCCCGCCTCAGCGCCCGTGCGCCCGGCAGCCGGTGCAGATATCTCCAGCTACATGGCCTTGATGGCCAAGGGCCTCCCGCCATTTGAAACCTATTACGACGAAAAACTGAAGGTCGGATACAAGTGGTACGACGCCGAGAAGAAGCCGGTCCTCTTCCCCTTCGGCTTCGGCCTCTCTTACACCACCTATTCGTACTCCGGGCTTCAAGTAAAGGACGGCGATCAACTCACCGTCTCCTTCACCGTCAAGAACACAGGCAAGCGCGCCGGAACTGAGATCGCACAGGTCTACGCCGCACTGCCCGACTCAGCCGGCGAGCCCCCAAAGCGCCTTATCGGTTGGGCTCGCGTCGATTTGGCAGCCGGCGAGTCAAAGGTAGTCGCCATCCCGGTTGATCGTGATCGCCTTACCATCTTTGATGAAGCGGCCGATGGATTCAAGTTAGTTCCCGGCAGCTACACCGTCATGGCCGGCGGCTCCTCGCAGGATCTCTCGCTCCATCAGCAGCTGACACTGCAATAAATTGCCGTCATGACGATCACCGCCATCCTGAGCGAAAGGGGCCCCAAGCGTTTTCCAGCTTGGGGGTGGCGAGCCGAAGGATCTGCAGTTGTCTTTGAAACAACTTCTACCGCGCCACACTGGAGTGATGCGAGATCCGCTTGAAACATCCAACTCCGCAGGAGATCTAGAGCATACAACCCGCCCGCAACCTGCCGGCGAAAGCCCGCAGCCCGCGATCACGCAATCCGCTTGCCTTCCACAATGTGAATATAGCGATTCGGAGCAAGGTTGCTGAATTTATCAATGTGCTTGCTCGGAGCCGGCCAGTGTATCTCCAATTCCTCTATGTGCGTGGCTGCGCCGATTCCCAGCACCTCGCGCAAGTCGTGCGATGAAAGATAACTTCCCCCGTTGTTTTTCAGTCGCGCTCTCGTCGTTCCGTCTGCTTTCCACACAATGCGTGCTCCAATCGCGTCGCGGTTGCACGTCACGCCTTCCAGTCTCAATCCAAGCCAGTTGTTGCCCCTTGCCGCATTGTTTTTAAGCAGAACCGGAGGCCCGCCGTTGACCCCGATCAGCACGTCCAAAGCGCCATCGTTATCGTAATCGCCCACCGCAAGGCCCCTTGCCGAAAACTGCTGTTGAAACACCGGCCCTGCCGATTGACTTACATTACGCAGCTTTCCATCTTTGCCCTGGTGGTAAAGCAACAGCGGCTCTTTGTACTTCACCTGCATGGAGTAGGAATCGATCATGTCGTCCGGGTGGCCATTGGCTAGCAGAAGATCCAGAATGCCGTCATTGTCGTAATCGAAGTACTTCAGCCCCCAGCCGCTCATCAGCTTCGTGTCGCGAGCGATTCCTTCCTTCTCCGCGGCATCGCGAAATGTCTCGTCCTTGTTGTTGATATAGACCGAATACATTTCATGATCTACGTTTGAAACGAACAGGTCCTGCCATCCATCCCCGTCGAAATCTGCCGCATCCACGCCCATCCCAGACCGCGGTCGCCCATTCTCGCTGAAGCCCACATCGGACTGCAATCCGACCTCATCCCAATTCCACAGGCCATTGGGCCCGGGCCCGCGGTTGACGAATAGAAAATTCTGTACCGTATCGTTGGCCACAAACAGGTCCATCCGGCCATCGTTGTTGATGTCCGTGGCCACCACCCCGAGACCCTTTCCCAGCGCTTTGGCAATGGCCGTCCCCTTGCTCACCTCCGTGAAGGTGCCATCGCCATTGTTGTGGTAGAGAAAGCTGGCGGTCGGCTTGAACACTCTTGGAACGCAATAGTAGTTTCGTCCAAGCTGGTTATTGCCGCATTCCAGCTTCCGCACCCCGGAGTAATCCACAAAGCTGCATACAAACAAGTCCAGCCTGCCGTCGTTGTCGTAATCGAACCACACGGCGCTCGTACTCCAGCCCGGTGAGGCAAGGCCCGCGTGCTCAGTTACGTCCGCGAAAGTTCCATCGTGATTGTTCTTGTAGAGTGTGCTTCTTCCATAAGCGGTCACAAAGATGTCTGGCCAGCCGTCGTTATCGTAGTCGCCGACAGCGACTCCCATTCCGAAGTGCGCACCGGAAACGCCGGCCTTTTCCGTCACGTCGGTAAATGTGCCATCCCGGTTATTCTTGTAGAGCGCATTGCGAACAGGGGCAGTAGGCTTCCAGAAGTCGCTCGGGCCGCTGTTCACCAGGAAAATATCCATCCACCCATCGTTGTCATAATCCAGAAAGGCGCAGCCCGGGCCCAGGGCTTCAGGCAGAAAGCGGCTGTCTGACATCGCGTTTTCATGCACCCAGCGGATACCGGACACCGAGGGCGGCACTTCGGCAAGCAACGGCTCGCTTGAGGCGCCCTGCGACAGGGATGGAAGGCACAGGTAGTTCGCTGCTCCGGCAGCCATCCCGAGTCGTAAAAATCCCCGCCTGGTGACCATCATCGAAACATCCTATCATCGGCCGGGAAGAGCCTCTTTGACCTCTTTTGCGTCGTTCGCCGGCCTCCCAAAGGCGCCCAACCTACCCAGGATAAGGTTCATTGGCTTTCACAATCCTGATCCGGTGATCCGAGAACTTGTAGTGACCGCCCGGCAGCTCCATCTTGGGCATGTGACAGGTGACGCACTCCTTTTTTGCGATCCGGCAGTTCTTCGCCCCTGCCTTCCCACCGCCATGGCATGCCTTGCACTTCGCATCGTAATCAGCCGGATGTGCGCTGACCTCCCTATGAGGGTCATGGCATGCCGGGCATCCGATGCGCGCGTCATCCGGGTCGTAGCATTTGCTCCCCGTCAGGCGATAGGGCTGAAAGCGAACATTCGAAACACTGAAATTCCCTTGGATCGCAACCTCCGCCCAGGTCCGGTGACATCGGCCGCAGAAGTTTGCCGCCTGCTCCGCTGTCATGTTGTGCAGGCTTTGCAATCCCGCTGGCACAGCTGGCTTGCCGCTGTTGCCTGAGATCGCCGCAAGGTGCGCTTCGGTAGCTTCGTGGCAGTGGCTGCATTGCACCCCTGGAACCAGCTTCTCCAGGGTGAGATTCTTTCCCTGGGCCGCGTTCGTAGCGTGACACCCAAAGCAGCGCAGCTTGTCGTCGCGGCTCATCAATCGTCCCGCAGCTTCCTGCAGGTTGGCAGGCAGAGTGTTGCCGCCGCCCAGCGTTGGTCCCAGCGCGTTCAGCTCGCGATACCAGCTCATGCGGCTCTCGTACAACTCGCCGTCTTTTTCCAATATGTATGTTTGTCCCATCGCGGAGCTCGCGCCAAGCGCCCACCGAATCGGCATCGTGATCGTCGCTGTCCCGTCCGTAACGGAGTATGTGCTCTGGTCCCCTGTTCGCTCAATGCGGTAGGAGTACCGCCCATACATAGCGGTCAGCATCGGATGATCGATGAGCACCCTGCACAACTCGACCGTTTCGAGCGCGCGCCCCATATCAGTGAATGGCTGTGACAAAGCCTGTGCGTGACATTCGGCACAGGGTTTTGCGCCACTCTTATCTGCTTGAGTAAGCGCGGTCGCAGGGGCTACGAACAAGAGGAGCAGGCCGAATAGCTGGAACGTTCCTGGCTTGGTCATCACGTGTTCAAGGCTACCTGTTTTTCCTCGCACAAATCCAACGCGGGTCTCAGGATCATTGCAGCTTGCCCTCGGATTGATTTACGCCAGGCTGCTTGGACTGCGCTTCGGCCGACAGCTTTTGAACAATCTCACGCTCCCGTTTGCTGTCATCAGGGCGCTTCAACCGGTAGTAAACTAGCGCCAGCGTTACATGAGCCTCAATAAACTGCGGCGATTCTTTGACCAGCCCATCCAGAATCTCGCGCGCTTTTTCTAGAGACCCCTCTTCAACTGAAAGCAGCGCGAGTTGGTATCGAACGCCCGGATCTCCCGGCCTCGTCTCCGCTGCCCGATCGAAATATTTCTTTGCCTTCGCCAAATCCTGCCTTTGCTTCGCCATGGCGCCCAGTTGCAGATTGGCGTCGAAGTTATATGGATCGACATTCAGTTCAGCCAGAAACTCCTTTTCTGAAAGATCGGAGTCGCCGGTCAGCATCAGCGCTTTCGCGTAAAGTACGTGAACCTCGGCCAGGTTTGGATTCAGCGCATTCGCCTTCGCAAATTCATCCCGCGCGCCCGCAAAATCGGCCGCCCCCATCTTGGCTGTGCCCAGCATCAGGTGCGCCTCCGCAGAGTCGCCGTTCTTCAGAATGCGGTCGACCAGAACCTGTCCCTCGTCCACGCGCTTCTGCCGAATCAGGGCGGTTCCCAGCAGGTAGGCGATCGCCAGATCGTCGGGATACTTTTCTTTTTCCGGCTCCAGCAGGCGGATAACATCGTCCTCCCGATCCATCCGCATATAGCTGTCGGCCAGCAACAGCAACGCCTGATGATTTTCCGGGTTTCCGGCATGCACCTTTTCAAGCTGGGTAATGGCATCCTCAATCTTGCCCATCTTGTAATAGCAAAGAGAAAGATTCAGTCGCGCCTCCAGCAGGGAAGGGGACTGCTTGAGAGCAATCTTGTATTCAGCAATGGCATCTTCAAACCGGCCTAAGCCGGCCAGGGCGGCGCCGAGATTTGAATGGATGGCAGTCGCCTCGGGATGTGCCTTGAGAAACTGCCTGTACCCCGCAGCTGCGCCTTCAAGATCGCCGGCACGCTGTTTCTGCAGCGCCTCCTGCACCATCTCCTGTGGTGTCTGGGCAAGAGCAGTCATAGCCAGGATCAAGAAAAGAACAGAAGATAACTTGCACATACCATTGAGGGTCCTGCCGCTTCCAACGACAGGACCCACCCCACCATGCTTTCCGGTTGGTTGAAGGCTTCCAATCAACCTAGAAGTAGAACTTCGCCGCAAACTCCATAGTACGTTGGCCCTGCTTCTGCGTCGAGACGCCAAAGTTCGCGTTTCCCTGCGTAATCTGCTGAGTCACCGGATCCTGCGTAAACTGCAGCGTCAGGTTGCTCCCACTCGGGAACGAGTAGAGCGGGTGGTTCAGGAAGTTGTAGGCCTGCACGCGGAACTGGAGTTTCTTCTTCTCTGAAATGTCGAAGTTTTTAAATATCGCCAGATCCGAGTTGAAGTACATCGGACCGTAGGACACTGGCACCATCGCCGGTCCAACTGTCTGGGGCGTGGTGGGCGCCGCAAAACAGTTTGCGTTCACGTATACATGGGATCCGCGGCCCGAGTTCGGGTTGCAGGTCACCAGCGGGTTCAACTGCTGCGCGTTCGTCCCCAGGATCGACTGGTTGTTGATTTGAACACCGGTCGGGTTGGCAACACTAACCGACCCTGGAATGATTGCCGCCGATTGCGGGCAGGTAATACCCAGGGCTTTCTCCGCATCCGTGGCTACGCAAGTAAGCGCCATGTTGTAGTTTGTGTTCACGTTGTAAGCGCCGCCATAGGTGATGTTGGCGCCGCTTTCCACCTGCGTGATCCCTGAAAGCTGCCATCCGTTTGCGACCCCATTCAGAATATGATTCACATGGACGCGGTTTCCCAGATCGAGTGAGTAGGCAGCGTTAAATAGCTGCCGCCTGTCTGTTGGCTCCACGCCATAGTTACTGGCCAGATTGAAGGGGTTGATTGTTGGCAGCACGATACCCAGGGCTTTCTGGAACGTATAGTTCGCTTGAATGGTAGTAAGCCTCGTGCGATGCGCCCAGCTCACCTGGAACGCATTGTAGTTGCTATACAAATTGTTCGTCGCCAGGCTAACATCTCCGTAACCTATCCCGGAAGATGTGTCTAACGGCCGATAATCGTTCGCGTTGGCATTTCCAGGATTGCCTGCGGTGAGCATCGCGCCCAGCGGGACCATGTTGATATTGCTGCCCGCGCCCCCATACGTGTTCTGTATATCTCTGCTGCGATTTCCAACATAGGCAACTTCCAGCAATCCGCTCCATGGAGTCTGCTGGTCGATATTGAAGCTCCAGCTGTCGGTATACGGCTGGTTGTCATCTTTCGAATCCACGGCCGAAGGCGATGCTGGGGTCGCGGCCACATTCAGGCAGGATAGATATGCCGTGAACAATGCAGAGCCAGAAGATGGATTCGTTGGGCACCCAGTGCTTCCCACCCAGGTGCTGGGTGAGAGATTGGCCTGCGCTACGCCCGCGGACGCGTCCAGCCCGCTTGTGAACTGACCCGAGTGATAGTAGAACCGGCCCCACCCGCCGCGAATAACCGTCTTGCCGTTTCCAAACATGTTATACGCTGCCCCAAGCCGCGGCTGATAGAACAGCCCGCGCGTTGGGAATCCGCCTACCGGCACTGACGAATTCTTCGCATGCCATTCAAAGCCGCAGAAGGTCGGAGAAGCGGAGCAGCTTGGGCTGTATTGTGTGAGGTCAAAGATTGAGTAGCCGTAGCCCTCGCCATCTATCCACGGCGTGAAGTGACTGAAGCGCATCCCGATCTCCGCTGTCAGTTTCCTGTTCACCTTCCAGGAGTCCTGCAAGAAGAACTCCCAGGTTGTGTAATCGATGTCGTTGATGCGATTTTTGTTTGCTTCATTGTACGAATTCAAATTCCCCGTGAGCAGGTCGGCATACTCATTTCCGTAACTGTAGGTATTCGTGGCTGAAACCAGCAGCTCGCCGTTCGTGTTGTTGTTGGCCGGCTGCGAATTCCGAATCCACTCATAGAATGCGCCCGCTTTTAACGTGTGCTTGCCCTTGACCAGCGTGAAGGTGTCGCTGATACTGGGCATCCATTTGTCCGCGTACAAGCCCTGCGAAGGTCCCCCGGCCTCAAAGCCGCCCGGATTGAAAACCAGCGCAGCCTCGCTCGGACCGAACTGGCCAAACGACGGAATCTGCGCAACGCCGTTATTGAATAGCCCCGTATAGCCATAGCCAACTGAAGTCCTGTCTACTTTCGAAGGATCTGCCAATACGTTGGGGAAACCCACAAACGTGTAGGCCATGACAGTTTCGTTCGTCATGCTCTGGCTGAAGACATGAGTGATCGTACCGGAGACGGAATCAGAACTATTCCTGCCTTGGATTGGAGTTGGGTAGGGTACTTGGTCGGTATTGCGCCACCAAAGGCCGACCGGGAATAGCTGAAGCTCTCTCTGGTAGTTGTAGCGGACAAACACTTTGGTGTTGTCGCTGATGCTCCAGTCTCCGCGGATCACCCACTGCCTGTTGTTCTGATTGAAGATCTCGGCCTGAACGTAGTTATATCCGCCAGTGTCATCTGGATTTTTATTGGCTGCGGGAAACAGCTTTGCCAAAGCCAGCATGTTGGGGTCGATGCATGTGCCATCCGGGGCGCCGGTGCACATCGGTATGGTCGTTCCGCCAAAAGCGCTGGTTGCTGCGGACGTGAGTTGTCCGGGAGCCTTGCCCGAGGCCGTAACTGGATTCGGCCCGGTGGTTCCTTCCGCGTTTACTGAGTTGGCAGAGAAATCGCCGCCCAGTTCTCCTGAAGTTGGAACAGTTGCCCGAAGCAGTCCCGTGTCCAGCGTCTGGTGGTAATACTCGAATCCTGTGAAGAAAAAGAACTTCTTGTGGTCCTTGTTGAACCTTGTCCCCGGCACGATAATCGGTCCGCCGATTGATCCGCCAGGATAGTAATACGCATTTGCCGGTTGCGGAACACCGCTGAAGTTGTTCAACCAGTCATTCGCATTCAGTGAATGGTTCCTGGCGGAGAAGAATGCATTGCCGTGGAACTGCGACCCGCCCGCCTTGGTGATCGAACTGATCACCACCGACCCCTTTTGTTCCTCCGCGTTGAAGTTCGACGTCAGCACCTTGAACTCCTGAACGAAGTCCGAGTTCGGGTTCACCGGCGTGTCGCAATTGCAGCCGGGATCGGAGACGTGCGCGCCGTCCGCCGTAATGTCCAGGGAGTTTGTAGGCAAACCATTGTACGAGTAGGCTGCATTCAGCGGGCTTTGGCTACCGGAATCACCGTTCGCGTTGATGCCGATCGTCTGCCCGTTGTAATTCGATTTGTTCTGTGTGCCGTTAGTAATGCCGAATCCGGGGACAATCTTTATATACTCTGCGGCATTGCTGCCCACCTGCGTAAAGTTCTCCAGTTCTTGTGTCGCCAGCGCAAAAGACTTTTCCCCCGAGTCGGTGACGGCGACGGCGATATTCTCCGCTGCCACTTCAACCGTCTCGCCCGCCACGCCAATCTCCAGCACGACATTGACATTGCGCTCTTCGCCGCCACCCAGGTTGACGCCTTTCGCTTCAAACTTCCTGAAGCCCGCTGCCTCCACCGTCAGGTTGTAGGTGCTCACGGGCACCGAGGCAAAAGTGTAATAGCCGCCGCCGTTGCTCAACGTGTCTCGCGTCGAACCTGATGCGGCATCTTTCAGGAGGATCTTTGCATTCGGGACCACGGCGCCTGTAGGATCTGTCACCACGCCGGTGAGCGTTGCAAAGATGCTTTGAGCAAACAGTCGAGACCCGCCGAGGAGAAGCGAGCACAGAAGAACAGCAGAACACACCAGTCTGCGAATAGCCACGGGTACGACCTCCAAGAAAACGTACAGTTCTCCCAGACAGAGCCGCTCTACGCTCTATTTCAACGGCAAAATTGTCTCGTGCTTTGGGGAAGCTCCGAACATATCGCCTGCCGCAAGCGCGGCATCGGTCAGCGATCGTTTTGTATATTGGACGAAACAGTAACTCTTGTCAACCGAAATGTGTAGAAGCTGCTCAATCCCGGGATGGAGGAAATCTTCCAACTAAAAAACCTGACAATCAAGCCGGCTCACTTTCGAAAGCAAACATTCTTCTCTTTTCATCCTGGCTCCTACTCGCATCATCGGCTACGCAACCTGCCACTCCGGTAAGATGCAAATGTCATCTAACGTTGGGTTTAGAATCGGACCAGCGCTTGCAATAACCGGCGAACTCAAACAACCTCAGATTCTGATTCGCACCGCGGAGAAAAATCATGGCACTGATGAAGACATCGAATCCAGCACTTGGTGAGAACACATTTCGCGGCCTCTCTGACAGCCAGTACGGTGGCCTCACCGACTTGGCCGGCCGTATGACCCTCAGCGGAACGGTAAACAAGACCGGCGTGCTCCTCCTCTGCGCAATCGCAACTGCCTGGTGGACCTGGCACTTGTTTCTTCAGTCCCATGACGTGGCTGCCGTGGCGCCGCTCATGCTCGGCGGCCTGTCGGCGACCCTCGAACTCCACTATCCCGGCATCGCCATCCAGGCCGTGAGCCTCACCTTCGGAACGCTCTTCGTGCTCCTGATGGCCTATCGCTCCGGACTGATCAAGGTAACCCAGAAATTCCGCTTGGGCATCATCGCGGCCACCGGCGGCATCATGGTCTTCTACCTGCTCCAGATGGTAATGGGGTTCTTCGGTTTTCAGTTCACATCCATCAACGGCTCCGGTCCAATTGGGATCGGTTTCAGTCTCATCGTTGTAGCCATCGCGGCCCTCAACCTGGTCCTCGATTTCGACTTCATCGAGCAAGGCGTCCAGTATGGCGCCCCCAAGTATATGGAGTGGTACGGCGCATTCGGCATCATGGTTACACTGGTCTGGCTCTACCTTGAGATTCTGAGGCTGCTCTCCAAAATGCGCAGCAGAAACTAGTCGCTAGCCCCCGAGATCCATACCGTCATTGCGCATTCCACAAAAGCCGGGTGCCGGGTGCCCCATCCATTCCGCGTTTTTTGCGGAATGGGTGGGATGCCACA
>CAIWFH010000005.1 GCA_903911925.1 uncultured Acidobacteriaceae bacterium
AAATCCCCGGCTTGTCCTGCAACCACGGGCGCGCGGATGCTGGTGGGGGTTACGCATCACCACACCTGCATCGTTCACTGTGCGCGTCTGCGGGCGCTGCGTCAGGCTGGTTTTTCAGTTACTCTGGTTTGCGGCCCCGGAGAGGAGCTCGACCGCGTCGAGAAGCAAGCCGGCGTGGACTGCGTCCGGATTCCCATGCAGCGCGAAATCTCGCTCTGGGCCGACATCACGGCATTCTGGTCGATCTGGAGGCTGATCGGCCGCCTCAGACCGGATATCGTCGAGTTCGCTACGCCAAAGGCGGGACTGCTTGGCATGGTCGCCTCGGCCCTCCGACGTGTGCCGCACCGAGTCTATCTGTTGCGCGGGCTCAAAATGGAGACGGCTCGCGGGTTCAAGCGTCGGGTTCTGGCGGTTGCGGAGTGGTTAACTTGTGCTTGCGCCCAGAGCGTGCTCGTCAACAGCCCCAGCCTGCGCGATGCGGCCATCGCTGCCCGAATTGCGCCCGCCGGCAAGCTGAAGGTGCTCGACTCCGGCAGCAGCATCGGCGTAGATGTGGAACGCTTCCGTCCCGGCGTCAGCAATCTGCGCATCGATCTGGGCATCGCTGAGACAGCTAAGGTAATCGGCTATGTGGGGCGTCTCACCCGCGACAAGGGCCTGCCGGAGCTGGTGCGTGCCTTCGACCGCATCCTCCAGTCCGTACCCGATGCCGTGCTGCTGCTGGTCGGCTGGTTCGATGCCGCTGAAGACGCCCTCGACAACTCCGAGATATCGCGCATCGGCAATCACCCTCGAATTCACTGGGTCGGCTTCCAGCAGGATACGGCGCCCTGGTACCGGGCCATGGACGTGATGGTGCTGCCCACTCACCGCGAGGGCTTTCCGAATGTGGTGCTTGAGGCGCTGGCCACCAGCGTGCCCGTGGTGACCACCACCGCCACCGGTTCACGCGACTCCGTGCTGCCCGGCGTCACTGGAGAGTTGGTCCCGCCCGGCGACTCCGAAGCTCTGGCCGCCGCTATTACCAGGCTGCTCGGGGACGCGGCGCTGCGCCACAAAATGGGTGCGGCGGCAAGAGCCTGGGTCCAGCAACACTACCGCGCCGAGGCAGTGCAGGCCAGCGTGGTGGAGTTCTATCGGGAGATGCTGAGGCAGGCGGACAGCGGCCATGAAAAGGCTGCGGAAAATCACCTGGTTGCCTGCTGCTTGGAAAAGGGCATAACAAAATCTGACATTGAAAACACATGGCAATAGCCAAGAAAGCCCACCAGCCGCCCATCCCGCGAACTCGCGAACTTGCTATTTCCGCGAAGCGGAAGCCAACTCGCCAAATCGCAAACTCATCCGCACCAGGAACAATTGCGCGCCAGGAACAATTGCGCACCAGCCCCTCTGTCGAAACTTTCCCATCGGCGACAAACCGCCCACGATGCTCTAGGTCAGGCAAATAGCTTCCCCAGACACTGTCATCCTTGTATCTCTGAATCAGCGGCATAAATTGAGGAAAATGTCGTTGTGGGGGAGTCGAGGCATCGACTCCCCCGCGGGCGGACGGCTCCCGTTCATCCTGCGGTCTTTCGACCGGCGCTCAGCACAGGGACCGCTGCCCAAGTCACGTACGACCGAACAGTCGCATGATTTCAGTCGCACATACAAGGAAGGTTATCGTGACACGGATCATTTGTGGAGTGGATGTTGCCTCTCAGTCCCTGGAGGCGCGCGTTGGCCAGCAAGGCGCGGCCGACTCTTTCCCCAACAGCTCCGAGGGCATTGCCGCCCTGGAAGCCTTTTGTCGGGCGCATCAGGTCGAACTGGTGGCGATGGAAGCCACCGGCGGCTACGAACAACTAGCCTTTGCGCGGCTGTCGGAGCAAGGCCTGCCGGTAGCCATCCTGAACCCGCGCGCAGTGCGCCAGTTTGCCCAGAGCATGGGCCGGCTGGAAAAGACCGATCGCATCGATGCCGGCATGATCGCCTGGTACGCCGAAGTGAAGAAGTCCCCGCCGCTGTGCCTGGCCCCCCGCACCCAGCTTGAGTTGCGCGCTCGCGTGACCCGCCTGCGCCAGCTCACCGAGGTCCGCACTGCCCAGCTGAATCAGCAGCGGCTGGTCGTCAACCGCGCTGTACAGGACGGCTTCCGCCAGATGCTTGCCTTCCTGGCCGCGCAGATCGAAGAGCTGGAACAGGCCATCGCCCAGCTCATCGGCGCCGACCCGTTGTGGCGTGAGCTCAATCAGGCCTTCCGCACCATCAAGGGCGTGGCCTTCCGCACCGTCGCCCGCATCATGGCGGAGATGCCGGAGATCGGCGCGTTGTCCAACAAGACCATCTCCAAACTGGCCGGCGTGGCCCCGCTGGCCAACGACTCGGGCAAGCACCAGGGCAAGCGCGCGGGGCGCGGAGGCCGCGCCGCGGTACGCGAAATCCTGTTCATCGTGGCCAGCGTGGTGGGCCGCCACGAGCCCGACTTCATCGCCTTCCAGCAGCGCCTCCGCGCTGCCGGCAAGCCGCCCAAGGTTGTCCGCATCGCCTTGGCGCACAAGCTGCTGGTGCGGCTCAACGCCAAGGCCCGGGAAGTGAGGCAACGGCTGACAGAACTCCAACCGAACTCGATGGTTCGACCGGCAGGATCGTGTAAGGCATACTGAACTCGGCCGGCGAAGCGGAGATGGGCTCTGGTGGAGACCAACCTGTCAAGGAATAGCCTGCTGCGACTCATCCAACCGATGAGCAAGCGGGAGCGGGCTCTGAGCCTGCTCCCCTGCGCCCTCCCACATCGGGAGGAAAGATCGCCCATGCCTGAGAAAACTCGCTCTACGCCTGCTGATTTCTGCGACCGCGTCTTGACAAACACAGACAGTCGCTGAGCGCAGCAAGCCACGCTTTGCGTGGCTTGCGCAGTCGAAGGATCTGCGGTTGTTCCTGACATCTTTGAATCCGCAATACTTCCGGATTGCCGACAATTCACCCAGAGTTCCACATTCACCCAGAAATTAACTTACTTGAAGCTGAACTCAGCTCAGGATTCTGGCAAGTTCTCGACACTCTTTGGCACAGCCTTCAGGCGAATGCGAATTGCGAGCACCAATGTGATCAAGAGACCGATCACCGGATATCCCGTCACCACCTGGGGAGCAAGCAAGTCTCCAGGTGTGTCGAACACTGGAACGTATTTCGGGAGAGCAAGCCAAAACACTTGTACGCTAGTGAAGAATGAAAGCATCTCTATAAATAGCACTAAGCTCATGTTGAGAATGGCTTTTTCATCTCCCCGGATTAGCCGCCATCCCAGGTAAGCCAAGAGTGCGATGAGCGCCAAATTGAGGCCGAAATACAAGATGAATAAATACCAGTAAATATTCGACGGAGGCATTGGCCAGTGCCGCCAATGCCACGAAATGACTACCGCTGTGTAGTAGATTCCCGCCGGGAATTGCAGGATATTGAAGCCTCCAAGAATTCGCATCGTCCACTTCTTCATGGATGCCCCCAACTAGAACCTGGACTGAGATCTCCAGCTTCCATTGATCGTGAATCATTTGAATGCATAGGTAGGAATGGGGAAGTTTTCCATCCCTAGTGCTCGCTATGTCGAGGGTTTCCTTTTCTGAATGTCGTTTGCATGCAGAGTTCCTGGTGGATGACCGCCAATGCGGAATTTTGGAAAAGCAACCGCAGATGTTTCCACTTCG
>CAIWFH010000006.1 GCA_903911925.1 uncultured Acidobacteriaceae bacterium
CAGATACACCCGGCTAATCGAGCTGACCACCACCCACACCCACCACCGGTGGGACGCCTTGCCCTCCACGTTGAAAAACATCTCCCACCGCGTTTCGTCCATCAACCACTGCCCGCTTTGGCGCGTGGCTTCCAGGATGGCCAAGTAGAGCGGGCTCAACAGGGGCACCAACTTCTGCCAGATGCCGCAGACGGTGCCGGGGCTCAAAGTTAAGCCATAGTCCTGGGCCAGCCCCAAGATCCGCTGCAAGGGCAAGTGATACTTATACTTCAAGCGGAGCATCTCGACGATGGTGCCCACACTCAACAACCCCTTGGGGATCAAGCGCGCGGGAGGCACGGCCACGATCCAATCCAGCACCCCTGGGCAGTCGCAGGTCCGGTGATAGCGTTGGCAACGATAACCTTTGCGCACCAGGCGGACCTCCCATTCGATTTCCTCGTGCGCCGCCTGCGTGCCCACGGCTTCAAAGGGCAAACCGCAACGCGCACAAATCCGTTGCGCCAGCGGGGCTTCGACCACCACCTCCTCCCGAGGCAAGGTGGTGCGGCGCCGACGACCATGCCCCCGAGTTCCGCGTTGCTGGCCACGGCAACGGTGAAGCCGTCGTTTGGCCAGCCACGCCTCCGAGGAAAATCCCCGTTCCCTTTTGCGCCCAAACAGACGCTTTTGCAATTCGGCGACCTTGGCTTTGAGGACCTCGATTTGGCCCGCCTGCTCCTGCTGCTTAGCCAGGGCTCGCACATGCAGACTCTGGTAATAATGAGCCTGCTGGCGCAACTGGATGTTTTCCAGCCAAAGTTCTTCCTCAGCCTCAGTCACTGGAAGCCAAGGCTACCAGGGGAGAACCCGCGTGTCCCGAACAAACTGCATTCCCGGGAAAACAGTTGGTGGAGCCGATTTACCCGCCGCAACCCAGTTCTGGTCATCCACCGAATATTTACACTTTGTCCTGGGCCGTGGCGGCGCACAAATTTCTTAGACGCGGCCCCCCAACCCCTTCGCGGACCATGAGCTTGAGGTTGTGGAGCCTCAGTAAACCCGGGTGCTGTGGTCCTGCATCCAGTACACGTCCTTGCTGTTTGGTTGAGGGACGTTCAGTGTCAACACGGAGGTGAGTGGAGGGTAGGTGCGAGCATCCTTCCACTTGTGGATCTCGGCATGGCCGTCGGCGAAAGCGAAGGCAGCCGCCGCACCGTGATAACTGGCAGGAAAATCAACCATGGTAGTCTGCGCCATGTTCCCGAAGCCATCCATCTGCACGATAAAGAAGCCGTCGTTGATGCTATCCTCCCGTTCTTCCAGAAACACAAAAGTATTGGACGGTCCGGGCTTCGTCATCTCCGTCAGCTTGCGAAAGACCTTCCAGTTTGAACCCGTGCTCCAGCCGCCTCGCGGATCGGTCGTGTCGCCTCTGCCGCCCGCCCAGATGTTCATGGAGATACTGCGAGGTCGGGATACCTTGTCACCGTTTGCCTTCCTACCAAGGCTTCTGTCGGCCGGGCAATGCCAGATGCCGACGCTGTTCCCGCAGTAAGGCCACATCAGGCTCTTCTTGATAGTGTTATCAGCATCCCAGTTGCCCAGCGTCGTGGGGGCAGCCAAATCCAAGTCATACGGCGCTCCGGATGGAACCCAGGCATAATAGTTTTGTAGCGTAGGCGTATAGCCAGCCTGGTAGCCGTAAGGCATTATGTCACGGCTGTCTTCACAATACTGTCGCCACGCCAGCAGGAGCTGGCGATTGTTGTTCATGCACTGGATGCCCTGGGCCTTAAGCTTGGCCCGGCCAAGTGCTGGCAGCAGGAGGGCAGCCAGGATGGCGATGATGGCGATGACGACGAGAAGCTCGATGAGAGTGAAGGCTGGATTTCTCTTGCGTGAGATCAATGTGGCGGTTGACATAAGTTTCATTCAGTTCGAACTGGCAATCATTCTTCCGTTCGCATCTTCCGATTGCAAACTTCGCTCAAGAAGCAGGCTATCGTATGTCTATGTGGGCGTGCAAGCCAAAAGCGCCACCGAGCACGATATCCAGCTCCTTTTGTTGTTGCTCTGCGCGCGGTCATTGGCGCAAGCTCACCGCTAAGCAGAAAGGCCTGCGGTAATGCACATTTCAACAAAGCGTGGAGTCCGCGGCGCGCGAAACGCTGGCTTTACCCTCATCGAACTCCTGGTCGTCATTGCCATCATCGCGATACTGGCCGCTCTGCTGCTGCCCGCGCTGGCAACGGCCAAAGAGAAGAGCAAGCGCGCCGCCTGCCTGAGCAACCTGCGCCAGACAGGACTCACCGTTCACATGTATGCGATGGATTGGCAGGACTTTGTGCCGGATGGGCGCGACAACAACAAGGAATGGCATGCCATCCGCGTCAACAAGTTCACCTACACGAACATGATCCAGTACACGGGTAATCTCAAAGTCATGGACTGCCCGAACTACACCTACGGCACCTTCAATCGTTTCTCGGATTCGTATGGGTTCCTGGTTGGCTACTGTTACCTGGGGCATGCCTTGGACGGGGACGCCGCGAAAAGTTGGTCCCTCACCTCGGCTTACTTCTGGCGGCCGGCAATCAAGACCTCCGATTCGCCCACCAATTTCATCGCCGCTGATGCCAACTCCTGGGGCGACGGTTTGAACATGGCCCCGCACGGCAAGGGCGGCTCCTGCAATCGCATCAGCCCTGCTTCGACCGTACCGGCTACCTTTATGAACAATGCGACGGCCGCCGATACTCCATGGAGTATCGGCGGTAGGGGAGGCAATGTGGGCTTACTCGACGGCTCCGTCCAATGGCGTAACACGCGACTGATGAAGAAGCGCTATGCCTCGTCGTATGTTCTCTACTACGGCTACTGGTGAGCCGGCCCGGGCGCAGGCTTCAGCCCGCAAGATTCAGCCGTTCGAGCGTTCCGTCTCGTCGGAGCCGCATCTGGCGGCCGCGCCATTCGACGCGGTTGCCCAGGAAGGCCAGAAGCCAAATCGCCGTTTGGAGCAGATCTTTAGCGGGCACCAGCCAGCTCTGGGCAAAGAAGATCGGGCCTTGCGTCAGCCTTTGCACCAGGTTTAGGGCGGTCGCGATGCGGATGAGCCAGCAACAGAGGGCGAAGGCGCAGACGGGCGTGACGGGCTGGACGATGAGCCAGAGGAGCGGCCAAAGCGTCGCGTTGCTGAGGAGGCTGAAGAAGTAAGGGACGGGCTGGCAAACGCGAATGGTGCGCGCCCAGCGGAGTTGGTGTTTCCACACAGCGGCCCACCCCATCGGGGCGGAGCAGCATTCCACCACGAGCGGCGAGAGGGCGATGCTATAGCCACGCCGGGCGATGCGGTTGCCTAACAGGTAGTCATCGGCCAGGCAATCCACCAAGGAGTCGAAGCCGCCGATTTCCTGGAGCTGCTGGCGGGGGATAGCCATGACCGCGCCTAGGGCGAAGTCAATCGGTTTGAGGCTCCTTGCTTGGAGCACTTGGCTCCAGAAATCGGCGTTGATGGCAATGACTTCCCATTGCATCGCGAGAGTGGCAGGGTTGGCCAGGCGATAGAAGCAGCAGACTAAGCCGGCCATTCTTTCAGGATGGTAGGGCGCACAGTTCTCTGCGCGCCGTTGAGAGATGCTCGGCGCGCAGGGGACTACGCGCCCTACCTGGCCGGCCATGGGATGGGAGAGGGGGACCGGATTGATGGGCGCGACGAAGTTGGCGAGGAAATCCGGAGGGACACGGACATCGGCGTCGCTGATGATAAGAAGGTCGTGCTTCGCTTGGCGCTCCAGTTCCACCAACTGGGAAACCTTGGCATTCATGCCGGGCGGCGGGCCGCAGACGATGAGCTGGGCGTCGCGATCCGGGAACTCCTGCAAGAGCTTGCGGACGACGCCGCAAACGGGGTCATCGGCCGCGGCGACGCCGAACAGGATTTGCGTGGGACCGGCATACTGTTGCGTGAACCAGCTTCGCAGGCAATCCGCCGTCGACGGGTCGCAGCCTTTGAGGGGTTTGAGCAGGGTGACCGGAGGTTGAGGGTTGAGGGTTGAGGGTTGAGGAACGCGCTGATGCAGCGGGAAACGACGGGCGACCAGCCACTGCCATAGTGTCAGGGCCAGGCTCAACAGGGCGAGCGCGCCGAATATGAGGCTTAGGATCACGGCTTGGTCTGTATCGTCTGCGTGCGGCCCATCGTAATCGAGCCTGCGTTGCGAAGAAAAGCAACGATTCCAGACCGGAGTGAGAAAGTCCAAGCACCGGACTCGGGTGCTTAGCTCGGGTTTTTCACACTCATGTGAGCAGCCGGGCTGTCTCGACTGGCGCTGCGCTGTCGTACCGGTCAGGGCATCCGGAAGGACACGTTCTGGTCAAGGTTGGCGGAGGCCGCCTTCGCTATGCGAATCGCCCGCGCGTTACGTTGGAGGCGGTGGCCTGGGGGTCCGTTGTTGTTCGGTTGTATTCCCGTTGTTCGCCGGTTGTTCGTCCGCTGCACGTCGGTTCCGCATTCCCCGTGCTCTCACCCGCATATGATCCGTCCCGGGCCATTGTCCGTGGAGTATTCCTGGAGCGCTTTCCGAGCGCTGTGGTATTCCCAAAGCGGCTCGTGAGGCCTCTGTTATGGCGGGCAGGGCGAGCAGTCCTCTGCGCGCCGGGCCTGGGCTATGGATGTGCCGCGGCGTGCAGAGGACTGCCCGCCCTACCTTCTCCCACGATCACTGAGGCATTATGGCAGCTTCTCGAATTTCCTAGACAAAAAGAGCGATGGCGCGCGTCATCCTCGTGAACCGATGGCGTCACTCGACTTTGAGCGGTTGTACGACGAACACGCGCAGGCGGTGTTCGCGTTCCTGCTCAATTTCACCCGCCATGAAGCGGACACCCGCGACCTCTTGCAGGAGTTATTCGTCAAGCTCGCCCGGCGGCCTGAGTTACTGGAAGGCGTGCGGGACGAACGGGCCTTCCTGCTGCGGTTGGCGCATAACCTCGCCATTGACCAGATCCGGCGCCGCGGCACGCAGGACAAGCACCACGAGCAATTGGCGGCAGAGACCTTGCCGGTGTTCGCGCCGGCGACCGGCCCAGATGAAAGCTCCTTCCGGCAAGCGCTGGGCGCCGCCCTGGGCGAACTCCCGTCCGACCAACGCGCCGTTGTTCACCTGAAACTCTGGGAAGGGCTGACTTTCGAGCAAATTAGCGAGCTGCTCGGCATCCCCTTGAACACAGCCGCGAGCCGCTATCGGTATGGGATAGACAAATTGCGCGAGCGCCTGCGTCCTCTCTATGACGAAATAAGATGAACAGGCAAACGGCAATTCGCGATACGAGAAAAAGTAAACACTCGGCAGACCCGCATAGGAGCGCGGCCTTTAGGCCGCAGCAATGTCGGATGCGGCCAAGCACCGGCTTTCTCCAGAGCGCTTCTGCGTTCGGACGTTGCTGCGGCCTAGAGGCCGCGCTCCTCGGCTTGCGTGTTTGCCGGATGTTCGCGAGAAAAAGGCACGCATGAAATCTGACGACTTCGAGAAACACCTTCAGCGCCAGCCGTTGCGACAAGTGCCGGCCGAGTGGCGGGACCAGGTGCTCTCTGCAGCCCGGCAGGCAGGCCGTCCGCGACTTGCGTCCCGTGCCGCGGGCAATGGCTTGCGCGCGGTTCTCTCAACTCTCAACTCTCGACTCTCAACTCTCCTCTGGCCTCACCCAGCGGCATGGGCCGGGCTGGCGGCGGCCTGGGTGGTGATTGTGGGGCTGAGCTTTACGACCCGCGACACCGAGCGGCATGTGGCCAGGGGGGTCTCGTCGCCCTCTCCACAGGTTTTCATGGCCTTTCAGGAGCAGCAACGGCTGTTGAACGAACTGGTCGGGCCACGGGAAATCCCAACGGCGGAACGGCCGAAAGCCGCCCCGCCGCGGCCCAGGAGCGAGCGACGGAGCGCGCTGATGATGACGTAATAGCGTCGTCCCAGACGGAATGCCTAATAGCTGACAGAAGATAGCAAATGGCCAATGGCAGATAACAAATAGACACCGATGCAAATGAACGAGACCACTGAATCCCAACAGTCCCCTGCCCCAGGACCTGAGGCCGAACCAGGAGACCATCACGGCTTGCTCTGCTGGCGGAATGTGCGCCGATGGCTGTTTGTGCTGATCTGCCTAGCGACGCTAATCGGTCTGTTCTATGCGGTGGAGAACTGGCGAGGCCGACGCGACTGGGAGCAGTGCCGGCGCGGTTTGGAAGCTAAAGGCGCTGTGCTCGATTGGAATGCGTTTATCCCCGCGCAGGTGCCGGATGAGCAGAACATATTCAAAGCGCCCAGGATGACGGAGTGGTTCGTGAGGGAGTCCTGGAAGGAGACTGTCTCCGGTGCGCCGTCCAAGTCTGCTAATACTAACGCACCTTTCAGCCTCGCGCCGCACCCGGCTAAGGAGTCTGGCCCGGTGCTGGTGGCGGAAGTGGACGTCGTTTCGCCCAATGAGCCGCTACCGCCGGGGAAGGCCGACGCGGTGTTGCGGTTCGACGATCCGGCAGCCCGCGAGCAAGCGGCAAAGCTGCTACGTGAAAGCACTGGGCCTTGCGCCGAGGGCGCCACGAGTTATGGGCTCGTAGCGAGGCCATCGGATCAGATCAAGCCGATCCACTTGGTGCTGCAGGCTGACGCGGTGCCCACCAGTAAGGCGCTCGACGAATTCCTCTCCGCGAGCTTTAGCCATTTCGAGGTCGCGCCGGCTGGTGGCAACCGGTTTCGTGTGTCGTTGAAATCACGGTTCTATACAGCGGCCGAGTATTTAGCCCTCAGCCAGCCAGCGGTGCCCGACCTTGACCTGCTGCGCAAAGCCCTTGAACGGCCCTGCGCGAGAATGGACAGTGACTACCAGCGGCCTTTTGAGCGCCCGATTCCGCACTTCGTGAGGATGCGGACGGTGGCCCAAATGCTGGCGCAGCGAGCACAGTGCTACCTGCTGCTAGGCCAATCGGAGGCGGCGTGGCATGAACTAGCGCAGGTCCGTGGCGTGTGCCATATGCTGGAGGCCAAGCCGGCTAGCGATTGCCCGACGTTGGTGGAGGCGATGATTGATGTGGCGATCACCGGGCTTTACACGAGCGTCGTCCAGGATGGCCTGCGGCTAAGGGTTTGGCGGGAGGAGGAACTGGCGGCGATACAGCAGCAGCTTGCCAGCGTCCACCTGCTACCACTAGTCCGCGAGGCGTTCAATGCCGAACGAGCCGCGTCGTGCCGGACATTCGAAAGCACCCCGCCGGCTGATTTGAAGAAGTTGTTTTCCTACGGCACGGGTCAGCGAGGGGTGTTGGATAAACTCACAGATCCGACCTTCCTGTTCCTCACGTTTGCGCCGCGCGGCTGGCTGTATCAGAATATGTGCGTGGGTGCCCCGCTGGAACAGATGATCCTTGAGGGCTTCGATGTCTCAGGAGACCAAGTCCTTCCAAGCAAGTTCGGGAGTATCGCCAGCAAAGTCGAGACGGTTGCCTGGCATCGCTCGCCCTTCAGCTTTCTGGCGGCAGCGGCGCTGCCCAACTTTGTTAAGGCGTCGCAAAACATGGCGCGGAATCAGACGCTGGTCAACGAGGCGTTCATGGCTTGCGGGCTGGAACGTTACCGACTGGCGCACGAACAATACCCCGAGAAGCTTGAGGCGCTGGTGCCGCAGTTCGCAGAGAAGGTGCCGCACGATCTTATCGGCGGCCAGGCCCTGAAGTACCGCCGCACCGCAGAGGGCTGGTTCGTCCTCTATTCGATCGGCTGGAACGGCAAGGACGATGACGGGGTCCCGGGCAAAGCGGCTGATGAGGGCGACTGGGTCTGGTGGTAGAAGAACGGGAGCGAGTCCCACGGATTCCGTGCCCCCCTGCATCACTCCACTACTCCGTCCCTCCACAACTCCATTCCCATTTGAACCTTTTCTCGCCATCGGCATTCCACTGGATGTAAATGCTGGTAGTGGCTGAGCCTGAACAACTGCCCGTCCCGCAAGCCAGGGCCGGAGACCCGGCGGCTTGGGACATAATGTTCCGTCGCTACCAACTGCCGCTATACGTTTATGTGTTTGAGTTGGTCCACGACGAGCAAGCCAGCCTGGACATCGTCCAGGAGACCTTCATCAATGCCACGCGACACTTGGGCAGTCTGCGGGAGGACGGCAAGTTCGGCAGTTGGCTGTTCGGAATCGCACATCAGAAGTGCCTGCAACGCTGGCGCAAGCTGGGGCGCGAAGCGGCGGCGCGGGAGGAATTCGCCGCCGCGCCGATTGACTTGGAGGATGATCCGGCAGAACTGCTCATCCGAGCGGAACAGGAGGCCTCGGTCATGAGACTGCTGAACCAATTGCCGGTCGCTCAACGATCCGTGCTGCTGCTGCATTTCGTCGAGGATTTCCCGCTGGAAGACATCGCTGCGGTCACTGGCGCGGCCCTCGGCACGGTGAAATCGCGCCTGCACTACGCCAAGAAGGCGCTCAAGAAACTAACGGAAGAGGAAAAGTCATGAAGACATTGCGTGAAGTTCTGCTGGAGAAGCATCAGGCGGCCGAGCCCAAGCTCGACGCGATTCGGGAGCAAGTCACGGCAGGACTGGCCGCAGGCACCACGAATGCTCCCGCCCGGGCGAAGGAGAGAGAAAGAAGCTGGCAGCCGGAATCCTCTAAGTTCCAGATCGGTTGGCGCCGGCTTCTGTGGTCTTTGCGCTGGCATTTAGCTGGGTTGAGCGCGGTGTGGCTAGTGGCACTTCTGCTTAACCTCGACCCTACGCCGGATTCGATGCAGGGCGTGGCCCGTCGGAACGTGCCTTCCCCGCGACAGTTGTTGGCCGCACTGCGCGAGAACCAACGGCAGCTCCACGAGCTAATTTCGGCGCCAGCCTCGGAACCAGCCCCAGAACCGCCTAAGCCCACTCCATCGCCCCGGAGCGAAGCCCGACCTTTCTCAGTCATCGCAGTCTAATTGTCCTCGGATTCCCAATCCTTATGAATGCACCCGAAGAATCCTCAATGGTAGAACGCAGCAATACTGTGCGCTTTTTGCGCTGGTTGTGCACATGGCGGGCGGTGAGGCGCATCCTGATCGGGCTGGCCTGGCTCGTGGCGCTGATCGCGCTGTTCCACGGCGTGGAGAACTGGCGTGGGCGGCGCGCATGGAACCAATGCCGCCGCGAAATTGAAGCGCGAGGCGAGCCGCTGGATTATCGAGCCTTGATTCCCAAGCCGGTTCCCGACGAGCAGAACTTCGCCGCCACGCCGGTCATCAAGTCCTGGTTTGAGACGAAGGCCGCGAGTAACGGCGAACCGAGCTGGGGGGACGCATACGCGCAAATCGGTGATCGCGTGCATCAGCCTAAGGCCAAGGACGCCCGGGCCAGCCGAATCCTGGTGGATCTGTCCGGCTGGGAATCGGCCTTTGCGGCGGTCCGGTCCGGCGAGGTGGCTGGGCATAATGAGTTTTATTCTGCTAAACTGGATGCTCAATCGCGCGCTCAAGCGGCCCCGGCGGTATTAGAAGGATTGAGGACTAATGAAGCGCTCTTTGGAGAACTGCACCTGGCCAGCGGGCGGCCTCAGTCCCGCTACCCAGTGGACTATGCGATGGAGAATATATGGGCAATCCAATTGCCGCACATCCGGATGCTCAAAGGGGCCTGCCAGCGTCTTCAACTGAAGGCCTGCGCCGAACTTGCCAGCGGCCAGAGCGAAAAGGCAATGGAAGACCTTAAGCTTATGCTTTACCTGGGTGACTCGCTGAGGTCCGACCCATTCTTGATCTCGTATCTGGTTCGGCTCGCCTGTGTGCAATTGGCCATGCAGCCCATCTGGGAGGGATTGGCCGAACGCCGCTGGTCGGAATCTCAATTGCAGGAGCTTGAGACGAGGCTGCAGCAATACAGTTTCATCGTCGACATGAAGAAGAGCTTTGAAGGCGAACGGGCCGCGGGCATCTCGACGGTTGAGATGATCCGGCAAAAGGGTCCTTGGTATCTGAACGCGATCGGCAACCCAGACTCAACCCCCTCGCCCGGCGACTCAATGATGGGCAAGCTCCTGGGGACGGTTCTCATTCCGCAGGGCTGGTATTATCAAGAGGAACTGAACTATTGCCGGGGCTTTCAGGCCGAACTGGCAACTGGACTGGACACTACGAAGAACCGGATTTCACCAACCCAAGCCAAAGCCGATTTCCAGGCTTTCGAGGGAATGATGGAGGTCACAGGTTTCGCGGGGACGGGATTAGGTGCAGTGCTGGGCCATAAGATGATGGCGAGAATGCTGCTGCCGGCGCTCAACAAGGTACTGCTGAGAACGGCTGCGGCTCAGACCACTGTAAACCAGGCTGCCATAGCCTGCGCGTTGGAGCGATGCCGCCTGGCCAAGGAGCAATTCCCTGAAAAGCTAGACGCCCTCGCACCGCAGTTCATCAGCCCCCTACCCAACGACGTGCTCACGGGCGAGCCCTACAAGTACCACCGCACTGATGACGGTCGGTTCGTGCTCTACTCAGTCGGCTGGGACGATAAGGACGATGGGGGAATCGCGGGCAAGACGCTATTCGACGAGAAGCAAGGGGATTGGGTGTGGGAATACCCCGCGAAGCAGAAACCCTAAACCGAACATTTCATACCCTTTGGAGCGCCGGTCTCCGACCCGGC
>CAIWFH010000007.1 GCA_903911925.1 uncultured Acidobacteriaceae bacterium
GAAGGAAAGGCTCAGCACCGGTCGATCAGAATCTTCGATATAGCTTTCGTCAAAGGCAAAAATGTTGCGGTCGTTTGGCAGTTCCGTGATGGTGCCCACAAGAGTTTGCCCTAGCCAAACAGAGAGATGAGCTGCGTATTCCGGTCCATGTGGGCACCTGATTCCATTCGAAGTGGGCACCAGTTTCTGTTTGATGTGGGCAGCAATTCCGTTGTGATGTGGGCAGCATTGTTCGATTCACCGTAATCGGTGCCCACATGGCGTAATCGGTGCCCACATCGAACGGAACGCGTGCCCAGATGAAATGGAACGGTATCTGTGGGGTTGAGCCGGAGCAGGGGACGTTGGTAATCCCAGGCAGGTGTTTTCCTGAAGTCAAAGGAGAACATGTTGCCCGAAAGTCGGTTACCAATGAGAAATGCACGCGAAATACTGCGCCTCCACTTTGAATCGCAGCTCGTACCAGGGCAGATCGCCTCGATCTGCAAGGTAAGCAGAAGCACCGTCCAGCGGTGTCTTGAACGTCTAAAAGCGGCGAGGCTGTGTTGGCCCTTGCCGGCCAACCTGGATGATGTGGCGCTGGAGCGGCGCTTGTATCCACCGCCGCCGGTCGCTTCCCCGGAAGAACGTTGCCTGCCGGACTGCGGGGCGATTCACAGGGAGCTGAAGAGCCGGAAGAATGTCACTCTTCAGCTTCTGTGGGAAGAGTACAAGCAGGCCAATCCGCTGGGCTATGCCTACAGCTGGTACTGCGAGCTTTACCGCGCATGGCAGCGCCGACTGGACGTGGTTCTGCGGCACGAACATCGCGCCGGGGAAAAGACGTTCGTGGATTACGCCGGGCAGACGGTGCCGGTGATTGATCCGAAGACCGGCGAAGTTCGCCAGGCCCAGGTGTTCGTCGCGGTTCTGGGCGCCAGCAACTACACCTACGCCGAAGCCAGCTGGACGCAGAACCTGTGGGACTGGATCCACTCGCATGTGCGGGCCTTCGAGTTCTTCGATGGAACGAGTCTCCTGGTTGTTCCCGATAACTTGAAATCCTGCGTGAAGAAGCCCTGCTACTACGAGCCTGAACTGAATCGCACGTATGGCGATCTGGCGATTCATTATGGCGTGGGCATCCTGCCTGCGCGGCCATATCGCCCACGGGATAAAGCCAAGGCGGAGGTTGGGGTTCAGATCGTTCAGCGCTGGGTGTTGGCGGCGTTGCGCAAGCGCCAGTTCTTCAGTCTCGCGGACTTGAACGAAGCGATTCGGGAGTTAGTTCACAAGCTAAATGAGAGGCCGTTTCGCAAACTTGCCGGTTCGCGCGCCGAGCTGTATCAGACGATCGATCGCCCGGCGTTGCAGCCGTTGCCGCTCGATCCGTTCGTGTATGCGGAGTGGAAGAAGGCGCGAGTGAATCTGGATTATCACATCGAGCTGGGCGGGCATTACTACAGCACGCCGTATCAACTGGTCGGCAAGGAGGTCGAGGCGCGAAGCACACAAGGGATGGTGGAGATCTTCCATCAAGGCAAGCGCGTCGCCAGCCATGTGCGTAGCGGCAAGGCGCATGTGGCCAGCACGAATGCGGCACACCGGCCGAAATCGCATCAGGAATATCTGGAGTGGACGCCGACGCGCATCATCGAATGGGCGGGCAAGATCGGCCCCTTCACGGCGCGGTTGGTAGAAAGCATCATGACCAGCAAGCCGCACCCAGAGATGGGTTATCGGTCGGCGCTGGGAGTGATCCGGTTAGAGCGCAAGTATGGCGCTGAGCGGTTGGAAGCAGCTTGCACGCGGGCGGTGCGCCTGAAGCTATACCGTTTTCAAAGCGTGAAATCGATGTTGCAAAGCGGCCTGGACCGTCAGCCCTTGCCTGAGCTGCTGTTGATGCCTTCTCCGGTAACCCATGAAAACCTGCGCGGCCCCGGATATTACGCCGCCCAGCAGACTCGTCGGGAGGTTGGCAAATGCTGAACCAAGCCACTCTGGACAAGCTCCACGCGCTGCGCCTGACGGGCATGGCGGAAGCGTATCAAAAGCAACTCGAAGAGCCTGAAGCTCGCGGCCTGAACTTCGAAGAGCGCTTCGGGATGTTGGTCGACAGCCACTGGACGTGGCGTGAGAACCTGGCACTCACGCGGCGGTTGAAGAAGTCAAAGCTCTCGGCTGAGCCTTGTGTCGAAGACATCAACTACCGCTATCCCCGGCAGATGGATCCATCGACGGTGCGCGGGCTGACCAACTCGCAATGGGTGACCCAACACCTCAATGTCCTGTTTACGGGGCCGACCGGAATCGGTAAAACGTGGTTGGCACAAGCGCTTGCGCAGAAGGCCTGCCGCGATGGTTACACCGTGCTGTACCGGTCTGCGGCCAAGCTGTTCCGCGACCTGGCCCAGGCACGGGCCGATGGCAGTCTGGGCAGGTTGCTGGAGAGCATCGCGCGCACCGATGTGCTGTTGGTAGATGACTTCGCCATGGCTCCGTTGAACGACGAGGAGCGTCGCAGCTTCCTGGAGGTCTGTGATGACCGCTATGGCCGGCGCTCAACGGTGCTGACCAGTCAATTGCCTGTTGAGAGTTGGCATGTGCAGATCGGCGATCCAACCATCGCCGACAGCATCCTGGACCGGCTGGTTCACAACGCCTATCGCATCGAGATGGACGGCGAGTCGATACGCAAGAAGAAGAAGGAAGCGGCGGCGGAATTGATCGGAGGCCGCTCATGAGCGCCCCTCGGTTGATCCTCAAACAGCCCACCGGCTGGTTCGCCGCCGGCCGGGAATTTACGCAGGCCATCACGATCCTCTCCGACGGCGCCTTCAAGCTCTACGTATACGCTTGCCTGCGCGCCGGCCGCCACTCCGGCTGCCTTCGCGCAACGGTTGATGAGTTGGCACAGGCGATGACAAGAGCGCCAACAGCAGTCGCCCTGAACCTGGAAGAACTGGAGGCGCTTGCTGTCTGCCGCGTGGTCAGAAGCGGCGGCTCACAACTTGTGCTGGAAATCAGCGACCGCTTCTGGCCCTACCAAAAGCAACAGCCCCAAGGCCGCACAGCTGAACCGGAGCAGGAGTTCGTCCAGAAAGTGCGCAGCCTGTTCCTGGCCCCGGCGTGCGTTCACGCCAGCTTCTCGGCCGCCGATGAAAAGCTGGCGACGGACCTGTATCGACGAGGCGTCTCCATGGAACAGATCGCGCGGGCCATCCTGCTCGGATGCGCGCGCAAATATGTGGCCATGCTCAACGCCAAGGTCCGAACGCCGATCACCAGCCTACAATACTTCTCCGACATCGTCGGGGAAGTGAGCGAGCCAGGGATACCGGAAAGCTACTGGGAACCGCTTCGCACGAAAGTGATGCGGATGGAACAACAATGGCAGCAGGCGAATCCAACCAGACCCTGATGCCGCAACCCGTGGGGCAGTCTCCGACTGCCCCGCTTCACAGGACCAACTGCCCACATCGCCGGAATGCCTGCCCAGACCCAACGGAATGCTTGCCCACATCCGGCGGAATCCACAATCGCTCCCCCCAGAAAAGCAAGAAACGAAATGATGTCAATGAATATCTATTTACCCTTTTCTTGACTGCATGTGGGCAGCCTGAATACTGTAAAACTCAACCAGCGTCGCTTCGCTCCGACGCCTGCCCACATCACCGGAATCAGGTGCCCACTTCACTGGAATACGCAGTCAGGGGAAAGCGCGACCGTTCGTGCTGCGGGAATGGAGTCCGATTATCCTGTGGACGGGATTCAGCCAGGCGGGTTCGAGATGCCCGTAGATACTCTTATAGCGCTCGCGCGAGCATTACTTAACTCAGAGCGAGTGCGACTACACGTCAAGACAGGGGAGATCTCGTCAGGCAC
>CAIWFH010000008.1 GCA_903911925.1 uncultured Acidobacteriaceae bacterium
ATGATTCCGATGTTCCGGCAGCGATTTAGAGGTACAGTGCGAGCCACGGCTACTACTTCCTTGCGGGTACATTCAACCCGCGGTTCAATTCTGATGGTTCAACCAGGTCCCTACGTCCCTAGTCTCTAAGTCCCTAGTCCTACCAGCGGTAGTGCGCAAAGGCCTTGTTAGCCTCGGCCATGCGGTGCACGTCTTCCTTCTTCTTCATCGCCGCGCCGCGCCCGTTGGCCGCGTCAAGCAGCTCGTTGCCCAGCTTGTCGGTCATGCCCTTTTCGCCGCGGTTGCGGCCGTAGGTAATAAGCCAGCGAATGGCCAGCGAGGTGCGCCGGTCCGGGTTCACTTCGATCGGAACCTGGTAGTTGGCGCCGCCCACGCGGCGGGTCTTCACTTCGAGCAGCGGCTTGCAGTTTTCAACCGCCTTCTTGAAGAGCTTCAGCGCGTCGTCGCCGCCGCCCTTTTCTTCAAGGTTCTTCATTGCCGCATAGAAGATGCCCTGGGCCGTCGACTTCTTGCCGCCCCACATCATCGAGTTGACAAACTTGGTGACCAGCGTGGAGCCGTAAACCGGATCCGGCGCTACTTCCCGCTTCGCAATGTGCCCTTTTCTTGGCATAAATCCTCAAAGTCTTCCCGGCTTCAATCGCCGCTTCTCATACCCAAGTCCGGGTTCCAACCGTCGCCCCGGAACCGTTAGTCAGCGCTCAGGTTCAACCAATGATCACTAACCACTAATCACTAACCGCTAGCTTTACTTCTTGCCTGGCGCCGCGCCGCCCTTGGCGCGCTTGGCTCCGTACTTCGACCGGCTCTGCTTCCGATTGGCCACGCCAACCGAATCCAGGGTTCCGCGAACCACGTGATACCGAACTCCAGGAAGATCCTTCACACGGCCGCCGCGGATGAGCACAATCGAGTGCTCCTGCAGGTTGTGGCCGATGCCGGGGATATACGTTGTGACTTCAATGCCGTTGGTCAGGCGCACGCGAGCTACCTTGCGCAGGGCCGAATTCGGCTTTTTGGGCGTCTGGGTATACACGCGGGTGCAAACGCCGCGCCGCTGCGGTGAAGCCTGCAGGGCCGGCGACGCCGTCTTGTACCGGGGGGCCGTACGCCCCTTGCGAACCAACTGATTGAATGTAGGCAAACTGAAACTCCTTACCTCAAAAAAACCGCCAACCCAATGTTGGCCTTCCCAAGTTCACCAGCCGCGCGCAGCCTCTTCGGGCTGTTCCGGTCTCAGGCGGCCAAAAGCCGCACAAGCGCACGGAAGCCCTATCTTTGCTGCTTCGCGTCTGTCTTCGTTCCAATCTCAGACGAGAACCAGGACGGTGATCGTGCGTTTTCCCGCATGTCCCGGGAAAAGCCAATTCCGTTTCGCTGGTTCCGGCCCGCATAGCCCTCCAAGGTGGAGAACGCGCGGACACCGTAGCGATTTATCCCTGCCCCTCGCAAGAAAGGAGCCGTACCCGGGATATGTCTGGCCGGCCAACATCGCCTGACCTTGGGGATATGCCCCGTGCCTATTCTACCCCGGCCGGGCTACCCAAACACCCCAGTCCGTTAAGACACACGAACAGAGGCGTTCTTGCGGAACCTTCTTACAATAACAAGAAACCAGGGTGGGGTCAACGTTTCACGCCCCACCCCCGGTCTTTTCGTCCTATTTGATCGATTTCAGCTTCCAGTTGTCGCCGTCCAGAACAAAATCGGCATGTTTCTTGGCGCTCAGCTTGTTGCCCGGGTTGTGGGCGATGCCAGACAGTGCATCGGGCATGCCGTCCAGGTTCACGCTCTCGGTAAACGAAGCGCCCTTGGCCGTTGAGGTGTCAGGCAAAACCTCATCCTGAATGTCCACGACGTCATGCGCCTTGAGCGCATGAGGAGCCACTGTTGTCAGGGTCACCGAGTAGACCGGATCCTTCGGCTTGTCGGGGTGCCATTGGAAGACATCGCCGCCGCCGGGAAGCTTCACCAGCTTCGCGCCTTCAGGCGTCAGCTTGAAGTCGGCCCAGTACCCATTCGGATACCGCTTCATTCCAAGCCAATACTTGGCCACAACGCCTTCGCCCATGCCCTGGTCGTCGACCACAATGTTGTAGCCAGTCGCCGGGGTCGCATCGTACTTCGCCTGGATCAGGGTCAACGCCTGTGCCGGGGTCAGCTCAGGGGCAGACTTGCAACCGGCCAAAATCAATCCCGCGCCCGCCAATGCCATCACTCCAAAAAACTTCAAATTCAACGTGTTTTTCACTTTCCCTCCGTAGAACGCATAAATCGGTTCAAGTTTGTTCGACCTGCCATTTTTACCCTACTTTGCGGTGCTGTCAATGGACTTGCAAGTGACCCCGAACACAGCTGGCGCATTTCTGACTTCAAATGAGCAAAAAAGCACATTTCATGCCCGAAAAACGCTCCCAGGCACTTCCATTTTCTGCTGCGCACCGCATTTTCAAACACTGAAGGGCGCTTTGAGCATAGTGCATCAACGCCCTTTGCTTCCAGCCCGCAGCCGCTCAAATAATTCCAGCCCCCGCCCAAATGCTCCGCGCCCCATCCACTCGCCTGCCGGGCCCCCCGCGGACAGGTCCTCGTCCGTGGGGTGGTGTTTGGCGAATGGGTGGGATACCACAACATCGAATTAGCCGTTCATCAGGCGGGAAACGGCCCCCAAACGCTCTTCAGCTTGGCGAGGTGAACTGTGGGGCTGCCCCGCTACCGCGCCTTTTCGCTCAGCACTCTGCCCATCAACAAGGCCAGAAAGCCCTTCTCGTTCGATTGCAGGCAGACCTGGGCGTTCGGGGCCGCACCCGCCACCGGCCGGGTAAATCCCTGGTCGTCCACTTCGATATGCATGGGCGTCATAGGGCACAATTCCGGATGAACCGCGTAAGCCACGGCAACCGGGTCAAAAAGCGTCGGCGTGGTCCAGTGCTCCCCCGTGCCCGCGCTCCACTGGTGGTAAAGCAGCGTCACCTGGTCGGTCAGCCGGCTGCCGTGCGAGAAGATCGACTCCCGGTTCTCGACTTCCAGGCGAATCTGCGTCGAGTCCAGCGGCATCATGAAAATCGGCACGCCCGAGGACAGCAGCGCCTTCCCTCCTGCAGGGTCGGCGGCAATGTTCCACTCCGCATCGGGAGGCTGGTGGGCGCGGTCTTTATTGTCGTAGCCCCGATAAATGCTGCCGCCCATCATCACCACCCGCTTCAGCTTGCGGAAGGTCTCCGGCTCTCGCTTGATGGCCTCCTCCACGTTGGTCAGGGGGCCAATGGAGAGCAGCGTGATCTCGCCCGGGTGGGCGCGAATCTGCCCCAGCAGGAACTCCACCCCATCGTCATGCTTCCATTCCTTGAGCGGGTCATGGCCGCCGCAGTGAACCACTTGCCGGGCGTAGGCCGCCTGGGTAAAGACGTTACTGTGAGGAGTCGGAATTCCTGCGAAGACTGGAATATCTTCGCCCTCCGCGCTCAGATAGCGATCCACGAGCCGCGCCCGCAGTTCTGTATCGCCATAGGTCGTGGTCACTCCCAACAGTTTCAGTTCCGGGCTGCGCAACGCCAGCGCCAGCGCAAAGGCGTCGTCAATGTCGTCCCCGATATCGGTATCCAGAATCGCCAACTGCGGCGCATCCCGAAGTTGCGAGGCGGGGCCTGCCGGCGTCTCCTGCTGAGCGGCCGCTGCCACGCAAAAGAAGGCCGCCGCTGCCAAGGCCAGGATTGAAGCTTGAATTCTCATGCAACCCACTCTAACCGCACCGGCCCCATTTTGCATCCGTTCCCCTCTTTGATATTCCCAACCCGCGGCGCGAAGTGTATGAGTTAGCATCAATTGAAGTTGCTCCTCTCTCCCCCGAGGAAAGCCCTTCATGTCTTTTGTTTCCGTCCTTCGCCGGTTGGTCTGGTTGGCTATGGCTGCATCCGCGGCCTGGCTGCCCGCCCAGTCGTTCGACCTCGACACCGGCCGCGAACCGGTAGTTTCGCTCGACGGCCAGTGGCGCTTCCATCCCGGCGATTCGCCTCCCGCGCTGGGCGCCTCCACTCCGGCTTGGGCCGCGCCCAGCTTCGATGACTCCAACTGGAAACTGCTCCGGTCAGACCAGTCCTGGAGTGTTCAGGGCTATGCGGCCATGAGCGGCTATGCCTGGTACCGGTTCGCGGTCAAGATCCCGCCCGGCGACAAGCCCACCTCCCTTCTCCTGGCGCCCCTGGTGACGTCTTTCGAGGTCTACGTAGACGGCCATCGCGCCGGTGGTTTGGGCAAAATGCAGCCCGACAGCATTCCCAACACCAGCTTCCTCTATCACCTCTTCCCGCTTACCAGCCAGGGCAGCGCTTCCGACCGCACCGTCCAGGTAGCCATCCGCGTCTGGCACTCGCCCATCTGGGCCGGTTATGTGGGCGGCGGGCCCTACTACGCAGGCAACCTGGCCGGCGACCCCATCCTCCTCAAGTCGGAACAGAATCACCACCAGCTCGCCCGCAATACCAAGTACGTTGACGCGTACTCCTACAGCATCACGGCCTCCCTGATCGGGCTCGCCATCCTCTGCCTGTTTCTCATGCGGCCGGCGGAGCGCGAATACCTCTGGTTCGCCATCGTCCTGCTCGCGCAGGCGGCAGACAACGCCCTTTTCGTCGGCCAGCAGGTTTACTCCTGGCCGCCCGTCCCCATCAACGACCTGCTTGACGCCACCCTGGTGGCCGCCGCCATCTTCGCGTCGTTCTGCTTCTTTGCCCGCGTTCTCGGCGCCAGGCCCGGCATCCTGGGACGGTTCCTGCTCGCCCTGGTGGTCTTCAGCCCGTTGCCGGCAATCTTCTACTGGCCCGGCTGGTTTTCGGCGTCCGCCTCGGCGGCCACTCAACTGCTCTGCCTTTTGCCCGCCGTGGCATGGATTCTGGCGGTGCTCCTGGAGCGCGCCATGCGCGGCAACCTCGACGCCCGCCTGCTGCTGCTGCCCACCCTGCTCGATCTCGGCTACTTCTTTGCAGACAACCTGGCCATCGTCTCTGCCCAGGCCGGCTTCACCCATCTGCCCAGAATTCTAGAGCTGCCCCTGCCGCTCCCTCCCTTCACCATGCAGACCGGCATCATGCTGCATCTCTTCTTTCTGCTGGCCCTGCTGGTCTTCCTCATCCGCCGCTTTATGCTCGCCCGCCGCGAAGAAGAACGCCTCGCCGGAGAGCTCGAAGCCGCGCGCCAGGTGCAACTGGTCCTGCTGCCCGACGAACTCGACCAGTGCCCCGGCTTCCGCGTTGAATGCATCTACCGCCCCGCTGAGCAGGTGGGCGGCGACTTCTTCCAGCAAATCGGCGATGGACAGGGCGGCATGACCATCGTCGTCGGCGACGTCAGCGGCAAGGGCCTGCCCGCCGCCATGATGGTTTCCGTGCTGGTCGGCGCCATCCGCGCCGAAGCCGCCCACGGAGCCACCCCGGCAAGCCTGATGGCTTCGCTCAACGAGCGCGTCATGGGCCGCTCAAACAGCGGCTTTACCACCTGCATGGCCGCGCATATCTCAGCACAGGGACTGCTCTCCGTGGCCAATGCCGGCCACCTGCCGCCTTATCTAAATGGTCGAGAAACCTACCTCCCCGGCTCCCTCCCGCTCGGCATCCTGCCCCACGCCACTTACGAGACCTTGACCCTGCAGTTGACCCCCGGCGACCGCCTTGCCTTCGTCTCCGACGGAGTCATCGAGGCGCGGTCCCGTTCCGGCGAACTCTTCGGCTTCGACCGCACCCGCAACATCAGCCGCGACCCCGCCTCCCGCATCGCCGAGGCCGCCCGCGTCTTCGGCCAGCAAGACGACATCACCGTGGTCACAGTAGATTTCTTCAGCGTCCCAGCCTGATCCGATCAGTCTTTGCTCACTCATGATTACAGCCTGCTGAAGAACTCAATCAGCAAGGCTTTGTGACAGGGCGCGACTCGGAGCACCTCTCCGAACTCCTGTTCCGAAAAAGGTCTAATCCTTTGCATAAGATCATTTCGGGAAATCCGGGCTGCGTTCAGCAAAGTCCATGCAGACAAAGGGGCCACCTTCGATGCACAATTATAAATATGCATGCGATTTCGGTTCTTGAATTGTGCGCTGGCGCGGGCGGCCAGGCTCTGGGCTTCGAACAGGCCGGTTTCGACCATGTCGGCCTCGTAGAACTCGATTCGCACGCTTGTAAGACTCTTCGATTCAATCGGCCCGAATGGAATGTGATCGAGGAGAATTTGAATCACTTTGACGCCCGCCAATTTCGTGGGCGTGTCGATGTCGTTGCGGCCGGCCTTCCTTGCCCGCCATTTTCCAAAGCCGGCAAACAACTGGGCGACCTCGACGAGCGTAATCTTTTCCCCGCGGCGCTGCGCATTATTGACGAGGTTCAGCCACGCGCCGTGGTTATCGAAAACGTTCGCGGAATTCTCGACGCGATTTTTGAAGACTATAGGACCTTTATTTCTGGCCACCTCTCGGAATACTGGACAGATTGGAGGCTTCTAAATGCCTCAGACTATGGCGTTCCCCAGCTTCGTCCCCGGGTAAATTTTGTAGCGATTTGGAAGGGACTCGAACATGGATTCAAGTGGCCAATCCCCGCCCAAAAGAAGGCTCCCACTGTGGGCCAATCGCTCTACCCACTTATGGTCTCAAACGGGTGGAAAGGTGCCAAAGCATGGAAGTTGGGCGCATGTGAGATCGCCCCGACACTTGTTGGAGGGAGCAAGAAGCACGGTGGGCCAGATCTTGGCCCGACACGCGCCAAAAGGGCGTGGGCAGCGCTCGGGGTCGATGGAATGGGGATCGCAAACGAGGCCCCCAACCCCGACTTCGTCGGTGTGCCAAGACTAACGGTAAAAATGGCGGCAAAGATTCAAGGATTTCCGGATGAGTGGCAATTTGCTGGTGGCAAAACGGCGGCCTATCGCCAAGTAGGAAATGCATTTCCACCACCGGTCGCTAAGGCCGTCGCTTCAGAGGTTCGCCGCTGCCTTGAGGGCGAGGTTCGTCTTCAGGCGGCCGGTTGATCATTATCCTATTTTGCCCGCGCCTCGAAGAATCGCCTTGTCAGCTTCATTTGTCGGTGTGAATGAAATAAACTCATCCTTCTCGCACTTGGGAAGTCCCATTCCTTCGATAAGCTTGCTGTCAAAGTGCCCCGACAAGAGCGCAATTTCGTCTCGAGCAAGCGAATCTCGTGCTCCTCCATTCTTCCGGAGGCGTTTCATAGCGTCTTTCTGCCGGGCAGCCCCAAGTACCACGGTGCGAGAGATTGGCTTCATTTGAACACGACGGAAAAGGGCTTCCACGCGCTTGCTTCCACTTTTCAGGGTCGTGATGGCTTTTCTCTCTTCAGGGCTCAAGTCTTGCCAGAAGTTTCTTGGATAGGCCCCGTCTTTCACGATCCAGTGAATCCGGCCTCGGCCCGCCTTCGAGATCGAGTTCTTGCCGTCCTTGTTTGTCCCTGAGCTGAGTGATTCTCTCCGAGCCACAAATAAACCAAATGAGAACAGCGCCGATTCCTCGGCAATTTTCACCAGAATGCAGGGGTGACCGACGGCTTCGGAAGGTATCATCCAGTTCCCGCGCATCGTGTTCTTTATGTCCACTTCAGTTCCATCCATCGAGAGGTCGAGAATCTTTCCTTTTGGATATCCCAGAAAATTTCGAAGAAGTACCTCAACCTTGGTGCCGAGGTAAGTCTTCTCCGTCTTCTCGGTCTCATCAAGCGTAACGCGGTCGGTACGAGCCGAGTCAATAACCTCGTCAATTGATCGACGAAGGAGGAGGGGAATCTCACGCTTGAATCGATCTGGCCCCCTCGCAATTCGTAAGATCGCCTTCTCAAGACTCCGAAGCAGGCTGGCGTCCTGATTCTCTTGATCCGTGGAACTCATTTCATTCACTGGGCCGCCCACTTGCATATACCAGACGCGAAATAATTGGATTCATTGGTTGCGATTAATCTACCATTTTGGCCTCTCGAAGCATTCGCGCCAGTCTCTTGCCAAGGACGTCCTGACCAATGTTAGTTATCCGGCATTCCCAAAGATTGCGGACCGACCACCCCAAACGGCGCAGCTTCCTGTCATTTACAACGTCGCGGCTTCGGTTCGCGAGGAGCTTCGGAATCCAATAGTCTCGATTCGATTTTGGCAGCCGTCCATCGGGGCAGGTATGTCCATGCCAAAAGCACCCCTTGACCTGAATCACAGTCCCATATTTTGGCAGAACGATATCCGGACGCCCTGGAAGCCCATACACATGCAGTCGAAATCGAAAACCGAGCCGGTAGAGAGCTTTTCTCACAAGCATCTCCGGCTTCGTGTCCTTTGACCGAATCCGCGCCATGTTCGCCGAGCGTTCCGGGGTCGTTTGGGCCATAAACCTCAATGAACTACCTCAGTCGAATTATCTACAAAGGCACACCCTGCTACAGAAAAATTTGCTGGCCAATTTGCAGATAATTACGCCCTTTGGGCACACAATAAATAAATGAAGGTGAGCGAAGGCGGGAGAGTTTTGCGGCATCACCTCCCATTACTTGGCAGTAACCGGATTCACTGCGCAAAGGCGATGAAATCGGTCGGAATGCTCCGCTTTGCAAATGCGCTCCGATCTCTGACCACTAATCACTAATCACTAATCACTAACCACCTTGTAATCACGATTCTGCGGCGAACTCCAGCAGAATGACGAATTTGGAGCAAAGCCCCCTGCGCATCGCTTTGAAAACAAGGAATTTCGTCCCAGAATAAGGGGGGAGGGGGGAGGGGGGGGACCCTGGTGGCCCATCGCCCAGGCCGTCACGCGCAGCCTCAGCCGCGTAGGCTACCATGGTCGCTGAGTTTTCTCAGGGAGCCGACCTTGCCCGACAATTCCTCCACCCGCCGCCGCTTCCTCAAGCAATCCAGCCTGCTCGGCCTGGCCTCTACTCTCCCCGCCGGCCGCCTGCTTGTCGCAGCCGCAAATTCGCGGGCTGCGGTCATCAAAAATCGCGCCCCACTCGCTCCCTCGGCCTTCTACGCTCTGCCGCTCGGCTCCATCAAGCCCATGGGATGGCTTGAGGGTCAGCTCCAGATTCAGGCTAAAAGCCTAAGCGGCCATCTGGACGAGACCTGGCCCGATGTTGGCCCCAACAGCGGCTGGCTCGGCGGCGCCGGTGAATCCTGGGAGCGCGGCCCCTACTGGCTTGACGGCCTGGTGCCCCTGGCCTGGTTGCTGGACGATCCGCACCTCAAGGCCAAGGCGCAAAAGTTCATCGAGTGGACGCTTGCCCGCCAGGCACCCAGCGGCATGATCGGTCCCGCCACCAACGACGACTGGTGGCCGCGCATCGTCATGCTCAAGGCGCTCACTCAGTACCAGGAATTCACTCAAGACCCGCGCATCCTTCCATTCATTGACAAGTATTTCCGCTACCAGCTCAGCCAGTTGCCTGGTCGTCCGCTGCGCGACTGGGGAAAGTTCCGCTGGCAGGATGCGCTGCTCAGCGTGCTCTGGCTCTACAACCGCACCGGCTCTGCATACCTTCTGGACCTGGCCCGCCTGCTGCGCAAGCAGGGCTACGACTGGATGGCCCAATACGCCAAATTCCAGTACACCGAGCGCATCACCGCCGAATTCATCAAGCTGGACGAAGACAACGGCCTCAAAGACCTGGCCCTCGCCACGCACGGCGTCAACAACGGCATGGCAGTAAAAACCGGCCCTGTCTGGTCGATGGTGTCAGCAGACGACGCAGACCGCCGAGCTGTGCTCACCATGATTGGCGAACTCGACAAATATCACGGCCTGCCCAACGGCATGTTCTCCTGCGACGAGCACCTCGCCGGTCTCGACCCCTCGCAAGGCTCTGAGCTTTGCACGGTTGTCGAATACATGTTCTCGCTGGAGCACGCACTGGCCATCCTGGGAGACCCCACGCTCGGCGACCGGCTAGAGCGCCTAGCCTTTAACGCGCTGCCCGGCACCTTGACGGACGATATGTGGGCGCACCAGTACAACCAGGAGCCGAACCAGGTGGAGTGCAGCCTGCATCGCAAACCCTGGACCACCGACGGGCCCGAGTCGAACCTCTTCGGACTGGAGCCCAACTTCGGCTGCTGCACCGCCAACTTCCATCAAGGCTGGCCCAAGTTCGCCAACAGCCTCTTCCTGCTCTCCGGCGCGCCGGGCATCGACTCACACGATGGCCTGGTTGCCGCCGTCTACGCTCCCTGCGCGGTCCATACGGTTCTTCGCGGAACGGCGGTCGACGTTGTCGAGGAGACCGGATACCCCTTCAACGGAACCGTGCGGCTCTTCGTCAACCCCGCAGCGCCGGTGAGTTTTCCGCTTCATCTGCGCATTCCTGCCTGGGCCGCGGAAACCGTCATAACAATCAATGGCCAGGCGCAACCCTCTCCCCAGGCCGGCGCATTCGCCCGCATTGAGCGCACGTGGAAAGCCGGCGACCGCGTCGAAATCCATTTCCCTATGCGCCCGCGCGTCTCCCGCTGGTTCCACGACTCGGTGGCCATTGAGCGCGGCCCGCTCGTCTTCAGCTACGGCATTGGCGAAAGCTGGGTGAAACTGCGCGACTGCGGCATGACGGCGGACTGGCAGGTCTTTCCAGCCAACGCCTGGAACTATGCGCTCAACATCGATGCGGTCGCACCCGAAAAGAGCATCGCCATCTCCGAAGCCGAAACAGGAGAGGCACCCTTCACGCGCGCTCACACGCCTGTAAGCCTCAAGGTAAAGGCACGCAAGCTAACCGCCTGGCGCGCGGAAGACGGCGCCGCCAACCCGGTGCCGCAAAGCCCCGTGGTCAGCGAAAATGCAGAAGAAACCATTACGCTGATTCCCTATGCCGCCGCAAAGCTCCGTATCACCGCCTTTCCGCGGTGCCAGAGCTGAAAATTCCAAATTTATTGATGGGATTGAAAAACGAAGGCGGCGGAAATTATTCCGCCGCCTTCCCTGCTTGCCCGTTTAGTTTCGCTATGCCGCCGCTTCCAGGTTCACGCGGCTCGATATGTCGGTCAGCAACTCGTCGGCATTTATCTCTTCCGTCTCAATCATTTCCAGCACCAAGGCGTCGTCGTTGAGGCCCAGCAGGCCTGCCCAGCGGCGCAATGTCCCGTACAGCGCAATCTCGTGATGTTCCACTTCCTGCGCCGCGCAAATCAGCGCAATGTCCCGAACCGTGGGATCCTTTACATCCTTGATGGTGTCTGCAGCCTCGGCGGTAAGGCCGTTGATCGCTTTATTGGTTTCGGTCTTCGGCTCGCCGATCAGCCGGTTGAGAATCGCTTCAATCTTTGCCACGTGGCCCTGGGTTTCTCCCAGGTGAGTGCGGAAAGCATCCGACAGTTCAAGGTCGGTGGAGTTATCGATCATGTCCGGCAATGCCTGGGTGATCTTCTCCTCCATGTCCAATGCTTTCTTCAGGCTGGTGATATAGAGGGATTGCAGGTTCTCGATGTTGGCTGAGAATAGCTTCATATGTTCGTCTCCTGGGATGAGATATCGCGGTTGCAGCAGTCCCTGCCCACACCAGCGACGAGACAACTCCGCCTCGCGCCTTGCTTCGCGAATTTGTCCCGGTGCCGTTCCCAGCATGGGGGGATCGGCTAACGCGATTGCCTATGAGAGTCCTCGCCGTGGCCGTGGGTTGCCTATGGGGACTGACCTACGTAATCAGGCCTTTCCCGCGCCGCATCTCAAAGACCCTATGTGAGGCGCACTTCCCAGCGCAGCGGCTTGCCCGGCTTGCTTTCCCCTTTGAAGTTGATTCCCACGGCTTTGGTCGTTTTATGCTCGACGCCGTTGACCGTAATTGAGCTCATTCGGTCGGAAATCAATGGAACGACCTTGGTCATCTGGTGCTCAACGCCATTCACCGAATACCAGCGCACCTTCGGCCACTCGGCCTCGAGCAACCGGATCTCAATCTCCCAGCTTCCCGCCACCATAGGCGCATACCAGCCGCTGTAGCCGCTCTTGGTCTTCTTCACTCCCACCAGCGCCGAACTGAACTCGTACTCCGCCATCGGCAACACCGGCGCAAGGCGAAGCCCGCTCTGGTGGAACTCGAGCCCCATCAGCTTGGCCGATGTGTAAAGCGGCCATGCATGCTGATGCAGGCACATCACCGGGCAATCGGTCCAGTTCGCGCCCCAGTCACTGCGCTCCTTCGGATCGGAAGACTTCGGATCGGCGTACTGCGTCTCGCCCGGATGCGGCGACAACACCGACCTGTAAAAGTCGGGGCCGCTCCAGGTGCCATACCAGATATTCGGATACGCCTCGGCATGTGTCGCCAGCATGTTTTTCTTCCACTCATCCCACGCCATCGCGCCGTCCTGCGTCGCCAGCGCCCAGATCAGCGTTCCGTTGATCGAGGCCCATACTCCGCCGTTCTCAAGGCAGCCAATCGGGCTGCCGAAAGCCGCCGTGCCCTTGCTCTGAATCATGGCGCCAATCGGCGAAGGCTTGCGCGAGAGTTCGTCGATCGCCTTCACCAAGATCGCGTTCTGCTCGGCGGTTGACGCGCCGCCGATGATGGCCCACGGCTGCGGCTCAAGCCAAAGCTGATCTTCGCCAATCCAGCCCAGGTGCGGCCCAAGCCACCCGCGCTTGAACCAACGGCCCGCCCACTGCGCGCGAAGAGCCACGCGCTGTGCCTCGGCCTTCGACCGTGCTTCCTCGGCCACCTTCGCGTCTCCCAGATAACTCAACAGCCGCGCATAATGTTCCATCACGTAGCAGGCCATGGCAGAGTTGAGCGCGGTCTCGCCCTTTTCCGCAACTTCGTTTTTGAGGTCCTGCGGAACCAGGTTCTCCACGATGCCGTCGTTCCAGTCGCCGCGCAGCACCCGGCTCAACCCGTGCTCGCCTACGCCGATCACATCCACCAGGTGGCGGAAGGCGCGCATCACCAGTTCGCGAACCGTTGGGTCTGTAGCCTCGGCCCGCTGCCGCGGATACAGCGGAACCTTCTCTTCAAGGAACGCCTTGTCGCGCGTGGCCAGTACGTATTCGCTCACCGCCCACAGCAGCCACATCTCCTGGTCGCTGGGCAGGAAAGGACTGGGCATAGGCACGCCGCTGCCGACAATTCCATAGGGTATCGACCCATCCGGCTGTGTCTCCTTCAGCGTGTAGCGGATAATCCCCTTCACGATCTCCGGATCGCTGAAGATGAATGGTAGCGTGTGTTGCAGCGGATCGCGCGCCGCTCCCTGGAATCCCATTACGTATTGATAAACGCAGCCCTGCGAGAGAATCGGCTCGCGGAAAAAACTGTCGCGTGTCATGCCGCCGCGCAGGTAGTAGTTGTGCCATGAGACTTCGCGCTCCACCCAAGGCTCCGCGGGCGTGCTCAGTCGCATGCCGCCCGTCTTCCACTTCGCGCAGGAGCTGGCCAGCGCCTCTGCCGGGTCGCCGGAGTGGCGGGCAACCAGCGCATCCAGTTCAAACCCCTCGGGCAAATACCCAAAGAGGAAAGCAATCGTCTTCGTCTCGTTCGGCTTCAGGGTGATGCTGCGCTCTATCAGGTGCGCGCTGCCCACGCCTTTTGAGGTTGCATCGTTTGTCAGCTCTGCCTTCAGGCCGGGAGGGTTCAGCGCTCCGCCGCTGCCAAAGAACGCCGCTCCATCCGTCGAATACCCATCCATCGGCCCATCCAGCGAGACCAGGAAAGTGTTGGGCGGATTCAGATCTTCCATCGTGGTGCCGGGCGCCAGGTCCGCTGCCTTGGTGCTGGCTTTTATCTGTGCCCACAGGCCCTCTTCTTGCGGAGTCCGCCCCAGGAACCGCTGCTTCTCAAGCAATCCCCTGCCATTGGCCGCCACTTCAAAGTTGTGCTCAAAGCGCTCGGCAAAGCTGCGCCGCAACTCGCCGGGAAGCTTGGCGCCTTTCATCGCGCCGGACTCAACCGTCGTGCGAAACGAGAACTGGTAGTTGCTGCATCCCCAGTATTCAACCCAACGCGCGCTCACTGTTTCGCTGCCGCAGTTAGTCACTTTCACCAGCGAGATCAGCACCGGATCGTCGCCGAATGGAGCAAACACCGTTTGATCCACTAAGTACTCTTTGCTCCGGACTATCTTGCGCAGGTAGCCCTCGCCCAGGATCCTCTCAAACGATCCGCCGCTGCCCGGATAGTAAGTGCCCAGCACTGCCTTCCCATCCGTCAGATAGCCAATGCCGCCGCCGTAGCGGTTGTGCTCCGGAGAGTAGTCGTTCAGATACTTGGGCGAACCTTCATCCTGCCGCACCTGCACGTATCCAAAGTTCGAAGCCACGGCCACCACGCGGTCATTTCCCACCTCGTGCAGGTGGTCGGTGGCGCCGAGAAATTCCTTATGAGTCGGAGTGATCGCGTGCAGGTCGGTGAGTTGGTCGCAAGTGTAACGGAAAGCCGGGAGCCCGAATTGGTCTGTAATCCACTCGCCGAAATGCCCCGAGCCAAACGGCTTTGCCGTCTTTGCCGCCGCAGAATCGCTCTGAAGCAACTCGGCAAACGCTGGCTTGCGCAACCCGCAGGCAATGCCAATTCCAGCCAATCCCATAAACTTGCGACGATTCATCTTCGCTCCTTTTCAAGCACAGTGTTTGGTTCGCACACCATTCTGTCAGATTGGAGCGGGCTTTTTCAGGTTTTTCTAGGATCGTGTGCGAGTTCTACCAACGCCCGTGCCTCAAGATGATCGGGGGCGAATTCCACAAATGCCGGGGGCCCCATCCATTCCGCGCTCTTTGCGGAATGGGTGGGATACCGCCAACCCCAACCGCCCCGTTCATCGGGAGAAGCCCAACTCGCTGAAAGCGAGTTGCTACGCCTGCGGCTTGAACCGTTCCTTCATGGCGCAAATGTGCGCCGGGGTCGATCCGCAACAGCCGCCAAGAATCTTCACGTGCTTCACAAGCGGACCCAGCAGGCTCGCCAGCGCCTCCGGGCCGCAGTGGTAAACAATCTTGTCGTCCTGCGCGTCCGGCTGTCCCGCGTTTGGCTGCAACATCAGCGGCAAATCGCTGGCTGCATGCATGCGCTCAAGCAGCAGCAGAAACTCGCTCTCCTGGCTGAGCCGCCCGCAGTTTGCGCCCACCACGTTTGCGCCGCCCTCTGCCGCAACCTTTGCCAGTTGCTCGGGCCGCGCGCCCATCATGGTCCTGGGTCCTGACTTTGTCGGGTCAAAGGCTCCGGTCACTATCACAAATGGCGCGTTCATTTCCTGCGCCACTTCCAACGCAAGCGCAACCTCATCCAGCGCGCTCATCGTCTCCAGCAGAATCGCGTCCGCGCCACCCTCAAGCAGCGCGCCAATTTGAATTCTCAGAGACGCGCGCAGTTCCTCGGGCTTGGCCGTGCCCACCGGCTCCAGCATCTCGCCGCAAGGGCCCACGCTGCCCAGCACCCAGCCGCGGCCCGCCATTACCTCTTTTGCAATCCGCGCGCCGGCGCGGGCCATCTCGGCCTGCTTGTCGGCGATGCCGTGCTTCTCTAGCGCGAAGCGGTTGCAGCTGAATGTATTTGTCGAGACAAGCGACGAGCCGGCATCCGCATACATCCGGTGAACCTGGGCCACGCGGTCGGGATGCGTAAGGCACCACAGGTCTCCGCAGGAGTTGATCTCCAGCCCCAGCTTTTGCAGTTCCGTGCCCATTCCGCCATCGGAGAACAACAATTCTTCCCGGCCAATCGCTTCCTTGAGTGTCATCCGCGCTCCTTATTGAATCAGTAGGGCCATTATATCGGCCGGCATATGCGCTCCCACAGGTTGTCCGCACTCAGCTTCAGTGCACTATAATTCCCGTGCTCTTCCGGGAGGCAGTTTTTCGCGTTCTCTTCAGCGCCGCGTGTTGCACTGCGAACCGGCGATGAACATCCGAAGACCATCCTTCTTCCGGCGCATCGAGGACACACCATGAAATTTAATGCAATTGCCGCTGCCGCCTTTTGTTTCTGCCTAGCCTCAATTAACGCAGCATGGGCCGCCGAGCATGAAGCCAAAACCCCCTACTACACGCTGGCGGTTGCGCCGGATGGCTCGACCATCCAGTCCATTTCATTGGATTCCCTGGGACACGGGCAGTTCCGGCCCAACGCGCTGTTCTCGCCGGAAGCGCAGACGGCGGCAGCCGGTTCGGACCCCGCCTGGCGATTCACGTTCCTTCCGAAGTCTTTCAAGATGGAGAGTGCCTATCGCAAGGGAGCGACGGCGGCGCCGATGACCCTGCGCTTCAATCCCGAGGTCTCGCACGCCACGCTGCTTGCCCTCGTCGATCACGGCAAGGCCAATTTACCCGCCGTGCTCTACTTGCCGGAACAGGGCTCGCTGCGCATTGAAGCCGCAAGCAAGCAGCCGGTTCGCCTGGGTTACGACGCGCACCGCAAAGGTAAGGGCTACGTTGAAGTCACCTTCCCCGCCGCAACTGAAGCGAATCCAAGCGTCGTCTACACCCTCACGGTGACTGCAATATATCCCGATCTTCCCGGCATCGCCACCGACCCGCGCTACGACGGTTTCCGCCGCAACTTCCTCAACATCTTCCAGGTGCAGGCCGAGGACGGCGTGCTGGCCAACCATGCCGCCAGCGATCCCTGCGCCTTTGTGCAGCACATGTACACCGAGGTTGCCCGCTACGCGCCTCCCCTGGCCAAAGGGCTCACCACTATGGACCTGGAGCGCATGTCGCTCGACCGCTACCTGGCCGGCGATCTGGCCTACGGCATGCCCGGCTACCAGATGTTTGACGGCGAGGCCGGCGGCGACGGCGGATTCAAGACCTTCTCCGCGGACTCCTACCCTTCCATGCTGGTTGCCGCCGGCGACTACGTTGAAACCACCCATGACAGCGCATGGCTTGCCAAGAGTTATAAAGGCCTCCGCGCCTGGACCGAAGCCATGCTGGCCACGGACACCAACGGCGACGGCCTCATCAAGTACTACGCCTCCGGCAATGCCGGTTCCTGGGCCGTCAAGCCCGACGGCGAACCCATCCTGCGCCCCTCAAACTGGTGGGACACCATCGGCTTCGGCTACGAGGACGCCTACTCCAACGCCCTCGCCTATCACGCTCTTGAAATGATGGCCGAGATGGCCGCCATCAACAAGGAAGGCGCCGACGCCGAGCGTTATCGCCTGCGCGCCGAAAAACTCAAAGACGCCTTTGTGCCCACCTTCATGAATCCGAAAACGGGCATCCTGGCCGGATGGAAGAGCGCGGACGGCAGGCTGCACGACTACTGGTTCCCCTGGGTCAATGGCGCCGCCGTGGTCTACGGCCTGGTGACCCCGGAGTTGGGCAATCAGCTCTTTGACCACCTGCTGGCCAAGTTGAAAGAGGTTGGCTACACCAACTTCGAACTCGGCCTGCCCGGAAACCTGGTCCCCGTGCGCCGCGAAGACTCCGTAACCCTCGACCTCCGTTGGGGCGGGCCCAGCAAGGAAGACGGCTCCGACGGATTCCAGATCTACGAGAACGGCGGCGCCACCGCATCCTACGCTTTCTACACCATCGCCGCCCTCTACCAGCTTGGCCGCGTCAAAGACGGAGACGGCATCCTGTTTCCCATTCTCAAAGCCGTCAAGACCGGCGGATTTGAGGGCCGCGGGCCCAACGGCCTCACCTACGATTGGAAAGCCTGGGACGGGACCCCGCACGGATATGAAGGCTTTCTCTCCGACAACTTCATGGTGCTGGCCGCGGCCATGCATCGCCCCAAGGACGCGCCAACAGCAAGGTAGCGGCCCCACCCCGCTTCAAAGCAGACTCGGGTCGTCGCAACGCGCACTGCCGGTTCAACTTGCGCCCAGTGGTTTTGCTCCATCGCGGTCCGTTGTCAACGGAAAAGTCGGTGTGTATGCTTGGTACGAACAAAAACAAGCATTTTTGCCGTAGTCTGTGCTGCGAATAGAGTTGAAAATGACCGCTGCGGCAGTCGAATGAAAGGGCTCAAATGACCACAACGCAAGCTCCAAGCAAATCGCGCCAACGCCTGTTGGACGCATTGAACCACCGTCAGCCCGACCGGATTCCGGTAGATTTCGGCGCCAGTCCGGTGACCGGTATTCACGTGAGCTGCATCGCCGAACTTCGCGACCATTTTGGATTGGACAAGCACCCCGTCAAAGTGACCGAGCCGTTCCAGATGCTCGGCGAGGTTGAAGACGACCTCAGGGATGCTCTGGGCTCAGACGTCAAGGGCGTTCCAGGGCGCAAGGTGATGTTCGGCTTTGAGAACAAGAACTGGAAGCCGTGGCGGCTCAATGGCCTTGAAGTGCTGGTGCCCGGCGATTTCAACGTCACCGTGGCCGATAACGGAGACATCCTGATGCACCCCCAGGGCGATGTAACCGCGCCGCCCTCCGCGCGCATGCCAAAGGGATTCCACTTTTTTGACGCGATCATCCGCCAGAATCACTTCGACCCCGAGCACCTCGACCCGGCCGACAATCTTGAGGAGTTCGGCCCGATGTCCGATTCGGCGATCGACGATATCGCCGCCGACGTGAAGGCCGCCAACGATGGCGAGTACGCGCTCTTCGGCAACTTTGGCGGATGCGCCCTCGGCGATATCGCCCTGGTTCCGGCGGTGAATCTCAAAGACCCGCGCGGCATCCGCGATGTGGCGGAGTGGTATGTCTCCACCCGCAGCCGTCGCGACTATATCCACAAGATCTACGAGCGCCAGGTTGAATTCGCCCTGGGCAACCTTGAGCGCATCCACGCGCGCATCGGCGACTCCATCGACATCATTTTCCTGTGCGGCACAGACTTCGGCACCCAGAGTTCCAGCTTCTGCTCTGTCGCAACCTTCAACGAGTTGTGGTTCCCATACTACAAGCAGATGTGCGACTGGATCCACGGCCATACTTCGTGGAAGATCTTCAAGCACACCTGCGGGTCGGCGGCGCGGTTCTTCGATTCAATGGTGGATGCGGGCATCGATATCGTCAATCCCGTGCAATGCTCGGCGGTGGGAATGGAGCCGGAGCAGTTGAAAGCGAAGTACGGCGACCGGCTGACCTTCTGGGGCGGCGGCGTCGATACCCAGCAGGTGCTCCCCTTCGGCACTCCCGAACAGGTACGCGAGCAGGTGTTGCGCCGCTGCGAGATTTTCGCGCCCGGCGGCGGCTTTGTCTTCAACACCATTCACAACATTCAGGCGGAGACGCCGGTGGCCAACATCCTCGCAATGGTCAACGCCTTGCGGAGTCTCGAGTAGCAGATTGAATTCGCTTTCGAAGTTCGTCATGCAACGCATGGAGCTTCGCCGGCCCAAATGGAAAAGGAGCTGTAAGTGACAGATCTCAAGAAGCTGCACGATGCAATTTTGACCGGCAATGCAAAGGCTGCCGGGGAACTCACCAAGGAGGCTCTCGCCGAGGGCGCCAATCCAGCCGACCTTGTGGCCAACTACATGATTCCTGCCATGGACGAAGTGGGCAGCCTCTTCGAGGCGGAAGAGTACTTTGTGCCTGAACTCCTGCTGGCCGGCCGCGCCATGAAGGCGGCGCTTGAATATCTGCGCCCGCTGCTGGCCGCTTCCGGCGCCAAGCCTTCGGGCAAGGTCGTCATCGGCACCGTAAAGGGCGACCTGCACGATATCGGCAAGAACCTCGTTGCCGCCATGCTTGAAGGCGCAGGCTTTGAAGTTACCGACCTCGGCACTGACGTCTCGCCCGAGAAATTCGTCGAGGCGGTCAAAGAAAAGAACGCGAACATCGTGTGCCTGTCTGCCTTGCTCACCGTCACCATGCCGGCCATGAAGACCACGCTCGAAGCCCTTAACGCCGCGGGCGTTCGCGACAGGGTAAAGGTAATGATCGGCGGTGCTCCCGTAACTGACCAGTACGCCCGCGAAATCGGGGCCGACAGCTTCAGCGAGAACGCCAGCGCTGCCGTAGCCACAGCGCGCCGTCTCGTATCTGAATAGCGATAACTTGCGGCAACCGCTCCCCATTCAGGGGGGGTGGTTGCCATCGTAAAGACGTGTGGGCCCAGTCAATGCCGGGAGCCGCCGCCATGACACGCCTTCGGTTTTTGAAGCACCCCCGGCAGGAACCGCGTTCTGGAGGCCCATGTGAGTATCTGTCCTTTTTCTAAAATGCAGCATAGCCGCACGTATTCCGCATTATCCACGTTCATCATTCTTGTTCTGGCCTTCTCTGCCGCGGCTTGTGTCGCGCAGAAAAAGACCGTCGTCCTTGACGGCCAAAGCGCCGGCCGCACCTTTGACGGATTGGGCGCTCTCAGCGCCGGAGCATCCACCAGGCTTCTGGTGGATTATCCCGAACCGCAGCGCAGCCAGATTCTCGACTACCTTTTCAAGCCCGCTTATGGCGCGGCTCTGCAGCATCTCAAGGTCGAGGTCGGCGGCGACGTCAACTCCACCGATGGCTCCGAGCCCAGCCACATGCGCAGCCGCACCGACCGCGACTACACGCGCGGCTACGAGTGGTGGCTCATGGTCGAGGCGCGCAAGCGCAATCCCAACATCATTCTCGACATCCTTCCCTGGGGCGCGCCCGGCTGGATCGGCAATGGCAAGCTCTATTCGCCTGATATGGCCGAGTACATGGCAGACTTCATCGACGGCGCCAAAAAGACCTACGGCCTCAACATCAGCTACGCCGGCATCTGGAATGAAACCGTCCATGACACCGAATACGTCAAAGAGCTTCACCGTGCGCTGGTGCGCCATCACCTGGATACCAAGGTAGTGTGCTGCGATCTGTACGTTGGAGAAAGCAAACAGCAGTGGATCGTCGCCGACGAAATGCTCGCCGACCCCGAACTGAAAGCGGCCGTCTATGCGATCGGCGTGCACTACCCGCTTGAGAACGGAAAAATCACCACCACCGATGCGGCAAGAAAATCCGGTAAGCCCCTCTGGTCCAGTGAAGACCAGCCTAACAGCGGCGGCGGCCCGATTCTGCAGCGCACCTGGCAGGTAGGCGGCCACATCCTGGCCCATGTCTATAACCGGAACTATCTTGAAGGTTCCATGACCAAGACTGAGATATGGAGCCCCATCACCTCGTACTACGACATTCTCGCCGCGCCGAACTCGGGTCTCATGTACGCGAACACGCCCTGGTCGGGATACTACGACGTGCAATCCACCATATGGGTCACCGCGCATACCACGCAGTTTGCCCAGCCCGGCTGGCAGTATCTCGATGCGTCCTCAGGCTACATGCCCGAGAAAGGCACGTACGTAACGCTCAAGTCTCCCAATCAAAAGGATTGGAGCATCGTTCTGGAGACCATCGACGCGAAACAACCGCAAGCGATCAGCTTCAACGTCGCTGGCGGTCTTTCAACCGGTGCCATCCACATATGGGAAACCAACGGCGCCAAAACATTTGAGCACGTGGCCGACGTAACCCCGAAAGACGGCGCCTTCACGTATACATTTGAGCCGGAGTCGCTCTACTCGCTCACCACCACCACCGGCCAGAACAAGGGCACCGCGCAACCGCCAGCGCAGAAGCCTTTCCCCATGCCTTACGCCGATGATTTCGAGAGCACCCCGCTGGCCCGCGCTCCCAAGTACCTTTCAGACCAGGACGGCGCCTTTGAGGCTCAGCCCTGCGCCGGGCGCAGTGGCCGTTGCCTGGAGCAGGTGATCACCGAGAAGCCTATTCCATGGAGTCCGCTGCCTGATCCTTTCACGCTTGCGGGCGATATCGGCTGGACCGACTACACAGTCGCCGCCGACTTCGCGAATCTCGGCGGCGGCCCTGTCACCCTCCTCGGCCGCATCGACACATCCGATGTCTTTTCTGGCGACAAGGCGCAGTACCCCGGTGCCTACATCCTCAGCATCGAGCCCGATGGCGCCTGGAAGCTCGTCTCCGCCGCTTTCAAGAAGCCCCTGGATCAGCTGGCCGCGGGCAAAACCGCGCTCACCCCAGGCACATGGCATCATTTCGCGCTCGCATTCAACGGAGCCGAGATTACCGCCAAGCTCGATGGCGCGCAGTTGGCCACCGTCAACGATTCTTCGCACACCCATGGAATGTTCGCCGTGGGAACAGGCTGGAACAAGGCGCAATTCGACAACCTCGCCGTAACAAAATAACAAGAGAACTCCGCCCGACGGAGTCAGGGAGCAACCAGTGATTGACCGCAGGGATTTTTTGAAGGCCGGCGCAATGGCAGCAACAGGCACCCTCTTGGCGCGCGCCCAAAAGACGCAGACCAAGGGCACATTGCGCTGGGTCTCCATTGAAAACAACGCTCCCGATGGAATGAAGACCCGGCTGGCCGCGACAGAGTTGGCGGCCGGGCTGAAGGCCATCGGCGTTGTCCCTGAAGTCTCCATGGTCAACGAAGAACACCCGCGCGAAGGGAATGTGCACTTCGTCCTGTCGGTTGAGCCGGGGCGGTTCAAGGGCCACGAAGAGTACGAAATCAGCGCCGCGGGCAGGCGGGTCCTGCTCACTGCAGCCTGTGACCAGGCGCTTCTGTATGCCGTCTTCGACTTCCTCGAGCATCAGGGCGTCATCTTCGGAATCGATGGCGACACCCAGCCGCTCGATCCGGTTGCCGCTCTTACGGTGCCCGCGCCGCAGGAGCCATGGACCGTATCCCCCAGCTTTGCCGTCCGCGGTCTGCTGCCCTGGCCGGACTTCCTCAACTGCATCAGCATCTATAACGACGAAGATTTCAAGGCGTACTTCGCCAACATGCTTCGCATGCGCCTCAACATGTTCGGCATGCACGCCTACACGCAAAACGATCCGCTGGCTGAATCTTACCTTTCGTTCGATTTCGCCGGCGCGGGCCATCGCGCCGCGCTTGAAGACTCCACAATGACCAGTTGGGGCTACCTCCCCCAGCGCACTTCCACTTTCAAAATGGGCGCCGCGCAGTTCTTTGACCGCGAGACCTTCGGCGCCGACGCAACACGCCTTGCCGCAGACAACTGGGATATCGCCGACCGCACCACCAAGATGCTGCGCACGGCTTTCGAATTTGCCTCCACGCTCGGCATTCGCACCGGCATCGGTTTTGAGCCGTACCAGAATCCAACTGAGATTGTGCGCGCCCTTCCGCCGGAATCAAAATCGCATCCCGGCGGACTCGTGGAATCCGCCATTGGCAAAGACCTGTTGGAGCGCCGCCTTGCCGACCTTCTTGAGCGCTATCCCATGGTTGACTACGTCTGGCTTTGGGAAGATGAAGGAGCCAACTGGGATAGCCGCACAAAAAACATCCCCCTCTCCGTAACGCCCTTCAAGCAGGCCCACGACTTCCTGCGCCGCAACGCTCCAAAAAAGCAGCTTGTGCTGGCCGGCTGGGGCGGCGTGGTCCGCAACTTCCAGTCGCTCCACCAGCGCCTGCCCGGCGACATCGTATTCGCCGCTCTAAGCAACACGCTCGGCTGGGACCCGGTCAGCGAGGAATACGGCAAGCTCGAAAGCCGCGAGCGCTGGCCCATTCCGTGGCTTGAAGACGATCCCTCCATGTGGATGCCGCAATTTCGCGCCAGCCGCTTTGAGAGCGACATGAAGCGCGCCAAGAGCTTCGGCTGCCAGGGAATGATGGGCATCCATTGGCGTCATCGCATTGTTGACCCGACGGCAACCTATTTCTCGCGCGCTGCCTGGAACCCCGCGCTCACCGCCGCCACACACTACCAGGACTTCAGCGCCTCGCTCATCTCCCCAAAGCGCGCCAAAAACATGGCTGAGCTCTTTGCCGATTGCGATCAGAACCGAAAAATCTCTTCCACGTTCCGCGGCGCCTACGGCAAGGACGGCTTCGCTGTGCAATCTGAACTCACCGGCGATTACGACGAAGCATTCACATACGAAACCAGCCAGCCGGACCCTGCTGTTCTCCCCTCCCAGCGCCAAATTGCCGAAGATTTCAAAAGGCTAATGCTCGAAGCGCCCTCAGCCACGGAGAAAGAGCGCATTGGCTACTTCTCCGGCTTTGTTGGCCTCATGGTTCCCTACTGCGACGCGCTCGACCTGGCGCACAAACTCGGCGGCGTGCTCACGGCGGCAACAAAACTGCGCGCCGACGGCAAAGAGGAAGACGCGCGCAAGCTGGTGCTGCACGATGGCGTGCCGCTGTGGCTCACCATGGCGCCGCTGGTGCGGCAGACCATGCTGACCTTCGAGAACATCGCCACCACGCGCAACGACCAGGGCCAGCTCGCCTCCATGCAGAACAAATTTGTCCGCATCTCGCTTGAACGCCTGCGCCTTTCAATTAAAGAGTTTTTGGGCGAGCTGCCGGCGGAGATGACTCACGCCTACGATGCCGCAACCACCCCCAAATCTGCCCTTTCCACGCGCATTTTTCTGCCCACACGCCCATCGCTTCTCGCAGCCGGCGACTCGGCTCGCATCTTCATCGTGGTGCCCAGCGAAGGAAGAGTGACTGAAGCGCACCTGCATGTCCGCATAAACGGAATCGGCGATTGGGCCAAAAAGTACGCCACGTTGGCCGGCCGCCATGTTTACGAGGCGCAACTCGGACCGTTCGCCGCAGGAACCTCGACTGTGGAGTATTGCGCATCGGCGACTTTTATGGGCGAGGAAGAGACATTCTCTGCCCCGCCTGAAGTGCCAAAGCACGTCTACAGGCTCAACGTGATTGCCGGTTAGAAAGAAATACGCCCGCAAGTAAACGGGGATGATTTCCACAAAAGCTGGGTGCCCCATCCTTGTGACGTACTTGTTCTTGTCACAAGGGTGGGATACCACAAACCTCGATATAACCGTTCTTCACGAGTAAACGGGGATGATTTCCACAAAAACTGGGTGCCCCATCCTTGTGACGTACTTGTTCTTGTCACAAGGGTGGGATACCACAAACCTCGATATGCCCGATCTTCAGGAGCAAACGAGGCCCAGCCGACCGGACCCGCGCGAACTGTCGGTTTTGATTGAAAAATGACCGCAATACTCCAATTCAAGCATTCACTTGCGCGAGTATGGCGATTACAATTGACATCAATATCCTTTTACGGTCCAATGGACCGCGAACATAAAGGCGCCGGGATGTTCGATTCGCAGCCCTTGCTATGCGGGAAGTTGCCACGCGGACCGATTCGCCGGCATCGCTTGAGGGAGATGCGCCGTCATGAAATTTCCGTTTGCAATTTGCCCGTCTGGTAAGAGAATTTCGCTCATCCTGGGCGCCGCCTGCCTGTTTTTCTTCACCCAGGCTCCGGCCCCGGCACAATCCGCCCCCGCCAAGGCCCAGGCAGCGCCTGCTGCTAAAGCGGCAAAAGCTGCGCCTGCGAACCTCGCCCAGCGCCCGTGGATGAACAAGTCGCTCTCGCCCCAACGCCGCGCCGATCTGCTCATCAAGGCCATGACGCTCGACGAGAAGATTCTCATGATGCATGGAGCGGGGCCCTGTCTCGAAGTCTGGACAGAAAAATGTCCGATGCCCATCAAGGGCTACATCGGCTACGTGCCGCCCATTGAGCGCCTCGGAATTCCGCATCTCACGCTGGCCGACGGCCGCGCCGGCGTCGGCAACAAGGCCGTCGACGTAACACTTCTCCCGGCACCCATCGCCGCCGCCTCCAGTTGGGATCCGGATCTGATCAACCAGTTCGGCCATGTGCTCGGAAAAGAGGAGTGGGACAAGGGAACCAACGTCACCCTCTCGCCCACCATCGATGTGGTGCGCGTGCCAGAGTGGGGTCGCATCTTCGAGAGTTATGGCGAAGATCCCTACTTCAACGCCCGCATGGCAGTCGCCGAAATCAAGGGCATCCAGGCCGAGGGCTCCATCGCCGACGCCAACATGTACGTCACCATGCAGCAGGAGAACGACCGCTTCCACTCCGACTCGGTGGTAGACGAGCGCACGCTCCAGGAGATTTATCTTCCTCCCTACGCCGCCGCGGTGGCCGAAGCTCACGTCGGCACCTTCATGTGCGCCTATGTCAAAACCAACGGCGTCTACTCCTGCGAGAACGCGCACCTGCTCCAGGATTTGCTGCGCAAGCAGTTGAAGTTTGACGGCTGGGTCATGACCGATTGGGGTGCGGCCCACTCCACCATCGACTCGGCAAACAACGGCCTCGACCAGCAAATGCCCGACGATTCCTTCTTCGGCGCGACGCTCAAGAAAGCTGTCGAAGACGGCAAGGTCACGAATTCAACCATCGACCAGCACGTGCGCAACATCCTCCTGCCCATGTTCCAGCATGCCTTGTTCGACGTGAAGCAGCCGGGCACATGGGCGTCGAATGTGCGCAGCCCCCAGCACGATGCCTTCTCGCGCAAGGTCGCCGAGCAGGGCACCATCCTTCTCAAGAACCAGAACGCGCTGCTGCCCCTGCGCAGTGATGTCTCCATCGCCGTAATCGGCGCCGCGGGCACCACCAAGCCCAAGGCCGAGGGCGGCGGCAGTTCCGACGTGGTCGCGCCGTATGTCATCAGCCCACTCGATGGCATCACCAAGCGTGGCAAAGGCAAAATCACCTCCGCCGATGGCAGCGATCTTGCTGCCGCCGCCAGCGCCGCCAGCGCTGCCGATGTTGCTGTCGTCGTTGTACGCACCGAGGAATCCGAAGGCGACGACCGCCCCGACCTCAAGCTCCCAGGCAACCAGGATGACCTCATCGCCGCCGTAGCCGCTGCCAACAAAAAGACCATCGTGGTTCTCGATACCGGCGGCCCGGTCCTAATGCCATGGGTCGATCAGGTGGCCGGCGTTATTGAAGCCTGGTATCCCGGGCAGGAAGACGGCAATGCCCTCGCCGCAATCCTTTATGGCGATGTGAACCCCGGCGCAAAGCTGCCGCTCACCATTCCCCGCACCGCAGACAAGATTCCCACTGCGGCAAAAGAACAGTGGCCCGGAGTCGATGGCCACTCCACTTACACTGAGAAGCTAAACGTCGGCTATCGCTGGTATGACGCCACCGGCACCGACCCCCTGTTCCCGTTCGGCTTCGGCCTTTCGTATACCACGTTCAAGGTGAGCAACCTCGCCGTCAACTCCAGCGCGGCTCCTGCCAAAGTAGTCGTCACTCTCAACGTTGCCAACACCGGCAAACTCGCCGGCGCTGAAGTGGCGCAGGTTTACGTCGCTCATCCCGCCGGCAACGGCGAACCGCCTCATCAACTCCGCGCCTTCGCCAAGGTTCAACTGAAGCCCGGCGAAACCAAACCTGTAACGCTCACCCTCGATGCGCGATCATTCTCCACCTTCGATACCGGCACGCATCAATGGACAGTCCGCGAAGGAACCTACGAGATTCTCGCCGGAACCTCGTCGCGCGACCTGCCCTTGCACGCCACCATTACGGTAAAGAAGCCCGTCGCATCCAAATAGGCCCTTAACCGTTTAGTTCGCCACGCCAACTGAGTGCCCAGGTCCGGACCTTCGGACCTGGGATAGCTCAACCCTCAACATCCAGATCCGAATTAATTCGTTGAGTAGCGCCGATTCAAGTCCCGCAGATAAGCCGCTGGCACTAGAAGAAATCCAGAACTTCGCCGCGGCTCGAAAAGAAAGATGCAAAGCAATGAGGAACAAGTTCGTTTTCATTCGGTCGGTTAAAGCAAATTCCATCATCCTGTGCACCGCCTGTCTCTGCCTTTCTGCTCAGCTCTTTGCAGGTCCACCTGCCCCACTTCACAAAGACGCCGCAAAACCAGCGATGAGCGCCACGGAACGCCCATGGATGAACAAGTCGCTCTCTCCGCTCCGCCGCGCGGAACTTCTGCTCAAGGCGATGACCCTGGACGAGAAACTCGCCATGGTGCATGGCGCCGCTCCCTGTGGCGATGTGTGGACCGACAAGTGCGCAAACCCGATGAAGGAGTATGTCGGATTTGTTGCCGCCAATCCGCGGCTCGGTATCCCCTTGATCGCAATGTCTGACGGAAGAGCGGCCGTTGAAAACGGCGCACGCGATGTCACCCTCTTCCCCGTGGCAGTTGCCGTCGCATCAAGCTGGGATATTGACCTGATGAATCGGTTCGGTCACGCCCTTGGCAAAGAACAGCAAATCAAGGGAACCACCGTGGTGCTCGGTCCGACCATGGACGTAGTGCGCGTGCCGGAGTGGGGTCGCATCTTTGAGACCTACGGCGAAGATCCCTACTTCAATGGCCAGATGGCCGCTGCCGAGATCAAGGGCATCCAGAGCGAAGGCCCGCTGGCCGACGCCAACATGTACCTGATGATGAACCAGGAGAAGAATCGCGAGGGCGGCCAGGACACCATTGTCGATGAGCGGACCATGCAGGAAATCTACCTGCCTCCGTTTGCCGCGGCCATTCAGGACGCCCACGTAGGCACCGTAATGTGCGCTTACGTCAAGACCAACGGAGTCTACTCCTGCGAAAACGAATACCTGCTCAACGATGTTCTAAGAAAGCAGTTTCATTTCGACGGCTGGGTCATGAGCGACTGGGGCGCCACCCACTCCACCGTGGCTGCGGTCAATCACGGCCAGGATCAGCAGACGCCCGACAGCGAGTTCTTCGGCGCAAAACTGAAGCAGGCCATCGCCAATGGCCAGGTGAGCATGGACGTGCTGAACAGCCACGTGCTCCACATCCTCACGCCCATCTTTCGCCAGGGAATGTTCGACCATCCGTGGACGGGGAAGTGGACTGCGAATGCGCGCAGCCCCGAGCACGATGCACTTGCGCGCACCATCGCGGAACAGGGAATCATTCTGCTCAAGAACGAGCACGAAGTGCTTCCGCTATCTGTTCCCGCGTCCATCGCGGTGATTGGCAAAGCCGGCAGCACATCGCCCAAGGTCGAAACCAACGACGGCGAAGGCATCCCATCCTACATCGTCAGCCCGCTCGACGGAATCCGCAGAAGATCTGGCGTCAAGGTGACCTCAACGAACGGCAGCGATTTGAAAGCGGCGGCCGATGCCGCGCGCAATGCCGACGTTGCCCTCATCTTTGTCCAGACGAACGAGTCTGAAGGCGACGATCGCAACGACCTTCAATTGCCTGACAATCAGGACGCATTGATCGCCGCCGTGGCTGCGGCCAACAAGAAGACCATCGTAGTTCTCAATACCGGCGGGGCAATCCTCATGCCCTGGCTCCCCCAGGTTGCTGCCGTAATGCAGGCGTGGTATCCGGGACAAGAAGAAGGCAATGCTCTCGCCGACATTCTCTTCGGCGACGTCAATCCCTCTGCGAAGCTGCCGTTGACCTTCCCGCGCACTGCGGCGGAAAATCCCCTCTCGCAAAAGGAACAGTGGCCGGGCGTAGGCGGTAAATCCACGTACAGTGAAAAGCTCAACGTCGGCTACCGGTGGTACGACACCACCAACACGCAGCCCTTGTTCCCCTTCGGTTTTGGCCTGTCGTATACCACGTTCAAGGTGAGCCGACTTTCTGTGAACTCCAGCGCGGCGCCTGCAAAGGTTGCAATCACGCTCAACGTCACCAACACCGGCAAGCGCGCAGGCGCTGAAGTAGTGCAAGTCTACGTCGCCCACCCAGCTGCCAACAACGAGCCGCCCCATCAACTGCGCGCCTTCGCCAAGGTCCAGCTCAAACCCGGCGAAACGAAGCCGGTAACCCTCATCCTGGATGCGCGCTCGTTCTCCATCTTCGATACAACCGTGCATCGCTGGACGGTTAAACCTGGAACCTACGAAATTCTGGCGGGAACATCATCGCGCGACCTGCCTCTGCACAGCACCGTTACCGTCGGGTACGCCGGCGCTGCCAAATAAATCTTCATCACCTGAAACCAGGGCGGCTCCATCATTCTGCAACCCGTCCGCAAGCACCCAGCGTCTTTGAGGAGCACTCGTAATGAACATAAAAAGAACAACTCTGTGGTTGGCCCCCCTCGCCTTGGCGCTGTTTTGCGCCGGTGGGGCGCGCCTGAATGCCGCCAGCGACAACAGCCACCGCACCACCCTCTCACTCAACGGCCAATGGGATGTGGCTGACAGCGTCAGCCCCGACGCCATGCCGAAGAGTTACACCCACAAGGCGCCTGTCCCCGGACTCGCTCACTCCGCCGTGCCCGTTTTCCCTGACGTAGATCAGTTCCAGAGCCGCCAGTTGCTCGGCAACCTTGTTTCACAGCACCGTCTCGACCCGGCCATCTACAAAAAACTTGGCGACGCCCGCGGCCTCTCCCACCAGGACCGCAACTACTTCTGGTATCGCCGCTCCTTTGACGCCCCTGCACAAAACGCCGTCGCGCTCCTGCGCATTAACAAGGCGCAGTTTGGCGCCGTCGCCTGGCTCAACGGCGTCCGCATCGGCGAGCACGATCCATGCTTCACCTCCGCTACTTTCGATGTAACGAAGGCTATCCACTTTGGCGCGGCCAACGAGCTGGTCATCCGCATTGGCGCACATCCCGGCGTTCTTCCGCCCAACGTCATGTGCGGAACCGACTTCGAAAAAAATCGCTGGACCCCCGGCATCTACGACGATGTTTCCCTCATGACCATGAGCAATCCGGTCATCTCCGTAGTCCAGGCCGCGCCCCAGCTTTCAACGTCGAGTGTTCTGGTGCAGACCGAGCTTCACAACTACGCAGATCACGCAATCACGACGAAGCTGTCCCAGCAGGCATTCGAGTGGAAATCCGGCGCATCAGCCTCCGGTGTAGTTGAAACCGAAGCATCCCTGGCGGCCGGCGAAACAAAGATCATCATCCAATCAGTACCGCTTCCAAGCGCGCATCTCTGGACGCCTGAAGATCCGTTCCTCTACCAGGTCACCACAACAACGCATGGCGATTCCGTCAAGACCCGCTTCGGCCAGCGCGAGATTCGTTTTGACACCGTGACGCAGCGCGCAATGCTCAACGGCCGCCCCTACTTCCTGCGCGGATCGAATATCACCCTGCATCGCTTCTTTGAAGACCCCGAAAGCGGCACCCTTCCCTGGGACGACGCATGGGTCCATCGCCTCCTGGTCACCATTCCCAAGCAAATGCATTGGAACGCCTTCCGCTTCTGCATCGGACCGGTACCAGACCGCTGGCTCGAGATCGCCGACGAAACAGGCCTCCTTATCCAGAACGAATACTTCGTCTGGACCGGCGGCGAATGGGCATTTGAAGACTACAGCAAGCAGTACAACCACGATGAAATGCAGGTTGAATACACTGAGTGGCTGCGCGACAACTGGAACCATCCCTCGGTGGCCGTCTGGGATGCCGACAATGAATCCTGGCTTCCCGGCTGGGCCGACATCATTAACAAGGTCCGCCCTCTCGATCTATCCAACCGCGCCTGGGAAAACAGCTACAACGGACCTGCCGCCGCCAACGATCCAGTCGAAGATCACCAGTATCTTTGGGGCGATACCGCGATGGGCGATGTCTGGTCAGAGCAGTCCGGCACCCCCCGGCCCCCCGACTTCAAGCTCGAGAATCTCGAAAACCTCTTCGGACCCACCGAGTCAAGCAACAAGACCGCCCACGCTCTCATCCTCAACGAGTACGGCTGGGTCTGGCTCAACCGCGATGGCACGCCCACGCTGCTCACTGACAAGCTCTATCCCAAGCTGTTGCCCGGCGACAAGAACACCACCGAAAATCGTTTCAAGCTCCAGGCCTACATCCTCGGCGGTGAAACCGAGTACTGGCGCGCGTACCGGCGCTACGCCGGCATCCTTCACTTCGTTTACCTCATGGCCAGCGATCCAAAAGGATTCACCGCCGACCACTTCCAGGACCTGAAAAACCTGAAGCTCAACCCCTACTTCGAGAAAGAGATGGAGCAGGCTTTCAAGCCTCTCGGCGTCTATCTCAACTTCTGGCATCCCACCCTCACCACCGGCCAGCAGCAGCGGTTCTCGATCGCCATGGTCAACGACGAAGACCGCTTGCGCACGGGAACGTTACGCCTCTTCTTCACCGATGCTGACGGCAAGGAGTCTGCCGCCGGGGAGCTTCCCTTCTCCATCGCTCCGCTCGGCGCAGAGACCTACAACATAACGTTGAAAGTGCCCGCAACAGTTGGTTCCTACTCGTTGCAGGCAGTTGCAACGCCGGCAGACGACGCCAGCAACCCAACCATCTCGCACCGCGACGTGGAGATCAAGGCAACGAAATAGAATCGCCTGCGAAACACGAGGCGGTCTTCAAGACAAAGTGGGCCGCCTTCGCGCTACCAAAAGTTTCAAGAGGCATCATCGATGAGAACGCAAAAGATTGCTTTGTGGTTGGCTTTTGGGTTGGTGCTCGCCTGCATCGGCTGTTCGCGCATGGGTGTAGCGGCTGAGATGAATCATCGCACCACGCTCTCGCTCAACGGTCAATGGGACGTGGACGACAGCGTAGCTCCAGACGTCCTGCCCAAGACCTACGGCCACAAAGCGCCGGTGCCTGGCCTTGCGCACTCTGCGATCCCAGCATTCGCCGACGTGGACGAATACGAGACCCGGCAACTCCTCTCCGACATGGTTCAGTTTGGCGGCCTCAGCAAAGCTGACTACGACAAGACAGCCGGTGTGCACGGCTGGTCGCACCAGCAACGCAACTACTTCTGGTTCCGCAAAACCTTCGCTGCTCCAGCGCAAAACATAGTTGCGCTGCTCAAGGTGAACAAGGCGCAGTTCGGTACGGTTGTTTATCTCAACGGCGTGCGCATCGGCGAGCACGATCCCTGCTTTACCGCCGCATGGTTCGACGTAACCAAAGCAATCAAGTGGAATGCGCAGAATGAACTCGTCATCCGCATCGGCGCGCATCCCGGCGTGCTGCCCGCCAACGTTATCGCGTCAACCGATTTCGAAAAATACCACTGGACTCCCGGCATCTACGACGACGTGAGCCTGATGGTGATGAACAACCCCGTCATCTCCACCGTGCAAGTCGCGCCGCAACTGGCCACGTCGAGCGTCCTGATCCAGACTGTGCTTCACAACTATAGCGATCACTCAGCGACAACAACACTCCAACAGCAGGTCTCGGAGCGGAAGTCGCGCACAGCGGCATCTGAATTGATTTCGAGGCAGGTTGAAGTTCCGGCCGGCGGCGAGAAGACTGTGATGCAGACGGTTCCCGTCCCAAAGGCGCACCTGTGGAGCCCTGAGGATCCTTTCCTTTATCAGCTGACCACTAGAACAGCAGGGGATGAAATAACCACTAGCTTCGGCATGCGTGATTTCCATTTCGACACTGTGACGCAACGCGCTTACCTGAACGGCCGTCCATATTTCATGCGTGGATCGAACATCACGCTGCACCGCTTCTTTGAAGACCCTGACGTGGGTACGCTTCCGTGGGACGAAGCCTGGCTGCATCGCCTGTTGGTCACAATCCCCAGGCAACTTCACTGGAACTCCTTCCGCTTTTGCATCGGCCCCGTCCCTGATCGCTGGCTCGAGATTGCCGACGAAAACGGCCTGCTGATTCAGAACGAGTACCCGGTATGGGTGGGCGCGCCGGGCTGGCTCGGCTACGACAAGACCCTGCAATACGACACGAACGAGATGATCGCCGAGTACACCGAGTGGATGCGCGACAACTGGAATCACCCCAGCGTCGTGATCTGGGATGCATCCAACGAATCCATTCTGCCTGAATTTACGCGCACCATCATTCCCGCGGTCCGTGGCCTCGATCTCTCAAACCGGACGTGGGAGAACAGTTACAATGCACCCGCCGGCGCCAACGACCCGGTCGAGGATCATCAGTATCTGATGGCCGGCATCGCTGGCCAGGATGTAACTCCGAAGGTCGGGCAACATCTGTTCGAAATGACCGACCTCGAGGAGATGGTTGGCCCTGCGGCTGGTCCTGAAAGCAAAACCAGCCACGCAATGATCCTGAATGAATACGGCTGGTTGTGGCTCAATCGCGATGGCTCGCCGACGCTGGTTACGCAGTATCTTTACCCCCATCTGCTCGGCGATAAAAACACGGCGGAGAACCGGCTGGCTCTGCAAGCCTACATCCTGGGCGGCGAGACCGAGTTCTGGCGCGCATACAGGCGCTATGCCGGCGTGCTGCATTTTGTTTACCTGACATCAAGCCATCCAAAGGCTTTCACATCCGACCATTGGAAGGATTTGAAGAACCTTGAACTGCAACCCGACTTCGCCAGGGCGATGGAGAATGCGTTCAATCCCCTGGGCGTCTATTTGAATTTCTGGCATCCGACTTTGCTTGCGAATGAGCAGCACGACTTCACCATCGCCATGGTCAACGACGAACACCGGCCGCGCACAGGAAAATTGCGGCTCGAATTCACAGGCGAAGACGGCAAGGTTGCGGCAATCGAGGAGATTCCGTTCTCCCTTGCCCCCCTCGGAGCCGAGTCTTATGTTGTCACCATCAAGGCGCCGGAATCGACGGGCAAGTACTCTCTTCAGGCAATCGCCGTCCCTGCGGATGACAGTGGGCATCCGACTATTTCGCATCGCAACGTTGAGTTGCAATCCGCAACCGGGCATTAAGATGCATAACAGAGGCAGTGAAACTGGCGCCGCGCTGGTTTACGAAGCGCCACGATATCTTGGAAGGGGAACAGATGACTGAGCGCAGCGATAAGCAGGCAGGACGGGCCGCGATTATTTTGAAAGAACTGCGGCAGGCGGGCTCCGCTTCAGTTGAGGCGCTGCGCGACAAGTTGGATGTTTCGCTGGCCACCGTGCGACGCGACTTGCAGGACCTTGAAGAGTCAGGTCTGCTGCGCCGGACGCATGGCGGCGCTATTCCCATCGAGCCGCTGTTTTACGAAGCGTTCCGCCATGACCGCTCGTTCCAGGATCAGGTTGGAAGCTACGCCGACGAGAAGCGGCGTATTGCGCTGGCTGCGTCCGAACTCATCTCTCCCGGCGACACGATTGCGCTCACCGCGGGAACCACAACCACCGAAGTTGTGCGCAGCCTGCACGCGCTCGGCGGCATCACCGTAGTCACCAACACCGTAAACGTCGCCATGGAGCTGAGCAATCGAAAAGACGTGCATGTCTTCGTAACTGGCGGCCACCTGCGTGGAGACTGGTTCTCGCTGGTCGGCCCCTCTGCCGTCGCCGGCATGAGCGGAGTGTTTGTCGATCTGCTCTTCATTGGCGTCAACGGCATCGACGCCCAGCGCGGGCTTACCTGCTATAACGACGATGAAGTTGAGATCAATCGCTGCATGGTGCGGCAAGCCAAGCGCAAGATCGCTGTGGCCGATTGCAGCAAACTTGGCGTTGTGGCCAAATGGCTCATCTGTCCCGCCGACACCGTTGACATGCTGATTACCGACAGCGGCGCTACGGACAAGATGATTGAGCCGTTCCTGGAGATCGGCGTCGAAGTTCGCCGCGTCTGATCCACTAAGGCGCGAAAGTAGGCCACACCGCGGCGGCGCGCTTTGGGTCGGCGACAAACATCACCGAATCCGGGTCCGCGACAAACTGCCCGTAGAGACTGCGTTTGGCATCCAGCCCTAGTTCCGGGTAAGCGCGCGGCGTGTGCTGCTCAAGCTTCGATTCCGCGTACCGCGGATTTGCGCGCCAGTCGATCGCCCCCGAGTCCGTCAGCAACGGAAACCACGCAAGCCCGCGGTGAGCGCGAACGCCGGTATATTCAAATCCGTACTGCCTGTCGCACCATGCGCCAAACGACATGCGGCTCGCGGGGTCGGCATTAATTACGCAATGCGCCCAACCGGGCGGCACCACCACCTGGTCTCCTGCTTTGGCCTCAACCGCGATGCAACGCCCTGGGTCGTCTTCCGCGCGCTGCTGCGCGTACACAATCGCCTTGCCGGTCCAGATTTCGAATACCTCCGGTGGCGACCACCCGCTGTGCGGCGCTATCGCATGAATGTGGCCTTGCGAGCGGACAGGCTCATCGCCAAGCCTGCCTGCCGCATACACAACCGCGCCAAAAAGCAGCATGCGCTGTTCAAGCAATGAACGTTCACTCTCACGCCCGACGTCCATCGCGATTCCATACACGGGGTCAGGGCCCGCGCACTGCGGATCGCGCAAGCTGGGCCTGATCGCATTCAGGCTCCGCATCTCATGCTCAGGCCCAAAGACGCCGGCGCCATACTCAAAAGCTAGAGTCCTCTCTGAAAGACTCAACGGCAGTCCGGGATCAAACTCCAGGGGAACGGACATCAGCTCTCCTTCCGCACATAAGCCAGAATTGTAGCCAACGGCTTGCTGGCTGGCGCAGCAGGACGGATCGTGTAAGCGCCCACGGCTGCGGGAACCACAAACGCCTCGGCATAGTGCACCGTGAAAGGCCGAAACGCATTTGTCGGACTTTCCACTATCGCCGCATCTCCTTCAACCAGGCTGAGCACGTGCAGGTTGCCCTCGGTGTTGTGTTGTACGGGAACGGTAAACCAGTGCCGTCGCGTTTCTATGAACTCAAGTGAGTGCAGGCCAGTACTTTCTTCGCGCCAGCCTTCGCCCGAAGCGATAGGCCGATCCTCATTGATGAGATTTTCTTTAACCCACTCGGTTGTCCGGTCCCACTGGATATTCTTGAGACCGTGTTCGATATGGATCGGGCGCGGCCGTCCATCCATTCCCATCCGGCCCCAGTCCCAAAGCTTGAATGTGAAAATGTAAGGCGTCGCGCTGATCTCAAGCACCATGCCGTCTTTGCCCGAGCAATGAATGGTGCCTGCCGGAATCAGAAAATGATCATGCTTCTTTGCCGGCCACTCGTTCACATACTTTTCTGCCGGGAAATCCGCGCCGCCCGCCTGCGCCGCCCGCAGGTCGGCGGCGAGCGCTTCGCGGTCAATGCCTTCTCGCAGGCCAAGGTACACCTCCGCGCCCGGTGCGGCATCCAGCATGTAGTAGCTCTCGTCCTGCGTATACTCCATGCCGAATTGCTCACGGATATAAGCGCGCAGCGGGTGCACCTGCAGCGAGAGATTGCCTCCCCCGATGGTGTCGAGAAAATCGAAGCGAATCGGAAACTCCGCGCCGAAGCGTTTGTAGATATCTGCGCCCAGCAGCGCCTCCGGATACTCATGCACCAGCGTCAGCGACGGCAGTTCAAATTCGCGCGTGCCAAACCTGAGTATCAGGCTGTTCTCTTCAGGAACGCAGTTGAAGCACCAGGCGTAGTTGGGCGGTCCATCCGGCAGATTGAATTGCTTGCGCATCCACTGCCCGCCCCACGGGCCCGCGTCAAAGTAAGGTACCAACTCGAAGGGCTGCCGGCTCACAGCGGCCAGCGCGGACCGCATGGTCTCTCCGCTCACCATCACTGGCTGTTCCGGAATGTTGCCGTCGATCCAGAAGTCTACCTTCTTGAAGAGTTCGTGTTTCTTCGCGTCCGCCGCGCGCCAATCTAGAAAGAATGCGCGCTTGTAAAGTTGCGCCGCGCTCTCAGCCGCGTTATCGAGGCCCAGGCTCGGCGCTTCGCCGCGGCGCTGCCGCTGTTGAATCTCCCAGCGAGCAACGTCCACATAAATCAGCAGGTCCCAATCGGGCAACAAAATCGATGCGCCAACCCCGATCGCCACCACGCGGCCCTTCGCTTCTGCCGCAACACGCTGTGCATCGGCAATCTTCGCAGCATCGAAGTACTCTTCGAGCGTGGCCCAATTCAGGCGGCCAAATACTGGGTCATCGCCCAGCATGGCCGCAAACTTCGCTTCGATGGTTTCGGCTGGCAACATGGCATCCGCGCTCACCAGCACCAGTTCAGGTGAGAGGGCTGAGACAAGTTCACGCCGCAGCGGCTCAAGCTGCACGCCGTGAAAGCATTCGATTGCAATGCGGCGCGCGCCGGCGTGCGGCTTCAAGTCTTCTAGGATTTCGTGCCAGCCAAGGGCGCAGTCGCGCTCCGCAGCAGAGATGTTTACGCCGGGGCGCTTATCGTAATTTGATTTATTCAAAGACTGTACTCCACAAGGGGAAGGGCTCCAAGAAGAGCCGCATTGGAGCCAAGCACCGCGGTACGCAGCGGTACGGTTCGATTGGGTGTCCAGGCGTGCGCGGCCACATACTTCTGCAACCGCGGCAAAATCTCCGCTTCGCGTTTCATCACCGATCCGCCAAACACAACAACCTCAGGATCGTATGCGTGAATGAGCCCCACAGCCAGGACCTCCCAGGCGTGCATGCAATGATCCAGCGCGGCAATGGCGGGCTTGTCGCCTGCTTCGGCCGCTTCAAAAAGTTCAGCGAAGCCAATCGCCTTTCGGTCAGCGAGTGCCCCGCCCGCTGCACCCGGCTGTTCGCGATAAACCACCGGCAGAAATGTGGTCGAACCTTCCGACTCGGCACAACCTAAACTTCCGCAGGTGCATTGCCGCCCGTTAAAAGCCACCGGCAAATGTCCGCCGATAGTTCCTGCCAGTCCGTGCTTACTCTCTATCAAGCGGCCGTTCAGCATCGCCGCGCCGCCAATGCCGCTGCCCAGCGTCACCATCACGGCATCCTGCGCGCCGCGCGCCGCGCCAAATGCAGACTCGCCCAGCAGCGCCAGCCGCGCGTCGTTCTCAATAAAAAAAGGCAGCCCGAATGCTTCTTTGAACAAGGCCGTCAGATCGAGGTTCGGCGCGTCATCAAATTTCGCGTTCGTCGCCACCACGCGGTTTTCCCTAGCCACCGCGATTCCCGGAAATCCAAGCACCACGGCGGAACATTGCGCGCGATCCACTTTCGCGGTTCGCATCAATTCAAACAGCGTCTCGTTGATCGCCGGCAGCAGTCCGCCCAGTCCGGTGTTGCCATCTGCAGGAATGCCTTTGCCGGCCACAATGCAGCCGTCGCGCACCAATGCACACGCAGCGTGCGAGCCGCCAAGATCAATTGCCAGTGCTGTCAAACCAGGCAAGGTTCACCATCTTTCAATACCAAGCGCTTGCCGAAACCCGCAGTCTTGATGCTGCCATAATCGTGTCCCGCGTCGCTGGGCCAACTGGCAAGAAACGTAAGCGGCTCCGCGCCTGTGTTCACCACGCGGTGGGCAACATTGCCCGGCATGTAGTGCACCGTCCCCGGCTTCATCTCCTGGCTCGTGACCGTTCCCTCTTCGTCCATCAGCAGCAGTGCGCCGGTGCCCGTTACGGTTGCGTAGATTTCCGCGCGGTCGCGGATGGCGTGGAAGTGCCCGTGGGTCATGAAGTATTCGTCGCCCACCCGGCCCGGGTACAGAATCGTTGCGCCCCAGAAGACTCCGCCCGTCGTACCATCGGGAACAGGCCGCCAATAGCGAACCCGATAGACCTCAGTCTCCGGAGCCATGCTGCGCCAGGCCTCCCGATCGCGAAAGATGCCTTCGAGCTGGCCGAGGGTCTTTACTCCCTCTTCAATGCCAGGTCCCGAGAGTGTGCCGGTGCTCCAGTCGACAAACGTAGATTCAGAGATTTTTGGAACATTTATGCTCATGTAATCAAATTATAGTCGCGAAAATGGAGTTTTTCAAGCCAAAGGAGCAAAACGGTGGTGCACGGCAGGTATATAATCGACGGGATTGTCCGTAACCGGATTCAACGACTCTGTAATTCTCTGAATCGGCTGGCTTCATAACGCCGTCCCGTTCAGAGCCTTCAATCTGTCTCAAGAAAGTGAAAATCATGCAACCAGGTGGGAAGTCTCCGTTCTTCGTTACGTTCATCGCCGCCAGCACAGCCGTCGCCGGCCTCCTCTTTGGATACGATGTCGCTGTCGTCAACGGCGCTCTCGATTACGTGCGCCACGATCCCCACTTCCTCCTCAGCGATGTCGCCACCGAGTTCCTCACGGCGATTCTCTTTGTCGGTTGCGCCTTCGGCTCCATCCTCTTCGGCTGGTTCAGCGACCGCTTCGGCCGCCGCCCGGCTTTGTTCGCCGCCGGCATTCTCTTTTGCGTCGCCGCGTTTGGTGCCGCCGCCGCGCCCCACATTACCGAGCTCATGATCGCGCGGTTTTTTGCCGGCATGGCACTCGGCGCCACCCTGCTCGTCGCGCCCCTTTATATCTCTGAAATCGCTCCCGCCTCCCGGCGCGGATTCCTTGTCACGCTCAATCAGCTCCTGATCGTCTTCGGAACCCTTGTCGGAATGATTGTGAGTTTTGAGATCGCGCGGAACATCCCCGGCAGTTGGCGGCTCATGTTCTTCCTCGGCGGCTTGCCCGCCATCGCGCTCACCATCGCAACCACATGGATTCCCGAAAGTCCCCGCTGGCTGCTTCAGCAGGGCAAGCGCGACCGCGCCGAAGCCGTCCTGCGCAGGATAGCCTCAGAGGCCGAAGTCCAGACCACCATCGAAGAAATTACCCGCGCCATCCGCGAAGAATCCGGCAGCTATCGCGAGTTGCTCAGCAAGGCCGTCCGCAAGCCGATGGTCATTGCCGTCACGCTCGCCATCATTCAGCAGATTACCGGCTTCAACGCGGTCCTCTACTACGGCAACATCATCTTCAAGGAGCAGACCGGCGCTACCGCAATGCAGTCTTTTGGCATGAACGTCGTAGTGGGCGCTACTAACTTCCTGTTCACCATCGTTGGCCTCCTGCTGATTGACAAGCTTGGCCGCCGTCCGCTTCTCCTCATCGCCCTCGGCGGCATGGCCACCTCGTTCATCGCTTTCGCCATCTGCCTTAACACCCCGGTCGGCCACACCATTTATGTGCTCGTCCCCGTCCTTTGCCTGGTCGCCAGCTTCGCCTTCGGCCTTGGCACAGGCGTCTGGGTTTGCATGTCCGAACTCTTCCCCAACCGCATTCGCGGCCGCGCCCTCTCCATCTCCAATATGGCCCTCTGGATCTCGGTCACCATTTTGACCGCGACTTTCCTGAGCCTGACAAGAATGTTCAGCGCGGCAGGCGTCTTTATGGGCTATGCGGCCATCTGCATCCTCTCGTTCATCTATATCTACTTCCAGCTGCCTGAAACCAAGAACCGCACCCTGGAGGAAATTGAAGCCAGTTGGACCAAGGCAAAGGCATAATCGCTGCCAGGAACGGCGTCATCCCCACAAGAGCCGTGCCCCATCCATTCCGCGTTTTTTGCGGAATGGGTGGTATACCGCGAGCCTCAACCTGCCCGGTTTATCCTGAGCACCTTTACTCGCAATGGCGGATGGCCACTCTCTCGACGACGGGTCCTAACCCACATGAGGGTGCCACCGGTCCCTCGCTGTTGGGGACCGGTGATGGCGGCTAGAACACAGACAAAAGCCTGAGTCGCCAACCTGTCATCGCCAACTCGAAATTCCCCCACTTCAACATGCATCAACATAAACATCTGAGACGTCCCATCCGTCTTCTGTGGCCTTGCCACATGGAGCCCGGCATGCTAATGTGGTCTCACCACAGGAGAGACCGATGGGAGAGTCCAAACTCGATTTGTTGCAGGGAACACTTGACTTGATGGTGCTGCAAACCCTCGCGGCCATGGGAGAAATGCACGGCTACGGAATCGCCCGGCGCATCGAGCAGGCCAGCGGCGACGAGGTGCTGCTCAACCAGGGCACCATCTATGCATCTCTTGTCCGCTTGCAGCAGCGGGGATGGATTGCCGCCAAGTGGGGCACTTCTGAAAACAACCGGAAAGCAAAATTCTATTCAATTTCGCGAAGCGGCCGCAAACAACTTGCTCGGGATGCTGCGTATTGGCAGCGCCTTACTGACGTAATGGGCCGCATGCTCGCCATGGGCCAGGATGGGGGCGGACAATGACGGGAAAAGCAAAAACCACGTCTGGTAGTTGGCAGTCATTTGCCAACCGTGTTTGGGCGTTCTTTCACAAGAAGCCTCTCGACCTCGACCTCGATGCGGAAGTCGCGGCTCATCTCGAATTTGCCGTCGAAGAAAATATCCGCAACGGCATGTCAGCGGAAGAAGCGCGGCGTCAGGCCCTGGTCCGGTTTGGCGGAGTCGTTCAAGCCAAAGAGTTGCAGAGGCAAACGCGCGGCCTGCCCTGGATGGACGTCCTGGGCCAGGATTTGCGCTACACCCTGCGCACGCTGCGCCGTGAGCCTGGATTCACGATCGTCGCCGTGCTCATTCTCGCTCTCGGCATCGGTGCCAACATCGCGGTTTTCAGCGTGGTAAACACACTTCTGCTGCGGCCGCTTCCTTTCACCAACTCTGAGCAACTGGTGTGGATTGCCCCGCCGCCAACCAAGTGCGGACTATCTTGCGCCACCTACTCCACCGACGCCTACGATCAGTTCCGCAGCCACACCCGCTCGTTTCAGGATGTGACCGGCTACTTCGCCTTTTCGGGAACTGACAACCTGAGTCTTACCCGTGGTGGCCAACCCATACCCGCCACCAGCATCGACGTCATCGCCAACTTCTTCCAGGTTCTCGGTATCCGGCCCGCCATGGGCCGTGCGTTCACTGCCGACGATGCACACGACGGGGCGCCACCGGTGGTTTTGCTAACCGACGCGTGGTGGAGGCGGCAGTTCGCAGCCGATCCGGCAATTGTGGGCAAGGCTTTCGACATGAACGGCAAACAGACAACCGTGATCGGCGTGCTGCCTGCGAGCTTCGATTTTGGGGCCGTGTTCTCTCCCGGCGTAAAGGTCGACGCCATTACGCCGCTGGACCTTTACGGCCCTCCCCGCGACGAGGGAAATATCATCACCTTCATCGGGCGGCTCAAGCCCGGTGTGACGCTGGCCCAGGCTCGTGACGATTCCAAGGCTGCATCGCACATCATGTGCTGGAATCTGAAGTATCCGCAGACCTGCGGCGACTACAAGGATGCAGTGGTCCCGGTACCCCTGAAGAGCTACATAGCGGGCAGCCTGCGCCGCTCGCTGGTGGTTCTGTGGTCGGCGGTGGGAATGATCCTGCTGATTGCCTGCGTGAACCTCTCAAACCTCATGCTGGCGCGGGCAGCGGCGCGCAGCAAAGAATTCGCCATGCGCAGCGCGTTGGGAGCAAGCCGCGGGCGCATTGTGCGGCAGCTTCTGACAGAGAGCCTGGTGCTCGCCGGTGCGGGCTCGGTCCTCGGTTTGTTTCTGGCGCTGATCATCGTGCGTTGGCTTGCCCACCAGGGCGCAATTGCGTTGCCGTTGCTCAGCACCCTGCACATCGACGGCGCGGCGCTGGGCTGGACGGCGCTGATCGCAATATTTGCCGCCATGTTGTTTGGACTTGCGCCGGGCTTGAAAATGGCCGGCGGAAACCTGCAGGAAGCGCTGAAAGACTCGGGCCCGGGTTCGGGCCAGGGACGCAAGCATGAGCGTACGCGCTCTGTGCTGGTGGTTACCGAGGTTGCGCTGGCTTGCATGTTGCTGGTGGGTGCCGGGCTGCTGCTGCGCAGCTTCTTGAAAGTCCTCGAAGTCGATCTCGGTTTCCAGCCGGATCGCGCCGCGGCCGTCAAGCTGGATTACGATGACAGCGTTCCCGGAGACAAGACCGGCGAATTGAGCGAAGAGAAGCGACGCGTTATCTTCCAGCAGGTTCTGACGCGGGTCAGATCTATCCCGGGCGTGGACGCGGCCGGCATGGTCGACTATCTTCCACTTGGGCAAAATCGCGCCTGGGGATTGCCCTTTCCCAAAGGCAAAACGCGCGACCAATTCAAGAATGTGGCCGGCCCCCTGGTCTACGTTGTTTCGCCCGGATATATTCGCGCCATGGGCACCAGGCTCAGTGGGCGCGACTTCACCTGGGACGACGGCCCGAAGAGCCAATCGGTTGTGCTCATAAGCCAATCCATGGCGCACTTCTTCTGGCCCAACGAGAGTGGTGTCGGAAAGGAACTCACTCATGGCGGATCGGAGGATTTGCACGTGGTGGGCGTCGTGGACGATGTCCGCGAGGTAAACGTGGAGGACTCAACCGGCTGGCAGATTTACTACCCGATGACGCAAGCGGGACCGAATGGCGCGGAACTGGTGGTGCGCACAACGCTCCCGCCGGCATCGCTGGCCACGAGCGTGATGGGGAAATTGCGCGAACTCAATCCGAAACAGACAGCATCGGAGTTCCGGCCGATCAAGGCGTTGGTAAGTCATGCTGTTTCGCCGCGGCGCTTTTTCATGATGCTGGTTGCGGCCTTTGCAGTGCTCGGCTTGTTGCTGGCCGCGCTCGGCATCTATGGCGTCATTTCGTACTCCGTCACGCGGAAGACGCAGGAGATCGGCATCCGCATGGCGCTGGGAGCCACTCGCGGAAAGGTGCAGGCAGAGGTCATTTCGCAGACCCTGCGCCTGGTGGCAACCGGCATTGTCGTGGGTGTAGTCGCATCGTCGGGAGTTGCCGCGCTGATTGCGTCGCTTCTTTTTGGCACACGGCCCGCTGACCCGGCGACCTTCGTCGGGGTGGTGACCCTCTTGGCGGCAGTGGCGTTGTTGGCTGGATATCTGCCCGCCCGGCGAGCGTCTCGGATCAACCCGATGGTGGCGCTTAGAAATAACTAAGTCTCCGCGCGTAGGTCTACTTTGTTTTGGAAGGGCGCGGGTTCAGCCGCGCCACCAAACACGCGAACGAGATTCTGGTCTTTACAAATTGCCAAATAGCGCATCCAGAGTCGCACGGAGTGTCAGGGCACGACTTCAGTCGTGCCGCAAGTGCCCCAAAACAGTTGAAGGCTTTAGCCCCTGCGGCGCACTCCTCTCGGCTTGGATCAAACTCCGCAACTTTTCCCGCAGCCTCGAACTGCCCGCGGATCGCAGTTCTGCCGTCGCCAGTCGACTATTGCGCCAGCGGCAGCCGGATAGTTGCGCAAGCGCCCGGTTCGTCCACGCGGTTGGCGAGCCGGACCTCGCCGCCGTGGGCGCGCGCGATCTGTTGAGCCAGGGCAAGCCCCACGCCGCTGCCGGTTGGCTTGGTGGTATAGAAAGGCACAAAGAGATTGTCTGCGTTCGCAATGCCCAAGCCGCGATCTTCAATCTCGATAAACAGGTTCGAGCCTTCAACTCGCCAGGTCGCAGACACCGCCGTCGACTGATTGGCCAGCGAGGCGTCCCCTGCATTCGCCAGGATATTGATCAGCATCTGCTCTAGCTGGTCGGGGTCAGCATGCAGCACGACAGGGGGCCCCGGATCGAGTTGAACGGCAAGCCGCTGCTCAAGCAGGACAACCCGCTCCACCAGTTGAGCAAGCGAAACGGACCTGAACTGCGGCTGCGGCAGCTGGGCAAGCTGCCGGTAAGATTGCACAAAGCGATGAAGGGCGTCGGCGCGGCTTTCAACCACGCCCAGGCCGCGGCGAAAATCACGCAGCGCGCTTTCCTCGCCACTCATTGAGCCCATTTGCGCAAGCAGGCTACCGGCGATCGACTTAATCGGAGCAAGCGAGTTGGAGAGTTCGTGGCCCAACACGCGGATGAGCCGCTTCCATGCCGCCTGTTCTTCTTCCTGCAACGGCAGGCTCACATCAGCCAGCAGCAGCATGGTATGCGGGCGGCCCTCCTGGCGAAACACTGCCTTGCGCAGCAGCCAGCGGGTCGGCTTGGACCCAAGCGTGTGGATGGTCTGGTCATTCGCCGCGAGCAATTCCCCGAGTCCAATTTCTTGCGCGGTTCTTCCATAGCTGCGCGCGTGATGCAGGCCAAGCAACTGCAATCCTGCGTTGTTCGCCAGCTGCAACTGGTCGTTGCGGTCAAAGGCAAAAAGCGGCGCGCTCATCACTTCTAGAATTCGCGCCAGCAGCGCCGTGGCTTCAAGCGACCGAACCCGCTGCTTTTGCAACAGATCCGCAAGCGCGTTAATTTCCGACGCCAATTCGCCCAGTGCGTCGGGCAGCCCAGCACCGCGCGCGCGAAATGAGAAGTCGCCCTCCCGCAAGGACGACACCACGTTTGAGAGCGTTTGCAGAGGCCGAATCATGCCTTCAATAAGCGCCGCAGATACCAGGACGAGGTACACAAGCAGGCAGCCAACCACCAACAGCGCCGTGGAGAGCGCCACAGACTGCCGGTAGAAAAGGTAGGCCATAATCGAGAATTCCGGCAGAGACAGCAGCAGGCAATAGAGCCACGCCCGGCGAACAGCCGAGCGCTTGCGGCTTACCTTTCTTTCATAGGCCATATTTTTCGATGCGGCGATAAAGCGCGGCGCGGCTCAGTCCGAGCGACTCGGCGGCCTGGGAGATGTTGCCCTCGCAGCGGCGAAGAACCTTGCGGATAAGCAGAGCCTCCACTTCGTCGATGCTCATGTTGTCGAACGACTGGATTGAAGTGCGCGTGGCGGCAATGGCCAGGTTGGCCGGCTCAATCTCTTCGCCGCGGCAAAGCAAAACGGCGCGCTCTACCGTGTGCTCAAGCTCGCGCACATTGCCGGGCCAAGCATACTGCATCATTTGCTGCATCGCCGCAGGGGAAAAGTTGCTCACCTGCTTGCGATAGCGGGCCCGGCTGTGACTCAAAAAATGTTGCGCCAGCAAAGGAATATCTTCGTGCCTGTCGCGCAGCGCGGGCAGGTGAATTTCAACGGTGTTGATGCGGAACAGCAGGTCTTCGCGGAAGTTGCCGGCCTTGGCCTCATCGTGAAGCTGCGCATTGGTGGCAGAAAGTATCCTGACGTCAACACGCCGGGTCTGTGACGATCCCACGCGCTCCAGTTCGCCGGTCTCTAATACACGCAACAATTTGGCCTGCTGCCGTAGAGGGACGTTGGCGATCTCATCGAGAAACAGCGTACCTCCGTTGGCCAGTTCGAACCGGCCGATGCGGTCGGCGCGCGCGTCGGTAAAGGCGCCTTTGACGTGGCCAAAGATTTCGCTCTCGAATGTGCCTTCGGGCAGCCCGCCGGCATTAACGGCCACCAGCGCCATGCGAGAGCGGGGCGAAGCAGCGTGAAGCAATTTGGCAACTATTTCTTTTCCTGTTCCGTGTTCGCCGGTGATCAGCACGTTGGCGTCGGAAGGGCCAACCTGTGCAATCAACTCGAGTACCGGCTGCATGGCTGGCGCTGAGGCTACAAACTCCGGCATGCCCTCGGCGCGAAGCAGGCGGTTCTCAAGCTCCAGTTGTCGCGCGCGTCGCAACGCCTGGTGCAGCTCGGCGTGCACGCGAATCAGCGATATCAAGCGTTCGTTCTCCCACGGCTTCTGGATAAAGTCGCGGGCTCCGTGTTTGATCGACTCGACAGCCAGTTCGATGTTGCCCCAGGCAGTCATCACGATCACCGGCAGCCGCGAGTCGTATTCCCGGATGCGAGCCAGCAGATCCAGGCCTTCCTGCCCAGAGGTCGTGTCGCGCGTATAGTTCAGGTCGATCAGCGCTACATCGTAGTCGCTCTGCCCCAGCGCTTCCAGCATCAGTTGGGGCGAACGCACGCAGTCAACAGCGATTCCCTGTGGCCTCAGCAAAAGCTCGACCGCTTCCAGGATGTGAGGCTGATCGTCGGCAACGAGCACCTTGATCGGTTCTGTCTTACTGTTGATGGCTTGCCTCCTGGGCGCCGGCTTTCGCTCCGGTGATCGAAACGGCGCGAGCTAAGAAAACCGGGGCGGTCGCGCGCCGGCTGCCGGTGCCGCAGCTTTCACCGGGGAATCCATCGGCTCCAAGCTTCGGCACAGCGGCTCGTTGCAATACGGGCTGTTCTAAAACGATCATGATTCCTTCCAGCAATTCTACGGCGCATGCGTCACGACGCCCAATTTCGCGTCGTCGATGGAAACTCCTGTCCGCTCCAGCGTTTCGCCCACGGCGCGGTCAATATCTACCTTGGCCTTCTCGTACGCTGTTTGAGCGGCGTCCAAAGCGGCCTCGGCCACTGAGAATGCATTCTCCGCGCTCAGCGTATCGGCGCTCGATTTTGCACCAAGCAACTGTTCCTGCTTGGTGATTTCGAATGTCTTCTGCGCCAGATCGCGCGCCTTCTGGGCTGCTTTAACGTTGGCCTGCCTCTGTTCAAGAGCAAACTTCGAGTTGCGAACGTCGAAGAGAATGGTTTTCTGCTGCTGCTCAGAAGATATCTGGCTCTGGCGGTATTGCAAGACCGCACGGAATTGGTCGGCCTTGGCCTGGCGATTGCGCAGAGGGATGGAAAGCGTCATCCCAACCTGGTATTCCGGGGATGAGTAGTTGAACGTGTTCGCGAACATGCTGGGGAAGCCGGTGGGCAAATCGGTAGAGCATTGATCCCCGGGGAGATCGCAGTAGGGGTTCTTGGGTCCGGCAGTTCCTGCGCCGGCATAGAGACCATACAGGTCGAGTCTCGGCAGAAGTTCGCTATTGATGTCCTTTAGAGCTTGCTTTTGCACTTCCGCCTGCATCTTGTAGATGGCAACCTCGGGCCGCATCTTCTCGGCCTCCGCAATCAGGTCACCGATGGCTTTGTCAGCGTTGGGGTCTGGCTCTCCCAGTAGGTCGAGCGGAATCACTGGCATCTCGTCAATCGTGGGATCGTCGACCTTGGTAAGCGCGTTCTTCATCAGCAGTTCATTCAGTCGAAGGCTGGCACGCGCCACCGTGAGATTGCCTTCGGCGGTAGCCACGGCAGATTGATCCGTCATAACCTGTAGCGCAGGAATGGCCTGGAGTTCAAGCTGCTTCTGATCGTCAGAGAGATTCTTGTTGGTGAAGCCGAGAGAGCGCTCACTGATTTGCTCGGCCTGGTACGCATTCACCAGGTCCCAATAGATGTTCGCCACCTGCGTCACGGTGGCGATGACCTGGGCTTTGAATGCGAGGTCGGTGATCTGGGAGTTGCGCTTCGCAATGCGAATGTAGCGCTCGTTGGTGGCAACCCCAAAGCCGGCCAGAATAGGCTGCTGGACTATCGCCTGAAATTGAGAATAGAGCTCCGGATTGATGCCGTTGTAAGGAGTGTTGCTTGCGACACGCTGGCCGAGATAGTTGATCTGGACGCCCGTGCCGATGGGGAACGACTGGGTGTAGCTCGAAAGCACCTCAATCGTATTGGTCTTCAGAACCGGCACGCCTGTCTGGAACTGGTTGGGCTCCTGGATGACGGTGTGATCGACGTAGCCTTTGAAGGTGAGAAAGGGATCGAATGACGAGACGGCGGTACCGGCGCCGAGGGTCGAGGTGACGATGCCGCCGTTACCGGCGGAGTATCCAGCACTGGACGAGCCACCTCCGCCGCCGGAAGAGGCGAAGCCGCCCTGGGTGGATTGAACGACAGCGGTATTGACGCCGTTGGCCGGGCTGCCCGCCTTGGTGCGCAGAATGTCCGTTTGAGCGATGGGGAAGTTATAGCGGAAGTAGGCCAGATCGAGGTTGTTCTCAATGGCAACTGCGATCGCGTCATGCAGTGAAAGGTAGATCTTTCCGTCGCGGATTAGGTTCTGCAGGCGCGGTGAGTTGTTGAGGTTCAGCTCCGGCGCGGTACTGGGTCTATAGGGCGCAAACGGTTTGCGCGAGCGGGGCATGGGCACTTCAAACGATTGTGGCAAAGCAAACGACTGCTGCTGGACCTGTTTCATCTCTTGAGCCAACGAAGCAGGCGCTGCGGCGGTGTTCTGCGTTGCGGGCGAAGGGCTATCCGGCACTGATTGCGGGGGCGGGGCCGTCTGCTGTGCAGCCGCCGGAACCGTAACCAACGCAAGGTTTACCTGCATCAACAGAATGGCCACTGCGGCCTGAATCAACCTGATCGAACTTGTCTTGAATGGATTCACTTGGAGCCAACCTCCGTTGCATTTGCCGGTAGTAATTCGTCCCTTGTCATCCATCCATCGCGCAGTTCGAGAATGCGCTTGCCGTAGCGGGCGTTCTCCTCGGAGTGCGTTACCTGGACGATCGTCGTTCCCTGGCGGTTGAGTTCGCAAAAGAGATCCATGATTTCGCGTGCCTGGGTTGAGTGCAGGTTGCCGGTTGGCTCATCGGCCAACAACAATGATGGCGCATGCACCACAGCCCGCGCGATACCAACAAGTTGCTGCTGTCCGCCCGATAGCTGCGAAGGAAACAGGTCCTTCTTGGCCACAATCTGAAAGCGGTCCAGAATGTCGGCAACCATGCCCTGCCGTTCCTTGGCAGGGAGGTTCTTGTATGAGAGAGGCAAGTCGATATTTTCGGCAACGGTTAGATCGTCGAGCAGGTGATAGCTCTGGAAGACCATGCCGATGCGCTCGCGCGCCAAATCGCCGCGCTGCTTGCGGTTCAGCTTCTGCACCGGCGTTTCTCCAAACCAGTACTCGCCTTCCCACCCGTCGTCCAGCAGCGCAAGGACGTTCAGCAGAGAAGATTTCCCCGCACCGGAAGGTCCCATCACGGTGACAAACTCGCCTTCTTGAATGGTGAGCTTTATCTTGCGCAGCACCCACGTTTCACTGTGGCCTGCCTTGTAGCTTCGTTCAACGTTTTTCAATTCGATCATGATGTTGTATTACTCCGATCTCAATGCGAGGATGGGGTCAATCGACGCGGCACGGCGCGCCGGCAGCCAGGCCGCCAAAAGCGAGGCAGTGGTTAACACGATCAGCACAGCAGCAAAAGTAAAAGCGTCGTGCGACTGAACGCCGAAGATATATGTGCTGGCAAACTTGACGGCAAACCATGAGAGGACGCCGCCGAGAGTCAGCCCGATCGCAACCAGCGCGATGGCGCGGCGCAATACCAGGGAGAGAATGTTGCCCTCGGGCGCTCCCAGCGCGATGCGCAAGCCGATCTCGCGCGTGCGTTGGGCAACTGCAAACGCCAGCAGGCCGTAAAGGCCAACTGAGGCGATGAGCAGGGCTAGAGCGGCAAAGCTTTCGAGCAGCCGCGCAATCAGCGTCTGGCTGCCGAATGAGTCTTCCACGGCTTCGTGAATCGTCTTCACATTGGTCGTGGTAGCGTCGGGAGCCACCTCGTGCAGCACCTTGTCAAACTGCGCGCGCAAGGAATCTGCGGGAACCGCGGCTCGAATGGCCACCTGGATAAAGGCCATGGCAATACCGTAAAGCGGAGTCCCGGGTTCAGTCTGCGCCAGGCAAAAATACATCTCCGGTTTAGTTTCGTCGGTAACCTTGGCTTGCTTCACGTCGCCGATGACGCCAACTATGCGCATCGAATCGAATCGGCCTTTGCCCATGCCGAAGGTGTGGCCGATGGGGTCCTGGCCGGGCAGATATTTGTTGACGAATGCCTGGTTGACCACCACTACGGGCGGCGAAGTGGAGGAGTCATCTTCTGTAAAAAAACGGCCGCGAAGCATGGGAATTCCCATGGCATCCACAAGGCCGGCTGAAGCAAGACGCCCTGAAAAGGTTGGAACCTGCGACCTCGGAGCCTCTTTGTGGTCGAGGTTCCCCATGATCATCACTTCGAACTCCAGACGCATGGGCAGCACTGAACTCAGAGCGGCCACTTTAACTCCCGGAATCGCGCGCAAGCGCTCGAGCAGAGGCAGATAGGAAGTACGCACGATGTTGGTTTGCTGTCCAGGCGTGCCTGCCTGCTCTTCAAGTTGATGGGAGCCGGAGTTGAGAATGATGCCGCCGGTTAAAACATTCTGCTGAGAGAAACCAAGCGGAACCTGCCGCAATGCGTGAATGGTGCGGAGAAACAAACCGGCGCCTACAAGAAAGACCAGTGTGAGCGCAAGCTGCGCCACAACCAGCATCTCGCGAGTTCGGCTCTGGCTCGCTGAGGCGGTGGTGGTTACTCCCTGCAGGCTTCCTTGAACATTGGGCCGCATCGCGCGCATCGCGGGGTAGACTCCCGTAACCGCAGCGCTGATGAGTGTAAGAAGCGATAGCCCTGCCACCACTCGCCAGTCAAGATGGATCGCATTGGTGACCGGCAAACTGTGCTTGATCTGACTCCACAAAAGCTTGATCGCGGTTTGACCGAGAAGAAGCCCGACTGCCGCGCCGATGGCGCTTAACAGCAGGCTCTCTACCAAAGTCTGCTGCAGCAGGCGGCCGCGGCTTGCGCCGAGAGCCGCGCGGACTGCCTGCTCGCGCGAGCGCGCCAGCGCGCGTGCCAGCATGAGGCTGGTCACGTTGAGGCATGCCAGCGCCCAGATGCCGAAGACCACGGCATAGAGCAGTAGCAGTGGCTTGCGGACCTCGTTGTTCAGCGACTCCTGGTAGCCGGTGACTTTGATGCTGGTCGGCATGTCGTCGCCGTCGGTTACCTCTTTGGCAATAACAGCCTGCGCCCGGCTCATGGCGGCGGAGAGTTGCGTTGCAGACATGCCTTCCGGCAGCCGGGCCATGAATTGGAAGACAATCATTTGGGAACTGCCGCTCATCGCTGTGCGGCTGGCCGCAGTGAGCGGAGCAGGCGACCAGATCTGCATTGCATCGCCGAAAGGAAAAGAAAAAGCGCGCGGCATCACGCCGAGAATAGTGTAGACCTGTTCCTGAATGGTAACGGTCTTGCCCACGATCTGCGGGTCTCCGTTGTAAAGCTTGCGCCACGCATCCTCGCCCAGCAAGACCACGCGATTGCGTCCCGGCTCATTTTCTTCGTCGCGGAAATCGCGTCCCAGGATCGGAGCGGTGCCCAACATCCTGAAGAGGCCCGCTTCCACTTCCACTTTCTTCACCTGGACACGCCCGCCGGGACCCACGATACTCGCCATCGAATCGCCAAATGCGGCGCCGATTTGCAATCTGGAACCAATGGCATCGCGCAACTGACGCATGTTCGAGTAGCTCATGCCGTAGTACGGACGTCCGCCGGAAAACTCGATGGTCACAACGCGGTCAGGCTGCGCATAGGGCAGCGGACGCAACAGAATCCCATTAAGCACCGTAAACACGGCGATGTTTGCGCCAATACCCAACGCCAGCACGGTCACTGCCGTAAGCGCGAAGCCCGGCGCACGCCGCAGTTGCCGCAGTGCATAGCGCAAATCCTGCAAGATCGATCGCATGGCCGAGATCCTTCCTTTCCGTGCTCCTACTCCGAGCGGAGTGCCTGCATAGGTTCAATTGAAGCGGCCCGCCGCGCGGGCAGCCATGCGGCGCCGAACACCGCCAGGGCCAGAATGCTCAACGCGCCGGCAATCGAAAGCGCATCGAGCGGTTGAACGCCAAAGAGCAGTGAAGCTTCGAGTTTCGTGGCGCCCAACGACATCAGGAGTCCGATCTCCAGACCTGCGGCCGCCATGCCTGTGGTATCGCGCAAAACCAGCATGGCCGTAGCCCGGCGCGTCGCGCCCAACGCCATGCGGATTCCGATCTCGCGCCGCCGCTGCGCTACGCGGAAGGCGAGGAAGCCGTACAGGCCCACCACGGTAAGGGCGAGTCCGATGAATCCAAGAGCGCTCGCCAGCTCGGCCATCATCTGGAAGTCTCCCGCCGAGTAGCGGATCAGTTCCGGCAATGACGTGACCATCATCGGATCCAAAAGCGGGTCGGCGCGAATAAGAACCTGCCGCACTGGCTGGGCCAGGGTCATCGCGTTGGGTCCGGTCGCCAAAGCGAATGTGATCTCCCCCATATTGGAGAGGCGGGAGAGATATACATTGAAGGGAACATAAATATACGGCTCGGCCATCTCGCCGATCCGGTTGATCGGTGCATCTTCGGCAATGCCTACCACCAGCGCGTCGATCTTGGCCCCTGAAAGTCGCACCACTTGCCCAAGCGCCTCCTGGCCCGGCCAATATTTATCCGCCATTGCCTTGCTGATGACCACTATCGGAGGTCCGCCCACGTCATCGGATGCGCTGATGCCGCGGCCTCGCACCACCCGCGTGCCGACTACATTCATGAATCCAGGGCTCACGGCGTTGAACTTGATCGAGACCGGTTCGCGCAACTCCGGGTGGTTGGGCAAAAGCACGTTCATCGCAATGCCTCCCTCAGAGAGGCTGAGCGGAGCCCTAATCGCATAGGCCACTTGCTCCACGCCGGGCACCGCTTTCATGCGCTCCACTACCGCGTCGCGCATCGCCGGGTCCGGTTCCTGTGTCCACGCCAGCAATACCTGGTTGCGCGTCAATCCGATGGGCCGTGTGCGTGCGTTCAAAAAGCTGCGCACCAGCGCGCCGGTAGAAACAAGCAGCGCAAAAGAGACGGCGATCTGGAACCAGATTGCGCCACGGCGCAAGGCTGGGGCACGGCTCGCCGTGCGTGTGGCCGCGCCCGCCTGCAGCACTGGAAGAATCTCGGTGCGCGCCACCTGTCCGATTGGAACCATAGCCAGCAGCGCCAGAGTAACCAGTGCCAGCAGCGACGCAAATACAAAAACGCGCCCGTCGATTGCAAAATTGGTGTCGGCTGATCCAAGCTGGACGAGCATCGCGGGTTGTAGAACCAGCAGGCGCGGCAGCAGTCCGGCAATTCCCGCGGCCAGCCCAAGACCTGCGGCGAGCCCTAGAACGCCAAGCAGCAGATTCTCTACCAGCAGTTGCCGCGCAACCGCCCACCTCCCCGCGCCCAGTGACATGCGCAAGGCAACTTCGGGAGCGCGGGCAAGGCCGCGCGCCAGCAGCAGGTGAGCCACGTTTACCGTGGCCAGCAGCACCACGCAACCCACGATGGCAAACAGCACCAGTCCGCTGGTTCCAGCCTGGCTCATACGATAATTGAAATCGCTCTCGGCCCGCGCGAGGCGGCCGCGATTGTTGGCAGGGTCCGTCGTAGCCCAGGACCTCGCAATCGCGTCGACCTGCTGGTGGGCCTGGACTACCGTACCCCCCTGTGCAAGACGGGCCAACAAATTGAACCAGCGGAATTGGGGCGCCGTCAGTTCCTCGGGACCGTTAAGAGCAGCCCAGGTTTCTGCCGGCATCCACAAATCGCGGTCTTCGCCATTGTCTATCTCACGGAACTCTGGCGGCAGAACCCCCCACACATCGACGCTGTTGCGCTTGTCCTTGCCGCGCAAAAGCACGATCTGCCGGCCAACGATTCCGGGATCGCCCGCAAATTCGCGCCGCCAAAAACTGTACCCCAGCAACACACCGGGATGCGTGCGCAGTCGCTCTCCATCGCCGGCAGCGAAACTGCGGCCCAGCATCGGACGCACGCCCAACGAATCGAAAAAATCCACGGAGACGACATTGGTCAGCAATAGCGCCGAAGTGCCATCCGTGCGCGGCATCAAGCTGCCGCGCCGGCCAATGGCCACCACGCTCTTCAACGCCTTGGCTCGTTGTGCGAGAGCCTGGTACTCAATGTAGGAGAACGGACCCTCGGTATCCTGTGTCGTGGTGGAAAAGACCCGCACCAACTGGCCCGGCTCTGGAACGCGCAAGGGATGCAGCCAGTGCGCGTCCATCAGGCAGAAAATGGCCGAACTCGCTCCCAGGCCCAGCGCGAGCGTGAGTACCGCCGTCACCGCGAATCCCGGCGCCCTGCGCAACTGGCGCACTGCGTAGCGCAAATCCTGCAAGATCGATCGCATTGCCGGTTCCCTTTCTCTCCTACTCGGTGCGAAGCGCTGTCATGGGTTCGATGGATGCGGCGCGCCGCGCAGGCAAAGCCGCCGCCAGGGTTACCATCACCGCCGTAAGAATCACGGCAGCCACAAGCGTAATTGGGTCGAAGGTGGTGACGCCGTAAAGTTGGCTGCGGAAAAGCCGCGCAAGCGCAACAATGGACGGCAGTGCGACGAGAGTGGCAATGCTGGCGATGAGGGCCATCTCGCGCACCACGAGAACAACCACGCCGGAGCGTTGCGCCCCAAGAGCGAGCCGCACGCCGATTTCGCGCGTGCGCTGCTCGGTAGAGTAAGCAAGTACGCCGTAGAGACCCACTGCTGCCAGCACCATTGCCAGCAATGAAAAGCCTATGGCAAGTATGGCCAGCGCGCGCTCGTCGGCGGCGCTGCGGTCCACTTGCGCTTCCATGGTGCGCAGGCCGTCGACGACCAGCGTTGGATCAAGCTGATGGATCGTCTGACGAATTGCGGATTCGACCGTCTCCGGCGGCAACACGGTGCGCACATACACCGCCGCGCCGCCCGGATGCTCCTGCTGCAGATACGGACGGTAGATTGCCGGACCCATGTCCGTGCGCAAGTCTGCGTGTTTCGTGTCTCCTACGACGCCGACAATGGTTGTGTCGGTCTTGGTTCCGTCGCCGCCGCCTTCGCCAACTACACGGCCAAGTGCGTTTTGCGCCGACCCATAAAATTTCCTGGCCACGGTCAAGTTCACCACTGCCACTTTGGGCGCGTCCTTTGCGTCAGCGAGTGTGAATTCCCTTCCTGCCAAAAGTGGCTGATGCAGCGTAGCGAAGTAGCCGGCTGTAATCCACGGCTCCTCGAAGCTCATCCTTTCGTCTTCTCCCGGTTTGTAGCCCTGGATGGTGAAGCTGGAAGTCTCGGTGTCTCCTGCAATTTCAGGATCGTTTGTTGCGGAGGCGCTGGCAACGCCGGGGATGCGGCGCAGCGCATCAAGCGAACTGGTGATGATCTGCGATGAGCGCTCTTCACCGTAACCGGCGATGGTGGGATTGAGAGTAAAGGTCGCCAGGTTTCCGGTCTCAAAACCAACGGATTGGTGGCGAAGATTCTCGAGCGTGCGCACGAACAACCCCGCTCCTCCTAGAAGCAGAACACTGAGCGCGATTTGCGCGCCCACCGCAACTTTGCGGAAGCGCTGCGAGCCTTTGGTTGCCGTGCCTGAGTTTTGCCTCAGAGCATTTGCCAGGTCGGGTCGCAGGAAATGAAGCACCGGGGCAAAGCTGAAAAGCAAGCTCGCCAGCACTGAAATAACCAGCGTAAACAGCAGCACGCGCGCGTCAATTGTTGTGGAGTACGGTTCGCTGCCCGGGTCGGCGTTGGTCATCAGGCGCACCAGGGTCTTGGCCACAACCGGCGCAAGAGCAATGCCTGCGGCGGCGCCGGCCAAACCAAGCAGGCCGCCTTCAACCAGCAACTGCGAAATCACCCGGCCGCGTTTTGCGCCAAGAGCGTAGCGCATTGACATTTCGCGCGCGCGCCCCGCGGCGCGAAGCAGCAGCAGCGTGGCCACGTTGATGGCGCACATGGCCACCAGCAGGCCAGCCATGCTCATCAAAATGAACAGCGGTGTCTTCAGGTCGGCGCGGCCGGGTGAGAAACCGGTAGAGTCGTCCTTGACCTGCAGGCGCGTGTCGTCCAGAAAGTGTTTTGTGAAGCGCTCGGAGTGCGTCTTGTATAGCGTCAATTCATAAGCGCGCAGCGAGTGCCACAGCGGACCGAGACTCGCCTCGGCTTGAGACGCACTAACACCCGGCTTGAGCCGCGCAACCAGCGTGAGCCAGATGGATTGATGGTTGTTCAGGTCGTCGCGGGGCTTCATCCAAGGCATCACGATATCCACCATGCTGATGGGCAGAAATACTCCGGGCTTGTAACCGCCGATAGCCGAACTGAAATTCGCCGGGGCCACGCCAAGAATGGTAAATGGATGGCCGTTGATGAGAACCACTTGCCCCACCACGTCGCGCGATGCGGCGAAGCGCGTTCGCCAGTAGTCGTAGCTGAGTACAACAACTGAATTTGAATTCCTGGCTGTGTCGTCCTGCTGCGTTAGCAGGCGGCCTACCGCCGGCTTCAGTCCCAGCAGCTGAAAGTAGTTGCCGGTAACGATTTCGGCGTCCTTGTTTTCGGCTTGGTTGCGCCAGGAAACGCCGACGCTGGCGCGGTCCGCGGCGATAATGCCCCAGAAAGCCTGGCTCTGGTCGCGCAGATCTTTGTACATGGGATAGGAAAAGTAATTGTTCGTGTCGCCGCCAAAGCTGCTCGCCGACCCGGAAAATCCGCCCGTCCACACAAAGCGCACAAGCTCCTTTGGCCGGTCAACCGGCAGCATGCGCAAAAGCACCTGGTCAAATAGGGCAAAGACCGCCGCGTTTGCGCCAATGCCCAGGGCCAGCGTCACAATCACGGTAACCGTAAAGGCCGGCGACTTGCGCAACTGGCGCAACGCGTAGCGTACGTCCTGTAGCAGCGTGTTCATCCTTGAATCCCCCTATTCAATGCGCAATGCTTGCATTGGTTCAATTGAAGCGGCGCGCCGCGCAGGAATGAACCCCGCCACCGCGGCGCAAAGAGCGAGCACTAAAACCGCGCCTCCCAGGGCCAGCGGATCGTAGGTTCCTATGCCGTAAAGGAGGCTCTTCATCAAGTGTCCGGCATACAACGCGGCAGGAATGCCCAGGGCAAGACCGATGAGAATCTGCCAAAGCGCGCCGCGCAGAACCATGGCGACGACAGCTGGGCGCGTTGCGCCCAGTGCCATGCGGATGCCTATTTCACCGGTGCGGCGGGCTACGAAATAAGACATCACGCCGTACAGCCCGACCGAGGCAATAATGAGCGCCAGAATCCCGAACAGGCTGGTCAGTTGAGCGATCAGCCGCTCCTGAACAAAGTTGCCAGCCACCTGCGTGTCGAAGGTGCGAATGTCGGTGACCGTTAGATTGGGATCGATGGCGGCAAGCGTGTGGCGCATTGAGGCGGCCGCATCCTGCGTTGGCCTGTTGTAGCTGAGGATGATGGAATTAATGAACGACGACTGCGTTTCAGTGCCAATCATCGAGGGCTGCGTGTAGCCCATGTCGCGCTGCACAATCGGGCGCAGATAAACCGGGCGGATCGGGCTGCGCGGATTGTTCATTTTGAAATCGGCAAAGACGCCCACGATCTCCCAGTCTCCGGAGTACTGCGGGAAGTCGATGCCGAAGTGCTTGCCTATCGGGTCCTGGTTGGGGAAGAACCGCTTCACAAAGGTCTCATTGACCACCGCGACCTGCTGTGAAGTAGCAGTGTCCCGGTCGGTGAAGTTGCGTCCGCGCAGAATGGGAACGCCTATGGAATCGAGAAAGTGGTTGCTGACGCGGTCCCAGGTTGAGCCGCACTTGTCGCCAGGCTGCGGCGCGGGATGACCTTGCTGAATCACGCACTCGCCCCAGTTGTCGCCTTCCAGCGGGCTGTAAAGTCCCATCCCTACATTGGCCACGCCGGGCTGCGCGGTAAAGCGCTCCTCGATCTGCCGGTAGAGCGCGGGCAGGCGCTCGATGGTGTAGCCTGCGCCTGCCGGATCGAAGTGCATCACGTAGCGATTGGAAGTGGCAACGCCGAATTTCTGATGCTGAAGATTATTCAGCGAGCGGGACATCAGAATGGCTCCCGCGATAAGAACCACCGACAGGGCCGCCTGCAGAACGACCAGCGCCTTTTGCGGCAGCGACGAGCGGTCGCGCGTACTGCGGTTCACGCCGCGAAGTGCTTCGGCCGGTTGGGCGTGCGACGAAAGCCAGGCTGGCGCAGTTCCAAAAAGGATGCCGGTGAGAAGCGAGACTGCGAATGCAAAGCCTAGAACCATGAGGGAAGGCGTGGCATTCACAGGCATGTTTCTTGCGTCGGGAAATGCGAGGGCAAGGATGGTATGCGAGCCCGCATAAGCCACAACCAAGCCGGCGAGGCCGCCGATGCAACTCAACAGCACGCTTTCGGAAAGAATCTGGCGAATGACGCGCCCGCGCCCCGCGCCCATGGCCATGCGGATGGCCACTTCAGAACGATGCATGGTGGCGCGTGCCAGCATGAGGTTCGCGATATTGGCGCATGCGATGAGCAGAACGACACCGGCCAGAATCATTAGCGTCTTCAAGCCGTCGCCGGTCTCGATTTGCAGGCTTTGGATGCCGCCGCCTCCGGGAACGACCATGACGTGCTGCTTGGGAATCTCCTTGGCGCCGCCGTGTTCGGTGTAAGCCGGAAGAGTGCCCAACCACTGGCGCAATGCTGCTGACAGCTTGCTCTGCAAAGCCGGGATACTGGTTCCCTGACGAACTCTTCCCAGCGGGTAGAGCCAGTTCGAAGTCTCATGGTGAAGGATGGAACTCGGTCCGCGCAGGTAGGGCTCAATCTGCAGCGGTATCCAGAAATCTGGCGGGGTATCGGTTACACGATCCCCGAAGAAGCCGGCGGGAGCTATACCAACGACGGTAACGGGCCGTGCGTTGATTGAGATCGTCGATCCCACAATGCTGCGATCCGCGTTGAACTCCGTTTGCCATGCGCGGTAACTGATAACGATGGCGGGCGGCGACGATGGAGTGTCATCGCTATCTCCGAGCGGGCGTCCCGCATACGCTCCCAGGCCCAGAGTCGAAAAAAAGTTGCCCGATACAAATTCGCCCTGCAGCGGTTTGGCCATTTCATTGCCGCGCCGCACGCTCCATCCCCAGCGGCCGGCCTGCACCGCGGCCAGTTGCTCAAACTCGGGCGCGGATTTCTTGAGATGCAGGTAGAGGTCGTAGGAGAAAATGTCGAAGTCGCCATTCTCGCCTACGAAGCCGCCATTGACACAGCAATTGTCGGTGTCGCCGATACGGTAAAGACGCGACGGATCGGCTACGGGCAGTGAAGACAGCAGAATCCCGTGGACCAGCGTGAAGATGGCCGTGTTGGCGCCGATGCCCAGCGCCAGCGTGATCACTACCGTTAGCGTAAACCCCGGCGACTTGCGCAACCGGCGCGTTGCGTAGCGAATATCCTGGATCCAGTTTCCCATCAGTCTCTCCTGCGTGCTTGCTCTACTCGCTGCGCAGCGCTTGCATCGGTTCGATTGAAGCCGCGCGACGTGCCGGTGACAGACCTGCAACAAAAATCGTGAGCAGCATTAAGGCTGCCGCTGCAAAATAGCTGAGCGGGTCGAACGGAGCCACGCCAAACAAAATAGCCCGCAATAACCGAACCGCGGCAATGGAACCCAGCCCACCGGTGAGCAATCCCAAACCAGCAATCAAGGCGCTGCCGCTGAGCACCAGCCGGAAGATGGCGGCGCGTGTTGAACCCAGAGCCATGCGCAACGCAAATTCGCGGTGGCGCTCGACGACTGAATACGCCATCACTGCGTACAACCCCATCATGGCTACGAGCAAACTCGATATTCCGTAGACCCCTAGCAACTCGGCGGGAAGCCGTGAAAACTGGTACTGAACGCCCGATACCTCTTCAAGCGTTTGCGGATTCTCAAGGGGCAGTGAACTATCAACTGCGGCAACGGCGCGGCGAAGGGGCGAGAGCAGCGCAGTGGACGCAGAGGCAGCGCGCACCGCGACGAATACACGGCTCTCATAGTGCTGGGCAAGGGGCAGGAAGAGAAATGGCGGAGCCTCTTCCGTCTGCGGACCGTGATATGCATAGTCGTGAACCACGCCGACAATCTGCCAGGTTTTCCCTGAAATCACAACGCTTCGGCCAATCGGGTCGTCCTTGGGCCAGTAGCGGCGCGCCATATTTTCACTGACCATCGCAACCAGGGGCGCGCCATCGATATCGTGCGAATTGAATTCGCGGCCGCGATCGATAGTGATGCCCATCGAATGGAAAAAGTCAGGTCCTTCAAAATCCGTGATGACTTCCATCGGTTCATTCTTGCCGGGAACATAACCGGGAACGCTGAAGCTCAGGGTATTGCCAGAGCCCTCGTCGCCCATGGGCAAATGCGAGGTCATGGTTGCCGCGGACACTCCGGGGGCCGTGCGCAACTTTTCAAGCAGCGCCGATTGAAGGGCAAGGCCGCGCTCCTTTGTATATCCCGAACGCGAGAGATCGATTCCTGCGGTGAGACAGTTGGCACGATTGAAGCCGGTATCGGCGTTGACTATATTGAGTGCGGTGCGGGTGAGCAGGCCGCAGCAGACCAGCACCATGAAGCAGATGCCCAGCTGAAGCCCAAGCAGAATTGAGCGGCCCATCTTCTTTCGAGTTCCGCCGGCGACCGCCGCGCCGCCTTCGTGCAGCGCCTCTTGCTGAGAGACGCGCAAAGACTGGCGCATGGGAAACAATCCGCAGCAAAGCGTGACCACAATAACCAGCGCAGTCACAAAAAGCAGAATTCGAAAGTCGGTATGCAGGTTGAAAGCCAGCGGCATGCCAAAGTTGGGCAGCAGCACGTAGAGCGATTTTGAAATGCCCGTGCTTGCGGCCCAACCTGCCAGTCCTCCCGCCACCGCGAGCAGGCCTGTCTCAACAAACACCTGTGCCGCAATCCTGCGCGGCGACGCACCAAGCGCAGTGCGAATCGCTACCTCGCGCCGGCGGCGCGCGGCATGCTGGCCTAGCAGAGATGCTATATTGATGCAGACCAGAATCATCAGCAGCAGTGAAGCGCCTAGTAGAATAGGCAACTGCTCGCCAACAGCGCCAAAAAGGCCGCGCTCAAAGTGAGCGGAGTCCCGAAGGTTGAGATCCCAACCGTTGTAGCCGCCGTCCTTTTGCTGCTGGGCGAAAGTGCGAGCAAGCGTGTGCAGGTCCGCCGAGGCGGCCGCGTCGCCCACGCCAGGCTGAAGGCGGAGCGCGACCATCAGGCCGTAGTGTGCCAGCGGATCAGCGGGGGCGTTGGCGTCGAGGTCGCGCAATGCGGAGAGAGGCATCCATGCCGTCTCCGCAATTCCGCCGAAGATTCCGGCAAACTCCGCCGGAGCCACACCCACCACGGTGAAGGCATGGCGATTGATTGACAGGGTTCGGCCCACAACATTGGGATCAGCCGAAAAACGGCTGCGCCACAAACCGTCAGAAAGAACGATCGCGTCGTTTGAGCCGAAGGCGTGGTCATCCGCAGCGGCCTGGAAGAAGCTGCCCAACTGCGGCTGCAGGCCGAGAAACTGGAAGTAGTTGGCGGAGACGGTGCCGGCAGAAATCGTCTCGGGCTGCATCCCTGGCGCTGCAAGGTCCACCACGGCAAAAGAAAACGCAACCGCATCCCGGTACGAGCGCCCTTGCGCCCGCAGGAATTGATATTGGTTGTAATGAACCGAATAGCCTTCCGACCCACGCACGGTGGCATCCACAAAGCGAATTCCGCGCGCATCGGCGACGTGAGGCCACGGGTTATAAAGAACCGCATTCGTCCAGGTGGCGACGGTGGTCATCGCGCCGATACCCAGCGCCAGCGTGAGCACGGCGGTGACCGTGAACCCCGGCGCCTTAAGCAGCCGGCGCAAGGCGTAGCGAATATCGTTTAGCATTTGATTCATCGCGCGTCTTCTCCGTTGATGTTGTGTTGCGGCGCTGCGGCTTACTCGCTTCTCAGCGCCTGCATGGGTTCAATTGAAGCGGCGCGGCGCGCGGGAATTACTGAAGCTGCCAGCGCCAGCAGGAAGATCGAGAAAGCCGAAAGGGTCAGTACGAAGGGGTCCAGGGGATCGACCTCGAACAGCAGCGAACGCAGCAGGCGGGTGGCAAACACGGCAGCCACCGCGCCAATGCCGCAGCCCACCAGCCCAAGCTTCGCGCCGGAAACAAGAACCAGGCGCATAACGCTTGCGCGCTGTGAGCCAAGCGCGAGTCGTATTGCCAACTCCTGTGTGCGCAGAGTTGCTGAGAATGCAATGACGCTGTAGATGCCCAGCAAAGCCAGCAGCACTGCGGCAATGGCAAAAGAAGAAATCAGTGCTGTCGAGAAGCGCCGCGATGCCTGGCCCTCAGCCACCACGTGCTCCATGGTCTCTACGCCGGTGAGCGGCAACTGAGGATCGATCGAGCGAACCGCCGCGCGCAGCGAATCGATCATCTGCTTTGGCGGCAGTTGACTGCGCAGCACGATGGTCCCGTAGTTGCTCGTGAGCATTTCGGGGGGCGCAAACTGCCCGATGGAGGCCTTCAACTGGCTGGCCGGTGTGTACATCTGATTCAGTGTTGGGGCGTCGCCGGATGTCTGCTTGATGTCCGCCACCTCGCCTACCACCGTCATCCACGGTGTCTGGCTTTCCTGAACGCCAACTTTCAGCCGCTTGCCGATCGGATCCTGCCCAGGCCAATAGTGTTCGGCGAGAGTGCGGTTCACAATAACCACCAGCGGCGAATCTGCGCGGTCCGCCTCGGTAAAGTCGCGTCCTCGCATCAAGGGAATTCCGAAAGCATGAAGATAACTGCCGATGACCTGCGACGGCCACGCCAGGTTCAAGCCTTCACCCTTACGAGGAACGTAACCTTCCGGAACGAATGAATTACTGCTGCTGCCTCCGCCCTCCGGCAAAAGAGAAGTGATGCCCACCGCCTGCACCCCCGGTAACTGCTGCAACTTGCGCAGCAGTTCCGAGTTGAACAGGTCCACTGAAGTCTGGGTTGAATACTGTTGATGCGGCAATCCATAAAACGCGGTTAGCGTGTGGTCGGCGCGAAAACCCAGATCGACCGAGCGCATCTTCTGAAAGCTGCGCAGCAGGAGGCCGGATGCAGTGAGCAACACCAGCGCTACGGCCAGCTCAGCGATAACCAGGAAAGAGCGCAACCTCGCGTGTCCGCCGGCAGAGCCAGTGCGGCCGCCCTCTTTCAACGCTTCATTCACGCCCGTGCGGGCCGCGGTAAATGCCGGCACCAGCCCGCAAAACAATCCCGTAAGGGCTGCCAGCAGAAGCGCGAATCCAACCACCTTCCCATCCAGTCCTATCTCGCTCACGCGCGGCAGCGACTCGGGTAGAATCTTCACGCCGATGCGGAGAGCCAGGGATGCAAGCAGCAATCCAAGCAATCCTCCGCCAACGCTTAGCATGAGGGCCTCGACAAGAGACTGGCGAAGAATCGCGGCGCCGCTCGCGCCCAAGGCAAGGCGCACAGAGATTTCGCGCCGCCTGCGAATCACCCGCACCAGCAGCAGCCCGGCTAGGTTGGCGCAAGCAATAAACAGCACCACTACCACGGCCAGAAAGAGGATGCGCACCATTGGACGCGCCTGAGCAACCGTTGCTTCGGTCAGCGGCAAGGCCACCGGATGAATCTTCAAACTGCCCATGCCCGCGGGAAAATTGCGCATGATCTCCTGCTCGGCAGGTAGCGCATTCTGCAAGGCCTGCGCCATTGTAATGCCCGGCTTCAAGCGCCCCAGCATGTTGTAATTCCAGCTTCCGGCTCCGTTCACAATTTCGCCTTGGGTAAAGCTCATGGGAACCCACAACTCGCTGCGGTTCAACTGCCCGGGCACCAGCGGGAACTCGAAGTTGCGCGGCATCACGCCGATGATCTCGTAGGGTTTGCGGTCCAGCAGTATCTTGGTGCCAAGAATGTTCCCATCGGAATGGAAGCGGCTGTGCCACATCTGGTAGCTGATAACCGCAACCTGCTGGCTGCCTTCGTCCTCCTGCTGCGTAAAAGGGCGTCCCATCAAGGGCGAAACACCCAGTACAGGAAACATGCTCGATGTCAGCCGCGCTGCATTGATTTGAGCGGGCTCGTTGGTTCCGGAGAGTTCGAATCCCGACTGCTGGTAGCCGCCGAGGCTTTGGAACGCAGTCATCTCGCGCATGTAAATGCGCACTGCGGGCGCGGTTGCATTGTAGTTGGCTCCGCCAATGTCGCCCACGCCTTCAGGGATATCGCCAAATGCCAGCAGACGATCCTGCTGCGGAAATGGCAGCGGGCGCAGCAATACGCCTTCCACGATGGAGAAGATAGCCGTGGTGGCGCCAATGCCAAGCGCCAGCGTCAACACGGCGGTCAACGCAAATGCCGGCGACTGGCGCAGATGGCGCAGGGCAAATCGGATTTCAAGCCACAGGTTATTCATCGCGTGCCTTCTCCCTTGATTGTTTTTACGGTTGGTTCACTTACTCGGTTCTTAGCGCCTGCATAGGATCGACTGAAGCCGCGCGCCGCGCGGGAACAAAGCAGGCGACCATGGCAACCAGGCATAGCGCAAACGCTACGGTTGCAAAGGTCAGCCAGTCTGCAGCGTCCACTCCGAAGAGCATTCCGCGCAGAAACCGCGTCATCACCAGCGACACCGCAAGACCCACGACCAGGCCGGCAATCGTGAGCCGCAAACCCTGCCCGAGCACCTGGCGGAAGACATCTGCCTTTCCTGCTCCAAGCGCTATGCGGATTCCAATTTCATGGGTGCGCTGGCGGGTGGTGTAGGCCACTACGCCATAGATTCCCACCGCTGCCAGAACCAGAGCCAACATGCCGAAGCAACCTGCGAAGACCACTGCGATGCGTTCAAAGACACTGCCCATCTCAATGTTGTGCTTGAGCGTCGTTTGGTTGAATAAAGGCAAATCCGGATTCATGCTGTGAACGGTCCGCTCTACCGCAGAGGCTATTGCCTGCGGATCGCCGGCAGTGCGCACATGGAGGATAACCTCGCCGTCGTAGCGTTGCAGGGTCGAGACAAGAAAGAGCGGAGCGGGGTCGTAAACCAGGCGGCGATATTTTCCATTGGCAGCCACGCCCACCACCGTGTACCACTGGCCGTACCTCTGGATGCGCTTTCCAATCCCATTCTGGCCTGGCCAGTAGCGGTCGACAAAAGCCTTGTTGACAACCATGACAAGTTGCGTGTCCGGTTTGTCCTCCGCCGTAAAATCGCGGCCAGAGATCAGAGGCGTTCGCAGCGTCTGAAGATAATCCGGTCCCACCTTGCCCCGGTCCACTTCGATGGTTTCATGCGGCCGCGGCACGTAGCCTTCCGGCACTACGGTATCGGAGTGAATGGTGTAGCTGAGAGGTGAAAAATCTGCAATCGTTACGGATTGAACTCCCGGCAGTTCTCTGAGCCGCGCCACCAGTTGCTTGTGAAACTCAAGTCCGGTCTTCTCGGTATAGCCCATCGTGTCCAGATCGTAAGTGGCCAGATACACATTGTTCGCATCAAAGCCTGGATCAGCTTGCTGAGCTTTCTGAAGACTGCGCACAAACAACCCCGCACAGGCGAGCAGCAAAAGCGACAACGCAATCTGCGCCACCACCAGGCTGCCTGAGAGGCGAGACTTGTGCAATCCCCCTGAAGTGCTCAGCGCTTCGTCTTTCAAGACCGAGACAGGAGAGAGACTTGAAGCGCGCAGTGCCGGGACAACGCCGGATACAAGCGCCGTGAAAATCGAAACAGCGAAGGTTGCCAGCAGAACAGTGCGGTCCACGGTTCCGTTGATCGACAGCGGAAGCGTCGTGGGAGGTAAGAACGCAGCCAGGGTCTTGGCGGTCCATAAAGTGCACAAAAGTGCCATTGCGCCTCCCGCCAGCGCAATGAGCAGGTTCTCAATCATGAGTTGCCGCACCATTCTCCAGCGGCTCGCTCCCATCGACAGCCGGATCGCGAACTCCCGCCGCCGCGCAACCGAACGCACCAGCAGAAGATTCGCAACGTTGGCGCACGCCAACAACAGAAGCACCGCCGCCAGCGCCAGCAGGATGGGCAACGTTCCGGAAAGGTAGACGTTGGCGCCAAAAGGTGAGCGCCACAGTGGATCGGTGGATAGCCGGTTGGCGCCTTGGTGATCCATCGGGTAGCGGTCAACAATCCGCTGCATCTGCAGATTTAGCTCGTTGTCAGCTTGATGCGCATCCACTCCCGTGCGCAACACGCCCAGCACGTTCAGCCAGGAAGCGTCACGATAGTCAATCCGATTTGAACCCCAGATTTGCCGGTCCACGCCCAGCGGCAACCAGATCTCAGCGCGCAATCCCGTCTTGCACCCCTGAAAGCCCGGCGGCGCCACGCCAACAATTGTGTAGGTGTGAAGATTCAGTTCAATCTTTTTCCCGATAATTGAAGGATCGGCGGCAAATCGATTCTGCCAAAGGTCGTATCCCAATACGGCTTCGGGCGCGCCCTGGCGTTCGTGGGCTGCAGTTGGAAGAAGGGTGCGGCCGAGTATGGGCCGCACTCCAAGAACCTCGAAGTAGTTCGCCGAGCTCAGAACTCCGTAAATCCGCTCCGGCTTGCCGGAACCGGTAATCGCCATGTAGTCGTCGTGATAGCCAAGCAAGCCGGTAAAGCTGTGCGTGTTATCGCGCAAGTCCGCATAGTCCATGTACGAGAACGGGGGCGTCGGATGTTCGCTTCGTTCGCCCCTCTGGATGGTGACCATGTTCCCGGTGTGCGCAATCCCAGGTATGGGATCGAGCAGCGTTGAGTTGATCCAGCTGAAGATGGTGCCGTTTGCCGCAATTCCAAGTGCCAGCGTAACTACTGCCAACGCGGCGAATCCTGGATTCTTGCGCAGTTGCCGCAGCGCGTAACGCAGGTCCTGGAAGAGCATGGCTAGGCCTCCGCTTCTTCAGTGAGCTTGGTGAGTTCCTGCTCCGAGACCACCTTCCCGTCGAACAGGTGAACTTCGCGCTGCGCGTGTTTCGCAAAACGCGGATCGTGCGTAACCATGCAAATTGTGGACCCTTCGCGGTGCAGATCGGCCAGCAGGTGCATCACCGCTTCGCCGTTCTTCGAGTCCAGGTTGCCGGTAGGCTCGTCAGCCAGCAGGATCGATGGCGAACCCGCCAACGCACGGGCCACGGCCACGCGCTGCTGTTGACCGCCGGAGAGTTGTGCCGGGTAGTGGCGCATGCGGTGGGCCATGTTCACCCGTTCCAGCGCTTCCTTCACCCTCTTCTTGCGCTCCGCCGAAGGCATGCCCGCGCGGTAGGTCAGCGGCAGTTCGACATTCTCTTCCACGGTGAGATCGCCGATGAGGTTGAAGCTCTGGAAGATGAAGCCGATCTCCTGGTTGCGGATGCGCGAGCGGTCGCCGAAGCTCAGGTTCTCAACCGGGTTGCCGTTCAGCAGGTACTTGCCGCCGGTCGGAGTGTCCAGCAGGCCAAGAATCGAAAGCAGTGTGGACTTGCCGCAGCCTGAAGGGCCGGACATGGCCACGTACTCGCCCCGCGAAATGGTGAGGTGAATACCAGACAGAGCGTGCGTTTCCACTTCGTCGGTGTAGAAGACCTTGGTCAGGTCTTCAATGTCAATAAGCGTGTCGTTCAGTGCCATTCCATCCCCCTCGTGTAAGGTGTCAGTGTTCAGTTGTCGTTTGCCTGCTGCGGCTCGGTCCTTAGTCCCTAAGTCCCTAGTCCCTAAGTCCCTGGTCCTCGCCCTATTCCAACCGGATGCGGTCTACGTTGTCCCAACGCGACATGTCGGAGAGAATCACCGTGTCGCCTTCTTTCAATCCTTCAAGCACCTGGATACTGTTCACCGAAGCGCGCCCAACCTTTACAGGCACCCTGACCGCGCCCTTGCCGTCGGCATCCAGCTTGAAGAGACTTAGCGTCGAGTTCTCGTTGCCCAAAGCCGGCCGCCCCACATGCAGCACATCGGTCATCCGTTCCAGGTCGATAGTCCCATCCACGCTCAGTGCAGGCCGCGCGCCCGGTGGCAAGTCTCCATCCAGTGCTACGTCAACGGTGACCGTTCCGTTCAATACCGAAGGATCAATTCTGGAAACGTGTCCCGGAATCACACCATTGTGGGTGTCAATCGAGGCAGGCTGCCCAATCTGAATGTCGCGCGCCTGGGTTTCGGCAATCTGCAAAGCCGCCTTCAGCTTGTCCAGCTGAATCACCTGCGCCACCGAGGTTCCAGCGGCCACGTGCTGGCCCACCTGCAACGGAACCGGCAACTGCGCCAGCACGCCTGAGATTCCTGCCCGCACATGCAGCGCCGCCGATTGCTTCTCATACAGATCAAGCTGCGCCTTTGCCTGGTCCACCTTGGCCTGCGAAGAAGCAAGCTGAACCTCGATCGCCTTCTGATTCACTTCGATCTGTTCAATGCTCAGCTTGTGCTGGGCAGTCAACTGGTCGGCCGTGTTCTTTGACTTGTTGTAGGCAATGCCGGCAATGACTCCCAGGTCGTAGAGAGCCTTGTCGGTCTTCTCCTGCAATTGGTCCTGGGTGTAGTCGGCATTCACCTGGGCGGCGGCCGTCTTCTTGTCCATCAGCGTGCTCTGCAGCGTCGCCTGAAGACTCTTGTAATCTGCCTGCGCGCCCTTCAGCGCCAACTGCGCGCTCAGCAGCGCCTGCGCCAGCGGAGGGTCGGCCAGGTCCAGCAGCACCGTGTCCGGCGTCACCTTGGTCCCCGGCAGCACAACGATGCGGACCACGGTGGCGTCGGTCTGCGCCGGGATCAACTCAATCGAGTCCTCGCGCGGAACCAGCGTCCCCGTCGATCCGCGCACCTGCCGGATCATGGGCCCCCGTACAACCGTGTCGGGCCAGATGGTGGAGCGGTCTACCGTGGGCGCCGCCGGCTTCAGCCGCGACACGGCCACCACTGCAACCGTCAACAACACCACCGCGACGCCAGCCCATACTGCTATCTGGCGTTTCCTCTTCTGCTTCAAGTCTGGGCGTGCAATATCCATCACGCCCTCTTATGGCACTTGGGGGGCCAAACACGCACTCAATTCCCCCTTGAAAATGAAGCACTTAGCGGCGACCCCGAGCCCAAGCCTCAACCCGAACTGACCGTTTACGCCTCCCGACTGTCCGATTCCGGACACTCCGGAACCCGGTCGATGCGGCACGGCTGAACAGCTTGCGGAAAACTCGCGCGGGCGGTAGGCCGGGGATTTATCCCCGGTGTAACATAAATCAAATCATCGAGGGGCTTCAGCCCCTGGGGTATGGTTTTCGGGCTTTCTCTCCAGAACCTCGTCTTTTTCCGCAGCCTGTTTATTAGTCGTGCCGAAAGTGCCACATAACGAGGAGGGCTTCACAGGCATGCGGAAAAACTCATCTTCGCATCGCTTTCAACTTGTTCTGTAAAAAGGGCAAGGCTTCAGTCGTGCCGCAAGTGCCATACAACGAGCAGGGCATCAGTGTCTGCGTGAGAACCGGATTTTAGCGCCAACTTGCCAACTTGCCATGCCGCGAAGCGGCGCTAACTTGCTGCTTTTGAATAAAACTGTCTTCCCTCCAGCGTCCACTGTCGCTTTGGGTGCTTACGAAAGCCGGGTTCTCACGCGCACGCATGAGCCCCTGCTGCCCAGCTTTTTCCGGCTTCACCTCATATCCCGGCTTCTCCGCAGCCTGTTCAGCCCCTAAGAAATGTTCTTCAAAGGAATCTGGACTTTCACCACAGCCCATAGGCATAAACACCGCTTCGAGCAGCCGAGCTTCGACAGAGCACCGACCGCACACCCGGAAACCAAATCCCCGGAATACAACCGAAATGCCGACTTCAGGTTACTGATCTGCTCTCAACGAGTGCCTCGGCGGATAACGCGTCAAAAAAGACCATGCCTGGGGGGAGGGCGTCGAACTGGAGACCGCCGTCCTCCCATACCTAGGCTATCGTTCCTCAAAGCAGAGCACCGAAAGGAGTTTCCGGTGTGATGCGCTTAGCTGAGATTACGCCTGTAAACGACACGTAGACGTTCCCGGAAGTGTCATAGGCATGTAGAGTGAAGGTCCCAGTATAGGAATTCCCGTCCGGGTTTAGCGTAATCTTCTCAATGTACTGCGCACCTGCTTGGGGCGCCCCGATGGCGTCGGGTGTCGCAGTGGGGTCATACACGTTTCCCTGCCAGGGGATGTGGTTGAGGAGATAAGTGCGGTCTCCTGTGCGCTCCCAGACGCCCAGGCAGAAGTTTCCGTCCTGTGCCGAGCGCGAAGAATTCATGATTTCCGTTCCATCGCCATGCCACACGACCACGGAGTTGTCGATCACGACTCCACCGGTGACCGGAATAGTCTCTCCGTTCTGGGTTTGCGCGGTAAAGACGACGTGCCACATTCCGACGATAGGCGCGGAGCCTTCGAGTGCCGCCAATTCTAGCTGCGGTCTTGTCGCGCCATATTGGGGGCTCCAACTGGAAGGTTTGATGAGCTTCGTTGGCAGGCCACACTGCGCCATGCCGGCAGGAGCAATGGACAAGACAAGGGTCAACGCACCTATGCCTGAGATCGATTTCCAAATTTGCAGCTTCATTGATTTGTCCTCCTCGGCCGGGGATGGCCGTCTGAAGAGGAAGCTAACCTCCAGGCCCGCAGGAGGCAATGACGAGGGGGTAAAGGTCGAGGTGAAGTTTAGGTAAAGCGGTAACTCGCTGAAATGAAACGCGATCAAACTGATGTCGCTAAAACGGATGCTATACTTCACCCTCGGGGGTGCTTTCCGGTGGCCTTCAGAGTCTTTGAATTCGGCGACTTCAAGGTGGATTGCAACCGCTTTGAGCTGTCCCGGGCGGGCCGCGCCCTCAAGCTGGAAAGAAAACCGATGGAGTTGCTCATTCTGCTGGCAGCCGGGAATGGCCATCTCGTCACCCGAACCGAAATCATCGAGCGCCTGTGGGACAGTGAAGTGTTCGTGGATACCGAGCACGGCATCAACACTGCCATCCGAAAAATCCGCCAAGTTCTGGACGAAGACCCTGAGAGGCCTCGCTTCATACAAACTGTTACAGGCAAGGGCTATCGATTCATAGCTCCCATCGCAACAGCTGAGCCGTCTTTGTCCGGAGACCAGAGCCAGTTATCGCCGACTGAAACCAATCTCCTGGATATCGGAGACGCCGTTGCGTATCCGGTGCTCGCCGCGGCCAGCCCGACCCAGTCGCAAACGGCCCACGACGCAACACAACACCGTGAAACGACGCCGGGGAACGCTCACAACTCGCGCCTTATCCTTTGGCTCGCCACCTTCGGAGCGGCGGTTGTCCTCGCCTTCATTGCCATAAGTCCAGCTGCGCGCGGTTTGGCAGCTCGATTCCTAGGCCTCTCTGCAAGACCTCAGATCAGTTCGCTGGCCGTTCTTCCGCTCGATAACCTCTCCGGCGATCCGTCTCAGGATTACTTCGCCGACGGCATGACCGATGAGTTGATCACCATGCTGGCCAAGAACTCGACCCTCCGTGTTGTCTCCCGAACTTCCGTCATGCAATACAAGGGAGTTCGCCGCCCCTTGCCGGAGATAGCGCGAGCGCTTGGCGTCGATGGCATCCTCGAGGGATCGATCGCCCGTTCCGGCGAAAAAGTCCACATGACCATCCAGCTCATACAGGCGCCCAGCGACACCCACCTATGGGCGGAAAGCTATGACCGGGACGCGAGCGATATCGTTTCGCTGCCGAGGGAAGCAGCGCAGACCATCGCCAAGCGACTTAACAGTGCGGTTCCTCAAGCCCCACTCCCGCGCTATGTCAATCCCGAAGCCCACGATGCCTACCTGCGCGGCCGCTATCTTTGGTATGCCGGCCAGTACGCAAAATCCTTCGGCTATTTCAAGAAAGCGACGGAACTGCAGCCGGACTATGCGCCCGGATGGAGCGGCTTGGCGATGTACTACGGCGCTAGCGCCATCGATGGTCAGAAGAGCCCGGCAGAAACGCTGGAAGCAGGGGAAGAAGCGGCCACCAAGGCGGTTCAACTCGACGACACACTTCCTGAGGCCCACCTCACCCTGTGTGCAGCAATCTACATAAATCGCTGGGACTGGACGCGCTCAGATCAGGAATGTAAGCGGGCGATCGAACTTGACCCGGAGTTCGCAGAGGCATATCACTTTCGCGCCAAGATTCTTGCCACACTTAACCGCAACCAGGAAGCCATCGAAGCGCAGAAGAAAGCGACCGAACTCGATCCCTTCGCCCGTCCCTTTGCATTGGCTTACTCCTACTTCCTTGCGCGACAGTACGACGTGGCTCTGACCGACGCGCTCCAGCGACAGGAATCGACTCCCAACGATTGGGCTCTTCATTGGATTCTTTATAGAACCTACAGGTGTAAAGGCATGTACAAAGAGGCCACGAGCGAACTGGAGAAAATGTTGACATTGCAACGTGACGAGGCATCCGTTGCGATTGTAAGGCGAGCCTTCCAGCAAGGGGGATACAAGAACGTGGTCCGCTGGCAGGTGGACGACCTCAAAAAGAAATCCACTTCGCAATATGTCTCGCCCGTTGATCTGTCCCTACTTTACGCCCAGCTCGGCGACCGCGAAAAGACCCTCTCTCTTCTCGAACAAGGTTATCGGGAGCATTCTCCGCTTCTGCTATGGGTGCAGAACGACCCGGCATATGACTTCCTCCACTCCGATGAGCGCTACCGCTCTATCATCAAGAGGGTAGGGCTTCCTCTTGCCTATTGAGCCTGAGCCGCTGCTTATTTCCCCGTACAGCCCAGTGATTTAGGTCGCCCAAACATACCGCGGATTGCGGATAAATCAGGAGCGGAAACTCACAGGGCGTTAGCAGCCCAAGCGCTCATTGAAGACAATTTACCCGCAAAAGAGGCGATTACTAACGAAAAACGCCCCAGGGTCCGGGGATTCTTTGCAAAAGGACGGGATGCCACGCATTCCCGCTCTTCGCCCAGGCACTTCGATTTTCCCTCCGTCAAATTGCGTATAATTTCGCCTCTCCGGCGCAGAATCATCTTATGGCTTTCACCCAGGCCCTTAACTTTAAAGAGTCAGAAGAGCGAACGTGTGTAACCCCTTTGCTGCCAATAATCTGCGCGCAACAAGAACAGAATCATCGACTTGGCGCGCGACCCCTGCCGCATCTGGCTGAAACCATGCGACTTCCTTGAAGAATCCGGCATTTAGGGGGGGGACCCCCGATGTGTCCCGGATGCCGGACCATGATGCCCGCCGGCCACAAGAGCCCCAAGGCGAAATCGTCACTCCCGCCCGGCGTAGATCTCCAGCAGCGTTAGCGCCGCTCGAAAAGATGTAGTGCGTCCTTCCACCACTTCCTGCTCAAGCGACTCCATCCGCTTGCGGATCACCGGATGCGCCTCAAACCGCTGTCGTAGTCCCTGCTGGATAATCTCGTGCATCCAGGTCCGCGTCTGGTCGCGCCGGGCGGCAGCGAACCAGCCGTTGCCCTTGGTCAGCGCGGTGTACTCCAGAACGCATTCCCAAAGTTCCGGAATCCCGTGCCCGGTCTGCGCCGAGCAGGTCAGAGCGCGAGGCGTCCACTCCGACTGCGAGGCGGGAAAGTAGTGCAGCGCATTCTGTGCGTCTGTCCTGGCCCTCTCCGCGGCCATCAAATTGCTCCCGTCCGCCTTGTTGACCACCACGATATCGGCCATCTCCATCACGCCGCGCTTCATCCCCTGCAGCTCATCGCCCGCGCCGGCCAGCATCAGCAGCAGAAAAAAATCCACCATGCCGTGAACGGCGATCTCCGATTGCCCCACGCCGACGGTTTCAACAAGGATGTTTCCGTAGCCCGCAGCCTCGCACAGCAGCATCACTTCGCGGGTGCGCTGCGCCACGCCGCCCAGCGATCCGCGCGACGGCGAAGGCCGGATAAACGCCATCTCGCTCGATGCGAGAGTCTGCATCCGCGTCTTGTCGCCCAGAATGCTTCCGCCTGAGATCTGGCTGCTGGGATCGATGGCCAGCACGGCAATCTTCTGCTGGTGTTCTTCAATCAGGAAGGTCCCCAGCGCTTCAATCACACTGCTCTTGCCTGCGCCCGGTACGCCGGTGATGCCCACGCGAATGGAGTTCCCGCTATACGGAAGACAGTCTTCGATGATTTGTTCGGCTAGTTCCCGGTCTGCCGCGCGCGAACTCTCGATCAGCGTAATGGCTTGCGCCAATACAGTGCGGTCGCCGGCGAGAATCCCGTCGAGATATTGCTGCCGTGTCAGAGAGCGGCGGCGCTTTGCAACCTGCGCAATCAAGTCGCGCGGTGGCTCCGGCGTAAGACTTCCGGGACAGACACGCAGCGCGCTCTCTTCCGCATCCATAGTTGGACTTATCCTCCGGCCAAACTGCCGCTTAGAATGCCCATGATACGCTGCGCGGCCACCGGAACCACCGTACCCGGCCCATAAATGCCGGCCACTCCAGCCTTGTAGAGGAACTCGTAATCCTGCGGCGGAATCACGCCGCCGACCACCACAAGGATGTCTTCGCGGCCAAGCGCCCGCAACTCGTCAATCAACTGCGGAACCAGCGTCTTGTGTCCGGCAGCCAGGGACGAAACGCCGGCCACGTGCACATCGTTCTCAACCGCGTGGCGCGCCACCTCGCGCGGAGTCTGGAACAGCGGCCCGATATCCACGTCGAACCCGATATCGGCGAATGCCGTAGCAATGACCTTCGCGCCGCGGTCGTGCCCATCCTGCCCCATTTTGGCAACCAGGATGCGTGGGCGGCGGCCTTCTGCCTGCTCAAACTCCGCAACCATTTGCTGCGCCTTTTTGAACTCGCCCGCGTTGCCGCTCTCCGCCGAGTACACGCCCGCAATGGTGCGCGTAGTCGCCTGGTAGCGACCCCACACTTTTTCAAGCGCCGAAGAAATCTCACCGAGCGTCGCGCGCTTGCGTGCTGCATCCACAGCGCACTCCAGCAGGTTACCATCGCCGGATGTGGCGCATCGAGCCAGCAGTTCAAGTGATTCGCGCACCGCTTCCGGATCGCGTTCGCGCTTCAGTTGAGCAAGGCGATTCAGTTGCGATTCGCGCACGGCATCATTATCAATATCCAGAACAGGAATCAGAGGCTCTTCCGGCGAAGGATAGGCATTGAGGCCCACAATCACATCCGCGCCGGAGTCGATCCGTGCCTGCCTGCGCGCCGCAGCCGCTTCGATCCTCATCTTCGGAACGCCGGTCTCAATGGCCTTCGCCATCCCGCCCAGTCCTTCAACCTCTTCAATCAGCGCCCACGCCCCGTGCATCAGTTCGTGCGTCAGGCGTTCAACATAATAGGAGCCGCCCCACGGGTCCACAACCTTCGTGATGCTGGTCTCTTCCTGAAGATAAATCTGCGTATTGCGCGCGATGCGTGCCGAGAAATCCGTAGGCAGCGCCAGTGCCTCATCCAGCGCATTGGTATGCAGTGACTGTGTGCCCCCAAAGGCCGCAGCCAGTGCCTCGACGCAGGTGCGGACAACATTATTAAAGGGGTCCTGTGCCGTAAGGCTCCATCCCGAAGTCTGCGAGTGCGTCCGCAGCGCGAGCGATTTAGGATTCTTCGCATTGAACGTCTTCACCAGCTTGGCCCACAGCATGCGAGCCGCGCGCATCTTGGCAATCTCCATAAAGTGGTTCATGCCTATGCCCCAGAAAAACGAGATGCGTGGCGCAAAGTCGTCCACGTCCAGGCCGGCTTTCACGCCGGTGCGCAAATACTCCAACCCGTCGGCCAGCGTGTAAGCCAATTCGATATCCGCCGTGGCCCCGGCTTCCTGCATGTGATAGCCGCTCACGCTGATGCAATTGAACTTCGGCATCTTCGCTGCGCAGTAGCGGAAAATATCACCGATAATCCGCATCGATCCCGCGGGAGGATAGATATATGTATTGCGGACCATGAACTCTTTCAGAATGTCGTTCTGAATCGTCCCGCTCAACTTCTCCGGCGTCACTCCCTGCTCTTCGGCGGCAACAATATAAAACGCCATGATCGGCAGCACTGCGCCATTCATGGTCATCGACACGGACATGCGATCCAGAGGAATCTGGTCGAAGAGAACCTTCATGTCGAGAATCGAGTCGATGGCCACACCGGCCTTGCCCACATCGCCGGCCACGCGCTCGTGGTCGGAGTCGTATCCGCGGTGAGTGGCCAGATCGAACGCGACTGAAAGCCCTCTCTGCCCGGCGGCCAGGTTGCGGCGGTAAAACGCATTCGACTCTTCCGCCGTCGAAAAACCCGCGTACTGCCGAATCGTCCAAGGTTGCATTGCGTACATCGCGCTGTACGGACCACGCAAAAAGGGCGCGATGCCCGCGGCGAAGTTGAGATGCTCCAGGCCCGCGAGGTCCTCACGCTCATAACAACTCTTCGCCGCGATGTGCTCTGGCGCAAGCCATTCGCGGTTCTCGCGAGCCACTGTTCGCGCCGCTTCGGGCTTGTAATCTATCTTTGAAAAATCCGGGCGCATATTAGTCCTTGATCCCCAGCCTCTGCTGCCATGCCGTAAGTAGTTCAATCGGATTGCTGCGGATATGAATAAAATCCGCCACGCCCGCCGCTCGTAATTCCTCCGCGGACTCCGGATTGCCGGCAATGATCACCGGAGTCTCGCGCCCAAGTTCTTTCAATTTGGCAATCACGTTTGTAGCCAATGAAAGATACTCCGGGTCCGAACTGCATAGGACTATTAGGTCGGCGTCGCTCGCCGCAATTTCATCGGCGTTTGCAAATCGCTTCGTAACCAGTTCGAAGCCCGCGCAGGCAAAGAAATTGGTTGCAAAACTCGACCGCGCAGACCGCATTTTCACATCGCCAAATTCGGCCATCAAAACGCAAGGCGTTTTTCCGGTCACGACTGCATGACGTTCAGTGCGCAGGCGAAGCTCTTCAAAGCTCCGTGTCGCGCGCGGCCTCGCGTTCAAGCGCGAAAGGTCGATGCCGCTCAGCACCTTCTCGGTGGCGTTGGCGTACTGGTTGCTCCCTGTAAACACGCGACGGCGCGAAGCAACAGCCCTCTCTTTCGCCGCAAGCGATTCTCCGAGTGCGCGCACAAGCACTGCATCCGTCACAGCCTTGAGGTAGCCTCCCGCCGCTTCAATCGTCTGCATCCGCTTCCATCCCTCGCGGGAAATGAAATCGGTAAATGTCTCGATGCAATACGATCCAGCGCCTGGATCAGCGACTCTAGACAAAAGTGCTTCCTGCTTCAGCAGTATCTGCGTATTCCGCGCAAGGCGGCGACTGGCCGCATCCGGCATCTTGTAACACTCATCAAAGGGTGCGACGGAAACCGAGTCCGCGCCGCCCAATATGGCAGACATGGCCTCCGTGGTTCCGCGCAAAATGTTGACGTGTGGATCGTATACGGTCTCGTTCCAGCGTGAAGTGCGCGCATGAATGCGAGTCGCGGCGCTTTCGTGCGCTCCGCCGAAGCTCTCCACTGCGCGCGCCCAAAGTATGCGGAAGGCGCGAAGCTTGGCGATCTGGAAAAAGAAGTCTGCGCCGATCGCAAAGGAGAACGTAACAGAGGTAGCGGCTCGGTTGACATCGATCTTGCGGTCTTGCATCGCAGCCAGAAAATCAATCCCCGCCGCCAATGCGAACGCAACCTCCTCAACGGCGGTGGCTCCAGCCTCTTCAAATTTCTCCCCGTGGATAGTAAATGGAGTGAGCCCCGAAGGTGCCAGTTGCAAAGCCTCCGATGCAAAGTCCAGGTCAGCGAGTGGATCGAATCCCGTCGACACCTCAGATAGTGCCTGCCGCTGACTCAACCGTTCAATCAGAAGGCGAAGAAGCGGTTCCGTCACGCACTCAAAATGGACTGGCACTTCTTGCAGGTTCGCCAGGAGCATTCCCAGGTCCGACGCATTGCTGACGAACACATCGCTGAATGCAATCTCTTCGGCTCCATCAGCTATGGCTGTTTGCGCCGCACGATTTGCCTGCTCCGGATTTGTCTCGTCAATCTCTTCTCGAATGCGCCAATCGCCTATCGATCGTGCGCCCCGCGCGTAGGGAAAATCACCGGGCGCTGCGTCAACGTATTCAATTCCCGCCGTGTCTTCGGCCCTGTAGTAGGGCCTTACCGCGAGACCTTCATCTGTTCGCGAGACAAGCCTTTTGGCATAATCCGCGCCCTTCAAGTCCCTGGCAATTACTGCTTCCCATTCCCCGGTGCTAACCGGGGGAAACTCCGTGAGCAGGTTTTCCGTAGCCATCTCTCGTCACCTGCCCCGTGGATCTTCAACGATTTCAATCAGAAGTCCAAACGGATTGTCGACCCGCGACTTGGGATGAACGAAGAACACCGTCGTTCCGCGCGAGCCTTTGCGGGGAGCCTTGTCGATAATCTGAAATCCGCTAGCCACCATCGCATCAAAAGCCTGCTGCGCGCTGTCCACGCGAAAAGCGACGTGGGCCAGTCCGCCTCGGCCGCCGTTTCTTTCAATCAGCTTCTGCACCGGCGACTCAGGCGTCAGCGGCTCAAGCAACTGGATCAGATTCGGCCCGTCGCCCACCTGCAGCAACGCTTCGCGCACCTGGTCGTTGCCCAGCACCTCTTCGCGGTGGATTTCGCGAAAACCGAGCATTTCATAAGCCTTTACCTGGCCGTCCAGGTCGCCCTGCTTCACGGCAATCGCAACATGGTCCACAAACTTGATTCCCGGAACCTGTTTCAACTCATCTTGAACACTCGTCATCTTTTACCCGATTTTTCCTTGCCGCTCAGTTGGCTTGAGATGCAGATATTATTCGAACTCAACAAGAACCTGGTTCAACTTCACTGAGTCCCCGTGGGCTACATGAACACACTTCACAATGCCCGCATGCGGAGCCGTGATGTTCGTCTCCATCTTCATCGCCTCAAGGACCATGATTGGATCGTTTGCCTCAACCGCCTGTCCCGGCTCAACCTGTACTTTGATCACCAGGCCGGTCACCGGGCTTATGCAGAACTTTCCTTCGTTTTCAAACTGGTCCGCGAACTGCGCCGCAGCGAATGCGTCCGGAACTGGGATCGGCTGAGAGATCGCAGGAGCTGGCTGATATGACCCATGTTGCGGGGAGCGCGGGCTCTCGTCCTCTTCAAGGACTTCAACTTCAACCTCGTAGGTCTTTCCGGCAACTGTAACCTGAAGCTTCAATTTATTGCTTCCTTTCTTTTGAGGGGCCCCGCTTGAGCCTCAGCGTCCCGATCGCAGGTTGTGTGAGGCCTGTACGAAGACGCGCCCCTGTTGCGACCAGGCGTTGACGCCCTCTTCAGGGGACTGGAGCAGCTTTGCCGTAAGTATGCGGACCTTCTTGCCCAGAAAGGCCGTCGCTGCTGCTGAAATCACCGCCATGATTTCGGCGGTGACATCCTCATCATCCAGCTGTGGCGATTCGTCCGCGGTTGCGGCGGCAGCTTCCAGATCGAATTCTGTTGCGACCATCGGCGGTGTTTCGCGGGTTAAGCTGAGTTCGGCCACTTTGGTTTGCAGAGACCCGACTGCTACTGCCAGCGCGCCGAGTTGGCGTTCCGTTTCCAGTTGCCGCTCCGCAAGAGTCCGCCGAAGAGCGCGGTGCAAAACGGCGTAGGCAACCGCCCAGCCGGCCGCAACCAACACCGTCACTGCTGCCAAATCTACCCGGTTCATTGCCACGCCCAGTTCCTCGTCATAGTGGAATCAAGCCATGTTTCTTTGAAGGACGCAGTTCCCGCTTGGCATGCAGCGATTCAAGAGCCTGCGCCAGGTATTTCCGCGTCTCGGCCGGTTCAATGATGTCATCCACAAGCCGGCGGCCGGCAGCGACGAAGGGCTTTGCAAACGCATCGCGATACTCGTCAACCAGTTCCTGGCGGCGCTCTTCCTTATTCTCCGCCGCATCGATCTCCCGCCGGAAAACAATTTCGGCTGCGCCCTCGGCGCCCATGACTGCAATCTCGGCTGTGGGCCATGCGACGACGCGGTCCGCGCCAAGATCTTTGCAGCACATGGCGATATACGCACCGCCATAGGCCTTGCGCAACACAACCGTGATCTTCGGAACCGTCGCGGCCGAGTAGGCAAACAACAACTTGGCGCCGTGGCGAATGATGCCTCCGCGTTCCTGTTCCACACCGGGAAGAAATCCCGGCACATCGACGAAAGTGAGCAGCGGAATGTTGAAGGCATTGCAGAAGCGGACAAACCGAGCCGATTTGTCAGATGCGTTGATGTCCAGCGCTCCGGCCAGGTAACACGGCTGGTTGGCGACAATTCCCACAGGGCGGCCCTGTAGGCGCCCGAAGCCGATGACAATATTGGGAGCGAATCCAGGCTGTATCTCGAGAAAGTCCTCGTGGTCCAGAACCCGCGTTAAGACGCCGCGGACGTCGTAAGCAACCTTGGGGTCAACCGGAATCACGTTATTCATGTCAGGGTCGGATTTGAGCTTGGCGTTGAATGCGGCCCGGGGCGGGTCTTCGAGATTGTTCGAAGGCAGAAAGCTCAGCAGCCGCTTGCAGATTTGAATCGCTTCGTCGTCGTCGCGGGCCACAAAGTGTACGACCCCCGCATTGTTCATTTGCGATTGGGCCCCGCCCAGTTCCTCGGCCGAAACAACTTCGCCGGTAACCTGCTTGATGACCTGAGGCCCGGTAATAAACATCTGCGCCTGCCGGGTCTGGATCACAAAGTCGGTGAGTGCCGGACTGTACGCGGCGCCCCCGGCGCAGGGGCCGCAAATCAGCGAAATCTGCGGCACCGTTCCTGAAAGCATCACATTGTTGTAGAAAACCCTTGCATATCCGGCTAGGCTGTCGATGCCCTCTTGAACGCGTGCGCCGCCGGAGTCGTTGATAAAAACAAACGGGCTCCCGGTTTTGAGCGACAGGCCGAGCATATCGGCAACCTTATTACTGTGCGTCTCGCCGGCTGCCCCACCCAGAACCGTAAAATCCTGGCTGGCCAGGTGCACCAGGCGCCCGTCGATCGTTGCGCAACCTGTCACAACGCCATCGGCGGGGAGCTTCTTGTCGGCCATCCCGAAATAAGTGGCGCGATGCAGGGCAAACAGCCCTATCTCCTGGAAGCTGCCCTTATCCACCAACTGGTCCACGCGTTCTCGCGCGGTCTGCTTGCCTGAGGCGTGTTGTTTCCCGATGCGCTCTTTGCCGCCGCCGAGTTCGAGTTCGGTGCGTTTTGCGCGAAGGTCCGCAACATTGTCGGCCATCGTTTTCTTCTTCGGAGTTTCTGCCTGCTTGGCCATCCCTGCTCCTGATTCAGTCGGAATGAATGTGATTCTGGTCCTTCGGCTCCAAATATCGGTTTCACGGCAATCATTGCCTTGCAGCACCATGACCCGATTCGAATCGACGCACAATGTGCGCCCGCCGTTCAAGGACTGCCGGAGATGCGGGCTTCCGTACCGGCCTGGACGGATCCCTGTCCGGGGTTTCTAAGTGTCCGGGCACGACCGCGAAAGACCAACTGCCGCCCGCGAACATGGCTCGGTTCGCCACGTCCACACCGCTGCCATTGTATCGTCCCGCGGGTAGCCGGAATGTGACCAAATTCACTAACGCTTGTCTGGGGGGGAGGCGCCGTCCGGCTGCGAACACGGCAAATGGGAGGACAGTTGCTTTGAAAGAGCACGGCTTCAAAGCCATGCCCTTTCAAAACCACGTTATTTCTCGCTCAAGGAGTGCTTTTCCGTAGCCCATAAAACTGGCTGCGAACTGATTTGGCGCTGCTTACCGCTTTGGCGCAGTGGGCGGTGCGCCATCCGCTGGAACTGGAGCTGACTCTGGAGCCTTTTCCGGCGTTGCGGCAGACGCGCCATTCCTGCGCCGATCGGCGGCTTTCTGCAATTCGTCTTCACGCCGCGCCTTCTCTTCGGCTGCCTCAGCGTCTGTGACGTAGCGGAACATCTGCATCCGTCCAGGATATTGTTCGGTGGTGAAAACCCGGTTCCGCTTGTCGATGGCCACTCCCACCAAGGCTTTGAACTGGCCGGGCAACTCCCCATGTCCCAGTCCGACATAGGTCAGCAACTGGCCTTCGCGATTGAAGACCTGGAGCCGGTCTTCCATCTCGTCCGCCACCCAGATGTGTCCATCGCCGTCAACTGCAATGCCCTTGGGCCGGGCGAGATATCCGGGGCCGTCCCCGTGCTTGCCAAACAGGCTGATGAAGTTCCCATCGGCATCGAAAATTTCAACTCTGTTGTTCAGGGTATCGGTCACATAAACGTTGCCGTCCTTATCCAGCGCCACGCCCTGTGGCGCGCCAAAGTCGCCCGGCGACGTCAGGAAGTGGTTCTTTCCGCCGGTTCCGATGCGCCGCAGAAGTTTGAACGTGTCCGCGTCATAGACGACAACCTGGTCCTGCTGCGTATCCACTACATAGAGGAAACGGTTCGTCGTATCGATGGCCAGGCCAACCGGATCTACCAGCCCCTCGGTTATAAGGTTTTCCACCTCGTGCTTGGCGTTTAAGACCACCACGCGCCTCATCTTGCCGTCGGCGACAAACAGCCGGTCATCGTCATCGATAGCGAGTCCGTTGATCCACCCGAAGTGAGCCTCATACCCGTTGCGGATCATCTGGGTATCGCGAGTCTCAGTGTTGAAAATAAACACCGCGCCGACTTTTTGATCGGCCACGTACACCAGGCCCTTGGAGTCGATTGCAATGCCATAGGGTCCGACCAACTGGAATGGAAAAGCCTTGGAAAGAGATTTTTCTGTCTGCGACTGACCGCCCGCGAGCCGGTCCATCCAGGTTGCCTTGGGCTTTGCAGCGGCTGTCGGAGAGTAATCGATCTTCGATCCGGCGAAGTAATCCAGCCAGTGGATGCGCGCGATATTTGGCGGGGCCGGCCACGCCAGCTTGGTGGGATCGAAAGAAAACTTTCGCGGTCCTGCATCCGGCCCCGGAGGAGCGTCGGCTTTCTTCTTCTTGTCTGCGTGGGCTGAGAAGGGCAAAGCCAGGCAGCCCAACGCCAGCAGCAACAACACCGCAAGCGGGAAACGGGGGCGCATCGATTTAATGAGGAAGCGATACATCTTGATCTCCAGTTACTTTCCGGGGGAAGTGGTCTCATTCATATTGAGCCGGTTCTTGTGGCAGTTGTCGCAAAACGCCATGTTGTTCTCCTGGTCTTTCACCAGCAGATCGGCATGGTCTGAGGCATGCGGCTGATGGCACGAGAGGCAACTGAGCGGCGTCTTTACCTTGCTCTGATCGGTTGGGTCCATCACATCGGAAACGGGGTGATACTCCACCGGGTGGCCCAGGCCAAAGCGCAAAGGCAAAATCGGCACCCTGTTCTTCTTGTAGTAGTCGTCGGGCAGCTTAACCGCGCCCTTGAAAATGGTTAGCAAGTGATCCGCTTCATCCTTCTGCGGAACCGATTCGGGACCGTGGCACTCCAGGCAAAGCGCATTTCCCTTGGCGCGGAGCAGATGGTCGATGTCTCCGCCGTGAGGCGTGTGGCAGGTGGCGCAGCCCTCGGTAAAGGCCGGTTGGTGGTGCGTCGGCTTCTTGGCCAAATCGCCAATGTCGCTGTGGCATCCCGTGCAAATGCTGACCGCGTCGGTCTTCGGTAATCCGGGCTGCTTGCTGGCGTGCGGGCTGTGGCAATCGGTGCAATCGCCGGCCGCGCCGGGATGCGGCACTTTTGCCGTATCGATCTGCTTGGCCTTGTCGTCGTGGCAGGTCACGCACAGGGTCTTCACGTCGGGTTGGGTCAGCACCACTTTTCCGTCTTTTACCGGGGCGTGGCATGTATCGCAGCCATTCCCCTGGAAGGGCGCATGCTGGAACTTCACCATCAGTTTGGCCGAGGCCGACTGATGCGGATCGTGGCATTCAAGGCAGTTGGCCGCCGCGAAGGGCTGATTGTCATGAGCCTTCTGGAGGTCGGCATCTTTCGCATCGTGGCAATCGAGACAAAGCGCGGGAGCCGACTTGGTTAAATGGAACTGGTTCTCCGCTGTTGGTTCCTCGCCGGTCTTGTGGGTGACGTGGCACGTTTCGCATCCCATGTCGAGAGCGGCATGGCGGCTGCCCTTTTCGGGCATATTCAAGCCGGTCTGATGGCAAGAGAGGCAGAGGTTTTCCTTTTCTCCGCCTGACATGGGTTTCAGCAGTTGGTTCTTGTTGTCGCTGACGTGGGGATCGTGGCATGTAAGACAGTCGCGAACCGCGGGCGGATGAACCGTCCCCTTGATGGCGGCCGCCTTCTTGTCGGCATGGCAGGTGAGGCAAATCGCGGCGGGCGTGGCGGTGATCAGTTTGACGCGGGTGACGTCTTTATTGACCCTGATCTCGTGGCAAGACATGCAGCCCGTCTTCATCGCGGAATGGACGGACTTCCCCTTGGTTTTATCCTCATGGCACTCGAGACACTTGGCGGCATCGGCCTTGGGGTCCAGCGGCACTGGGTGAACCGCTGCAGTGGCGCGCGTCACAAATAAAGCGAACAGGGCCACGGAAATGAACACGTAGAAACCAAGCGCGCGGCTGCCTTGGCTGGCCACCGGTTTACAAGACCTGACGCGATGATTGAGCAATCTCATGCAGACTCCGATAGATACGTATTGCACGGCGCGCGCCGTATGACCGAAAGATGGCAGCGAGATGGGGACCACGCGTAACCACCTGAATGAAAACAAGTTCTCAGGGATATTAGAGCGTAGGGGGGAAACCTGTGACGGTGATTTAGATCACACTATGGGCCTTCTTCCGCAGTATGCGTGGTCAAATCCCCCAAGGCAGTCCCAGATTCATCGCGCTTGGATCGGAGATAGCGAATGCGCGAAATTTCAGCGGAACTGGATTCCACTGAGTGTTTTGGCCCACGATCGGGCCCTGGCGGCATCTCCATTCCGAACTAACGTGCGTTCTATCTTCGATTTACGCCTTCACCTATAACTGGAGCGCCAGTTGCAAGCTTAGGCTTGGAACGGAGAGAATCCATGGCTGCAGATCTGCGCTCCATCTTCAGAAAAACATGGCGCACCATTGCTTCCATTGAGGCGGGCGTTGTTTTACTGATCCTGGTGGTGATTCTCTCGGCGGTGGGAACCATCGTGCTGCAGCGGCCGGTCACCCGGCCCGAAGAAATGCAGAGCGCCTACTCCCCACAGGTTCTGCGGATTCTGGACTCAGCCGGTCTGACAGATGTTTTCCACTCCTGGTGGTTCCTGGCCCTTGTATTCCTCGTGAGCCTCTCAATATTGGCGGCTTCAATCAACCGGCTCCCAAACCGGTGGCGCTACTTCTCGCATCCGTACAAATTTCCCGACGAAAGCTTCCGCCACACGCTGCATCCCCAAAAATGGCTGGACCTGGCCAATAAGGAAGGCAATGGCGAAAGCAGCGAAGAATCCTGCCTGGCAGCCGCGGAGCGCGCTCTTCAATCGAGGGGATATAATCCGGAACGGGTCGCGCGCCAGAATCAACTGGGTATTTTCGCGGAACAGCACCGCATCTCGGAGTGGGCGGTGTTCATCGTTCACGCAAGCCTGCTGCTGATTTTCTTCGGCACCATTGTGGATGGGCTCTGGGGCTGGCGGGGGACGATCAATTTGGATGAGGGGCAATCTTCGAATGTCGTGGCGCTGCCCGACGGCAGCACGCGCACGCTTCCCTTTTCAATTCGGTGCGACGCGGCTGGCCTGGAAAACTACCCTGACGGCACTCCGAAGAAATGGTGGTCGAAGCTGGCGGTGGTAAGGGGCGGGCAGGAAGTGCAGAAGAAAGAGATCGTGGTGAACGATCCGCTTTTGTACAGCGGGGTGCGCTTCTACCAGTCAACCTACGGCACAAACGGCAGGGTTGAGAAGCTCACTCTGGCGGCGGTTCCGGTTAGTGACCAAAGCCGCCAGGGTACCGCTGCAAAACAGGAGATTGGACTGGGCTTGAACGACGTGGCCTCGCTGGACAGCGATACCGTGGTGCGCTTTGCGGAGTTTATTCCCGACTACACAGTGCGAGACGGACGAGTGGTCAGCAAGTCGAACGAACTGCGCAATCCCGCTGCCCGGCTGGTTGTGACATCGAAAAAAGCGGGGAAAGATTTTGAAGTATGGGTAACTAAAATGGGAGAAGCGGCCGATACTTCGAAGGTGCCCTGGAAGTTCCGGGTCACTGAAGTCAAGGTCGGCAGCTTCACGGGATTGGAGGTATCGCACGAGCCGGGACAGTGGGGTGTCTGGTCCGGTGTGGTGCTGCTGGGCATTGGGCTCGCGTTTGTGTTTTACCTGGTGCATCGGCAAATCTGGATCGTGCCGGTTCGCGATGCCAGGACCGGCAAGCTCTCGCTTTGGATTGGCGGGCGGGCAAACCGCAACCGGGTTGGGTTTGAAGAGCGCTTCAACGACCTGGTGTCGGCAATCGAAGAGCAGTTGAAGCCCATGGCACGCTCCGTCCCCCATGGAGCAACTCGCTTCACTCACTGAAGCGGAAAACGTGGATTAGCCGGCCAATTGGAGGACGTGAATGGCACGGGCAAAGCAAGAGCAGCAGCAGCCGGCCGGCGGCTTCACCCTGATCGTTATGGTCGGGCTGGGCGTCGCCTTCCTGCTGTACGTGGCATTCCTCAATGTGCATCGGAGCGGCAATCTTCTCAGCGAGAGCAACCTGCTCTTTGCCACCCTGATTTTCTATGCAGGCGCGAGCGCGCTTTACCTGGGATTTGGAGTTACGGGCACTACGGCCTGCGTGAAGTTTGCGTCGTATGCCACTTGGCTGGGATTGGCAGCCAATACCGCGGCTGTCGCACATCGCTGGTATGACGCGGGTCACCCGCCACTGACCGGCATTTACGAGATGCTGCTGAGTTCTGTCTGGGCGCTGGCCGTCCTGACGCTCATTGCGGAGAGGAAGTACGGCGTAAAAGTGATTGGCACGGTGACCATGCCGCTGGCGATCATGGGCATGGTCCTGATGCAGTTTCTCCGGACAGAAGTGCATCCGTTGGTTCCGCTGCTTCAATCCACCTGGCTGAACGTACATGTGACGCTGGCCATTCTGGCGTACGCCGCGTGCACCCTGAGCTTTGCGATGGCCATGATGTTCCTTATCCAGGACGACATGAAGACGGAAACGATTCTCGCCTTGAGCAATGCCAGCGCGCTGGCAATTTACGCGGGGGTTATTCTGGCTTGTTTTGAGAAATGCGGCGGCCTGGGCCTGCTTGTGTCGAACGCGGATCGCAAGGCGGAATTTCTGCTCTCCCAGGGCATTCGCGTGCCGGTACAGATTTCACTGCTGGGCTGGCTGATGACCCTGGCGCTGCTGGCGGTGGCGTCGCCGCTGGCCTGCTACGGCGTGGCGCTCTGGAAAAACAACCAGAGCCTGATCGCCGTGGCCAATCGGCTTGTGCTGGTCAGCATCCTGTTGCAGGGTTTAACTCTGGCCGTGCTTCTGGTACGCACCCATGAGGACCCCAGCGCCTGGCCCAGCGCCGATCCATTTGTCCTGACGAGCCTGGTGGGCTCCGTGCTCATCCTGCTGCTTTACCTGCTGCTGGTTTGGCGCCGCAAAGACCTGGAGCGATTGCTGCCCACTGCCGACAAGCTGGACCACATTACCTACCGCGTGATTTGCCTGGCCTTTCCCCTGCTCACTCTGACCATCGCAACCGGGGCCTACTGGGCCAACCAGACCTGGGGCTCGTATTGGAGCTGGGACCCGAAAGAGACATGGGCGGCCATTACCTGGCTGGTGTACGCCCTCTATCTGCACATGCGGATCACCGTTGGCTGGCGCGGGCGCAGAGCCGCCTACTTTGTGATTGCCGGATTCGCAGTGGTGATCTTCACGTTCTTCGGCGTGACCTACCTGCTGCGGGGACAGCACCGTTTTAGTTGATTGACACTAGAGAATCAGCTCGTTTCGACTGCCGGCGGAGGACTTGTTAGTGGATCCAGTACGCGTCAATTGGCAGCTCAAGGCGCTGTTGCCGGTGGTGGTGGTGCTGGTGGCGGGCCTGTTGCTGCTGACTGTGGCGACGGTGTCGTTCCGCGATCCGGAACGCCACGCCGTGCTGATGGTGGGAGGCGCGCTGGCGATCGTCATCTGCGCGGTGTCGATCTTCGCCCTGGCCTACCTGATCCAGAGGCCGATGGTGGAGTTGCAGGAAAAGGTGGAGCTTATCAGCGAGGGCAACCTCGACGTCGCGGTGAGTTTCTCGCAGCGGAATGACGAGATCGGCGACCTGGGCCGCAACTTCAACCACATGATGCAGCAGTTGCGCGAGAGCCGCAATGAGATCGAGACCATGCATCGGACGCAGATGTCGCGCGCCGAGCACCTGGCAACTCTTGGCGAACTGGCAACCGGGCTGGCCCATGAGATTCGCAATCCCCTGGCCGGAATCGCCGGGGTGATCGAGATCATCAGCCGCGACCTGCCGGTGACCAGCCCGGCGCGCGGGATGGTGAAGGACGTTCGCCTCGAGATCAACCAGATCAACCGCATCCTCACCGACCTTCTTGAGACCGCCCGCCCGCACCCTCCCATGATGATGCGCAGCAGCTTGAACACCACCGTCGAACACGCCGTGATGCTGGCGCGCCAGCAGGTGCTCAGCCAGCCCATCAAAATCGAGCTGAACCAGGCGCCGGACCTTGAGGAAGTGGAGCACGACAGCGGTCAGATTCACCAGGTGCTGCTGAATCTTTTGTTGAATGCAGTGCAGGCCATCGAGGGCCCCGGCACCGTTCGTGTGGAGATCGGCTCGCAGGATGGTTTCGCCTGCGTGACGGTGAGCGACACGGGCCGCGGGATTCCAGAGCAGCAGTTGGCTCAGATTTTCCGCCCCTTCTACACGACCCGGGGCAACGGAACGGGGCTGGGCCTCTCATTGACGCGGCGGATCATCGAGGAACACCATGGCCGGATCAACGTGAGCAGCGTGGTGGGCAAGGGCAGCAGCTTTGAGGTGCTGCTTCCGTTTAACGCGCCGGTTGGGCAAGGCGAGGATTCGTAGCGGTCCCTGGGACCTGGGATTTTACGGTGCGGCCGGGTGCCCCATCCATTCCGCGTCTTTTGCGGAATGGGTGGGATACCAGGAACCCCAGTCCCTAGTCCCTGTTCCCTAGTCCCTAATCCCTCAGTCCTTAGTCCCTGCCCTTTGTGCTACCCTCATTCCAATCCCGTGCCCAACGATAAAAACAAGCTCTATTACGGCGACAACCTCGAAGTCCTCGACCGCTACGTCAAAGACGAGACCGTCGACCTCATCTATCTCGACCCGCCCTTCAACTCCCGCCAGGACTACAACGTCCTCTTCGCCGAGAAAGACGGCTCCCAATCCAGCTCCCAGATTCATGCTTTCGAAGACACATGGGAGTGGAACATCGACGCCGAGCGCGCCTATGAGCAAATCGTGGAGCAAGGCGGCCGCGTAGCCGACGCCCTCCGCGCCTTCCGCACCTTCCTCGGCGGCTCTGACATGATGGCCTACCTCGCCATGATGGCCCCCCGCCTCGTCCAACTCCGCCGCGTCCTCAAAGAAACAGGCTCCATCTACCTCCACTGCGACCCCACCGCAAGCCACTATTTGAAAATCCTGATGGATGCCGTGTTCGGGCCGCAGAATTTTCGCAGCGATATCGTTTGGAAGAGAACGAGCAGCCACAGCAACGCATCGAGGAACTACGGTGCGGTGAATGATGATCTCCTCTTCTATGTGAAATCGAATAACGCCTACACGTACAACATTCAATACGTGCCGTATTCGGAGGCATACCTCAAAGGCTTTTACCGTCACGTTGACGAGAACGGGCGGCGCTATCGGATATCCGATCTCCGCAACCCAAGTGATCGCCCAAACCTGAAGTACGAGTACAAAGGCTATAAGCCGCACCCGAACGGGTGGGCCATGTCAAAAGAGAAGATGGAGAAGCTCGACGCCGAAGGACGGCTCTATTTCCCTAAATCGATAGACGGGCGCATCCAATTGAAGCGCTACCTTGATGAAATGCCCGGGATGCAGGTCTCAAACATTTGGGATGACATCCCAGTTATTCATGCACAAGCCCAGGAGCGCCTCGGCTACCCCACCCAAAAACCCGAAGCTCTCCTCGAACGCATCCTCAAAGCCAGTTCCAACGAAGGCGACCTTGTGCTCGACCCCTTCTGCGGCTGCGGCACCACCGTCCAGGTGGCCCAGCGCCTCAACCGCCGCTGGATCGGCATCGATGTTACCCACCTCGCCATCGGCCTCATCAAGAAACGCCTTGCGGACACATTTGGATCTGAGATTCGAGAACGGTACGAAGTAATCGGGGAACCCACCGACTACCAGGGCGCCGCCGCCCTCGCCGCCGAAGACAAGTACCAGTTCCAGTGGTGGGCGCTGGGCCAGGTAGGCGCGCGCCCCGCCGAGCAGAAAAAGGGAGCCGACCGCGGCATCGACGGCCGCCTCTACTTCCACGACGACCAATCCGGCCAATCCAAGCAGATCATCTTTTCCGTCAAGGCCGGCGGCGTCTCCGTCCCCCAGGTGCGCGACCTTGAAGGCGTCCTGGAACACGAAAAAGCCCAGATCGGCGTCTTCATCACCTTTGACGAGCCAACCAAACCCATGCTCCGCCAGGCCGCCGAAGCCGGTCTCTACAAATCCTCCGACGGCGCCACCTACCCCAAGCTCCAAATCCTGACCATCCAACAAATCCTCGACGGCAAGCAGCCCGAGTACCCCCTCCACCGCCGCGACGCCACCTTCAAAAAAGCCCCCCGCGCCCGCCCCGCCGTCGCCGAAAATCTAACCCTCCCCCTCCTCCCACCCGAGTAGATCGGCCCATCCCCCACAGAAGCCGGGTGCCCCACCCTCGCCGCGTCCTTGTTTTTGCGGCTAGGGTGGGATACCGCGAACGCTCGTCTCTCGTCCCTAATTTTCCCGGCCCCACTTTGCATATGATTTCCCCCTTTTGGCGCACAATCTTTCCATAGTGTCCTTCACAACCGATCGAGGCCAAAGAAAAGTTGCGGAACTGGAGTTAGAAGCTGCCAGCTGGAAGCTAACTCCTTTGCCCTGACGATTCTGCGGCGAACTCTTTTTAAATCACCAACTTGGACCGCAAACCACGCCACATCTCACTGAAAACAAGGAATTTCTTCCCAGAATCTAGGGGGAGGGGGGAGGGTCTTAAGTGTATCCTGTCTGTCGTCACATCATGCCCAACGGCAACTGCTGCCACTCGCCTGCCCTGCGCGGCACACCCTTTTGCTACTTCCATACCCGGCTCCATCGCCTGACCGCTGCGCAAAAGAGGGGCGAGAACAAACCCCTCACCATTCCCGTTTTGGAAGATCGTAGCGCCCTCCAGATTGCCGTGGGCCAGGTCCTCAACGCCCTCGTCACCTGCAAAATCGACGCCAAGAGTGCCGGTGTGCTTCTCTACGGGCTTCAGATCGCCACGCAGAATGTCGAACACAATCCGAACATCCTGACCACCGGAGCTGTCCAATCCATGACCGAGACCGAAGACGGCGAAGAACTCGCTCCCGAACGAATCGTCTGCCGCCCGGGACGCGACTGCCCCACCTGCGACCGCAAAGACCATTGCGAAAACTACCAGCCCAGCGAGGACGAAGATGAATAGCCGGACGCCCCGCTGTTGGTAACCGCAGGGCGCTTACTTCCAGCCGGGAGCTGCGAACCGCTGCCAAGCCAGCCATTTCCCCGGCGTAGTAAATTTAGAAGTTGATGCCTGCCGAAAAAATTCTCATCGTGGACGACGAACGCCTGGTGCGCTGGGCGCTCCGCCAGAAGTGCGAAGAGTGGGGATACCAGGTTTGCGAGGCCGAGGCGGGCGAACCGGCGCTGAAGCTGGCGCAGCGGGAGTCTCCCGACCTGGTGCTGCTGGACGTGCGCATGCCCGACCTGACGGGCATTGAAGTGCTAGATCAGTTGAAGAAAAATGGCGACGCCCGGGCGGTGATCATGATTACCGCGGACCCCCAGTTGGACGATGTGAAGGCCGCGCTCAAGCTGGGGGCCTACGACTTTGTAGGCAAGCCGATCGATTTTGACGAGTTGCAGGTAGCCATCAGAAATGCGCTTGAAGCCACCAGCCTGCGCAACGAAGTGGAGGCGCTGCGGGGCGAGGTGCGGCGCGGCGTGGGCTACGACAGCGTGGTGAGCGTTTCGCCCAAGATGACGGAGTTGATGAACTTCGTCAGGAAAGTAGCCTCTTCGGAGGCCACCACCATCCTGATCCAGGGCGAGAGCGGCACCGGAAAAGACCTGATTGCGAAGGCGATCCATTACGAGAGCTCAAGGCACGACAAGCCGTTCGTGGCCATCAACTGCTCCGCGATACCTGAAACGCTGATGGAAGCGGAGCTCTTTGGCCATGAGAAAGGCGCATTCACCGACGCAAAGCAGATGAAGAAGGGTCTGTTCGAAGCTGCCGACGGCGGGACGCTGTTCCTGGACGAGATCGGCGAGCTTTCGGGGCTGTTGCAGGCCAAGCTGCTGCGGGTGCTGGAGGACCAGGTGATTCGCCGCATAGGCGGCATCCGCGACATGCAGGTGGATGTGCGGGTGATTGCGGCTTCAAACCGCGACCTGGAAAAGGCGGTGCGCGAGGGCCAGTTTCGACAGGACCTGTATTACCGGCTGGCCATTATTGCCATCTTCATTCCGCCGCTGCGCGATCGCAAAGAAGACATTCTGCCGCTGGTGAGTTTCTTTATCGACCGCTACAATCGGCGGTTCAAGAAGTCGATTCGCGGCATTACCGACGAGACGCGTTCCCTGATTCTGAGCCATAACTGGCCGGGCAATGTGCGCGAGTTGAGGAACACGATCGAGCGCGGGATGATTCTGGAAGACGAGCCGTTCCTTCGGCCAGAGTATCTGCCGTTCTCGGTGGGTGAGTCGGGCGGACGCACGCTGTTTGAGCGCACTTCTCCGGCTGACGGAGGACGCACGCTGCCCAACGGGCGAACGCTTCCGCGCCTCTACATTCCGGAAGGCGGAACATCGCTGGAAGAAGTGGAGCACTCCATGGTGGAGCTGGCGATGAGCCAGGCGAACGGCAACCAGACCAACGCCGCCAAGCTGCTGGACATCAGCCGCGACGCCTTGCGCTACAAGCTGAAGAAATTTGGCGTGGCGCCCAGCGATGAGGAAGTCTAGAGCCTGGTCGATTCCGCTGAAGTGCAAAAATTCTCAGCCGGCAGATTAATTGCGGGCCCTTTCTACCCTGGCGGCGGCGACTGCCCGCTTCAAAGCGGCGACGAAGGCGCTGGCTGCGGTGTGATCGGCGAAGGTGAGGCCAAAAGCTTCAACATCGTCAGGCGCCTGGCCGTAAACCGATGGGTCATGTGGGCCGGGACCTAGCTGAAGGAGCTTGTCGCGGTCGTAGGTGAGGGTGTGGAACTGCTTGCCGGGCAGGCTGACAATAACCACCATTGTGGTGTCGCCCACATCGCCGGGCTTATAGGATTCCCTTGCGTCGGGCTGGGTGAACACCACGTCTTCAGCGATAAGAGTCTCGTCGACGGCGGCCAGCGGAACTGTAATCGACGCCAGCGGAAATGTAAATAAAGACCAAGTGGTCTTTCCGCTGCCCGGATCGGCCGGGAGGGCGCAGATGGGGCCAGGCATCCTGGGTTCGATCAGAAGGGTATGGTCGTCCATTGCCAGCAGGCTGCCGGACGCCGCATAGAAACTCTTCATTTCCTGGACAGGCCCGGGGAGGCTCTGGGCCGGACACGAAAGAGCCGATAGCAGCACGATCGGGATCGCGAACAGGCAGGTCTGCCTCATAATTCCCCTCCCTCGTTTTTCTTGAATATGGTTCTATATTGCCGCTACTTCGATTAGACGGATGTGATATCGCTCACTTGGCTATCTCCAATCTGTTGGCAAGCTAGCCGCCCGGAAGCGCAGGGGCTTCACTTTTCAGAGCCAGTTCGCCGGTTGAGTATCTCTTCCGGCGCGCAAAGATCAACGGAATCCGGCAACTTTTTAGCACCGGTATTTCATCGCGGGAATCGCGCAGGCGGCGAACCTAATTCGGCATGCGCGCCTGATCAACGCAGGCATCGCTCAGCCCGACCGCTCCAGAATCAGACAAAACCAGCCGATTAGCAAAGGGAGACACAAGGAGGCCCTTTGCAATGAGACGGCAAGTGTTGGTCACGCTGGTCCTGTTGGCAGCCGCAGTTTGCGCTGCTGCCCAGGCGGGATTTGTACCTTCAACCGACGTTCTTGGCGCCCATATGAACTACGGCCGCGGCTGCACGGCATGCCATGCGCCGCACAGCGGGGCAAGCGGCAATGGAAAAGCCAAGACCGCCGATCCTTCTTCCGGAGACAGCGCGCTTTGGGGCGAGGATGTTTCAGGCTTGTACGGCAAGACCATCACCACGGGCGGCGGCAAATTTGTTGAGGTTCTGCCGACCAGCATGTCGGCAACAACGCCGGATGTTGCCGGGATGATGACCTGCCTGGGATGCCACGACGGCAATTACGCTTCAAGCGCCATGATGAGGAATCGGGTTTTTGAAAGCCTGCCTTCAACCTATGGGGCCAATAACACTATTCCCACCCTTTTGGGGAGCGGCATCACCGGCGTGGGAAACTACCTGAACGAACACCCGGTGGGCCTGAGCGCCAAGATCAGCTGCGGCGGCTCGTCAAACTGGGATTGCTCCCAGAGCAACGGCGTGGTCTCAATGAAAGGAGCAAACTCCAGCAAGTTTGTAAGCAACTACGGCTTCTTTATCAAGCCCGGCAGCTACGCCAATAACGCCGTGGTGGTCTGCACCACCTGCCATGACGAGCACGTCATGAACGTGGTGACGGTGAACAGCAAGACTGCATCCGGGCTGCCGGCGGGAAAGTATGCCACGATGTTCTTTTTGCGCGCCCCCTACAACCCGAACGACACCAACCCCGGTTCGAACCAGACAGCGCAGTTCTGCCGCCAGTGCCATGCCGACAAGTCGAACGAGATGAATGGGAGCAGCGCGGGGACTGTCTTCTAGAGCAGGTGTGGCGAGGTCTCCGAGGGCCGGGAGGCCCTCGGCACAGCCCACTGGGAGGTCGGCTGTGCTCGTCTCAAGCGCTGCGTTCTTATGGACCGCTTACTTCTTCAGGCCCAGCCCCTTGCCGGCCTTGACCATTGAAATCGAGCCATCCGGATTGTGCGTTGCCCCGTGGCAGACCAGGACGCAGGTATTTGGACCGTAGGTGTAGGAGACGGGCAGCGTAGTGCCACCGGATGTCACCACCGGTGCTACAACAAGCATGTCAAAGTTCACCAGGCGCTGGCCGCTGATGGAACCGGCAACGCTCGGATTGCCGTGGGCGGTGTGGCAGGTGGAGCAACTGAGGCCATCGGTGACGACGTGCTTGTTGTGCCCGCTCCAACTTGCGTTGGTCATTACGGTCGACAGGTTATGGCACTTGGCGCACAGGCCGTAAGGGCCGTCCACGCTCAAGTCGGGACCTATATTGGGGTTGTTGATTGTTTGACCCGGCGTGGGAGCCTGGCTGAACAGATACTGATGCTCCAGAATGTGGGTCCACTTGGAACCATGCGGACCGTTTGGACCGAGGCCGCCGAACTCGCGATTGTCGTCGCTGTTGTGGCAGTCGGTGCACATTAGCTGTGTGCCCACGCCCATGGTGCGCTTGCTCTCGCTGCCATCCACATTCAACATGAAGTTGCGCAGGCTGGTTTGGCTGACGCCGTTTGCCGTTCGGACAACCGGATGACTGGAGGCGGCGGTGATGGCAAACTGCGGGATGAGGTTAAGATAGTCCGGGGTCACAACCGCGCGCTGCGGTGTATATCCGTAAGGCGAAACCGGAGGGCTGCCCGAACTGGTGCGTGTGCTCGTGCCGTGGCAGCGCAGGCAGTTTTCATATTGATTGATAGCCGGCGTCAACACTGTGGTTCCGTCGGTGGCACTGATTCCGGCGATGTCCTTTTGTGAGATGCGGATCAGCGGAGGAAGCGGGAATACGGCGCCGACCTGCTGCGAGCCATGCGCATTGTGACAGTCAACGCAAGTGGCGTGGCGATTATTGTTGAGCAAAACGGTCGCTGGGTTCCCGTTGGCTGCTACGCTCTCTGTTTCATCGTGCGGATTGGGCGCGGAGGGAATTGGATGTCCCGTCGCCTTGCCATACTCTGAAAAGACATTGGCATAGGCCGGCATGGGAGAGATGTTGGAGCCGTTGTGGCAGGCGATGCAATCGGCTTCGTTGGCGCCGCGAAGCAAGCGGGCGGGGCCGGCGGCGGTGTGCGATGAATGGCACGAAATGCAGGCAGCCTTGTTCATGGTGGGATAACTTCCCAGAGATGCCGATTGTGAAATTGCGGCGGTAGACAATGCGTGCGCGCTGGTGGCCCAATCGGCCAGCGGGTTTACCTGGCTGCCCAGTGAGCGCAGCGGATCGTGGCAGGCCAGGCACATCTGACCGCTTGAACTATCTTTAGCCAGAAAGTTCAGCGACAGGGTGTCTTTCGCTTGCACGTGGGGGTTGTGGCACGACGTGCACTCGACGTCTCCGCGGATCAGCTTGATCGCTCCCGTCGCGTCGGCCGTCTTCCCGCTCGAAACGATAGAAGCAACCAGGTCGACGCTGTCTTTCAAGGGCCGCACGAGGCTGAGCGGGTGCGATGTCGAAAGGTCGCTCCCGAATACGTCCCGAGGGGTCATCGATCCGGTCATGGAGATCTGACCGTAAGCGGTGGTGTTTCCAACTCCCCCTGCCACGGTGCCGTCGTGACAACTGAGGCAATGGTTGCTCTCGGAGCCAAGATGCGGCTGCCTGTCTTTGTTGGCCAGAGTCGTGCTGGTGTACAAAGCGTAAGTCTGGGTAGTGAGCTTTTGATTCCAGAGACCGATGTTCTGTCCAGAGTGAGGCGCGTGGCAGTAGGCGCAGGCATCAGGCCGGGCACCCCGGATGGGCGAGGTGGTGCCTGGCCCCAGGCTGTGCATGCCAAGTACGTCGCCGGTAAATTGAGCAGGCAGGTTGGCGCCCGCGCACAGGATTGTCAGCCCAGCCAGGAATATTCTGAACTTCACTTCCTTCCCTCCTTGACCGGCATTTTCAAGCCAGCATAATGAAAAACCTGGACGCGGCGGTTGTATGAATCCACAACAAATACGCGGTCGTCACGGTCGATGAATAATCCTGCCGGCAACTGGAACTCCCCTGCGTGCGTCCCGGTGGAACCAAAGTAATAGAGCAATTGACCCTCGCGATTGAAGACTTGCACCAGGCCCCATACGCCATCGACCGTGTACAGGTGGTCTTCAGAATCGACGGCAACCGCCTTGGGCCGGAACATGGACCCGACACTGTCGCCCAGTTTGCCAATGGCGAACTGGAAGGTTCCCGCGCGGTCAAATGCCTGGATGCGGAAGTTCATGGCATCGACGACGAGCAGGTTGGGCCCATCGAGCCGCAGTTCGGTAGGCAGATTGAACTGGCCCTCGGCATCGCCGGTCTTGCCGATTGTCTGAAGCACGGTGCCCTGCATGTCGAGCACGAATACCTGGTCGCGCAGCGTGTCAGTTACGTAAATGCGCTGGGCTGCCGAATCTACCGCGATTCCGGTGGGCCGCTTGAAAAATCCTTCGCCGCCTTTCAAGCCGCCGATGGCGTGCATGAACTTTCCGTTGGGCTCGAAGACAAAAATCTCGCCGGCATCTGAATCGGTTACGTAGATATTGTCCTGGGCATCGACCGCGACGCATTGCGGCGCCAGCATGGAATCCCTGCGCTTGGCCTTGCGCTGAATGAACTTGTATTTGCGCTGGGCAAAATCGAAAATGTGCACGCCGGCCGCGCCGGGGTCGGTTACAATCACGCGGCCATGCGAATCAGTGACAACGCTATAGGGGCGGACCAGGAAGTGGTAGTCAGGTTCGCCGGCGATTACGTCAATCACCTTGGTCCAGAAGCCCCGGTTCGGATTGACTTCGCGTTCCGAGGTAAAGCTGTGTTCATAAGTAAGCGAGCGTCCGCCTTCAAGAGAGAGTTGCCATTGCTCCGGGGGTTGCGCGGTGCGGCTGACTTTTTGCGATGCCCAGGCCGGTGCAACGAACAGCGCGGCGCCGGCCAGCACGAAGGCTGCGCCCAGGCACCTGTGTCGCTCACGCCTTAGAAGAAATTGAACCAACGCGATACCCCGATGTAGAACGAAGAAACTGTCTCCGGTTGCGTGCCCGATGTGCTGAAACCCTGCTGCAAACGGGAGTATCCGCTCACGAAGTTCAACTTGCGGACCTGATACTGGATGAGAGCGTTGTATTGACTATTGTCATTCGTCGACGTGATCGAATCGGAGGCAGTATTGCTGTTGGACTTGGCATAGGCTGCCGCGAGGGTGAGGTTTCTAACCGGCGAGCTGGTTACGGAAAAGGAAGTGCTGCTTCCGCCGTAGAGGCTTATCAGGCTCGAGGGCAGAACGGGCGAGGGAATTGGCACCGGCACCAGACCGCCTCCGGTGGCGATCGCCTGCCCGCTTGCCTTTGAGTAGCTCCCGGTTGCATTGATCAAGCCATCGTAGCCAAGACTGCCGCTGAAGCTTTCGCTGGTGCTTGTTGTGCCCGCTTGTGAACTCAATGCTGTCTGCCCCGCCCCGGCGCTTGCGCCAACACTGAACTTCCGCCAGCGGTGCCTTATGTTTCCCGAGTAGTTAAAATACGAGTTCATGTAGGTGACCAGCAAGGTTTGCGCATTCTGCGTGTATGCGAACGACCCAGAGATGTGCCACCCTTTGAACTCGCCCGAATAGTTCTCGGTTGTGGACAGCCCCAGCGAATCCTCTCCTGTGTTGTCAGAGCTGTTTGCGGTCACTGTCACCGAGGTATTTATGTTTCCGCCGGGCAGCCTGCGCGAATAGGAAGCGCCTCCGCCGTAGGAATTCACGCCGTAGTTCTCTCCCAGAAAGGACTGCGTGCGGCGCTCGAAGAAGAGCGTGGTTTGAAGATCGCGGAAAGGCGTGTAACTGGAAAGGGCCATGATGTCGAAGGAATCCGACTTGTCGTTCGATTCCGGAACCACGCCTCCGGCGGCGACCACCGACTCAAACAGCTGTCCGCCCAAATTGTCGGAGTAGTTGATGTTTCCCGAGATCGAAAGTGAGTTCCTTGGATGAATCGAGGCCTGAGCGCTGAGGATATCAATGGTTCCGCTGGAACTGTTTCCCAGGTAATCGGTACCCCAGGTGGACCGGTTAAAGCCGCCGGAAAACGAACCTTGCATGGGCAGAGGATGCCCGATATTCACCCCTTCGGAGCTGCTGTTGGAATGTGTTTCGGTATCCTGGGCCGCGGCCACCACTTCAGGAATCATGGCGTGGCCGGTGCCTTTGCTGTAGTAACCTGCCATATTGAAGCCAGCCACGGAATAGCCCGATCGCGCATTGAAGGAATGGAAAGAATTCAACCCGTCGTTATTGGTTCCGTACACCGAGTAATTGCCGCTTCCGGTTTGGAAGCCGAGAGACAGGCTGGGCATGTCTGGAATACTCTCGCTCCAGTTAATGCCGAAGTCCTGATTGTTGCCATGCGTCACGTAATCGGCGATGCCCGGTACGGCGTAGTTCCCTTCTTTGTTGAAGCCCTTTGAATAGCTGACCGAGCCGGGAAAGTGGCTGCCGCCGAAGAGATTGGTGGACACATCGAGTCCGCTGGCATTGGAGATGGACTGGAAGTTTGAATTTGCGTTGGACTGGTTTAGATAGAAGTTTGCGCTATAGGAGAGAAAATTGGGATTGTAGAAAGACCCGGTGGAGTTGACAGCGCCACCGACTGTCCAGCTATGGCTTGAACTGGTCATGTTTCCGTAGTCCGCCGTATACCCCGAGGCGATTGTGCCGCTCAAATTCGAGCTTAGGTCGCCGTGCCGAACCTGCGCGGCAACAGGCCATGCCAGCAGCAAGATTGCTGCCTGCACAAGCCCCGCCACTCGCATGGATCCCGCCACTCTGTACCATCCTTAATTTCTCAGCGGTTGAACTCGCTGCTCAGAGTTCTGTTGTCGAACCAGGTATCGTTTCAGCTATTCCGCGAGTGCTTCGATACCAACTGCCCTGTTTGCGTCTGGGGCCTGAACGCCAGGCTCGAGATGCAGCCCGTTACAAAACTTCGATCTTTGCGTTCTGCCGCAGCTTCTTGTCGAGCGTGCTGCGAAGTTGATTTGCCTTCTTCTTTTCCAGGTCCTTTTGCAACTGCACTTTTACATCGTCGAACCTGGACTTTCCCGCCGGCGTGTGCTCGTTGAGGCGCACGATACTGTAGGCCTGCTCCATCTGGATCAGATCGCTCACATCGCCCGCTTTCATTGTGGCCAGCGCCTTCCGTACCTGCGGCGCAAGTTCGGACACGGGAACCGGCTTGTGCTGGCCCATCATCACGCGGTAATCGTCATCGGAGATCTTCTCGGCCAACAGGCCGAAATCCTCGGCGGACTTGGTTGCCTTCGCCTGGCGCAGCGCCTGCTCTGCCCGGGAGTGTCCCTCTTTCAACTGGGCGGCGGTGGCGTTGTCCGGCGGCAAAATGGAAATCGTTTGAAACGTGTACGACTCCGGATGCAGGAACTTGGCCGGATAGTTGTCAAAGCTTGCCCTGGCCTCGGCCATGGAAACTGCGCTCTTGTCTTCCACGTCGGTCTTGAGAAAAGCTTCAATCAGCAGCGAGCGCCGTATCTTTGCCTGGAGCAACTGCTGCGACGAGTGAAACTCGCTCTGGAAGATTCGATTGAATTCGGCCGGGGTGGCGAACTGCTTGCGGAAATCCGTTTCGGCCTGGCGCATCTCAGCAGCCGGCACCGTCTTCTTCTCGCGCAGGGCTTCCTGGTACACCAGTTCCTCAAAGATGATCATTTCCATGGCGCCCTTGCGAATATCTGGTTCCAACTCGCTGGGAATGCCATTGTGCTGCCGGGCGTAGGGAAAGATGGAGTATTCCTCGCGCATCAGGTCGGCGTCGGTGAGCACTGTCCCGTTGACGCGCACTACCGGCTTGCCCGTGGCAGTGAGCGGCACCAGGGTCGCACCCGGGGCGGACGGCTTGCTAAAGACCGTGGGCGCATGAGAGGCGACCTGTGCGCCCGCCGCCGTTAAGGTCAGCAGAAGGAACCCGCAGATTTGGAATGTGCGTTTCACAATTATTATCCTGATTCGGGGAAAAAGAAGGGGGAGGGAAGTTGACGTCCCCTCCCCCTTCGTTCATGCAGTTGAGTTAGAAAACGGTCGGCAAGGCGAGGTTACCGTTCGATTCGTTGCCTTCGGCGCCGTGGCACTGGCGGCAGAACTGCGCCGTCTGGTTGCTTCCCGCGGTCGGGCTGGCAGGGTTGTAGGGAGCGCGAATAAAGAACATGGTGGCGTAGGTGCCGCTCGCCAGGCCGGTCTTGGAGCCATGGGAGACCTTGACCACGTTCATGGAGTGCTGATTGTGGCAGCTTGTGCACATGATCGTCGCTGTGTTGTTGTAGGACTTCGGGCTCACAAAGAAACCGTAGTTGGTGACGAAGGCGGCGAAATTGGTGCCGCTGGGCACAACAACGTTGCCATTGGTGATGGTCCAGTCCCAATCGTAGGCGCCGGTGCCAAGCGCGGCAGTGAGTCCCACCGGATGATCGTTCAGATAGTTGCCGACGGTGGTGCCGTCGTTTCCGAGTTCGGTCGGGATGGCGCCGGTGCCGTAGGTTGCAGGCAGCGTCTCATAGACCTTGTTCTTCATCATGGCGCCAGTGGCATAGTTGCCGTCGTGGCAGCTTAAGCAAAGCAGCAGGCCGGCCATGTCAGGCGTGGTGGCGTTGGTGCCGGGCAGAACGTCCGCGAAGCCGCTTGTGCCGTTCTCGCTGCCGCTGGTGATGGTCTTGCCATAAAGGCTGGCTACGTCCTCGCCCCAGAGAGCGATATTGCCGGTGATTGTGTCGGGGGTTTTGGCGGCGCCGTTGCCATATGCGCCGCTGTGCGGTGCATGACAGCCCGCGCAACCGCGACCGTAGTTAAGGTGAGCGCCGAGAACGTCACTTGTGGGCGAATAGGTTGGTCCCTGGGCTGCCGCAAACCCCGCAGCTGCCACAAACATCAGAGCGATTAGAAAATTGCGTTTCATTTGAGTAGAGCCTCCTGGTGCAAATTCTTGCTTTTCGACTGAACCCTAACGTCGACCCTACCGGTGTTGTTTCAGCTCAGTCTTCATGTAGAACGTGTGCACGACCCATGCCGTTGCGGAGGGATGGGACGATTGTTGGGCAGCATCTCGTAAGTGATTGTCGGTAAAGCTGGTTTGACCGTCTCCGAGACGCGAAGTTGAGAGACCTGTGGGAACTCGGCATCCGGTGGTGGGAGTTCTGGCACAGTGACGTTGGTGAAAAGCCCCAAACCGATCCGATGCTGTGAGTGTCGTATTCATGCGTGAGACTCGTCACCGTCGAGGAAGCAGATTGGCCATCCGGAAGAGATCTGCTGTCGTTCGACGTTATGGGCACATATTTACAGGTGACTGGGATCACTTGATGTGATCTCAATCACACCAGGTGATTAGCATCACGGCGTGTGATCTCCATCACGCCAAGCCAACCCGCAGAATGCTCCACTAAATATGTCTGTACTAATAAGGTGAAGATTCAGCAGGTCTGGCGCTGAAGGCCATCGATTCGGCCCACGACGCAAGTTGGCCGTGAATCGTGCTGCTGTTGGCGATCAAGCACGATTCACCAGCTACTATGACCAGGGGAGATGACGGTATGGCAAACGAACCAACCACGGCATCCAGTGCGAGCCCAACCTTGCAGGCGACGCATGTCTACGCGATGGCAATTATCTGCCTGGTCGCGGGGCTGGCGATTGGATACCTGCTGAAGGGGCCGCAGTCGATCGTTTCTCCGGCGCCGCTTGCGGCTAACAGCGGGATTCCCTCTGCTGCCCTGAGCGGAACGGCCGGCGGACCGGTCAGTAGCAATCAGGCGCCGCCCGCGGCCAACGGCGCAAGGCAGTCTCCGCATGCGGGCGCGATGGGGGGCGGACAAATGCCCACCATGGGACAGATGAAGCAAATGGCAGACAAGCAGGTTGCCCCGCTGCTTGAAAAGCTGAAGAGCGACCCGAACAACACCGTCGTGCTAACGCAGGTAGGCGGCATTTTTCACGCCACTCATCAGTTCAAGGAAGCAGCCGTTTATTACGGGAAAGCAGTTCAGGCTGATCCTAAAAACGTAGCCCTGCGCAACAAGTTGGCATCGAGTCTTTATCGGAGCGGCGATGCCGATGGCGCGATCGCGCAACTGAATCAGGCTCTGCGCTATGACCCCAAAGACGCGAATTCGCTATTCAACCTGGGCACCATCAAGTTGGAGGCAAAACGAGACGGCAAGGGAGCCCTGGCCGCCTGGCAGCAATTGTTGAATTCAAATCCCCAATTGAGCGCGGACCGCAGGGCGTTCGTGTTGAAGCTCATGGCCGACGTGCAAACAAATTTGGGCGATCAACATGCGGTTGAAGGAGCAAAGGGCAATGACAGACACAAGTAAAACGCCTCTTGAGCAATGGACACGCGAACGGGCTATCGTATTGGCGGTTGTGTGCCTCGCGGCCGGAATCGCCGGCGGCTGGTTTATCCGGGGATCTCAAGGCCCGGCAACCATAGGTCCTGCACAATCCCTGCTTGCCCCGGTTCCGGCGGGGAATGGAAGCGGTGCCGCATCGCAGGCTCCCAGTCCGGCGCGATTGAAGGAAATGGCAAACGCACAGGCGGCGCCGCTGATCGACAAACTCAGGACTGAGCCCAACAGCGCCGACGTGCTGATTGGCATCGGGAATATCTATTACGACGCGCAGCAATACCCGATTGCCATCGACTACTACGGCCGCGCTCTCAAATCGAAGCCTTCCGACGCGGATGTTCGCACGGATATGGGTACCGCCTATTGGTTTACGGGCAATGCCGACGCTGCAATTGCAGAGTTCAACAAGGCGCTGACCTACGCGCCCAAGAATCCGAATACGCTTTTCAATCTGGGCCTGGTGAAGTGGAAGGGAAAGAAGGACGGAGCCGGCGCTCTGGCCGATTGGGAGAAGTTGCTGGCGGCCAATCCCCACTATGCGTCACGCGACAAAGTAGAGCAGTTGATGGCCGATGTGAAAAAGCAGTCGGCGGGCAAGCCGGGCGCGAAAGCGAATTAGTTCCAAATAGCCGCCCGGTTCCAAGCGTCGCTTGTCCAGTGGATGAACGAAAATTACGCGGCAGGCTAACGAGTGCTGAATTTCCGGCTCAGCGGCACGCGCACCATGATCCCGCGGTCTGTTCTCATGACGAGTCTTGAGTACGACTCGTTCTCTACCCCTGCGAACGATTGATAATTGTCATTGAGTGAAGCCACATTAACTTGAAGCGGCTCCTTTGCGTCGGCAGGTACGGCAAAGGTCAAGTGAACATCCGGCCGGCCGTCGCCGTCCAGATCCACATCTTCGCTAATCTGCGCGGGCAGCGCACTTGCGGGCTCCCAGGCAACCTGAACAAAGGGCTCCATGCGCTGCAGCAGATGCGGCTTCACAGGTTGATTGACGACAATCCGATATCCATCCCTGGCTATCGTGCGCGCCGCCACTCCACCGGAATACCCCTCATCCACATGCAGTCCGGCTCGCGCCACCGCGTTCGAGAAGAATCCCATCAGAACAAAGGGAACAAGGATTGCCACCAGCAGCGTGAGGCCTCCAGCAAAATATCCCAGAACGGCAGTAAATGATTTGCGCATTGATTTCCCCTTCCCTGCTACATCGCAAAATGCAAAAGATGCGATACCGAATTTGCCAGAACGCTGCCGCCAAACATGGTAGCCATGGCCCACGCGCCGTAAAGAAAGAGCAGGCGGCTGCGCTCCGAGGACGGCCCAACCGCTGTACCTTTCACGTGCCATACGGCCGCATGGTTCTTGCAGACGTCCACGCATGCCCCGCACTTCATGCAACCAAGCAGCGTGTTGCCTGCCTGCACAGACTCCTTGGAAATGGCCATCGTGGGGCAAGCATTCCGGCAAGCCGCGCAGTCGATGCACTTCTCGCGGTCAATGCGGATCTCAAAGATATTGATCTTGTTGAAGAGCGACTGAAATGCCCCGAAGGGGCAGAAGAACGCGCACTGTGTCCGCTTTTTCGTCAACAGAGGAAGCACGATAACCAGGCCAATAAACAGGACGACGAAGATCACCATTTGAATTGCGGTTTGCACCGAGCGCACGGCCGGGTATTCGGTGACCGCTTTGAAGGGGCAAAGCCACATGCAGTACACCGGCTCAAACAGCGCGGCCGACAGCAGCACAATGGCCAGCAGAATGGCCCACGGCACAAGGCGAAATCGCGGATCGATGCGGCGGATCTTTGGCTTCTTTGCCACCGCCGCGAATCCCTCTTCAATGCCGCCAAAGAAGCACGCGTAGCTGCACCAGGCTTTGCCAAGCACCAGCGTCAAGGCCAGCCAGAGGCCGATCATAATGGCGATCGAATGCGGATTGCTCGCCGTGGGCAGAATGGAACCCGGGAAGATGATGCTGCGTGTGAGCGCCGCCGGAATCACCAGCATGGGAATCACCATGTAACAGAATGGCGTATCGCCAGACACCATTCGCTCAATGGGAATACTCATGGTGCCGCGCACGGCGATCAGGTCGGCGATGAAGCCCACCGGAAAGAGAAGACCGAGAGCCACGAAGAAGTACCGCCTCCAACGATAAGTCGTTCCGGTCCGCATCATCAGGAAGAACAGCGCAGTCATAAAAAGCATGACCACCACGGATGCGAGGCGAAGGTCGAGGCGCGGTTGAAAGAAAGCGCGCGAAAACATCAGCAGCGACCATAACAATATCGGCAAGGTCAGCAGGATCGACTTCCCTATCCTGCGAAATGCCGGCGGACGTTCGAGAGTAGAAGGATGGCTAGACATAGATGATCCTCGCAATCAAGGTTGAGGCTCCGAGAAACCCGTAGTAGCATGCCAGTAGGGCCGCGGCGATCCGCGCAACCGTGGCGATCGCAGGGTTGCGCTGCACAAAACCCAGCGCGAGAAACGGTGCGAACCAGACCGCTGTTCCGGCGAAGAACAGAACAAAGAAAACCAGCGCGGCCGGCAGGCTGCCCAATTGCGACGCCCGCACCCCCGCCACCAGAAACGGCGGACAAAGATTGATGCCGGTAAGAAATCCCAGAGTTGCCGCGCCGGTGCGGCCCGGTTGCGGCGCCACGCCTATCTGGACCAGGCGGCGTCCAGATTCTGCCGCACAGGATCGGGTTTTCGGCCACCCTATTGCATAGGTCAGCAGCGCTATCGCCAGCAGCAACTGGACGCATCCAAATGCCCACGCGCGCCCGCTCCATGCATGCGGAATCGCAGACCCGGCCCACCAGGCTACACACGCAAACAACAGGTACCCCATCAACCGGGCTGCGAGGAAGACCGTCAACTGATGGCTGCGGACGCGCCACCCATTCGGCAGAATCAGCATCCAGGGAACAACAACCGGGCCGCAAGAGGCCAGGCATATGGGGCCTGTAGCCAATCCGAGAGCCAGCGCCTCCCAGACGCTCGCTGAAATAGATGGGAGGTTCATGCCGCGCAGTTTACGCCCTTCTCCTGTGCTATGTCTGTGAGACCGGGCGGCTTAGTAATCTTGTTGACGTGAATATTCAGCGCATTGAAACTCACTTGCCGGTGTATGCCGTTGGAGGCTGCTCTTAGGTCGCCTTCCACCGCCTCACCGCCACCCCTTTAGCTGCGGCCAAAGTTTTCGCAAATCCACTTTCAATCCGCGGCAGTGGAAGATTGGATAGTTTGAGTCGGCGCGCGAGTATGGATCGTAGGGCTGTGCGACCAGCGTCAGTGACGCGCACATTGTCGTGTATTTTCCCGGCGATTCCTCGTTGAGCAGGATGATGCTTTCTCCCGTGTAGTTGCGCGGACCCCAGATCCAGTAGTTGTTGGCGGCGCTGATCGACTTGGGCAATCCATATTTCGGACCGAAGAGATCGATGGCGCCGGCTTGACCGTAGTCCGGCGCCCCGATCGCGGTCACCTGTTGCTCGGCAGCAGGCAGAGAGTGAAAGTAGGCAGCCACAATCTTCACTCTCTCTTCCCATCCGCACATGTCGGCGTAGAGCTGCGGGAGTTTTCCCAACGGCTGGTTTTCAAATTTCTGCTGCGTAATTCCCAGCGCTTTTGAGTAGGCAATAAACGTGCGCACTGGAAGTACAGGAATGATGGTCGGTGCAATCAGTGCTCCAACGATGAACATCGGCAGCGCATACGCGGGGCGAGTCCACCTCCACGGTCGTCGCTCAGTCAACTGCTCAAAACACACGGCTCCCGCGGCAAATATGATCGGGTACACAGGCGCGACGTAATAGAACTTGCCGCGAAGCGCCATCATCAGCCCGAGGACAGCAATGAATCCATAACCCAGGACTCGGAAACTGCGTCCGCGCCGCGAAAACAGGAAGAAGACCCCAAGGACTACGAGCACTGCCGCGACATAACCGATCATTTGCGCCTGTTGCCACAGGTACGGGAGCGGCGGCAACATCACGTCGCGCGGCCCGCGGCGAATGTCCACGATCATATGCACAAAAGGATAGTGCCAGCTTCTTTGCCAAAGAAAGTTCGGCAGTGCGATCAATGTTGCAAGCGCCGCTCCCAGCCAAATCCAGGGATGAATCAGGCTCTTGCGCAGCGGGGTCAGCAGGACGCCGATCAAAATCCCGCACACGAAAAAAGCCACGCCGTATTTGTTCAGCAGCGTGACTCCGATGACCGCTCCCATGGCGAGCCACAGCTTTTGGTTACCGGTCAGGACGAGCCTCACCACCAGCCACGCCAGAAGAGCCCATAACAATGGGTCGAAGGCGTTCATCGTAAACAAGTGGGTGAAGCCGAGAAAGACCGGTGTTACCAGCACCGCCATTGCCGACAGCAACATCGCCCAGCGCCCGCCGCCCATTTCACGCGCCAACCGGGCGGTAACAAATATCGCGCCAACGTCGCCAAGCATCGGGAGCAGACGCAGCGCGTAGAGAGACGTGCCAATCGTATGCTGCAGCAACCAGGCCATCCATGCGATCAGCGGAGGTTGATCGACGTACCCCCAGGCCGGATGCTCGCCGCAGGCCAGATAGTACAGTTCATCGCGGAAGTATCCGTAGTTCGGCGCTGCCACGACATACACCGCCACACGGACCAAGGCCACATAAACGACGAGCGCTCTGCCTGAGGTGAAGTCAATCTTTCGCATTGCGGGCATCCCGATGAGAAGTTGGATGGGAAGAAGATTAGCACAACTCTCTCTTTTATCGGACGAGCACGCGACCGATGCGGCCCGCTCCTCCGGATTCATTTCGCGGAGCGCTCCAGACCAGGATCATTTCCAGAAGTCAGATTTTAAGGATTCAGGCTGCGATGGAAGGGAACTGGCGGAGAGATGGGGATTCGAACCCCAGATAGAGCTTTTGACCCTATAACGGTTTAGCAAACCGCCGCCTTCAGCCACTCGGCCATCTCTCCGGGTCTGAGAGGGATTATACCGGAAAACTCGCTGGCGGCGCTTTGGAAAGCGCGATGCTGGTTCCCGCCCTTCCCAGGCGCGGCAAGTATGAGCCCTTTCGAATTCCTGTTTGGAGCCGAAATCCCGGGCAATGGGAGGATCCGCATCTAACCCCCGCTGGAAAGACCCCTTGGGGAGTCACCTTGTCGGGGCCCAAAAAAGCCTCTTCTTTGCACGGCCATCGGCAGGGGCGATGAGCCTCTACTTCGGCTCGCAGGGGGGGTCTCAAAAGCCCCCGATCCGCGTTCGAATCCGGCTCGGTTTGTCTCGCCGGAAAAGCGTGCTCCCACCCGCGCCAGGCGCGGGGACCGCACACTTTGAAAGTTTCTGATTCCAGGCGCATTTTTCTCTTTGTGTGGGGGGCAAAAGTTGTTAGATTCACATCAATGCGTTTTGCCCTCAAACCCGCCAGGCGGAAGATGCGTTTTCTGCCCTTGATCGCCGCCACCTTCTTCATGGTGTCGGGCGGTCCCTACGCCATTGAGGACATCCTGGGCGGGGCGGGCTTTGGCCGCGCAATTGTGATTCTGCTGGTTCTGCCGCTCCTTTGGTGCCTGCCCACCGCCCTGATGATTGGCGAACTGGCGGCAGCCCTCCCGGCCGAGGGCGGCTTTTACATGTGGGTGCGGCGCGCGCTTGGCCCCTTCTGGGGCTACCAGGAAGGCTGGCTGTCGCTTTCAGCCAGCATCTTTGACATGGCGCTCTACCCGGCCATTTTTGTACTTTACCTGGGCAAATTCGCTCCCGGACTCACGGCGGGCTGGCATGGGTACGCGTGGTCGCTGGCCGTGGTGGTGCTTTGTTGTTTGTGGAATCTTCGCGGGGCCCCGGCGGTTGGCGACGACTCGCTGTGGATGTCTGCCCTTCTGCTGGCGCCGTTTGCCATCTTTGTAGTGTTGGGCCTGTGGCACGGGATCACCGCGCATCCCCACATGCAGTGGGGCATTTCCGCCTCCGGCGCCGCCTCGGAGTCCGCGCTGTCGACGGCGCTGCTGGTGGCCATGTGGAACTACATGGGCTGGGACAACGCTTCAACCGTGGCCCAGGAAGTGGAAAACCCGCAGCGAAACTATCCCCGCGCCATGATCGCGACGACTATTGTGGTGGCAATCGCTTACATTCTGCCGCTTACCGCAATGGCGTTCAGCGGGCTTTCAGCGGAGAGCTTCAAAACCGGCGACTGGATGACCGCGGCGGCATCGGTTGGCGGGCCGCTGCTGGGCATTGCCGTGGCTGCCGGCGGAGTCCTCACCGGAGTTGGCATGTTTAACGCGCTGGTGATGAGCTACACCCGCCTGCCCATGGCCATGGCTGACGACGGCATGCTGCCGCGCGTCGTGGCCCGGCGCAACAGCCGCGGAGTGCCATGGGTCTCGGTGCTGCTGTGCGGGGTGGCGTGGGCTTTGGCGCTCAAACTGCCTTTTGAAAAGCTCATTTCAATCGACTTGATCCTCTACGGAACCAGCCTGCTGCTTGAGTTTGTGGCGCTGGTGGTGCTTCGCCTTCGCGAGCCCAACCTGGAACGGCCCTTCAAGGCCGGTAACCTGGCCTTTGCCGTATCTCTCGGCGTTGGTCCGGCAGCGCTCATCGGCTATGCCCTCTACGCCTCGCGCGACGAGAAGATTATGGGCTCTACCTCCGCCCTGCTTTTCTCGGTTGCTGTGGCGCTATTGGGACCGATTCTCTACTGGGCCACCGCCGCTCCGAGAGCGCGCCGCAGGTTGGCCGCTGCCCAGGCCGCCGACTGAGTTTTCAAAGTGCAAATGCACAGGCCGCGTCCGGAATCGGCGCGGCCTGTTTGTCATGCGGGCTTTGCGCCCAAGTGGAAGCCTATTTGATTGCCGCAGACAGTTTCGCTTTATTCTCTTCAAACTGTTTCGCGGCGTGAATCACCTGGTCGCGGGCATAGGCGGCGTCGTGCCAGCCCCTTACCTCAACGCGCTTGCCTTCAAGGTCTTTGTAGATCGAGAAGAAGTGGGTAATCTCTTTGAGCATGTGCGGGTAGATGTCGGTAAAGTTCCACACATTGTCGAAACGCGGATTATTCTTGCCGACAGCCAGCACTTTCTCGTCCAGCACGCCCTGATCGAGCATCTCAAGCAGGCCGATGGGGCGCACCTCCTGCACGCAGCCCGGAAAACTGGGACCCGGCACCAGCACCAGCACGTCCAGCGGGTCGCCGTCATCGCTCAGCGTGGAAGGAATAAAGCCATAGTCGCCCGGGTAGTGCACCGGCGAATGCAGGTTGCGGTCCAGCTTGAAGACGTGCAATTGCTTGTCGTATTCGTATTTCTGGGTCCCATCCTTGGGGATCTCGATGACCGTGCGAAAAACCTCCGGCGAGCGATCGCCGATGGGCAATTCAAGATAATTCACCATTTCTTTTGGCCTCTCTTTCGGGGAAGGGGCCGGCGCGGGGGGAATAACCAAGGAAAACTGCCCGTGCCTTCCATCCGCCGGAACTACTATAATCCTTGATAATGAAGGCTCATGTCTATGTCACTCTGAAGACCTCGGTCCTCGATCCGCAGGGCCAGACCATCCAGAACGCCCTGCACAAGATCGGATTCGCGGATATAACCGCTGTGCGCCAGGGCAAATATTTCGCCCTCTCGCTGGCCGATGGGCTCACTGCCGATGCCGCAAAAGCTATGGTCGAGCGCATCGCCCGCGAAGTGCTCACCAATGTAGTCATCGAAGAGTTCACATACCGCATAGAGGAATAGCCCGCCCGGCCCGTGCCCCGCATGGACCGCATTCGGCCCTGCCTGGTCGCTTAGAATCCTCGTATGTGCGGAATAGTCGGCTATGTTGGTCCAAAGAAGGTCGTTCCAGTCATCATCGAGGGGCTAAGGCGCCTCGAATACCGCGGCTACGACTCGGCGGGTATTGCCGTCGGCAGCCCGTCTAAACCAACTCTCGAGGTCCGGCGCGCCCCTGGCAAACTGGCTAACCTTGAAGAGGTTCTGCGCGAAAACCCGCTCGATGGCACCTACGGCATCGGCCATACCCGCTGGGCCACCCACGGCCGCCCGACGGAAGAAAATGCCCATCCCCATCGCGACTGCACGGGCCGCATCGTCGTGGTTCACAACGGCATCGTCGAGAACTATCTCGCCCTCAAGAGCGAACTCACCGCCCAGGGCCACAAGTTTGTCACCGAAACCGATACCGAGATCATCGCCCACCTTATCGAGCAGGTCCAGTTGGACGCCGACGCCTCCGGCCTGCCCATTCCTCTTGAAGTGGCCGTCCGCCGCGCCGTCAAGCGGCTCACCGGGGCCTTCGCGCTCGGCGTTTTGTCGGCCTCAGAGCCGGACAAGATCGTCGTGGCCCGCTTCGGCCCGCCGGTGGTCATCGGCATCGGCGAGGGCGAGTGCTTTGTCGCCTCCGACGTACCCGGCATCCTGCACCACACCCGCAATATCTACTTCCTCGCCGACGGCGACATGGCCATCCTCACCCTGGCCGGCGTTGAGTTAACCGACTTTGAAGGCAACCCCATTCAGCGCGCCATTACTCGCATTCTTTGGGACCCCATCCAGGCGGACAAGGGCGGCTACAAGCACTTCATGCTCAAGGAACTCTG
>CAIWFH010000009.1 GCA_903911925.1 uncultured Acidobacteriaceae bacterium
CATCCATCTGCTCGAACCTGTCAGGACCGAAATCAAGAGCACACCCTGGCCGGCGGCGGCGGTTCCCGTGCAACTCAGCCTCTTCGGCTGAGATTGCGCGGAACTTCGAATCTCCCTTCTGTTTCACAACAAAGACGATCAAGGTGATCCTGTGACCAAAGACAATCGCCCACCGCGAACCTTTGTCGAGTGGATGCTTCAGTTGCTCGAAGAGCGGTTTCCGTGGCTCGGAAAGACGGCCGACGAACAGATCAGCGGCGCCGATACCGTCGATCAGTTGACCGACCTTCACCGGGAACTCAAGAGCAGGCGCAGAACCAATCAACGGAATGGCAGGAAGAGCAGGAACTAGCTTTCGCTCGATGGACAGATCGAGCCAGCATTTCGAATGCTATCTTCCCACGAGAAATAAGCAGTGATACTCTCCCACCAGGGAGAAGTAGTTCCGAGCGACGCCGGTGAATGCCGGTTCGCAATCAAGGCAACGCCAGAGCCAGCATATGCTGGCTCTCGGCGTCTTCGGAGGCATATCATGCCGAAGGGTCCCTTTCTCCCCACCGAATTTACGCCGACCAAGTTCTCGACCGCGGCCTACAAAGCTGAATTCGGAAATCACTTTCTGCGCTTCATCGAGTCCGAATGGGCGCAGGCGCTCTTCACGAAGGACTTCTATCACCGCCTGTCGATGTGCCTCGGGCATATTGCGCACGTGGATAGGCTGACCTTCTATGAGACTTGGTTCACTTGCGACCATGACCGGCTGGACTTCCTCGACATGACGCTCAAATGGCCGTGCTGGGGCGATCCCGAGTACACCTTCTCCGATGTCGAGCGCGCCATTCAGCAGGAGGTGCGCAAGCGCAGCTATCTGGCCCGCTATCAATTGCGTGTGGCCGAAGCGGAGCGCGCGAGCGAGATGCAGACGCTCAGGCGTCTGGAAACCAAATATCGTGTTCCCGCCAATCGAACGGACGATGCAGGCGCGATAGCCGCTGATTTAGCTACGGCTGAACCGTCGTCGCCTGTGATCGAACGAATCCCAGTTCAAGCCAGCCTGTTCTGAAGTCCGCAAACAATCCGTTTCAACCATTTCTGCCCATCAGGGGCAGACAAGGAGACAACCGATATGGCCACTCTGAAAGTGGAATCCCTGCCGCGCGAGTTCTATTTCAACGGCACGCGCATTCCCGACCCCGCGCCGCAGATGACGGCCGAGGAAATCCGCGACCTGCTCACGCCGTCGTATCCGGAGATCGCCACGGCCACATTGACCGGACCGGAGGATACCGGCAGCGCGCTTCGCTACTCCTTCAGCCGCGCCATCGGCTCGAAGGGGTGAGCCGTGGCACGGCGCGCGATGACGAGAGAGGAACTGGCTGCTTTGTTCATGGAAAAAGCCGCCGAGGCTCCTCCCGCTGCCAACCTGATCTTGGCGAGGCATCTCCAATGCAAGGAATCATGCGATCTATCGAGCGCCATCGCAGAGGCCACTCAACGCTACGCGGGGACAGAAAGAACACTGTTGCCAACGCCGCAGGAGTTGCTTTCGCCTCTGGCGTAATGACGTTGGCGCCAGCTTTTGGCCAGGCACTGCCGTCCCTTGTTGGCGTTCGCACTGACTACACCCACGAAACCAACCGCGAACTACTCTTTCAGTTGTGCGCCGCGCTGGTGCGCGAGGGAATGGGCAACGCAGAAACCTGGAAGCAGGCGGGTGGCAGCGCGATTCGATTTGCGCAATCCATCATCTCTGGTGGAGTCGGCGCCGAGCGCAACGAGCTTCTTACGCGCAATGTCGAGTATCACCTGCTGGTCACCGATGCACTGGAGCGGTACGGCGAGGATGCGCAACTCGGCTCGGGAAGGCTTGCTGTCCTTGTCGAGTGCGGCGGATCGGGCTATCTGAGGATCGGCCCTGCGATCGAAGCAATGGAAGCGGAAGCCGAAGGACTGGGAGCGGCATTCTACTGGACGTTGACTCACGCTCTCTACAAGGTCATGCGCCTCTATAACCATGACGACGCATTGATGTACGAAGAGCAAATGCACGAATACGCAGCCGAGGACGACGAAGAAAACCAAGGTCAGTATGAGTTCCCGGAGGTAGAGAAGGCTCTGCCCGAGTGCATCCGGAAGACGCTGAAGCGCGATTTCCGCGAAGGCAAGGCGTGCGACCGGGAACTGCTGCGATTGCATCGCAAAGGGCGCTTCAAAGACTGGATCGGCCGGTTGCGCCACATCGAGCAACTGGCGCGGCTTCCCTTGAAACAATCGCGGGAGTACCTCGAAGAAGGCCACTACGACCAGCCGCCATTGCCGTGCGTGCTTGTCTGTTTCAAAGAGCAGGACGCCATCGTGGCCTGCTTCGACGAAGAGAGCCGGTCAATGCTTGAATGCTCGTCAGAGCCTGCACTCTGCGCCATCTTCTCGCCGGCCAACCCAGACGAAGTGCGCAGCGCACTGCGGATTGCGGCGCGCTTCATTCAGATCAACGCGGAACTATTTTCGCTTGTCGAATCGATCCATGAGTCGGAGGCCTGTCGTGGAGATCCATCTTTCGATCGGTCAGAATCACTGCTTCGAGCTGCGTGAGGCTCTGCTCGTCTACCGCGACCGTCAATCGAGTTTCATCACCAGGCATGACGTTCTGGTCCAAAAGAGCGGGCCACCCACGCTCGGTCCGGCGCAGCCTCTCACCCTCGCGTTCGTCGAGTCTCTGATGCGTTCGCTCTGCGGCAGCGTCCAGGCCGAGGTGTTGCCGGCGAACATTCTTGCCAAAGCGGATCGCTTGATCGTCTGGTGGACTCCGGCGCGACGCCGGCAGATGTTCTACGAGAACGCCGAAGGAAAAGCGCACGATCTCAATGGCTGTATCTTTCCGCAACCACCTTTGGTTTGGAAGGCCGCCAGCGGCGAGTTGAACATTCGGGCGCTTCCCGTAAACAAACGGCCCCAGGCCACGACGACTCTTGCCGTAGCCCCTTTCTGGAATCTCTCGGACGACGGCCGTGTCTGCACCGGCACCATGCGACGGCCTGAAAGCGCAACGGTCGCGGCGATCCCGGCTTGGGAGCGCGGCTTCTACGAAAGCGCCTTCACGCACGCAAACGTCGGCCGCCTCACGCG
>CAIWFH010000010.1 GCA_903911925.1 uncultured Acidobacteriaceae bacterium
CCTGAGAGTTCGCGGTGATCGAGGCCGGCCGTGGAAATGGCGGTTTATGGAAAGCTCGGAAAACGATGGTGCTGTTTTCCGCCCTTCCCACAAACCTTGAAAATCGATGAAGCCGATTTTCACATTTCCACCGCCACGACGACTACGACGAGGATGATTATTTTTCCTCAAAACCGGTCCGCTAAGGACTACGCATTCTGAGGGCAAGGTCAGAAAGTTGACTGCCAATTGATGGATACGACGTGGGGAGCTATCCAAAATGTGAGAAGGAGAGAGGTCGTTCTTCATCGTACAGAGGCCTCGCACGCCTCGAAGGAACTCATTTGGAGCTAGAAAAGACAGAAATTGAGTGCGCTCGAAGCATAGCACCAAAGCGAGTCGAGGAAAGTGATTCCTGCTGGATTTTCAACCTGGTTCAATTCAAGAGAAGACGGAAAAGAAACCGCAGGTCCTTCGACTTCGGTCGCCGCGGCGACCTTCGCTCAGGAAGACAGTACTTGCAGGGTGGTCTTCCCCTCCTGCCCCGTTCCCCCCGCTCGATTCCCCATTCGCGGCGCAAAATCCCCATTCGCTGCAACGCCATTGGGTTGACGGGGGCACCCCGTTACTCTAGTGCTGGAATTCCAGCACCCTGGATTCCCTGACCGAACGGGAACCCAAGGGTCGGGCAAGAGCCAGCAACCAGAACGCCGGCCACCAAACAATTGATTCGAGGAGACTTCACTTTATGCCAAAAGCTATCAAGTACGCCGAGAAAGCCGCTGTGTACGCTGCCAGGGCAGCGTGGGTGGTATTCGAGCGGCTGAACCGCATCAGCCCGAACGCCGCCTTTACTCCAAAATGGTCAGACAAGCCGCTGCAAAAGAGCTGGCAGAAGGAAAAGCCCCCGCTGGGCTGGCCGCGGACAACGGATTCGCTGTGTCCGAAGTGCATCCCCGAGATTCGCAAGCAGATTCTGGACGGCAAGCTGCCGCAGGAAGTGCTTCTCAATGAGAAAGTGGGCGAGATCAAGGCCCAGATCATTGAGCGCGATGGCCAGATCCTGATGGTGAAGGATTGCCCCAAGCACGGGCACTTTGAAGACGTGATGGCCATGGATACGGCGTTCTTCAAGCACCTGGAAGAGAGCTTCCCGGGCCGCGACATCCGCGCGCACAACGATGAGAAGCTGCACAACCACGGGACATCGACGATGACCCATGGACGCGGCGCGGTGCTGACCATCGACATGACCAACCGGTGCAACATGATGTGCGATCCGTGCTTCATGGACGCCAACCAGGTTGGCTTTGTACACGAATTGACGTGGGAAGAGATCAAGACGGTTCTCGACAACTCCGCCACGTTGAAGCCGCGCCGGCAGATGAGCGTGCAGTTCTCAGGCGGCGAACCGACGCTTTCGCCTTACTTCCTTGACGCCATTGCCTACGCCCGCAAGATTGGTTACAACAGCGTGCAGGCCGCATCGAACGGGATCGAATTCGCAAAGAGCAAGGAACTTTGCAGGGCCGCCGCAGAAGCCGGGTTGCGGTATGTGTATCTACAGTTTGACGGCATCGGCAACGCAGCCAACTCGCACCGCAAGGTGGGCAACCTGTTTGACGTGAAGCTGCAGGCTATTGCCAACCTGCACGAAGCGGGCGTCGAAATTGTTCCCGTCACCACGATCATCAACGGCATCAATAACGAGCAGGTGGGCCGCATTATCCAGTTCGCGCTGGACAATCCCAAGACCATCAGCTTCCTGAGCTTCCAGCCGGTTAGCTTTACGGGCCGCGACGAAGACATCAGCGACGAGCGCCGGAATGCGCAGCGCTATACGCTCTCGCACATGGCGCACGACGTAAAGAAGCAGTGCGGCCTGGGCGAGCCGGAGCGCGACTGGTTCCCGATCAGCTTTATGAGCACCTTCAGCGACTGGGCCGATCTGATTCACGGACCCTCGGCCGAATGGGGCCAGCTTAGCTGCGGATGCCACCCGAACTGCGGCATCGGCATGGCGCTTATGATTGACAAGGAAACCAAGGAAGCGGTCCCCGTGACTGCCTTCCTGAACATGAACATCGTGGCCAAGGATCTGGCCAAGGTGAACGACGCGGGCCGGGGAAGATTCCTCTCGGTTCTGGGCCTCGCCCTGTCGCTGATGCGGAACTACGATCCGTTCATGTCGCCCACCCACTTCAAGATCAGCGACATGATGAAGAAGATGGACAAGACCTTCAACGCCACCGGCAAGGATTACGGCAGCGTGAAGGGCGATCGGACGCTGGCGGACATTGAGAAGCGCCGCAAAGATCGCTGGAACTTCCTGTTCATCGCCGGCATGTGGTTCCAGGACTTGTTCAATTACGACTTCCGCCGCACCGAGCAGTGCATCATTCCTTACGCCACGCAGGAAGGCGAAATCAGCTTCTGCGCGTACAACACGGGCATCGGCTGGCGCAACATCATTGAGAAGATGCACATGACGGCCACCCTGACCAAGTGGTACGAGGAGCACGGACGGCACGAAATTTTTGCCGGCGGCAAGAAGGTGGGCATGAGCGAGGTGGGCCACAAGCTGACCCTGAACATGGACCACGTAAACTCCGAAGCCAATCACACGCTCGACGACCTGGGCATTGCCAAGAACGCCCGCGAAGAAAAGATTCGCGCGCGCGACGTGAAGCATAACCCGGACGCCGAGAATGCCCGCATGGCCAAGCTCTATCGCGAGCACGTGCTGGGCGAAAAGCCGGTTGAAGGCATGGTGCGGCTGGATGCAATTGCTCCTGCCAAGCCAGCGGAGAAGAAGGAAGCCGAGCCGGTGGCCGGCGACTAAGCATTGCATGCAGCAGACCGCGCCGATGGCGCGAAACCGCAAAGGCCGTTCCCATTGGGAGCGGCCTTTGTTGTTGCGCGATAGAGCAGGTTTAATATGCTGAAAGGCGGACGTTTTAACGGACGGCACATTGCCATGTGTGGAGAGAGCAAGAGAGGCTACGATGCGGCGGTTGATTGTGTACACAGTTTTGTGTTGCGGTTTTTGTACGTCTCAGGTTCAGTCACAAACCAATCTCGATACGACGAAGTGGACAGCAGTGGATGGCGGCTGGATCGATGAGCCGAACCACGATTTGATTTGCAATCTACCAGGCAATGTCTCGGTCGCTGGGGGAATCCTGACCCTAACGGCCAAAAGTGTCCCGGCAGGCGTCAGTTGCCGCGGCGGAGTAGACTACGGTCCGGTGAAGCATTACTTTACGGGCGGAACGATCTATACGAGTTCATTTAACTTCAAATACGGAACCATTTCGGCAAGAATCAAGTCGGCGGGCAATGGTGTTCATTCAGGGCTGCTCTGGATGATGGGTTCGGGATGTCAAAACATTATGTATAAGCATTCTTATTGGTGCAACCACACCTGGCCGGACCCGAACAACGAGATCGATATTGCCGAAATAAAGCCGGCATCGGACTCGACTCTTACCATGGTGAGTCAAAATCTCTTTAACCCCGACGGCTGGCAGAGCGAATGGGGCAAAACAACAAACGTTCAAACCAACTGGCACGTATACACGCTGGTCTGGACTCCGGACTCGTTGAAGTTTCAGATCGATGGGGTAACCACGACCACGATGACAAAAGGTGTCCCTTCGCACGAAATGTTCCCGATCATTTCAGAAGAGATTGAAAACGACGCCGGCGGCGCTCCCGATCCGAAAACATTTCCGCAGACCATCAAGGTGGATTATGTTCGCGTGTGGGATGCCAAAGGAAAGAAGATTTTCGACGATGAATTCGGCGCGCTGAAGAAATGACAGGGGTTGAGCGGGTTCGTCAAGTGTGAAGAGCCTGAGAGCCGTTCCCGAGTCTGGAATTTTGGACTCGGGAGCGGCTTGCGTTCGGTACTTATTTTCCCTGGCTCAGGAACGTTTCGAAGAACGCAATCTTGGCCGGGCTCCCTGCCAGCGGGATCGGGTCGGTTTTATCGCCTACTTCCATGATTTCTGGCTTTGCGCCGAGAGCGGACCAGGCGGGGAGTCCGGCGCCATTGGGATTTCCGGTTGCGGCAAAGTTGGCCCAATAAGAAGACATCAGGGCACCGATTTTCTTGTCCGAATCGGTGAAGGGGCGATCCGAGCGGCCGAGGGTGTTCATCACGTAAGGAATCTCGGAGCTGTGAAATGCGCCGTACTTGGCGGCATCGGGTCCGGGAAGGGCGTGATCCCAGAGGTATTCATACACCTTGGTCTTGGCAGTCTTTGAGCGAACTCTGGCCCAGAGGTACATGGCCACCAGGGCCTGGTCGCGGGTGCTTTCACGTTGCGCAATCTGCGTCTGCTCGTCGGTTGCCGCAGGGTAGAGTTTGAGGAACTCTTCCGCCTTGTCGCCGTAGCGCTTCCGGGCCTGCTCTTGGAATGCCTTGGCGGTGACTGGCTCCCGGGGTGCGAAGAGCCCGCCCAACTCACCTGTAGTGCCGCCGGTCATGGTTTCGACGTCGTTCTGTTTTCCCTGGGCGATGATGTCCATGAAGGAGGCGGGCAGCACATAGCCATCGACAATCGGCGCAAAGCGCGGGCCGCTCATGGGATCCGCGCCAGGCACGGGCGCAAGAATCTGCTGCCAACTCAACCCGCGCAGGTCTGCGAGCGTTTTGGCTCCCTTTGTTTCGGCGAACTTCTGGCCCTCGGCTTCTGCAGAAGCAAGCGAGGCAGGCTCAATAGCCAAGCCGACTCCCCCTACGGTCGATCCGCCGCTTTGGGCAATCGCGCGGTGAAAGAGGTTCTTCGCAAGCGGAGATCCGGTCAGGTCGTGGACTGACATCGATCCGGCAGATTGGCCGGCGATGGTTACGTTGGCTGGGTCGCCACCGAATAGGGCGATGTTCTCATGCACCCAGTGGAGTGCGGCGATCTGGTCCATCAGGCCATAGTTGCCCGAGGCATGCTGCGGAGATTCCTTTGTCAATTCGGGATGCGCGAGGAAACCCAACGCTCCAAGCCGATAGTTGAAGGTAACGACAACGAGGCCCTTCTTTGCCAGACCCTCGCCGTCGTAGATGGGCACGGCGGCTGAGCCCCCAAGGAATCCGCCGCCATAGATGTGCACAAACACCGGGAGCCTGGCAGCGGCAGATTTCGCGGGCGTGAAGACATTGAGATAGAGACAATCTTCGCTGACGTCGTTATGGGTCATGAACTCATAGGTCCAGGGACCGAACTGCGGCACAATCTGCTGGACACAACTGGACGAGAACTTGTCTGCCTTGAGCACTCCCGGCCATGCTACGAGCGGCTGCGGTGCGGCCCAGCGGAGGTTGCCGACCGGCGGCGCGGCGAACGGAATACCCTTGTAGGTCATGATCGATGGATCGCTGCCGGGAACTCCGGAGACGAGGCCGCCGGTGATCTTGACTTGCTGGCCGAAGGCGGAAAGAGGTAAAAGGGCGGCAGCAAAGGGCAATGCGAGGATGCTCAGAGATCTTTTCTTCATGGGGTTCCTTCCGAAGACGATTTCAGCAGGTTCAATGATTGCTTTTCCGTTATGACGGATCAGTTTACACTTAGGACCCAAACGCAGGCCCGGTACAATCCAAAGCTGGGGGAGAATCTTCGATGAAGCGGCTGGTAAAGGGATTTTGCGGTATCGCGGGTGCAGGGTCACTTCTGCTGGCTGTGGGTCTCTGTGCGGGCGCGCAGACAGTAAACTTCGCTGACATAAAACCGTCGCCGCAGCAAGTGGAGTGGCAGGATCTGGAGTTTGGGGTCATCGTTCATTTCGGTACCAATACGTTTCTCAACCGCGAATGGGGCGACGGAACCGCGGACCCAAAGGTTTTCAACCCGTCGCAGGCCAATCCGGAACAATGGCTGAGTGCCGCCAAGGCGGCGGGCGCGCGCTATGTTGTGTTGGTGGCAAAGCACCATGATGGATTTTGTTTGTGGCCGACCAAGCAGACGGAATACAGCGTAGCCAACAGTCCGTGGCTGGGCGGCAAGGGCGACCTGGTGCGGATGACCTCCGATGCTGCGCATAAGCTGGGGCTCAAATTCGGCGTCTACGAGTCGCCGTGGGACCGGCATGACCCTAGATACAAGGACCCGGCGGCTTATGACCGCTACTATCTCTCGGAGTTAGAAGAGTTATCGAGTAACTACGGCAACCTGAATGAATTCTGGCTGGATGGCGCGGGCAGCGAAGGACATGCCTACGACTTCAAGAAGATCATCGAGTCGCTGCGCACTTATCAACCCAATACGCTCGTTTTTGCCGATACGGGGCTTTTCGAATACGGAGACGCGCGCTGGGTTGGCAATGAAGTCGGCAACATCCCTTTCGAGAATTGGAATGTAATCGACCGCCACGGGTTCCTGCGGTGGAGGCCGGTGGAGGTGGATACGCCGCTGCGCAAGCTGCATTGGTTCTGGCACCCGAACGATGAGGCTTCGCTGAAAAGCGTGGACGAGTTGATGACGACTTACGAAGAGAGCGTGGGGCGCGGTGGGCAACTGATGCTGGGCCTTGCTCCGGATGATCGGGGGTTGCTGCCCGATGCGGATGTGGCGCGGCTGAAGGAGTTTGGCGAGGCCATCCGCGCACGCTACTCGAATAACCTGGCTTTGAAGCATGCCGATACCGATGCAAACACGACACGAGCACTGGATGGCGATGCAGATACTTTCTGGTCGGCGCCCGCGGGCTCGCACAGCTCGACTTTGGAAGTTACATTCAAAGAGCCAGTGACCTTTGATCGCGCTCTAACCATGGAGTGGCTCAATGACGGGCAGCGTATCGAGAAGTATCGGATTGAAGCCTGGGTGAGCGGGGGATGGAAGAAGGTGGCGGAGGGCCAAGCGATAGGGCATAAGAAGATCGATGCGTTTGAAGCGGTAACGGCAAGTCGCGTGCGGTTGGAGATATTGTCGAGCACGAGTGAAGTGCACATCCGAGAGTTCCAGCTATTCAACACTGGCATTCGGCACTAAGTGAGAGAGCGGCTGCCCGGACTCTTGTTTTTTGGGGATATCGGCGCGGGTATATGATGATGGGCTAGACGCTAAAAAGTTCCCCGAGGAGGTTTCATCATGAGTGAAAACCACGTGGCATCGGCGCAGAAGCATGGACGCCGCGAGTTCTTGAAGGCAGGCGGAGCGATGACAGCGGCGCTGCTTGCCCCATCCGCAATCGCGGACGCACCCAAGGCGATGCCGGCATTGCCGTCGAACCCTGTAACCCTTGCAGGCATGCCGACGCGCAACCTGGGCAAGACGGGCTATCGCGTGGGTATCTTCTCGCTGGGCGGACAGGCCAGCCTGGAGAAGGCGAATAACTTTGACGTGGCCGTGCCGATTATTGAGCGGGCCCTGGACCTGGGCGTGAACTACATCGATACGTCGTCAATTTATGGCGGGCCGGAGCGGTGGAGCGAGCAGTACGTGGGCAAGGTGATGGCGCGCCGCAGAAAAGAAGCGTTTATCGCAACCAAGACCAAAGAGCGGACACGCGACGGCTCGATGCGCATGATCGAGAAGTCGCTGGAACTGCTGAAGACCGACCACGTGGATTTGTGGCAGTTGCACGATATCGGGACGATGTTTGATATCGACGCGGTGTTTGCCAAGGGCGGCGCGATGGAAGCGCTGATGGAGATGAAAGAGCAGAAAGTGGTGCGCTTCCTCGGCCTCACCGGGCACTACCGGCCCGATGCGCTGATGGAAGGGATTAAGCGCTATCCGTTCGACACGATATTGATGGCTATGAGCGCGGCGGACCCGCACCACTTCAGCTTCAACGAAGCGCTGCTGCCGCTGGCGGTTGAGAAGCAGATGGGCATTATCGGGATGAAGATTCCGGGGCGCGGACGGCTGCTTTCAACCTGGACGCCGCCGCCACTTGAGGCGCAGAAGCACTCGTGGGAAGGCATGGTTCTGGCGCCTACCCCGGGTACGCTGACCATTCGCGATGCCATCTACTACACGCTCTCGCGACCGGTAAGCACGATTATTGTCGGCTGCGATACGGTGGCGCAACTGGAAGAGAATGTGCAACTGGCGCGGGACTTTACGCCGCTCAGCGATAAACAACAGACGGAATTGGTGGCGAAGGCCGAGCCGGTATCGAAGCCTTCGTTGTTCTTCCGGTTTTACGATCGGCCGTAGCCAACTGCGGTTCCAAGGCAAGTTAACGGTTGTGGTTTCCCACCCTTGCGCCAGAGAAAAGCGCAAGGATGGGGCACCCAGCCAAGTGGCCGGTTGGCAGTTGTGCTGTCCCATGTCTCAAAAACGAGACATGGGGCACCCGACGGTTGTGGCTTGGACAGAGTGAAAGTAGGCGTGGGTCTCTTTGAATGCGGACTTCAGCCTCTTCGTTTTCGCAGGACCCAGGTGGTCATGCAGCGATAGTCCTGCACGATGGTTGTCTTGAGCGGGTCCACCTGCACGGCGTTCATTTCTTCCGCCAATTCTTCGAGCATCTCCTGATCGACCAGGTACCAGTGCGAGCCATCCGGAAGCAGGAAGACATTGTCGCGCAGGCGCTCAAAGTCCATGCCGATTCTTGAACCGAGGCGGCAAAAGAACAATCCGCCCGGCTTCAGAACGCGCCAGAGTTCCGCGAGCATGGCGCGAAAGTGCTCTTCATTGCGGGCAAAATGCAGGACGGCAGAGCAGATGACTACATCGGCAAGGTTGTCGGGAAACGGCATCCGCTCGATGGAGCCTACCTGGAAGTTTTCGGCAGGAAGCCCGGTTTCGAGCGATGCAGAGAGTTGGCGAACGTGGTCGATTCCACCGGCGTCCTGGTCCAGCGCGAACACTTCACACCCCTCCCGCAGCAGGTAGACGAGGTTGCGTCCGTAACCGCACCCGGCTTCAAGGACGCACATATCCGGTGTGATGTTTCCGCGCAGAATCTGATCGAAGAGGTAGATGTCGATCTGGCCGAATTGGTCCTGAATGCTTAGGGTCAAGCGATCTCCGTTCTTTCGAACATCTCTGCGCTGGCGAGGCCGTTTTGGTGCGCGTCTAAGAAGGCGTCGACTTCCGATTCAGCATCCGCTGAGGGGCTAAAGCCCGGTTCAATTCTTGCGGCATCTACGGCACGACTACACAGCTTGCGAAAAAAGGCGAGGGTTTGGAGAGAAAGCCCGAAGACCATACCCCAGACACTAAAGCCCTAGTTGATTTGATTCATGTTACACCGGGGATAAATCCCCGGCCTACCGCCCGCGCTAGTATTTCAGCAAGCTGCACAGTCGTGCCCTGACACTTCGTGCTACTCCGGATGAGTTCTGCCGCAAGCTGGAACACAGAGTTCATTTGAAGCCGAACCGAAGCAAGGGACGGCTATTTTTGCGCGTGGTTGTATGGCCGGTGAAGTTTGCAGTCAGGATTCAGGCGCACGCCGAATCCAGGCGTGTCGGGCACTTTCATTCGGCCGTTGACGGGTACCGGTTCATCGAGCAGCAGCGGAGCGAACATGGGCACAACCTTGTCGGCTGCGGGGGCCATCATCAGGAACTCAGAGAACGGGCTGTTGTGGCGGGTAACCACGAAGTGATAGCTGTAAACGCTGGAGCCGTGCGGCACAACGAGGACACCGCGGGCGTCGGCGAGGGCAGAGATTTTTATCAGTTCTGTGATGCCGCCGCACCAGCCTACGTCGGGCTGGATGATGTCTGCGCACTGCATCTCGAGGAGCAGGCGGAATCCCCAGCGTGTGGCTTCGTGCTCGCCGGTTGTGACCAGCATGCCGGGCGGGACGCTGCGCTTCAATTCCGCATAGCCCCAGTAGTCGTCGGGCGGAAGAGCTTCCTCGATCCATTTGAGTGAAAACTCCGCAGCGGCGTGCGCGAGGCGGATGGCATAGTTGAGGTCGAGGCTCATCCAGCAGTCGTACATGAGCCAGAAGTCGTCGCCGGTTCGGAACCGCATTTCGCTCAGCAGCGCAAGGTTCTGCTTCATTCCCTCTTCGCCCGCGGCGGGGCCGTGATGCAGGGGGAGCTTTCCGCCGATGAAGCCCATTTGCTGTGCAAGGTCAGGCCGCGCTCCGGTGGCATAGAAGACCAGTTCATCGCGAACAGGTCCTCCGAGCATCTGATAGACGGGTTCCTGCCGGAGTTTGCCCAACAGATCCCACAGCGCGAGATCGACGCAACTGATGGCGTTGAGGACGATGCCCTTGCGGCCATAGAACAGCGTGCTGAGGTACATCTGATCCCAGATTCGCTCGGTGTCGGCGACCTGCGCGCCTTCGAGGAATCGGCCCAGGTGGTTCTCAACGATCCAGGCTGCGGGTTCGCCGCCGGTGGAGACTGCGAAGCCCACCGTGCCGTTGTCGGATTCGATCTCGACGACCAATGTTCCCAGCACATTCAAACCGAAGGACTGGCGGCTCTGGCGGTAAGCAGGGTATTTGGACATGGGAGTGGCGATGTGGTCGTCGATCCAATGGTTGGGGCCCTGGTCGTGATAGTCGCCTCCGCCGCCATGAAACACGTAGGCGCGGACTTGACGGATTTTGTGGTTTGCCATTGGGTGACCTTTCTCTAGCGCATGGTATCAGTTGGGTTTGGCGGGTTGCTGCCGGAAACGTTGTTCGCCGAGAAGCGCGACGAGGCCTGCGGCAAGCAAGGTGAATGCGGCAAGAACGTAGAGCCCGGCGGCGGGGAAAGCGGAATGATGCTCGGCCCATACCTTGATGTTGGGGGCGACAAAGCCGCCCAGGGCGCCAATTGCGTTGATGACGGCGATGCCTCCGGCGGCGGCACGTCCGGAAAGGTAGCCGGTAGGGAAGGTCCAGAAAACGGGTTGCACGGCGATGAAGCCGGAGGCTGCCACGCAAAGGGCTGCCATGGCAATTGCAGCGTTCGGGAGAAGGAAGGCGGCGCTGGCAATGCCGGACACCACGAGCACGGCGGCGGCGAGGAGGCGAGGGCGCTTGACGCGGCCGGCCCACAAGGGAACAAAAATGACGGCGGCGAGCGCGCATGTCCACGGCAGCGCTGAGACGATGCCGACTTCAAGACCGATGCGCTTGCCGAGGATAGCCGCCACTTCGGCGGGCAGGTAGAAGACCACACCGTAAACGCTCATCTGGATGAGGAAGTAGATGGCGGCAAAGTGAAACAGCTTAGGGTCACGAAGCGCGGCGAGAAATGCCGACGGACCACGTGCGTGGCGCACGGATTCTTCGATTGCCAAGGCACTTTCAAGCGCGGTCTTCTCGTTTTCTGACAGCCATGCCGCGTTGTGTGGCCTGTCAGAGAGGTACCAGAAGGCCCAGGCTCCGACGACTATGGCGAGAGAGCCCTCAACAAGAAACATCCACTGCCATCCGGCGAGGCCGGCGTTGCCATGGAGCAGGAGAAGCAGGCCGGAGAGCGGGCCACCGAAGATGAACGCCAGGGGCGCGCCGAAATAGAACTGGCCCATGATCTGGCCGCGCACGCGGTCGGGAAACCAATAGGTGAGGTAAAGAATGACTCCGGGGAAGAAGCCGGCCTCAGCGAATCCGAGCAGAAGGCGTAGCGCGTAAAACGAGGAGGGGCCTTGCACGAACATGTTCAAGACGGAGATGAGGCCCCACGCGACCATGAGCCCGCACATCCAAACCCTCGCCCCGATGCGGTGGAGGATGAGGTTGCTGGGAATGGCAAACAGGGAATAGCTGAGGAAGAAAAGCCCGGCTCCCCATGCGAAGGCTGTCTCTGAGATTCCGACGCTGGCCTGGAATTGCGGTTTCGCGAAGCTGATGTTTGCACGGTCCAGGAAGGATACGACGTACATCAGCAACAGAAATGGGAGCAAGCGGCGGCGCGCCCGGGTGATGGCTCGAGATAGTGCGTCACCGGTCATGGGCGGCCTGTTTGCAGGTGGGTTGGCGATCCTGGGAAAAGGAGACAATTTAAAGTTTCCATAGCCACCGAACGAAACAATGGACGGTGGGTGGAAGAAGGCTTTATTGAAAAGCAGCATGTCAGCGCCGCTTCGCGGCATGGCAAGTCAGCAAGTCAGCGAAAAATCCGGTTCTCACGCAGACTGTAAATCCAGCGCTCTTATTGCTGGGTTGCGACACGACTAAAGTGTGCCCTTTCAAAGCAGTGACTTATTCAGAGGTTTCTTAGAAGAATCATGATTTGCGGAGGCCAGTCAGATTCTGGCTGGCCTCCGCATGGACGTTACTCGGTCGAGGATCGCACGATTTCGACAGGCCCCAACAGACCTGAGGGTTGCAACGGCGAGTCAGCCTTGTACGGCTTCACATCGGCAGAGGTGTACTTGGTTGCGCCGGGTTGCTGGTCGCCAATGAGGCGGTTCACCCAGGCGTTTATCACCTTCACGACAATCTCGTTCGCGCCAGGTTTCAGCGCGGAGGTGACGTCGACGCGGTAGGGCGCGTGCCACACGACGCCGAGGCTCTTGCCGTTAACCGACACTTCAGCGAGGTTCTTTACGTCGCCGAGGTCGATCCACAAGTGCGCACCGGGCTTGAACCAATCGCGAAGGGCTTGAACGGTGCGCGTATAGGTGCCGATTCCAGAGAAGTACTTGACACCTGAGTCAGAGGAATCGCTCCAGGAGGCGAGTGAGTTCAGCTTGATCGAAGGCGGAGCTCCGCGATCCGGTTCGAAACTGACTGTCCAAGGGCCATCCAGCTTTGACAAATCTGTTTGCTTCGCCGCGGGCATCTGGCGGGCCATTTCAGTTGTTGACTTGCGGAAGACGACGAAGACCGTGCCCCATGGTTCAAGATGCAACGGCACGGTGGTGCGACCGGTCGCGATGGTATACGATGCCGGCTCGGATGTGCCGGTCTCTGCATGCCACAGTTCGGGCGCCTTGCCAGTCACGCGGAAGGTTGCCTCGACGGATTCGTCGCGATCGTTGCGGTTGTCGATGAAGTAGAGATCGCCGTCCGCGAGTTTGCGATGGACAAACAGCAGGCGCGCATCAGGCTCCGGTTTGGTGTAGTCGAAGTCTTTCGCCACGTGCATCGCGGCAAAAACATCGGCCAGGTTCTGGCCCGCATAGACCGAGCCTTTGCCGACCTTGTGAACGCCTGTTCCGTCGCCGAAGAGTTCGGTGGTCAGCTTGCTGAACTCCGCCTGATCATCGGCCTGGCTTGGATCGTCTGCCGGTTTGGGACCGGCAACCACGGCTCCATTCTCGACGAGCTTGTGAATGGCGCGCAGCACAGGCAGCGACATATGACGGCTGTAGGGATCGAGGCCCAGCAGCTTGTAGGTCATTCCGCTTGGAGTGGCGATGCGGCCGTTGACAACGCTGAGTTCATGGATAAGGGCGTCGGCATTGACATAGTCGAAGCCGTAGCCAGCGGGAACATCGGGAGCCTTATTGGCAAAGATGGCGGTGAGGTTTGAGTCTTCGCCGTAGAAGTAGATGAGGTCGGCACCGAAGTGGCCCTGCTGCAGCAGGAAGCTGGTGCGGGCAAGGTAGTCGATCCACGGACCGGCTTGCTCGGCCCAGGTTTCGTTGCGATTGAACCACTGCCCGAACGGTCCAAGGGTCAATCCGGGAGCGGTGCCTTTGCCAACCAGCGGCTGGTGCGCGGACTCGTGAATTACAAAGCGGTTGATGCCGTTGAGGAATTCCTGATCGGCAGTCGGCTTGAGGGTGGAGGGCGACCAAGCCCAGGCTGCGGCGCCAGCGGTCATGGACTCCGCCGCTACCAGGTTCTGTCCATAGATGTGCGCGACGGAGGCAGACTCGCGATCATCCGCATTGAGTCCGAACTGCTCCTTGTTGACGCCGGGCGTCTGGGTCCACATGGCGCTCATGGGTATTTCATTAAACTTCTTCACTTCCATGCCGTCGGCAACGAAGGCGCGGCCTCCTTCGTGCGACTCGCCGTAGTGGGCCATGCCGCGCTCGTGAAGCGTGGCCTCCAACTGGCCGTAATGCTCGTTGGCGATGAGGTCGCCGATGGTTTTGCGGAAGTCCCACAGAAAGCGGTCGCTGGCTTCGGTGCTCTCGACCACGCGTCCGGCGAGAACCGGTAGCCAGGGCGCTGGATCGTAGCCGCGCAGCGTTTTGAACTGGGCGATCATATGGTCGGTCCAGTTTTGCGAGCCGGCCTCCCAACTGTCATTGATCACGTATCGGACGCCGCGCTTGCCCATCATGTCCGCGCCGACTGTCTCTTTGTAGCTGTCGAGGTAGGCGTCGAAGTACTTCTTCACATACCTGCGGTCGAGCTTGTCGACTTCAAGGCCTGTGGCCTCGGGGGTGGCAGGGTGATTGGTGATTCCGAGGAGCGAGTAACCAAAGCGGAGCACGACCCAGTCGCCGGGAGGCGGCGTCCAGTCAAGAGTTCCATCCGCGCGCATCTTCGCGGTCAGGTCGACCACATTGGATTTTGCGATGGCATCGTCCCCGGAAATGGCAGGCGATGCGAATCCGTAGAGGTCGAATTCAGTGGTAAAGGCGGCCTTCTCTTCAAAACGGTTGACGCGGGCGCCAGGATGGAGCACAAGCTCGGCAATCTCATAGTCAGTGGGAGGCGGCCCGACCTTGATGCCAAAGGACGCCGGATCGCCACCGGCGGCCCACCAGGGCATGGGCGGAGCAGGCAGCCGCTTGAAGCTGACGCGGAAGAACTTTGCCGTGACGGTTGGGAAGGAGATAGTGTGCTGGGGCGCGCTGCCGCCGGAGAGCGCGGCGATGAGATGGAAGTTCTTTCCGTCATCGCTGGCCTCAAGGGATTTCTCGGGAGTGCCTACTCCGGAGGCGGCCGCGGCCATTTCTTCGGGGTCATTCATGACAAAGGTCACGGAGCGAATGGCTTGCGGTTGGGCGAACTCGTACTGAATCCAGGCGCTCTCTCCAACCCCGGGAATGGGAAGCTTCGCCGTCTTCTCCAGGTCGCCGTCAATCAGCGGAGCCACATCGGGCGAGCCGGCGCTGAAGGTGATCCTGGGATGCAACGCCTCGAGAGGCACGTCGCTGGTTGCCCTGCGATAGGCGACCACTGCCGCATCGGCGTAAAACTGCGGGGGGGTCTTGCCGCCCTCCGCAGCCTCGCGGCCGTGGAGACCAATATTCTGAAAAGGACCAGTTTCCGCGGGCGGATGGGCCAGATATCCGGTGAATGGCTTGCCGCCTTCAACGAATGTCTCGCTCCAAACATACTTCTTCATGCCTTCGGACGCCGGTACCCAAGGGCCACCAGATTCGCTCCAACCGGGCGAGCCAGCAATGGCTTCTTCCATGCCTAACTGGTCGGCAAGAGTGGTGGCATATTTGAATGCCTCTTTCCACTCCGGGGTCATGTAGGCCAGGCGCTTCTTGACCACCTGCGGGGTTTCGAGTGCGGCGTCGAAGTTCTGGAAGCCGCCGATGCCCACGCGATGCATCCACTCCAGGTCGAGCTTGATGCCTTCCTGGCTGATGTTGCCGTTCATCCAGTGCCACCAGACGCGCGGATGGGCTCCGTTGGGGGGATTCTTAAAGCCGCTGACCAGGGGGTCTGCTGCGTTCTGCGCCTGAAGGGCGCAAAGACAAAAGAGGATTGAGAAGATGGCGAGGGCGAGCTTTGAAGCGGAGGATTTCATTGGTTTCTCCTGGGAGATCGTCGGCCGGCGGGTCGGTCAAAGATGAATTACATCGCCTACAAATGTTGAAATCGCTTCGGGTGTGGATTATACGGAGAGGAGTTATAAATAGTAAAGGCATCGTTGACGGGGGACTGCTGCGTTTGGCGTTCTTGCGAGGAACGTGTTTCTGCTGAGGGCCGCGGCTTTTTTGTGGGGTTTGCGGCATGGCGGCAGAAACTGCGGAAGAAGGCCGGAACTTGATCCGAACCGACGAAAGTGTGCCGCAGGGGCTCAAGCCCTCAATCCTTTTGAGCTGCTTTCGGCACGACTGAAGTCGTGCCCTGACACTTCGTGCGACTCGGGACGGGCTTTTTCGCTAAGTGCAAATTTGTGCCGAACAAAGCGGCGATTGATTCAGAAGTTCTTTTAGCAGATCGAACGATTGAGGACACATGACGCCACTTACTGGAATTTGGACACCGATGCTGGTTCCGCTCGATCAAAAGGGGCGGATCAATGAGCCGGAGTTGCGCCGCTTCATCGACTGGCTCATTGCTTCCGGTGTTCACGGGCTGTTTCCGAATGGGTCAACCGGGGAGTTTACGCGGTTGACCAGCGAAGAGAGACAGACGATCGGGGCCATTACCTGCGACCAGGCGCAAGGCCGTGTCCCGGTGGTGATTGGATGCGCGGAGGCATCGATAGACGAGACGCTGAAGGCCAGCGAGGCGTACCGAAAGATGGGCGCGAGGGCCGTCGCCATCGTAGCTCCGTTCTATTTTCCGCTGAAACCCGCGTCAGTGCTGGAGTACTTTCGGCAGTTGGCCGAGGGAGCGATGATCGATGTGCTTCTCTACAACATGCCGCTGTTCGCGAATCCGATCAATTTGAAATCTATTGAAGAGCTGTCGGAGATACCGCGCATCATCGGCATCAAGGACTCCTCCGGCGATTTGCCGTTCATGATGCGCATGATTCAGAATATTCGACCGCATCGTAGCGATTTCACATTTCTGACCGGGTGGGACCCCTTGGTGGTTCCGATGATGATGGCAGGAGCGCATGGCGGAGTGAATGCCGTTAGCGATGTTGCCCCGGAATTGACGCGGAAGATGTACGACACCTTCATGGCGGGAAAGCTGGAAGATGCGATGCGCCTGCAATACCGGGTGCTGCGCTTGTTTGACCGATTGTTCACCGACCAGAATTTTCCGGATGGATTCCGCAACGGTGTTGGCGCGCGCGGATTTGATTTCGGAAGCGGACGTCAGCCTTCAGGGCTTTCGATTTCGAATGAGACTGCGGATGCGATGTGCGCAGAAATCGTTGAGCTGACGCGGGTCGAATAACGACCATTCCTTGTGTGGGATTCCCCGGGAAGCGTTGCCTGGATGTTCTATAAGGAAATGGCGGCAGCATCTGAGTCGTGAAATCTCAGGGGTTAAACCCCCTCATTTTTCGGGCAGTTTTCGGCACGACTGAAGTCGTGCCCTGACACTTCTTGCCTTGTTGGAAGTGTATTTCCCATGACGCAAACAACGCGTCAGACTTCGCTCAGGATGACATTTCTCTTTTGTGATGCGGATTTCAGACTCGGGACACTAGAATGGTTTACGTGACGGCCGTAGAGCCAATTCGGAGTGAATGGGTGGGCCGGGTAATCGACGGGCGATTTACCCTGCTGCAGGCTTTGGGCGGCTCTGAGCGTGGATATGTTTTCCTGACTGAATTGCGCGGGCAGGGATCGCAAAAGGCTGCGATCAAGCTGATTCCGGCCGACGCAATGGGAGCGGAAGCGCTCTACGCCGGTTGGGCGACGACTGCGACTCTGTCTCATCCTCACGTGATGCAGATGCTGCACGCCGGTCGCTGCGAGATTGACGCGACTCCGCTGATCTATGTAGTGATGGAATATGCCGAAGAGAATCTCGCTGAGATTCTCCAGGAGCGGCCGCTCACGCCGGCCGAGATCAGAGAGATGCTCGGACCGGTACTTGACGCGCTTTCGGATGTACACGCGAAGGGCCTGGTTCATGGCAGGCTGAAGTCCTCAAACATCATGGTTGTCGACGACCAGTTGAGAATCTCTTCAGATAGCCTGCATGCCGCGGGCGCATTGGGCAGGCGGTCTCCATCACCGGAAATCCACGATGCGCCGGAGGGCGCCACCGAGATTATTTCTTCGGCGGCTGACATCTGGTCACTCGGCGTCACACTCGTTGAGGCCTCGACGCAAAATCCGCCGGTGTGGGACGAATTTGCAAAGGGCGAACCGATCGTGCCGGCATCTGTTCCAGAACCCTTCGCCGAGATTGCGAGGAGATGTTTGCAGCTTGATCCGCCGCGCCGTTGCACAATTGGCGACATACGGGCTCTTCTCGAACCTCCGCAATCTGTGCCAGAGGTGGTTCCGCCAATCAAGGCGCAAGAAACGGGAGCCGGAAAGTTTCGCATCAGAGCGGTGGTTGCGGCGTTGGTAACCCTGATTGTAATCGTGGCTGTTCTGGAGTTGCGATCGCACCGAAGTGAACCGGCGCTGCAAACGGGAGGAGAGGAGCCTGCTATCACGGAACCTCAAACTCAAGCGCCGGTTCCGAAGGCTGCAAAACCGAATCCGTCCCCCCAAACTCCAACTCCGGTCCCGGAAGCAGCAAGTTTGACTACGCCCCCGGAAGCTCCGGCCCCGGAGGCTGCAGATTCGACAGGTACGGCGGTCAAGGGCGCAGTCACAGAGCGGGTGATGCCGGAGATACCTGCGAAGGCAATCCAGACCATTCACGGAAGTTTTGAACTAACCATACGCGCCAACGTCGATTTGAATGGCACGGTCTCAAATGCTGAGTTGGACTCGCCGGGTCCAAGCAGATATTTTGCCAACCTCGCGCTGCAGTCGGCGCGGCAATGGAAGTTCAAAGCGGCGCAGGTTGACGGTCAGGCTGCACCCAGCGTGTGGGTGCTGACGTTTCGATTCTCACAGGCAGCGACGGAGGTCACGCCGGTTGAAGTGACTCCGTAGGACGGTGTCCCAGCGGAACCGCAACTTTCTATAGGCTGATCCAGTAGGGGAGCGATGATGACAATTTTTCGCGCTGCAGCAATCTTGATGCTAATATCAACTTCCACATTGGTCGCATTTTGTCAGAAGACACCTAAGGCTATAGTGAACCTCTATTGTTCACTCGACGGTGAAGGGGCAAGATATAGTAGCCAGCAGCGGCAAAGTCGCGAAATTGATCGTATCGAGGTGAACCCAGTCGAAGCCGCTTGGGATGAGTCAACAATAGTCAGCGACTTTAAGATTGTGGAAGTCAAACAACGAAATGGCGGTGCAGAGGTTACAGTTCTCTACCATATTCTTGGACACATTTCTTCTGAATTGGAGGTTGTCTCATCTTCGTCAGAGGAGAAGGTGACATTCAGTGTCACCCGCGTTGAAGGAAAGTGGAAGGTAGACCACGCAGAGATCGGCCCGCATATAACCGAGAAGGGAATCTTGACGATTCTCAACGGTGAGCGCGCTGAAGCGACGAAGAAGGCGCAAACATCCACCGATCCACAAGTGAAAGAAGTCCGCGCAAAGTTGAATGCCACAATTCTCAAAATTGAATCGTGGTAGGCCCAACAGCAGACAGTTTGACCTTGCCCTCAGAATGCGTATCTCTTAGCGGGCCG
>CAIWFH010000011.1 GCA_903911925.1 uncultured Acidobacteriaceae bacterium
CCCAGGTCCCGCTTTTGGGACCTGGGGCACCCGGCCGCCAATCCCCTCAAACGAACTCCAGCCGCATCCATTTTGTCCAAAAAACCAAAATTCCCGCGCATCTCGAACTGCACGTTTCGGCCCCAAAAAGCCCCGCCGTGCGACAAAACCGTGCATCTCCAGCGCCACGGATCGCCGCGCTATCCCTAGCTCTTCAGCGCCACCCGGATGTGCAGTTCCTTCAACTGGTGCTCGCTCACAGTGGTCGGCGCGTCGGCCATCAGGTCGATGGCCTTGGCCGTTTTCGGGAACGCAATCACCTCGCGCAGGCTGGGCGCTCCGGCCAGCAGCATCACGATGCGGTCCAGACCGAGCGCAATGCCGCCATGCGGCGGGGTGCCGTACTCCAGTGCGTCCAGGAAGAACCCAAAGCGCTGGTGCGCTTCCTCGTCGCTGATGCCCAGCGACTGGAAAATCTGCTGCTGCACGTCCTTGCGATGGATTCGGATAGATCCCGAACCAAGCTCAAGCCCGTTCATCGCGAGATCGTAGCAGTTGGCGCGCACGCTCGCCGGATCGGTCAGCAGGTTGGCCATATCCGCCTCGTAGGGCGAGGTGAACGGGTGATGCGCCGGAACCCACTTCGCATCCGCCAGGTCGTACTCGAACATCGGAAAATCGACAATCCAGATCGGGTTGAAGGGCATTACGCCCGCTGCGCCAGCCAGCGGTTCCGTCTTGTTCACAGCGGCTTCCGTGATGGCAAACGCCCCGTGCTTCTCCGCATATTTCTTGGCCAACTCGCTGCGGAAGTTGCCCGCGGCCGCGTAAACATTGATCTCCCGCTCTGAGAGCCGTCCCGGAAACTTGGTGTCGCTGGCCTTGATGTGGTGAGCCGGATCGCCCGCCACGATGATCACAAAGTCACCCTCGGCCGCGCCCGCCAGCTCGCGCACCTTCGCCGCGGCCTCCGGAAATCCCTTGGCCAGGCGCTTGAAATCGTCAATAAACTTCGCGCCCTTTTTTGAATCGAAAGTCGGGTGGTTCTCTTCGCGCTCCTTGCGGCTCAGTTCGCCCACTTTGGGAATGCGCAGCGCCACCACCGGCAGCGCCGGGTCAATCTGCAGCGTGCCCAGGTCCGCATCCGTGAACGCAGAACGCACATCCGTCAGCCCCGGCAGGCGCAAGTCGGGCTTGTCTGTGCCGTACTGCTTCATGGCCTCGTCGTACGTGATTCTTGGGAAGGGCGTTTGCAGCGCAACGCCGGCCACGGCAAAGGCCGCCTTGCAAAACAGCTCAACCACTTCAAACACGCTCTCCCGCCGCGGAAAACTCATCTCCAGATCCACCTGCGTGAACTCAAGCTGCCGGTCCGCGCGCTGATCTTCGTCGCGGAAGCAGCGCGCAATCTGGAAGTAGCGGTCGAAGCCGGAGATCATCAGAATCTGCTTGAAGATCTGCGGCGACTGCGGCAGCGCATAAAACTCGCCCGGATGCACCCGGCTCGGAACCAGGAAATCGCGCGCGCCCTCGGGCGTACTTTTGGTCAGGATGGGCGTTTCAATCTCAAGAAACCCCTGCTTGCTGAGGCTCTCGCGAATGGCCAGCGTAATGTCGTGCCGCAGCCTGAAGTTGCGCTGCATCTCCGGCCGCCGCAGGTCCACGTAGCGGTACTTGAGCCGCGTCTCCTCGTTCTGGATTGCCTCGTCTGAAGGCGAAAACGGCGCCAGCCGGGTATCGTTCAGCACCAGCAGTTCCGTCGCTTCAATCTCGATCTCGCCGGTCGGCATCTTGGGGTTGATGGCGTCAGCTCCGCGCAGGCGTACTTTGCCCACTGCGGCCACCACATACTCCGGCCGCACCTGTTCGCCCTTCAAGTGGCCTTCGGGCGTCAGTTCCTTGTCCAGCACAATCTGCGCAAGCCCCGACCGGTCCCGCAGGTCGAGAAAGATCAGGTTGCCGTGATCGCGGCGGCGATTTACCCAGCCCATGACCACCACTTGCTTGCCAGCGTCGGCGGCGCGCAACTCGCCGCAAAGATCTGTCCGTTCGAGATTGCCTAAGAAATCGAGCACTGCCTGTGTCCTTTATTCGCGTGTCTGTTTTGGAGATAAAGTTGGGTGCCCCACCCTCGCCGTGTATTTGCTTTTGCGGCTAGGGTGGGAGACCACAAACTCAATCCGGCGACTGTTCAAGCCGCCAATTCAATTGGATAGAAAGACAGCCAACTCCGCGCGAGGAACCTTGGTCTGTATGCCGGTGGAGAAGTTCTTCACAGTCAGAATACCGGATTTCAGCTCGTCTTCGCCCAGAATGACGATCTGCCGTGCAGTCTTGTCGGCGGCCTCGAACGATTTCTTCAGCCGAAAGCTGCCTTCGCCCAACTCCACCCACAGCCCCTGGTGCCGCAATTCGCGGGCCAGGTTCAGCGCGGCAGCGTTCATTTCTTCCCCCAGCGGAGCAATGAACGCGTCCGCCTTCTGTGCCAGGGCAGTCTCCTGAGCCAGCAGGGTCAGCACCAGCCGGTCCTCGCCCATGGCAAAGCCGATGCCCGGCGCCTTGGGCCCGCCAATCATCTCGCTCAGCCCGTCGTAACGCCCGCCGCCCAGCAGCGCGTTCTGCGCCCCCAGGCCGCCATGCGTGAACTCAAACGTGGTGCGCGTGTAGTAGTCCAGACCGCGGACCAGGCGGTGGTTGCGTGTGTAAGGCACGCTGGCCGCATCCAGCGCCGCGGTCACCGCGGCAAAGTGAGCCTTTGAGGCCTCGTCCAGCGAGTCGGCAATCACCGGCAGCGTGTCGATAATCGGCTGGTCGGCCGGAACCTTGCAGTCAAGCACCCGCAGCGGATTGGTCTCGGCGCGGCGCTGGCAATCCACGCACATCTGGCCGACCACCGGCGCCAGCGCCGCCCGTAGCGTGTCGTTATAACGCGCGCGATCAGCGGCCGAGCCAACGGAATTCAGGTGCAGCGTCCAGCCGGTAATGCCCAGCTCGTCCAGCAGCGTGGCCAGCATCTCCAGCACTTCGGCGTCGCGCAGCGGGCTCTCGCTGCCCGCCGACGGCGGCCCGATCACCTCTGCGCCGATCTGCGAGAACTGACGGTAGCGCCCTTTCTGTGGCCGCTCGCGCCTGAACTGCGGGCCAATGTAATAGAGCTTCTGCAACTGCCCGCTCTCGCCCAGCCCGTGCTCAATGTAAGCGCGCACCACGCCGGCTGTGTTCTCCGGCCGCAGCGTCAGGGTCTGCGTCTTTTCAGACTGCGCCCGCGCACGGTCCTCCCAGGTGTACATCTCTTTGGAGACAATATCGGTCTCCTCGCCCACGCCGCGGGCAAAGAGCGAGGTGTCTTCAAACACCGGCGTGCGGATCTCGCCGAAGTTGTAGCGTGCAAAGACCGAGCGGGCAGTAGCCTCGATCCGGTTCCAAAGCGCCGTTTCTGGCGGCAGCAAGTCACGTGTGCCGCGAACGGCTTTCAGGGTTTGGCTCATAGTGTTAACCTTTGGGGCAACTTCTTAGGATACAAGGTGAGAGCGATGATTCCTCATGCCGTCTCAATACTCGGAGTTTTCGTCGACACACTGGCGCAGGCGCCAGTAGTGCTGCAATGCACTCAGGCTGCGCCGGAACCCTGGTGGAAGTGGTGGATGCAAAACGTTCTCCCCGTCTCGGGCGGCACGCTAATTGCTGTTTGGTCATTCGTTCAGAGTCGCAAGTCGGAACACGCCCAGTGGATTCGTGATCAAAGGAAGGCGGAGTGGAAGGGACTGCTATCTGAAATTGCCGCAGTTGAAAAAGAGATCACCCGGTGGATCGATGGGCAAGTAACCGGAGAGGGTTTAGAGAAGATAGTCCAGAATTCGCTCGCGTCGCTTCGCGATACACTTTTCATCTATCCGGCCATAGCCGATAAGTCCATAGGTAAATGGGTTGAATTCACTCTGTTGATCCTCGAACCATCGGTAAGTCACCCAAAAGTAAAGGGAAAGTACTTCCTTCTATTGCGTGAATTTCGAGAACTCGCCCGCAAGGACCTTGGACTCGGCGGGTAGCTTGAGTCAGGAGAAGCGAAGCCCGGTACCCGGATGAAGACGCGAAAATCGAAAGACGCGCCCCAATATCGATATTGACTTCTCAATGGAGGCTGCCGATACTTGAATTATGGCGTACACCGTCCAACAGGCGAAAGCCCAACTCGACCAGCTTCTACAGGAGGCCGAGGAAGGAAAGACGGTCGTGATTTCCCGCGACGCCAAACCCGCCGTGCAGCTTGTGCTGGTGGAAAAGCCCACGAAACGGCAGCGTGTTCCCGGCAAGTACGCTGGGCAATGCCAGTACTCCGACGACGTTTTCAAGCCGCTTGAAACGGACGAGGAGTTGCGGGAATACGGCTTCGACATCCTGGCTGACGCGAAGGTTTCGGACGATCCGGCCGTATGAAGCTCCTGCTCGATACGCATACGACAATCTGGTGGCTCGGCGCACCCGAGAAACTCGGCAAAGCCGGGCACCGCATGATCGCTGATCCAGAGAACGAAGTGTTGATTTCGGCGGTCATTCCCTGGGAGATCGCGATCAAAATGAATTCCGGGAAGATGCCGCCGCATGTGCTGGTCACGGATTTTCTCCGGGTTCTTCGCGAAGAGGAATTCACTTTTCTGCAGATTCACCCTCTCCACGCCATCCGCTCGGGGCTTCTTCCTTTTCACCACCGGGACCCGTTTGACCGCCTTTTGGCTGCGCAGGCTCTGGAACTGGCAGTTCCGCTCATCAGCATCGACCCGATCTTCGATCGCTACGGCGTTGAGCGCATTTGGTAGTTCGACCAAGCTGAATCCTCTAGCCAACTTCCGCATCCAAAACGCCATGGAATATCGACTTTTGGGGGGCTCCGGCCTCAAGGTTCCCGCGCTCAGCTTCGGCACAGGCACGTTTGGCGGCGGCAACGATTTCTTCAAGGCCTGGGGCGAGTCGGACGTTGCCGAGGCCACCCGCCTCGTCGACATCTGTTTTGAGGCCGGCGTCAACCTCTTTGACACCGCCGATGTCTACTCGGCGGGCTTGTCAGAAGAGATCCTTGGCAAGGCCCTGGAAGGCAAGCGCGACCGGGCGCTGATCTCCACCAAATGCACCTTCCGCTTTGGCGAAGGGCCCAACGACATCGGGTCGTCGCGCTACCACCTGCGCCGGTCGCTGGAGGGCAGCCTGCGCCGCCTGGGCACCGACTACGTGGACATCTACCACCTGCACGGATTTGACGCCCTCACGCCCATTGACGAGGTGCAGGACACGCTGAACACCTTTGTCCGCGAGGGCAAAGTACGCTACATCGCCTGCTCCAACTTCTCCGGCTGGCACCTGATGAAGTCACTTGCAGTGGCCGACCGCTACGGGTGGACCCGGTTTGTCGCCCACCAGGTTTACTACTCGCTGATTGGTCGCGAATACGAGTGGGAACTGATGCCGCTCGGAATCGACCAGAAGGTCGGCGCGCTGATTTGGAGCCCGCTCGGCTGGGGCCGCCTGACAGGCAAGATTCGCCGCGGCCAGCCGCCCCCTGCAGTGAGCCGACTGCCCAAGACCGCCCAGGCCGGCCCGCAGGTCGCCGACGAGTATCTGTACAAGGTGGTCGATGCCCTTGACGCAGTGGCCGCCGAAACAGGGAAAACGGTTCCGCAAATCGCCCTCAACTGGCTCCTGCAGCGGCCCACCGTTTCGTCGGTGATTATCGGCGCGCGCAACGAGGAGCAGTTGCGGCAGAACTTGGCCGCCGTGGGTTGGGACCTGACCGCTTTGCAGGTGGCCGCATTGGACAAAGCCAGTGCCCAGCCGCCGGTTTACCCCTACTGGCACCAGCGCAACTTCCCCGAACGCAACCCGCCGCCAGTGTAAGAAAAGCAGGAAATTAAGGACTGGAGCTTGTTTCAAAAATCCACTTTGTTGTGTCAGGGCACGACTTCAGTCGTGCCGAAGATGGCCGGAAAAACAAGGGGTTTTAACCCCTGAGGTAGCGCAACTCCAACGCGGCTGCAATTTTGAAAAAAGCTCTAGGAACTTAGGGACTAGCTCTTGGTTTCTTTCAGGTAGATTTCCACGTAATCCAGATAGTTCTTGGCGTATTCCAGAATCAGCGCGTGGTCCTTGTCGCTGAGCTCGCGGCGTAGCTTGGCAGGCACGCCGGCCCAAAGCGTACGCGGCGGGATAATTGTCCCCTCCGGCACCACGGCTCCGGCGGCGATGATGCAGCCGGTGCCGACGTGGCTGTTGTTCAGCACCCGGCAGCCCATGCCGATGACCACTTCGTCCTCCACCGTGCAGCCGTGGACTGTCGCGTTATGGCCGATGGTCACCCAGTCGCCCACGATCACCGGGTACTTGTTCCGCTGGCCATGAAGAACGCAGCAATCCTGCACGTTTGAGTTGGCGCCCACGCGGATGGAGTGCACGTCGCCGCGCAGAACGGCGTTCATCCACACGGACGAGTGCTCGCCCAGTGTCACATCGCCGATCAGTTGGGCCGAGACGTCAACGTAGCAACTTGAGGGGACTTGGGGCTGATGGCCCTGGTAGCTGCGAATCATCGGTATTTGTTGCCTCCAGCGCCAGTTTAGAGCAATGAGGCCGCCGGACCGGAAGCTCTGCCACTTTGCCGCGCCGCCGCAGCCCTCGCATTCCGGACAACGGCCGACCTCCAAAAATGGGCAATAGGGCGGCAATCCACCTTGAATGCACCGAAAACGGTGCAGCTACGGCTAAAACCACTCCCGCCCCCAACCCAAAATTCAAGGTTTCCAGTATCATGGAAGAAGCCCTTTGGCAGGTTTGGAGGTGGGACTCTTTGGCAGAGGTTCGCGTACAAGAAGGCGAGCCGCTCGAAAATGCGCTACGCCGGTTTAAACGGAAGGTTCAGCAGGAAGACATTATCAAGGAAGTAAAGCGTCACTCCTACTACCTGAAACCAGGCGAGAAGAAGCGTGTGAAGGCGGCTTTGGCGCGCAAGCGCAATCGCAAGAAGGCTCGTAAAGAGCAGGACTAACTCCAACCCATCGTGACCGGCGCCGCCCCTGTGACTCCCTTGAATGCAAACAAGAGTCATCATTACTAAAAGCTAACGGGGCGGCTCGGCGCGATTTATAGATTAGTTTTGATAGCTCCAACTGTGCTTTTCGTGTTAGTGTTATCCGCGCCTTCCGAATACGACGGTTAGACGCGTTTAAAGCCGCAAGTGAAATCGCGGCCCGGGCCCTTGTTGTGGATTCACAAGTTAAGACAGGGAAACGGGACCGGCAAGCTCCCTAGTTCATGGCCGATTTCTACGTGTTCCCTTCTTCGGGATGCCGGCTATGGAATTTACCGACAGAATTTTGAAGTGCAATGACTGCGGCGCGGAGTTCATCTTCACCGCAGGCGAGCAGTTGTTTTTCCACGACAAGCAGTTCAAGAACGATCCCAAGCACTGTAAGCAGTGCAAGGCAAAACGCGTTCGTGGCGGCCCCAGGGTGCGGCCGGAGACGCGCACTACTTGTTCCGAGTGCGGTTCCGAGACCACGGTTCCCTTCAAGCCCACCCAGGGCCGCCCGGTGCTGTGCCGCTCCTGCTTCCAAAAGCAGCAGGGCACACCCATTCCCGCGCCCCAGGCTGCGAAGGCACAGCAAGCCGCTTTGGAATCCGCGGAAGTTGCAGAGGCGGAGCCTATTCCAGAGCCGAGCTAAGCAGGATATCGCCACCAAATCCTGAGGGAAATCCCGCCGCGCGCACCAGTGTAGCCAACTGGGCCCAGTGGCGCTGCCCGTGAAAAAGCGCGTGAGCGGTCAACTTCCGCCGCGAGAAATTCCTCGTCGACGGCTTCAGCCAGGGCGCCTCGATGGTGATCTTTTCATCCCATTCGAGGGCTGGGTCTACCAGCAGGCCCCTGAAGATCGCCGCGGCTTTCAGATGCAGATCGTAGACGGCATCCAGCGGGCCGGTGGGCATATCTTTTCTATCCGTTACCGGCAGCCCGGCGATGCGCTGGCCCCAGCGCAGTTCCACTCCCCAGATGTGCGCCACAAATTCCTTCACCGTGGCCGCGCCGCCAATGCCGCAGGGCAATTCAAGCAGCGCCGGGTTGGCTTCCAGATGCACTCTCCAGAATCCGGCTGTCTCGTGGTTCCAGGCCAGCAGTTCCTCAATCGTAATTGCAGCTGTCATGGCGTCCTCCTCAGGGCGCGATGGCCGATATCGCGCCGATAGTACATGCCTTCAAAGCCTATCTCCGCCAATGCCTGGTAGGCGCGGGCCAGCGCCTCTTCAAGCGACGTGCCTGTCGCGGTAACTCCCAACACGCGCCCTCCGGCGGTCACCAGTTCCCCGTCCTTCAGCGCAGAGCCGGAGTGGAATATCTCCACCCCCGGAACCCGGGCTGCGGCTTCGAGGCCGGTGATCGGGAATCCTGATTTGTAACTTCCCGGATAGCCGCCGGAACTGGCAACCACGCAGGCTGAGGCGCCGGGAGACCAGCGTAATTCGGTTTCCGAGAGGCGGCCGTCGATACAGGCCTCAAGCGCTTCCACTAGGTCGCTCTCCAGTCTCAGAAGAATGGCCTGGGTCTCCGGGTCGCCGAAGCGCGCGTTGAACTCCAGCACCTGGGGACCGCGTGCCGTCATCATCAGGCCAATGTAAAGCACGCCGCAGAATGGCGTGTCCTCGCTGGCCATTCCATACACGGTGGGCACCGCGATGTGGCGAAGGATCCACTCCTTCATTGCGGGGTCCAGCATCTCGTCTGTGGAGTAGACGCCCATTCCGCCGGTATTGAGGCCGGTGTCGCCCTCGCCAATGCGCTTGTGGTCCTGGGCGGGCGCCAGCGGAGCCACATGCTTGCCGTCGGCAAGGCACAGGAAGCTTATCTCGTCGCCCTCGAGGAACTCCTCAATCAGCACCTGCTGCGAGGCCTCGCCCAGCAGATTGCCGCTGAACAGGCCCTTTGCGGCTTCAACGGCTTCACTGCGCGACTGGCAGATGAGGACGCCCTTGCCTGCTGCCAGCCCATCGGCCTTCACCACCATCGGCGCGCGGAACAGGTCGATGGCCTTTTCCACTTCGGCCGCGCTGGTGCAGATCGCGTAGTTGCCGGTAGGAATGTTGTGCCGCTGCAGAAACCGCTTGGCAAAGCCCTTGCTCGACTCCAGCATGGCGGCGGCCTTGGTCGGCCCAAATACGCGGAAGCCGCGTTCCTGCAATGCGTCCACAATGCCCAGCGAGAGCGGCAACTCCGGTCCCACAATAGTCAGACCCGGCTTCTCGGCCTCGGCCAGTCGAATCATGTCATCCAGGCTCTTCAGGTCCACGGGAACGCAGCGCGCAACCTGGCCAATGCCGCCATTGCCCGGCGCGCAAACCACCTCGGTAACCCGCTCACTCCGCTTTACCGCCCAGGCCAGCGCATGCTCGCGGCCACCCGAACCTAGAATCAAGACTTTCATTTTGTTTTCCTGCTCTTTCCTGATGGTGCAAATTCCTGAAAGGTAATCTGAGCAAACCGGGGTAGGGAAGTCAAACCAGCAGTGCGCCTCAGGTGTCAGGCGGCCAGGTGCGCGCGAAAGATGAGGATGCCGACGTAACGATCCATCCAGGCTGCCTTTTCAGGTGCAATTTCTCGAAATTCCTCGGTAGCTGCGGGCTCTTCAACCGCCTCAATACGCAACCCCGCGGCTGCGATTGCGTTGACGTAATCTGAGATGCGAGGCGTCCCATGCTCAAGGAAAACATCCTCCTTCCATGGCGACGGATAGCGATACGGATCGGTTCTCTGATAGGCGCACCCATGCCCCCAGCCCTCGATCTCGTTCTTGAGAATTGCAAACCGGAAAGGGTGAGGGACCGAAATTACCAGTTCCCCGCCCGGCGTTAAAAGGCTGCGGAGAGTCGCCACCGTTTTTACCAAGTTTGCAGCATACATCAAGGCTTGAAAAGAAACGACCAGGTCGAATTGCCGCTGGCCTGTCTCTGGTAGCTCCAACAGGTTTTCAAAGTTCCCAATCGCGAACGAGAGGTTTGGGCAGGCAGCATGGCCGATCCAGTTTAGAGAAAAGCCCTGGCTGGGATCGACACCGACCACCGACGCGGCTCCGTGTTCCGCAAAGTACCGGGCCTTGTCCCCCGTGCCGCACCCCACATCCAAAACACTCTTGCCCTGAAAGGAGCCGCACATCTTGAGTTGCGCAGGCCATTCGACAAGTTGGTCGGCCGAAACATTCCGGGAGGCCGCGTAGACCTGCGCCAGAGTGTCCCAGGGCTGCGCAACCTGCAGGTTTTGCCGTTTCTCGTTCATGAGTTGAGTTTAATGGGCAAGGGCCGTTAACCTCTTGAGTTTCCATTCCCCTATACTGATGCGTGGCGTGGAAGTTGGCCTGACACCGAGCCGGAGGGAGAGTCGTCTTCATGGTAGAAACCCGCATCAAGCCGCATCTCCAGGCCGTAGCCGAGCAGGCCCAGCGGGCTGAGCAGACGCGCATCTACCGGCGCAACCAGGTCTTCGGCGTACTCATCGTGGCAGCGGCAATCCTGGCGTACTGGCTCTTCCACACCAACCCCCGGTGGATCTTCACGCCCGGATGGTGGCGTCCATGAGTCCTTCGCAGACGGCGAATGGCGGCTCCGCCGCGACTGAGCCTTTAGCCGTCTTGCTCCTCGGCCCCACCGGCAGCGGTAAAACGGCACTCTCGCTGGCTCTGGGTGAGAACTTCAACGGCGAGATTGTCAGTTGCGACTCGGTGGCCGTTTATCGCGGCATGGACTTGGGCACGGCCAAGCCCACGGCCGAAGAGCGCGCCCGCCTTCCGCATCATCTTATCGACGTGGCCGGCCCCGACCAACCCTTTACCGCCGGCGCCTATAGCCGGGCCGCGCGCGCCGCACTGGCCGACATTGCCTGTCGCGGCAGGCTGCCCATCGTCACCGGCGGAACGGGCCTATATCTGCGTGCCTTCACCGACGGCCTGTTCGCCGGACCCGAGCGCCAGGAGCCTCTCCGCGAACGGCTACGTATCAGTGCGCAGAAGCGCGGAGCCGCATGGCTGCACCGATTGCTTTCGCGGCTTGATCCGTCAACGGCCGCGCGCATCCACGCCAACGATACACCGAAATTGATCCGAGCCATCGAGGTCTGCCTCGCAGGGCGAAAGCCCATGTCTGAAGTGATGTCCCGCGACCCGCTGACTGGATTTCGGTTGCTCCGCATCGGCCTCAACCCTCCGCGCCAGGCTCTCTACGGCCGGCTAAACCACCGCGCCGCCGCCATGTTTGCCGCCGGGTTGGTCGAAGAGACGCGCGGCCTGCTTGAGCGCTATGGGCCGGTAAAAGCGCTCGATTCTCTCGGCTACCGCCAGGCAATGGCCGTGCTCAATGGAACTCTAACCCTGCCTGCGGCCATTGAGGCCGCCCAGCAGGGCCATCGCAACTACGCCAAGCGCCAATTGACATGGTTTCGCCGCGAACCGGAGGTCCACTGGATTGAGGGATTCGGCAATGCGGCGGAGACCACGCGCCTAACAAAAGAGCTAGTGCAGATCAACTTGGAAGAGACTGCAACTGAGAATCCTGCCATTCACGACTTCGGAACGAGAACTGACACCCCAGGACCGAGCAAATGAAGTTCCTCATCATACTCATCTGCATAGTGGGCCTAGCGGCAATTGTGCCCCTCTTTCGGTTTCTTACCTACATCAGCAAGCACCGAAACCGTCTGACTGCTCATGAAGTTGCGGACACAATTGAGAGGCATATTCTCGGCACGGAGGGTCCCTGGGATTGGGATGAATTTACTTCCGTTCCGATAGCCAATGACAGGCTCGATGAAATCAGGATGAGATGTAGTGAACTTGATAGTCCGACTCCGATATCGAATGAAAAGAGAGAGGAACTGAAACAGATTGTGGAACAGCTGAGAAACCAAAGCGGTTAGACTGAACCGTGGAACGGGCTACACGCGTGAGGTAATGAGCCCGGAATGGAGCTTCCCCTTGGCAGACACAATCTATGACGTTGCAGTGATCGGCGGCGGCCCGGCTGGTTACACGGCGGCCATTCGCGGCGCGGAGTACGGGCTCAAAGTCGCTCTGATTGACAGCTCAGACAAGCTAGGCGGCACCTGTCTCAAGGTCGGCTGCATCCCCACCAAGGCGCTGCTCTTCAATGCCGAAATCTGGGACCACCTGAAGCACGCCGCCGAATTCGGCATTGAGGGCATCGGCACGCCCGCGCTCAACTGGGCCGCGGTTTTGAAGCGCAAGGACGGCATCGTCACCAAGCACATCAAGGGCCTCGACTTCCTGATGAAGAAAAACAAAGTCGCCGTCATCCAGGGCACTGGCCGGCTGACTGGGCCGGCCCAGACGGGCGTGCATACGGTCGAACTAACGGCCGCGGACGGCGCAGTCTCCCAGGTGCAGGCGAAAAACATTCTGCTCGCCACCGGCTCAGCGGCCAAGATGATCCCCGGCCTCACGCCCGGAGATCGCATCCTCACCAACATTGAAATCCTCTCCATCCCCCAGCCGCCCAAGTCGCTGGTCGTCATCGGAGCGGGCGCGGTGGGCCTCGAGTTCGCCTCCATCTTCCGCAGCTTCGGCACTGAAATCACGATCCTCGAGTTCCTGCCCCGCATCGCTCCAGTAGAAGATGAGGAGGTTTCAAAGGAACTCACCCGCCTCTTCAAAAAGCGTGGCATCGACGTCAACACCGGCGCCAAGGTCGAAAAGGTCGAAACCACCGAGACCGGCGTCCGGGTGAGCTTCATCGACGTCAACGGCAAGCAGCAAATCAAGGAAGCCGAAAAGGTACTGGTAGCCGTGGGCCGTGCAGGCCTCACAGCGAATATCGGCATCGAAAAGACGAAGATCGAACTGGAGCGCGGCCTAGTCAAAGTCAACGAATCTCAGGAAACCGCAGAGCCGGGCATCTTTGCCATCGGCGACATCGTCTCCGGCCTGCCGCAACTGGCCCACGTCGGCTCCATGTGCGGCATGGTGGCCGTGGCCAAAATCGCTGGCCGCAAATACCGCCCCGTGCGCCGCGACCGCATCCCCGGCTGCACGTACACCGAACCGCAAATCGGTTCCGTTGGCCTTACCGAAGCTCAGGCCAAGGAGAAGGGCTATGAAATCAAAGTGGGCAAGTTCCCCTTCGCCGGCAACTCCAAGGCCACCATTCTGGGCAACCACGACGGCTTCGTAAAGATCGTTTCCGACGCCAAGTACGGTGAAATTCTGGGCGTCCACATCCTCGGCCCGCAGGCCACTGAACTCATCGCCGAAGCCGTGGCCGTGATGGAACTCGAAGGCACGGTGGAAGAATTGATGTTCACTATCCACGCCCATCCCACGCTCGCCGAGTCGCTGCTCGATGCGTACGGAGCGGTGGAGGGAATGGCCATCAACGCGTGAGTATGATCGATGCTTTGCGCTTTGTGTGCGCTCGGCTGTAAACGATCCAGGTATGGAGATTGTGAAACGCAAGAAACGCCGCCGACAAACCAATATAGATCCAAGGCGTGTAAGGGAATGGAACGTAGAGCGAATCGCCCACAAGGGCAATCCCGACCAGCCAGATGGGCGGAGTATAGCTTGGCGCCATGAACCCCCAGCGGCTGGTGCTCCAGGCACTCTGCGGAATCCAAATCTGCATCGCCCATGAAGCGAAATAAATGACCAGCCCGGCAAGATAGAGCGCGAGGCCGGCTTTCTGCCCGGGCCTCCCCACCTGGAGCGGCATCAGCAAGGGCAGCAATACCGTAGCTGTACGGAACGCATTCTCCCCGACAACGATCCAGATCGGGATGTGGTCAGAAAATACCTCAGGCTGGTAGATGTTTGGCAGCTTGCCCATGAGCAGGCCATTCATCACCAGGACCGGGATGATGAGCCAGAAGCAGTTCCAAACATAATGCAGGATCATGACCATATTTTAGAATCGCGCTCCAGCAGAAAGGCCAGCCTCTGGCAGGCTGGCCTCTCATTACCTTAATGGTGTTGAGTCTTTTTGTTAGAGTTCCGTTGACTGCCCTTCAACCAGCGCCTTGGCTTTGGCGATGAACTCGGCCAGCGGCACCGACCCCTGGTCGCCCTTGCCGCGGGTGCGTACGCTGACCGATCCAGCCGCTTCTTCCTTGTCACCGAAAACAAGAATGTATGGCGTTTTCAGGTTGGCGAAGTCCCGAATCTTGCCGTTCATCTTTTCGTTGCGGTCGTCAATTTCAACGCGGAGCCCGGCGGCCTTGAGTTCTGCTTCAACCTTTTTCGCGTACGCATGGTGCCGCTCGGCGATGGGTACCAGGCCAATCTGCACCGGAGCCAGCCACAGCGGGAAAGCTCCCGCGTAGTGCTCGATCAGCACGCCGAAGAAGCGTTCCACCGAGCCGAACAGCGCGCGGTGCACCATCACCGGCTGATGCCGCTCGCCGTCTTCGCCCACGTACTCAAGCTCGAACCGTGCCGGAAGAGTGAAGTCGAACTGCACGGTGGATAGCTGCCACAGCCGCCCCAGCACATCGACAAGTTTAATGTCGATTTTGGGTCCGTAGAAAGCGGCCTCGCCGGGGATTGTCTTATAGGCGATCCCCTTCCGTTCCAGAGCCTTCCGCAATGACCCCTCGGCGAGCGCCCAGCCCTCGTCGGAACCGGCATACTTCGCACGGTCGTTCGGGTCCCAGGTGGAGAGTTCGACCTTGAATTCGTTGAAGCCGAATGTCTTGAGCACCGCTTCGGCGAAGTCGATGCAGGCCACCACTTCGTCTTCAATCTGGCCCGGCGTGCAGAAGATGTGCGCGTCGTCCTGGGTAAAGCCGCGAACGCGCAGCAGTCCATGCATGGTGCCCGAGCGCTCATAGCGGTACACGTTGCCCAATTCGGCATAACGCTGCGGCAGGTCGCGATAACTCTTGGGCGAGTTTTTGTAAATGAGGATGTGGCCCGGACAGTTCATGGGCTTGAGCCGGTACTCTGCATCGTCCAATTCCATCGGCGAGTACATGTTGCCGGCGTAGTGGCCCTCATGGCCGCTCACCTTCCATAATTCGCGGCGCATTACATGGGGTGTAAAGACCATCAAGTAGCCGCGACGCAGGCACTCCTCGCGCATCCAGTCTTCCATCACCTTGCGCACAATGCCGCCCTTGGGATGCCAGAAAACGAGTCCCGGCCCCGCCAGTTCCTGAATGCTGAACAGGTCAAGCTGCTTGCCCAGCAGGCGATGGTCGCGCTTGGCTGCTTCCTCAAGCCGGGCAAAGTGCGCGTCCAGGTCCTTCTGCGAGAAAAACGCCGTCCCGTGGATGCGCTGTAACTGCGGATTCTTTTCGTCGCCCAGCCAGTAAGCTCCGGCCAGCGCGGTCAGTTTCACCGCCTTCACGCGGCCCGTCGAGGGCACATGCGGCCCGCGGCAAAAATCCAAAAACTTGCCGTTGCGATAAAAGCTGACTTCGGTGCCAGGCTCCGTGAACTTCGTCACGAAGTGGGTCTTCATAAAATCGCCGTCTTTTTCAAACTCCGCCAGCGCCTGCTCACGCGGCTCGTGCTCACGGACAAACGGTTCGTTCCGCGCGATTACCTCGGCCATTTTGGCCTCAATCAGCGACAGATCTTCCGGCGTGAAGGGCTTTTCGCGATAAAAGTCGTAGAAAAATCCTGCATCCGTTGCCGGCCCATGGCCCAGTTTCGTCTCAGGAAACAGTTCCAGTACAGCCGTCGCCATTACGTGCGCAGCCGAGTGCCGCACCACCTTCAGCGCCTCGGGATCCTTCTCGGTCACCAGTTCCAGAAGCGTGTTTTTCGTCAGCGGAGTCGCCAAATCCACCAGTCTTGGCGCAGCAGCATCCTCGGCGGCATACATGGCCGCTTCTGAGGCGTGCTCGTCGGTCGACGCCAGTTCCTTCGCTCCGCCGAGCGGAGTCAGCCGGGCCACTACAGACGCAGCGGCCAGCCGGGGCGAAATCGAGTTGGCAATCTCCAGAGGAGTTGTCCCCACGGGAACCTCGCGAACGGCTCCGTCGGGCAGGTGTACGGCAATAGTCTGCTTGTTCATGGGTGGGTCAATCCTGGGTTACTGCCACGGGGTGGTCTGGTTGCGTGGCAAACTTCAGGATATACCGGCCACAGCCGGAACAACTTGACCCGGCGCGGCGTAAATACAAACAAGCAGCCAATCTGGTACTGTGTGTTCGTTCTTCCCCCCATCCTGCGAGGGCGCAGAGAACTCAACTTCGAGAAGAGGTTTCTCTTATGCACAGGTATTTTCGCGGCTTCGCGCCTCTTGTTTTGCTTGCCGTTTTTGGCCTTGGCCTGGCCCAGGCTCAGCCCGCCGTCCAGCCCACGGTCGATATCACCAAGGTTCCAGCCGCCGCCCAGCCCTCGGCGAACTTCAATACCGACGCCGCAACCGAGGCCTACATGGCCATGATTCCTCCTGCGGCCTATGCCCGCTCCAATGCCTACTTCGAGGGCGGATACTGGCTTATCCTCTGGGGATTCCTCTATGGATCTGCCATTTCGCTGCTGCTGCTAACCACACGCTGGTCGGCAAAGATGCGCGACCTGGCTGTGCGCATCACGCGATTCAAATTCCTGCAATCGCTCGTCTACTGGGTCGAGTACCTGCTGGTCACCACGGTGCTGGGCTTTCCGCTGGAGTACTACCAGAACTTTGTTCGCGAGCATCAATATGGCCTGGCCACGCAGACTTTCGGCCCCTGGATGGGTGATGAATGCAAGGGGCTGCTGGTGGGGCTTGTCTTCGGCGGTATTGCGGTTGCCGGAATCTACTTGATCGTCCGCAAACTGCCGAACACCTGGTGGATCTGGGGATCGGTAGCCACCCTGGCGTTCACCATTTTCACTGCCGCCATTGACCCGGTATTTGTGCAGCCCCTCTTCAACAACATCCACCGGCTCGACGACCCGAAGATCACCGTGCCGATTCTGAAGATGGCGCACGCCAACGGAATTCCCGCCAACGACGTGTACGAGATCGACGCCAGCCGCCAGTCTACGCGCATCAGCGCCAACGTCAGCGGCTTTGCCAACACCATGCGCATCACCCTCAACGACAACCTGTTGCGCCGCGCATCGCCTGAGGAAATCCAGGCCACCATGGGACACGAAATGGGCCATTACGTCCTGAACCACGTTGCCAAGAGCATGGTCTTCCTGGTCGTCGTGGTGGTGCTCTTCTTTGCTTATCTGCTGTGGGGCATGCGCTGGGCGCTCAGGCGCTGGGGCGACCGCTGGGGGATTCACGACGTTGCCGATCCGGCCGGCCTTCCGCTGGCCCTGTTGCTGGCCGGCGTCTTCTTCTTTGTGCTAACCCCGGTATTCAACACCGAAACCCGCACCCAGGAAAAAGAGGCGGATATGTTCGGCATCAATGCTTCGCGCCAGCCGGACGGCGAAGCTCAGTCCGACATTCATCTGGGCGAATACCGCAAGATGCGCCCCGGTCCAATCGAGGAGTTCATCTTCTTCGACCATCCCAGCGGCTACAACCGCATCCGCACCGCCATGCAGTGGAAGAGCGAGAACCTGGAGCTATTTGAAAAGCCCCCTGCAGCGCCGGCAGTCCGCTGAGCATTGGGCTGGTTCGCCACTGCTGGAACTAACCCGGCTGCCTCCGCGTAAATACAACCTGGCAGCCAATCTGGTATTGTGTTTTCGTCTAATCCCCACCTTTCTGCGAGGGCGCAGAGAATTCAACTCCGAGAAGAGGTTCAGTTATGCACTGGCGTTTTCGCGCATGCGCGCTGTTTGTCCTGATTGCGGTTTTCGGCCTTGGTTCAGCCCTGGCGCAACCAGCCATTCAACCCACGGTAGACATCACCAAGGTCCCCGCCGCGGCCCAGCCCACGGCCAACTTCAACGCCGACGCGGCCACCGAGGCCTATATGGCCATGATTCCCCCCGCTTCTTATGCCCGTTCCGATGCCTACTTTGAAGGCGGCTACTGGCTCATCCTTTGGGGATTCCTCTATGGCTCGGCCATCTCGCTGCTGCTGCTTTATACGCGTTGGTCGGCAAAGATGCGCGACGTGGCCGTACGCATCACGCGATTCAAGTTTCTGCAAACCGTCATCTACTGGATTGAATACACCCTGGTCACCACCGTACTGGGTTTTCCGCTGGAGTACTATCAGGGTTTTGTGCGCGAGCATAAGTACGGCTTGGCCACGCAAACCTTTTGGCCCTGGATGGGCGATGAAGGCAAAGGCCTCTTGCTCGGGCTGATTCTCGGCGGCATCGCCGTCGCCGGTCTCTACGCCATCGTGCGCAAGCTTTCCAAAACCTGGTGGATCTGGGGTTCGGTGGCTGCCATGGCCTTCATGATCTTCACCGTCGCCATCGGCCCGGTGTTTATACAGCCCATCTTCAATACCCCCAAGAAGCTTGAAGATCCGAAGATCACCGCTCCCATCCTCAAGATGGCGCACGCCAATGGCATTCCCACCAACGATGTCTGGCAGATCGACGCCAGCAAGCAGACCACGCGCATGAGCGCCAACGTCAGCGGCTTCGGCAACACCATGCGCATCACGCTCAACGACAACCTGCTGAAACGCGGATCGCAGCAAGAGATTCAGGCGGTGATGGGCCACGAGATGGGCCACTACGTGATGAACCACATTCCCAAGTCCATCATCACCTTCGTCATCATCGTGGTGCTCTTCTTTGCCTTCCTGCGCTGGGGAATGCAGTGGACGATCAGCCGTTGGGGAGAGCGATGGGGGATTCGCGACGTTGCCGATCCGGCCGGACTGCCGCTGGTATTTTTGCTGGCCGGCGTCTTCTTCTTTGTGCTTACCCCGGTGCTGAATACCGAAACCCGCACCCAGGAGAAAGAGGCTGATATGTTCGGCCTCAATGCCGCCCGCCAACCCGACGGCTTCGCCCAGGCCGCAATTCACCTTGGCGAATACCGCAAAATGCGTCCTGGGCCGGTGGAAGAATGGCTCTTTTTCGATCATCCCAGCGGCTACAACCGCATCCACTCCGCCATGGTTTGGAAAGGCGAAAACCTGGAACTCTTTGACAAGAATCCAGTTCCGCCGCCCGCGCCAACCAGCAGCAAGTAGGCTCCCACCGCCCGTCCCCCGAACAGGGGATGGGCGGCTCCCCCGAAAGAATCCGCGCCCCGCCGGACGGGGAATGTTCAGCTTGGTTCAAAATCGCCTATTGTCGTTTTGTGGTTGGCAGAAGCCAGTCAAGAACGAGGTAAGAGCGATGCAGGTTTTGTGCAAGAGTGCGAACGGAAACACAGAAACTCAATGCTGTGTCTGTGGCCAGGGATTCGTCATGTTCTGGGAACGGCAGTCGCGCATGGAGCGCGCCGAAGCCCTTCGCGAAATTCAAAAGGTTCTACTCAGCCACCACCGCACCTCGCCCGGACCGCAGGCTCACCCAACAACCGGTTTTCTGGTTCCTGAGTGGAACGGCCCCATCGCTTTCTCTGGCGCGGCCATTCTGGGCCACGCGCCAACCTGGGCACTCTAAGAGATCGATCCGGACTGAGTTTGGCCCTTGCGGCCGCGCTCTCTTTGGAAGCAAAGGCCTGAGCTGATCGGCACAGACAATCTGCCGATAGAAGAAGAACATGAGCCAAGGCTGGAATACCAACTGCTGATCGTTGAGTTCACTCTGTAGCCTCCCGGCACGAGCCTGGACTCTATAAATCAAGCTCCATTCAAGATGCCGGCATGCGACTTCACCCTTCGTGGTCATCGCTGCCGGCATCGCCTTTCTCTGGCCAACCCCGATAGGAGCCTTTCCCGGCGCCGTACACAGCCGCATGCAGCCACCCCGAACAACAATATTCCGTCACTGGGTCCATCCGGCAAGTTGCAAGTTTGCCTCAGGACGCAGAGGCTCTTCACGCCTCGGTGTTATTGACTCAAAGGAATCGGCGGATTGCCGACGAACCGACCACAATGCCCGCTCGGCACCATCACCCTCTACCCACAGCAGTGTCATCCTGAGCGAAGCGAAGGATCTGCGGTTGCCTTTGAGAGTTTCAAAGGGTCGTTACTTCCGAGTTACGCATGGGCCTTCAGTCCACCCACGGGGACGAAAATCGGTGATTTTCGGCGCAGTAGGCGACCAACGGTGCACAGCGCCATTCCCGGACCCTGCGGCGTTTTGGGGGAGTAATCGTTTCTCTACTGAGATATTGTGTTTCCCCGGTGCCCAAAAGCGAGGCACCGGGGGCACCCTCAGAATATTCTGCAACGGACAACAGGATCGGTTCTACCCGCCCGCAAGGTCCATGGATACTGCTTCTAGTGCCAGACCGACCTGAGCTTGTCCGTCACGTCTTTGACTCCGGGACGTTCCCAGATGTTCTCTACGAGTAAGAAGACGTGGCTGTTGGTGTGTATTTGGAATCCGATGTGTTTCCGTTCATTAAACAGACTCAACAATACCCGGTGTGGGATGAGGGCCGCTCTGTGTATGCTGCAATCCCTGTTGAAGAACAATCCTGCGAGAAAATCGAAGTGCCCCTTTTCGAGGTTGCGAATCGCGGACAATTGCCGGGACCCGTTGGGCTTGAGGAGTCGACGGCCTTTGATCTGGTATCTCAATTTGTTCGGGGCCGGACCGATAGCGTCGAACCCAGCTTGCGAGTTGGCTGCCTTTTTCCATTTTGGATATGCCTTGAGAAAGAGAAATTCCGCCAAGTCTCCTGTCGGCTTATTTGCGGTGCATATGATTTCGTCCTTGCGAAGTTTATCTTCAATCTCGGAATGCAGCTCAAACAATTGTTGAGTAGACAGATTTGAAATATCGATCACGGAGGCTCTCCTGAAGCGTCCATTCTAGCGTTTTAGCAATATCCACGCGACGCGGATGATGCTTTCAATTCGCAGTGGCGCAGTTGTCATTTCCTGAGATTCTACTCCGGCCGGTGGCCCCGATCCCGTGATATTTCCAAACCACAAATGATGTTGCCCCCGGTCCCTCGCAGTTGGGGACCGAGGATTAGAAAGATGTGAGCGGCCCGGGGACTCGGGCAGGATAGTTCCGATTGGTCCTCAAATGTCGGCTTTTCGGAAGGCATTTCCAAGCTGAGGGTGCGATTCCGGGCGCGTCACCGGCTAACCGGACATAGCTCCCATTTGGCGCCCACAACCCTCTCGCGTGAATTGAGAGCGGGTGCGGCGAGCGAAGCCGGCAACAAGAGACCGCCCAAATCTTTTAGCCCTGATTTGCCGATAATTACCCACTCGTGGCGCACAATGACAAATAGGAGAGATCAGTGCGCGAGGTCTTCCAGGGATGGGAACGGTCCGTACCACACCGCGGCCTGACCCCCACCCCCCTATCTTGGTGTAACTTTTCCACAGCAAAAAGGTAAGTTACTTGCAGATTAATTCGAGAAAAGGAAGATGAGCCGGAAGGTCTTTCCCGAACCGCCAAATCTGGCATGCCCGAAAAGAACGGCTAACTCCGCTAACCCCGCTAACAGAAAAAGCCCCGCATCGCGGGGCTTTTTCGCTAACTCCGCTGCTTTACGCCTTCGCCTCCGCGGCCAATGCAGCCTTGCCCTTTTCCACCAGCGCTGTAAAGCCTGCGGCGTCGTGAATGGCGATGTCGGAGAGGATCTTGCGGTCGAGCTCAATCCCCGCCTTCTTGAGGCCGTTGATGACCTGCGAGTAGCTGGTGCCGTTGAGCTTGGCGGCGGCAGAGATGCGAACAATCCAGAGGGAGCGGAACTGGCGCTTCTTCTGCTTGCGGCCGGTATAGGCAAACTTGAGGCCGCGTTCCACGGCTTCCTGGGCTGCCTGATAGAGCTTGGATTTCGTAAGGAAGTAACCACTTGCGCGTTCAAGAATCTTTTTGCGGCGGTCACTCCGCTTGGTACTGCGTTTTACGCGGGGCATTGGGTATTCTCCATTTTGCGTTCGTCAGTGATGCGGCTGGAGGCAGGAGGCCCGGATTTTGCCGGGCTGTAACCTCTTCACTCGCTTGTTCAAGCCTTGATCTCTCGTTCCACATACCAACCCCAAAACAAGAGTGGTACGAAGTACGGGGGCCCGTTTTACGCGTTTGCCGGGGCCCTGAAGCGCCGCCTCCGCGTCAGCGGAGAAGGCACAGCGATCAGGCGTAAGGAATCATGCGCGCCACCTTCAAGTAGTCGCCGTCTGAAACCATCAGGGTCTTGCCCAGCTTGCGTTTCACTTTTGGCGATTTCGATGTAAGGATATGGCGCGTCTTGGTCTGGTGCCGCTTGATTTTGCCGGTTCCAGTCTTGCTGAAGCGCTTTTTCGCGCCCGTATGGGTCTTCAACTTGGGCATTGTTTTTCTCGTTTTTTTCTGGTCTTGGAGGGGAGATTCGTGGCCCATCCAGTTCCCATAGAGACAGGGACTTCCCTGCCCCCTTGAGGCTTCAACCAGTATATCGCAGTTTTGGGGCTGCCGCGACCCCTGGGTCGGGAGGCTAGAGGCGAGCCAATCCGTGCGGGGGCTACAATGGTGCTCGCTTGGGACAGGGGGGCCGGCCCACCGGCCAGAAGGCGGGAGGTCAGATGGAAGCGAATCGCAGGCAGTTTATTCTGGGCACCTTGGGACTGGCGGTGGCCGCCAGGCTTGAAGGGAAAACCAGCACAAGCCATCCGGCAGCGCATGCGCCCAAGCCGGCGCCCCGCCCCGACGCAAGCTACGGCTCAGGGCATTTTGGCCGCTGGACTGAAGACGAGTTTGGCCTGCCCGCCTTTCGGTACACCTGCAACCAGGCGACCGATCCCAAGGCCGCCACTGACATAAAGCCCGGGATTCTCAAGCCCACCGAGCACGTTCACCAGGTGGGGAACGACAGGATCACGGCCCTGGCGTCAAATTTCGGCCATGTGCGGATTCGCCAGGACGAAGGGAACCCCAAGATTCTGAATGATTTCGACCCCGAGGCCAGCCAGTTTGCCGGTGGCATCGGCTATCTGACCGACGGCCACGAGACCCTCAGCACGTACTACGACGGAAGCAGCGCGCACTTTGAGCGCATTTTCGGGGTTGGCTACTACCGCAAGCGCGTTGCCGGCAAAAGCTACTCGGTTGACCAGGTGATTTCCGCTCCGTTCGGAGACGACCCGGTACTGCTCTCGCAGGTCACCATCACCAATCAACGCGATGGGCCGGCCACCGTGCGCTGGGTGGAGTACTGGGGTTGCCAGGCCTACCAGCTCTCGTTCCGCGACTTCATTGAATCGGCCGCGGGGATGGGCACGATGGATGACCTGCGCCACAAGTTGGGGCGGCGGTTCAGCCACCAGATTTCTCCCGTAAACGGCAAGCAGGGGATGCTGGAACACAAGCGTTTTTTTGGGCGCGCGCCCGAGGAGGAAACCAGGTGGCAGGGCGTCAAGGCCCATCTGCAGGCCGAGCCAACCCAGTTTCTCGCCCCGGTTCACGACGACAGGCCTGGGACCTATCTGGATAGCGGCGATGTACCGCCCACCTTTTTGGTGTCGCTGGACGGGCCGGCCAGCGGATTCTCCTCCGACGCTGCAGCGTTTTTCGGCAAGGGCGGCGTAGCCAAACCCAGCGGACTGAAGCAGGCGCTGAACGGCAGCCTGCAGGAGAACGGGCCTCATGCCGGTTTCCTTATGGAGCACACGCTGAAGCTGGCTCCGAAAGAAAAGCGGACTCTCCATTTCATGTGTGGGTACCTTACGGAGGGATTCAAACTCGATGCGCTGATTGCCAAGTACAGGACTGCGCCCGCTGCCGCATTGAAGCTGTCGAGCACCGAATGGAAGCAGCGCGGAATGCGGTTTGAGGTGGGCGCGGAGCCGTGGGTAAAGCGCGAGAGCGCGTGGAATTACTACTACCTGCGCAGCAGCCAGACTTTCGACGATTTTTTTGGCGAGCACATCCTCAATCAGAATGGCTTCTACCAATACGTGATGGGCTTCCAGGGCGCGGCGCGCGACCCGCTGCAACACTGCCTGCCGTTCCTGTTCAGCGATCCGGAGATTGTGAGGAGCGTTCTCCGCTACACGTTGAAGGAAGTCCGCGACGACGGGTCGCTACCGTACGGCATTGTGGGCCACGGAGTAATTGCCCCGATTGTGACAGACAACGCAAGCGATTTGCCGCTGTGGCTGCTGTGGACGGCAAGCGAATACGTTCTAGCTACGCGGGATGCAAAGTTTCTAGACGAGGAGATTCCGGCGCGGTTCTCTGCGAAGGCCGGACAGATGGACACGGTCCGCAACCTGCTGGCGCGCTGCTACCGCCACCAGGTGAACGACGTGGGCGTTGGCCAGCACGGCATTGTGCGCATGTTGAACGACGATTGGAACGACGGCCTGCTGGGCACTTGGTCGCAATCGGCATTCAAGGAGTGCGCCGACCAGGGCGAGAGCGTCTTGAACTCGGCAATGACGGCGTGGGTGTTTGACGAGTATGCACGGCTGCTGCGTTACGCGGGCGAAAGCGCGGCGCTGACGGCCAAGGTTAGCGAAAGCGCGGAATCTGCGCGCAAGGCCACTCGCGCGCAATGGACCGGCAAGTGGCTGCGCCGCGCCTGGCTCGGCCCGACGCTGGGCTGGATCGGCGAGACAACGCTGTGGATTGAGCCGCAACCATGGGCCATTGTCGCCGGAGTTACTTCACCGGCACAGAGCCGCGAACTGGTCAAGAACATGAACACCCTGCTTCGGCAGGGGCCGATCGGCGCGGCGCAGATGAGCGCGGGACCGGACATGGACAGGAAAGGCATGTTTGAGCCCGGCACCTGCGTGCGCGGCGGCGTTTGGCCGTCGCTGAACCAGACACTCATCTGGGCGCTGGCGGAAGTTGACCCGGCGATGGCGTGGGACGAGTGGAAGAAGAACTCGTTTGCGCGGCATGCGCATGCCTATCCGGACGTGTGGTATGGCGTTTGGAGCGGAACGGACAGCTACAACTCCGTGCTCAGCAAGCAGCCGGGAGAAACCGCCGCCGATCCCAACTTCAAGGGCACCGAGTTCCCGGTGCTGAATCTGCATGCGCATGCCTGCTCGCTGTACTCCATCGCCAAGCTGCTCGGCGTGGAATTCACCGAGGATGGGATCAGCCTGAGCCCGGATCTGCCGGTAGAGTCGTACCGGCTGGATTCAACGCTGCTGGGCGTAATCAAGAAGAGTGCCGGACACTTCGAAGGCTGGTACGCGCCTTCGCAGGCGGGAAACTGGACGCTGAAGATCGCGCTGCCAGAGCGTGTGGCAAAAAGGATATTGCACGTTGAGGTGAATGGAGCACGAATTCCGACGAAGAAACTGGCTGACGGCACAATCGTAGTGACTGGCTCCAGCGAGTCGAATAAGCCCTTGCTGTGGGCCATCGGTTAAGGCGGAGGGTTTGGCTAAAAGCCCGCGAAACTGCGCTCAAGATTACAGATTTGTAATTCATCGATCGGTCAGGGAGAGGATGCTAGACAAAGCCGATGAAGCGGCCGGCGGCGACAATGCCGACCCACAACAAGATTGAAACGGCTCCGGCAAGTTTTGCCCGAACGGGTGGGACAGGGATTTCATCCCATGCGGCCATATTGCGAGAGACGGTGAAGCGGAAGATCAGAGCGTGAAGTCCGGCCAGGAACAGGAGGAGCATCTTCAGGCGGAACGCCGGATTCGGGTAGACGTGAGCCGCTTCCGATGCAAAGAGCAAAGCGCCGGTGACGACCTGCACCGCGAATGCAATCCAGGCCCAGGGAAACACGCGCGCAGCCATCGCTGAAACCCGCTGCTGCCGCATGGCCCAGCCCAGAAGGCGCAAGTCAAAAGCGGTGATGGTCCCGACCAGCGCGGCCATGCCCAGCAGGTGCAGGGTTTCAATAATCGGAAAAAGCCACAACGATTCGCGAACGCTGGAGGCGATCCATGTCTGCTCAAGCCAACCGCAGAACGCAGGAATCTGGGAGGGCTCTATGGCTTGCCCTCCAACGATTGGCCGTTGCGGAGCCAGATTCTCCCCACGGAAAAATAGGCTGTGCCATCTTTGGCCTTGAATCCCTGCACGGTGATTTTGTCTCCGCGCTTCACGGTGTCTTTGGTCCAGTGGCCATACTTTGTGAGCATGCCCAGGCTGCCCAGTTCCAGCTTCCAGTTTTGAACCTTGCCCGTGTCGTCCACCATGTCTGCATAAATAAAGGCATGAGGGTTGATCCACTCGACGCGCGTCGCCTTGCCGTACATCTTCACGGTATGGGTAGTGTCAAACTCCGCCAGGCCGTGGTGCGCGTAAAGAAGTGACGCGCACAACATCAGCGCGACAGTTGCCAATGCTCCAGAGAGTTTCCGAATCATATGCGTTGTTTGACGCTATTCAAAGCGGTAGAGCGTCACTTTTTCTGCGGTTACCTGCTTTGAATCGAAACGCCAGTTCTTGCCCTGATCGTTTTCGTCGCCGTTGAGGCGGCGGCCGGGTATCCATTTGCCGTCGACGAAAGTTCCCTCGTCTACCGCGGCAATGGCAACCTGCTTTGCTGCGGGTGAGCGGGGCTCGAATGTGACGCGGAAGCCCTTACCAACGCCGGTGAACTCGTCAGGGCCGGTGGCCATGATGAGTCCGAAACCTGTTGACGCGTGATCGCCGAAAATCTCGTCCAGAGTGACGTGAACGGTGTATCCGTTCATCACGAAATCGACAGAAGACCGGAACTTGCCGAGCACGAATCCGTGGACCGCTCCTGCGCTTTGACGCTCGGCGAGCAGCGGAGCAATGGAGGCAATGAGGTTGTAGCTGGCAGTGAGATCGCTTTTGCCATCGGCCTCGTCTTCAATGCCGAAGGGAGAAAAGCCGAAGCCGGCTTCCTGGCCCAGCGCATAATAGACGTTACCCGCGCCGGCGGCTCCGCCGCGCGTCTCGGGCATGAAGAGCGGATTGCCGTCACGGTGGAAGCGCTGCGACCAGAGTTCGAAGTTCTCGGCGTAGAGATCGGGCGCGTAGAAATCGATGGCCTGGCCGGCGGCCTTCCATATGTCGATGACGCGCGGCTCAGGGCAGCCGCTGGGATAGTCGCCGGGAATGGCGTCTTCACCCATGAGCCAGGTGTTGGCGTACATGGGAATGTTGTAGGCGGCCCTGCCTCGCGCGGTGACGGCTTGCATGAAGCGGGCATAGTTCCAGGCCATGAAGATTTCGTCGGCGCGGGCGGTGTCGCCAAACACCTCAGCCCAGGTGCCCGCGGTCTTGTTGCCGTTGGCGTCCCAGAGGGCGCGCAGTTCAGGATAGAGCGCGGACTGGTGGGCCTTGAGATAGGCAGTTAGCTCCGGCGGCACGGCAGAGGCAAAGGCCTTGTTCGCGGCCCCGGAGTGGTCCCGGGTGTCGCCGAGGACGCCGACTTCGTTTTCGATCTGCATCATGAGCACGGTGTGCTGTTCGCCGTCGACTTGCTTGATGTGCTGCATGAGGGCACCGAAGGCGCGGGCGTCGGCCTCCTGCGTTGCGGCGGCCGTGGGGCTGAGGATTTCGACTTCGTTGTTGCGCTCGACCACGCGCGGGAAGCGGCGCGTATCCTGCTTGACCCAGACTGGGGCGTAGCTGGACATCCCGTTCTTCCACGAGGCCAGCCAGAGGAAGACGATGCGCTGATGCGAAGCGCGGGCCTGGGCCAGGAGGCCGTCAACGAGCGCGAAATCGTAGACGCCTTCTTTGGGTTCGACGAGTTCCCAACTGAGGGGCGTGACCACGGTGTTCAGGCCCATGGCGGCGAGTTTGGGCCAGAGGGGCTTCATGTATTCCAGGCTCGACGAGGAAGAGTTGTGCAACTCGCCGCCGAGGATGAGGAAAGGCTTGCCGTCCACGATGAGTTGGGTAGCGGCGCCGCGAGCTTCAAGGTGCGGCGCGGCGGGCTGTTGCGCAGTGAGCGAGGCGGAGACGCCGGAGAAGAGCAGAACGATTGGCAACGCGCAAAATGAGATTCGCATATCGTGAGGGACTCTAACACAGGGGATGATCGCGATCAGGCTGCGATCCGCAGAAAGGGACCGGAGCTTGTTTCAAAAATCCGCTTTGTGTCGGGGCACGACTTCACCGGCCGCGGAAAAACTCACCGTCGCTCTGTTCCTATTTTGCTTTGTGTCAGGGCACGACTTCAGTCGTGCCGAAAGCAGCCCGAAAAACAAGGGGTTTCAACCCCTGCGGTATAACAATTCGGACGCGGCTGTCATTCTTGAAATAAGCTCTACTGTCCTGCCTCAGAGGTTCGCAGCAATACAGTTGCTGTCATCCTGAGCGAAAGGGGCCCCAAGCGCTTTTCAGCTTGGGGGTGGTGAGTCGAAGGATCCGCGGTTGTTTTTTCGAGTAATTTCTGAAACAGGACACTACTTTGCAGCCGGCAGTAGTGCGGGCTTGAGTGTCCATGCTTGCAGCCGGGCCAACTCCATGAGGTGAGGAGAATGGAATCCCTGCGGAAAGATGGGCCAGTTCCAGATGGCGGCGGAGTCTCTGGCAACGAATTTACCGGCGGCCAGTTCGGCGGGGACAATCTTTACCGACTCCGGCGGAGGCTGCTTGCTGAGGAGGGTCTTTGCAACCGAGGCAAGCGCTGCCAGGTAGGATTCCGGCGAGACGGCAACACTCCCCATCCAGACTGCATTCGGGATTTGCTGACTGCGGCCAAGAAGGTGGGCAACATCGCGTACGGTTCGCGCGAACTGCTCCCAGCTGACCTCGGCGATCTGGTCGGATGCGACGCCGTAAGCAGGCGAGGATGGTCCGTACGGCGTGTCGCGGAGGACGACTGGCTCGCTTGCTTTCCCGGCGACTGAATTGGCAACGAACTGGTTGAGCAAGGCAAGTACTTCGCTCGCGGACAAGTTGAAACTGTCATGAAGCTGGAAGCCGATCTGCGGCGTTACTTTTGCGGCGATGGTCATCAACTCTTCGGGCGTAAAGGTGCGCGACCGGGCTCGGTCGCGGTAGAGGGCGTGGGCCTCAGACGCGGTAATGAAGCGGACATTGGGCAGCGACTTGATATGGCGAATGAGGTCGTCGAAATACTGGAAGGCCTGCTTGCTTTCGGCCGGGCTCAGCTGCGGCTGGAGCTTCCATTGGGAGCGGGGCGGGTTGGCGCCGTTTAGGAAGTTGACTGCATCCCAGAATCGCTGCGATATGAACTGCGTGGGATGGAACATGAAACTGACCAGGCCGCCGGCCGGTTGCGCGCTGATTTGCTGGTGCAGGCTGGTGAAGTAGTCTCTCGCGGCGGCGATGTTTGTCCAGTCCTCATTGGGCTCAAGGCCGCGGCCGGCGGCGATGTTGAAAATGTTGAGCAGGCCGCCGTACCAGAATGGTTTGCCGTCGAGGCCCACGTGTTGGCCGTCGTCGAGATAGACAGGCACGCCCCACTTTTTGAGCGTCTGGTAAGCCTGCGGAGCCCAACTCACTCCGGGCTGGCCATAGCATGTGGGAGCGTGGCCGAAAATGCGAGCCACATCGCTAAAGCCGCCGCGCTCACGGCGATCGAACTCCGCGGCGCCCTGCTCCCAATCGAGAACCGACTCATATTCCGCCGGAGTGGGCTGCTGGCTGTGGGTGTTGGAGTGGTAGCCGATTTCGTGCCGATTGAGAGCAGCAATCACGTCGGTGCGCTTGCGCGCCTCAAGATCACGGGCTTTTTCGCCGACCACTTTGAACGTGGCGCGTACTCCCTGGACGATAAGGAAGTCTGCGAGGCGCTTTGCGGCATCGTCGCTGGCGGGCAGCATGTAGTCCTCGGTGTCAAACCAGAGAACTACGTAGACCGGGGCGCCGGATTTGCCGGCTGGCTCTGCAGGCGCCGGCATTGCAGCGACAAATTTGGTGGCCCACGCAAGGGCAGGCGCTGCGGCGATGGTTTGCGAAAGCAGCAGGTTCATTTGCCTTCTGGTCAGCTTGGTCTTCATGGGTTGGCGTCCTTCCGCACAATTTCCGGATCGGCTCGGATTTGGTTCAGCCGGGTGAGGGCGTTTCCCCGACGTCTCAGGATACGCTTGCTGGAAATGGCAAGGCCGCCATCCTGGTGTGGGATGGCGGCCCTGGGATCACGGGTGTCGCGATTTGCTGCTTATTGAGCCTGCTGAGCCGGTGCTGCGGCTTCAGGCGCGGCGGCCTTCGGCTTGGGGGCTTCCTGCTTCTTCGAGGGCGCGAGAATGGCGTGCAGGATGGTGCCTTCCATGCGCGGCATAAACTCGACAATTCCGTTATCGCCGATGTCCTGGATAAGCCGGTTGATGATGTTGTAGCCCAGGTCGCGGTGGGCCATTTGGCGGCCGCGGAAGCGGAGGCTGGCCTTCACCTTGTCGCCGCCGGCAAGGAACTTGACGGCCTGATTCTTCTTGGTCTGATAGTCGTGTTCGTCCACGGTAACGGAGAACTTGACCTCTTTGACCACAATGATCTTCTGCTTCTTTTTGGCGGCGCGTTCGCTCTTTTCTTTCTCGTAGAGGAAGCGGCCGTAGTCCTGGATGCGGCAGACCGGGGGAACCGCGTTGGGGGAGACCTCGACCAGATCGAGGCTGCGCTCACGGGCTATCTTGAGGGCCTCAAAGGGGGCCAGGATGCCGAGTTGCTCGCCGTTTTCGTCGATTACGCGGATTTCGCGCGCACGAATCTTCTCGTTGATGCGGATAAAGGACTTTGCAGAACGTTTGTCGAGTGCGATGGTGCTCCTCCAAAAGTCGTTGGCCCCCGCTCTCCGGGGTTCTTCCAGAGCAGCCGCGGGTACGCGAACGCACCCTGAGTATAGCATTGGGCTCGGTTTGCGGAACAAAGGGTTTACGGCAGAAGGAGAAGGATTTAACCCGGATGCGGGAATACGGGCCAGATGGGGAACCATTTCAGGCCGAAAAGGCGGACGGACGGCGATCCGGCCGCTCGGCCAAGTCCGTCTGGGCGGCAAGCCTCCCTTCGCGGCTCAACCCTGTAACCAGCACCTTTACAAGCCGGTTTGGGGGGAGCTTGCCTTCAATCTCGACGGGCAGAAAATTCTCTGTCAGGGCGGAACTTCGTCCGAGAGCGGCGAGGTCGGCCTGGGTGTGAAGGGTTATCGCGTCAATCGAGCGGCCAACAAAGCGCATGCGGTTGGTTTTGCTCTTTTCCGCGGCCAGGACGCGAAGAGCGGCCATGCGCTCATCGACAGCCGCGGAAGCCACCGGGCGTTCTGCGTGGAAAGCCCAGGCTCGGGTGCCCGGCCGGGGCGAAAACGGAAACAAGTGCAAATAGCCGAAAGGAAGAGAGCGAATGAGAGCGGATGTCTCTTCGAACTCGGCGTCCGTTTCGCCGGGAAAGCCGACCATTACGTCCGCGCCCACGGTCAGGTCAGGTCCTGCGGCGCGAAGCAGGGCGTGGACCTTCTCCGCATAGTGCCAGGGGCGGTAGCGGCGGTGCATGCGGCGCAACACGGCGTCAGAGCCGGACTGGAGCGGCAGGTGCGCGTGCCGCGCAAGGCGCGTACCGCCGAACTCGGCCAGCAGGGCGATGAGTTCTGAGTCCCAGTCCATGGGCTCGATGGAGCTTAAGCGGAGACGGGGTAAGGCTGTCTGGCGGAAGATTTGGCGAATGAGTGCGGCGAGCGTGGCTGGAGACGGGGTTCGTGCACCTGCGTCGCTCAAAGGGGTGAGGTCGCAGCCCCAGCGGCCGAGGTTGATTCCGGAGAGCACCAGTTCATTGCCTCCGGCGGCGACGAAGCCCTCGACCTGGCGCAGGACGGCTGCGCCGGGCAGGCTTTTGGACGGGCCCCTGGTTTGGGGTATGACGCAGAACGAGCAGCGGTTTCCGCAGCCCTCCTGAATCTTGAGGTTGGGGCGGGTCTGCAAGCCGGGAACCAGTTGGGTCTCTTCAAGAAAGGAATGGGCGAAAAGGTCGTCAGCCCAAACCACCTGCTGTGGGGCAGACGCGGCTTGCACCGCGTTGATCTGTATGAGTTCGCTGACTGGCTGCAGCACCTGAGGCCGCATCAAGTTCAATGCGATTCCCGGCGCCAGTGCCTTGTGGCTATTGCCGACCACGGCAGCCACGCCTGCCATTGCGGCTAGTTCGTCGGGCGCGCGCTGCGCGTAGCAACCGGTGACCACGATGCGGGCCAGCGGATTGAGACGGTGGGCGCGGCGGATGAAGGCGCGCGCGGCACGGTCGGCCTCGGCCGTTACGCTGCAGGTATTTACGACGACTACATCCGCTTCAGTGGGCAGCTGCATCGAATGCCCTTCGGCACGCAGACGGTCGCCGATCGCTTCGCCATCGGCGCGGGCGGCGCGGCATCCGAAATGCTCCACATGGAAAGTGGGCGGCATGATTCCAGTCTAGAGCCTGTTGCCATTTGCAGGAATTGGCGGGTTTATCATCGCGGCATGAATTCCTCACAGGAACCTGACCTGACGACCGACCCTGCACTCACCGGCATATTGGAAGAACTGGCCGCCCTTGAGCCGATCTTCCATCGCCCGGAGCGGGGCACGACGTGCGCCGACTTTGAACGCATGACGTGCGACAACTTCTGGGAAGTGGGCGCATCGGGCAGGCGTTACAGCCGCGCTTTTGTGCTGGATGAACTGGAGAAGCGGTTTGCCGCGCCTCGCGAAGACGTGTGGGAGACAAGCGGCCTCAATTGCCGCGAGCTTGCGCCGGATGTTTACCTGCTGACTTATACGCTGCTGCAGAACGGCGCACGAAAGACACGGCGTGCGACCATCTGGCGGCGCACGGCAGAGGGATGGAAGATCGTGTTTCACCAGGGGACGGTGGTTGAGGGTGAATGAGGCGGGCGAATTCTGAAAGAAGTGCCTCGTTATACTTAAGGTTGACAGCAACTCCTCGCAGGATGCCAACCTTAAAGATGCAAGCTTCAGCCACGGCCAGCGTTCCAGCTTCGTCTTCGAACGGCGGCACCTGGCACATTGTCAGCTTCGTCTACTTCACATTTATCTGTTACCTGTCGATCGGGCTGCCGCTGGCGGTGCTGCCGGCCTACGTTCATCTGGAGATGGGCTACAGCGCGGCGCTGGCTGGGCTGGTGATCAGCATCCAGTACATTGCCACACTGGCCAGCCGGCCTTGGGCGGGGCGCATCTCAGACCATGCCGGGGCCAAAGTGGCCGTGCTGTGGGGCCTGACGGCTTGCACGGCGAGCGGTGCGCTGCTGATGGCAGGCGCGGCGCTGTACGCGCGGCCCTGGGCCTGCATTGCTGTTCTGGTTGCCAGCCGGCTGACGCTGGGCGTCGGCGAGAGCCTCGGTTCGACGGGTTCGACACTGTGGGCCATTTCCAGCGCGGGGCCGGAGTATACCGCCAAAGTGATGTCGTTCAACGGTATCAGCACATATGGCGCTACGGCGGTGGGCGCTCCGTTGGGTGTGGTGCTCAGCCAGCAGTGGGGCCTGCGGTCGATTGGCCTGGTCACGGTGCTGATTGGCGCCCTCAGCCTGGCGATGGCATGCGGCAAGCGCCCGGTGGCGGTAAAGCCCGGCGAGCATCTTCCCTTCCTCGATGTGATGTTCCGTGTGGCTCCGCATGGAATGAGCCTGGCGCTGAGCGGCGTGGGTTACAGCACGCTGGCGACGTTTGTGACGCTCTTCTACCTGAGCCGCCACTGGACGGGCGCGGCGTTGTGCCTGACAGCATTCGGCCTTGCATTCATCGCGGCGCGGTTGCTGTTTATCCAGACCATCAACCGGTTTGGCGGGTTCCCTGTTGCGATGGCCTGCATGCTGGTGGAGTCGCTGGGGCTGATTTTGCTGTGGCGCGCGCACTCGCCGTGGATGGCGTTGGCGGCCGCGGCGCTGGCGGGGTTCGGCTTCTCGCTGGTGTTTCCCGCGCTGGGCGTTGAAGCGGTGAAGCGCGTACCCGAACAGAACCGCGGCACCGCGCTCGGCGTGTTTACTGCTTTTGCCGACGTGTCGTTTTTTCTGGTTGGACCGGTAGCCGGAGCGGTGATTGGAATTTACGGCTATGCAAGCGTGTTTCTGTTTGCCCTGGTGAGCGTAGTGACAGCGCTCGGCATCGTGATTGCGCTGGCGGCGCGAAGGGCGCGGGCTGTCGCCTGAGGGCGCGCATTGCGACAAGGAAGACCGGGGAGTTCGGGTTCGTGGTATCCCGGGTTTGAAAATCCAGATCTCCACCCCACGGACTAAGACCTCTCCGTGGGGACCCCGGACCTGGGGCACCCGGCTCTTGTGGGAAGGGGGTGGCAGGCGGAATTTACTTCGCGGGGCTGGGGGGAACCAGGCGATCAACCCAGAACTGCTTTTCTTTTTTGAACCCTTGCCGCTCCTGGTCTGTAATCCGCACGGCTTGACCCACGCCTGCTTTGACCGAAACCACTTTCAGTAAAGTGCCTTCGGGCGTAGTGAGATAGAGGCTTTGGTCTTTGGAGGTTTCGTCAGCAACAAAGAGAACAATCTTCTTCTTGTCGGCGGCCGAAACATCAAATCCCTGCACGATCGTTCCGGTGCGCACTACACTTTGCATAACCGGAAACTCCTCTTCCTTAGACACTCCCAGCAGCGTGGAGAGATGCGGCGGCAGTTTTGCGTGGAAGCCTTTTTCAAACGTAATATCCGCAGCCTTCGCGAGCCTCGCCGGCGCGTGGAGAGAAGCTGAATGTTGCGCCTGGCCGACAGCAGCCGGCGCCATGACGATCGGCAGCAGAACTGCCGGAAGCCCCAAAAAATAACGTCTAGCAATCTTCGACACTGGATTCCCTTCCCTTCCTTTGAGAAATCCGCCTCATGGAGGCACATCTCATCAGAGACGATACCTTATTTCTTGAGGGTGAGAACGGAGTTTTGGCAAGTAGCGGCGACTGGGTGATTGCAAGGCTGGGAATTGGTGGACGAGCGCGGACGGGGACGTCCGCGCTACAGATGGCCGGGAGGCCGGCGCTACAACCAGGTCTGCGGGACGACCTTCCGGGAGGCCGGTGCTGCAGGTCCGACGACTAGGTCGGAATTCAGGCTTAAGTCGCGCACTGTGATGAACCATGCCACAAAATCTGCTTAGTTGGTGGCGCACCCAGCGGCGTAGAGGACTCCGAGGGCGATGGTGTTGACCTTGGTTTGAGCGTCTTCAGCACGCGAGGGGATGAGAATGGGGACTTTGGCGCCGGCCACAACGTGACCGGATTCAAGGCCTGCGAGAAGGAAGATCGCCTTGCCCAGCAGGTTGCCCGCTTCGACGCTGGGTACGATGAGGCAATCGGCGTTTCCTGCCACATGGCTGCTGATTCCTTTGGCCTTGACCGCCGCGTGCAGCAAAGCGCCGTCAAGCGCAAGAGGACCAAAGACATCCGCCTCGCCGAACTCGCCGGCCAGGCCCATCTGGGTGAGCGCATGGGCGTCAACGGTGGAGGGCATGGCATCCGTGACCACTTCAATGGCGCTCATGACGGCAATCCTGGGGCGGTGCATGCCCAGGCAGTGCATTACGTCGATGGCGTTCAGGATGATCTGCTTCTTCTGCTCGAGCGTGGGCGCAACGTTGAGGCCACCGTCCGAAAGGCCGACGAGCCTGGGCGAGGCCGTGTGCCGGGTTTCAAAGAAGGCGACGTCGCAGAGCAGGCGGCCGTTGCGGAGGCCGTGCTCTTTGTCGAGCACGGGGCGGAACAACTGGTCGGTGCGCAGATGACCCTTCATGAGGATATCGATGCTGCCCTCGCGCGCCATCGTGACTGCGTGGGCCGCGGCGCCTTCGTGAACGGAGACAAACTCCGCCTTTGCAGCCAGGTCGGAGAAGCCGAGCGACTCGGCCTTTTCGCGGATATTTTTCTCTTCGCCAATGAGTACCGGGAAAGCCATGCCGGTGCGAAAAGCATCGGCCATGGCGGCCAGGGCCACTTCATCGTCGGCCAGGACCACGCCTACACGCTTGGGGCCCACTTCACATGCACGTTTCCGTAATTCCGCAAAAGTAAAAAGCTCGCCTGCTGCTGGCATCCTGGCCCGCTCCATTGTCGTTGAGGTCAACCAACAGCATACAACTCGAGGTCGGAGGCTGAATACCGGCAATTGACGCCGGGCCTCACCGCGACAATTCAGTGAAGATGGCTTCACGCAATGCGGGCAGCACGCGCTTTACCGCGGGGGAGAGTTCGGTTCCCCATTCGATGAGCGCAGGCTCGATACCGAAGACCGTGACCTCGGGGTTGCGGCCGCTGCCGGCCATGTAGAGAACGCGGGAGAGATCGAAGCCGTGGAGCGAGGCCAACATCTCAGGGTGTTTGCATTGGTCGAAGGGCACACGGTAGATGCTGCCGGGCGCGCCGCCGCCCTCCATTGCGTCGATGAGCAGAATGCGATCAGCTTTTTCAATGTCGGGGAGCACGTCGAGGAAGGCCGTGCCTGCCTCAACGACCGAGACATTAGCGGGGAGTTCGCGCTCTGCGAGGGCGCGGGCGACGTGTACGCCAACGCCCTCATCGCAGAGCAGCAGATTGCCCATTCCGAGTATCAGGGTATTCATGGCTCGTGTCCTGTAGGAACCCCGTTCACTTCTGACCAACGGGTAGGTTGAGGTTCGGGGTGCCCCACCCTTTCGTCAGAGAGCCGACGAAAGGATGGGGCACCCAGTCTTTGTGGAACTCACGCCCGTCCATTTGCGAGCAGTCTTAGAACTCGGCCTGGGCGTTGAGGATGGTTACAGGTTTTCCATCGGGCCGCATAACGTGCACCGCGCAGGACATGCAGGGATCGAAAGAGTGGACGACGCGCAGCACCTCGACGGGCAGGGCGGCGTTTGAAACCGGGGTGCCAACGAGCGCCTGCTCAAGCGGGCCGCTGACGCCGCTGGTGTCTTTGGGCGATGCATTCCAGCAGGTGGGCGTAATCACCTGGTAGTTGCCGATGGAGGCCTTGCCGTTGGGCGCCAGCGTGGTGTTGGCAGCGGTGGTGAGCCAGTGGCCGAGCGCGCCGCGCGGAGCCTCGGTCAATCCCACGCCCGATTTGCCGAAGGGCGCGGTGACGGGCGTGTACTCCGAACCGCCCACGGTGAGCTGATCGAGCCAACCGAGCATGGCATCGGCGATCTTCTGCGTCTCAAGCGCACGGGCCATGTGGCGGTCCATGACAGAGACGCCGGTACGATAGTCGCCGTTGATCCACATGCGGGCCAGCGGGCCGGCTTCGCAGGCCTTGCTGCTGTAGCGGGGCGCCTTGAGCCATGAGTACGCGGTGGGCTTGGTCGCCGGATCGACGGTGACCGTAGTTCCCTTGGCCGGATTGAGGTTGTTGGTGGAGTTGTCGTACCAGGAGTTGGTGACCATCTCAGTGATGTTGGCGGTGGAGAGGGTTTTTACCGTGGTGTTGTTGGTGCTGTAGACCACGCCGCGCTTGAGCAGGCGGCTGGGGTTGGCGGTGCTGTCAAGGTCGAAGACGCCGTAGGCGATCAGGTTGCCCGAGCCCTTGCCGATGGAGTGGTAATCGGAATAGGCGTTGGAGAGCACCTGCACGTCGGGGACGTAGTTGTTGTTGATGAAGTTGATGAGCGTGTTCAGGTACCCGGTGAAGGAGCTGATCATGCTGGCGGTGGGCTTGGTGGTGAAGCCGCCGGCCTGGATGGCGGAGAGGCCCGGCATTCTGCCGGCGAGGATGGCGGCCATTTCATGCGCCTCGCGCCGCATAGTGACAGCGGTGGTGAAGTTGGTGACGATCTGCTGCATGGTCGGGCTGCGCATCAGATCGATATTCCACGTCGGCGTCCACGGCGCCGAGGCGGGAGGGGTGATGTAGTCGAGTGCCGCCAGCAGGTAGAAATGCAGGATGTGCGACTGGATAAAATTTGCGCCGAGAACCAGGTTGCGCAGGATGCGCGCGTTGGTGGGGACGGTGATGCCCGCGGCAGCCTCGATAGCCAGCGACGCCGCGGTGGCGTGCGAAACCGGGCAGACGCCGCAGATGCGCTGGGTGATGTAGGGAGCATCTTTGGTATCGCGCCCTACGAGGATTTTTTCAAAGCCGCGGAACTGGGTTCCGGTGCACTGCGCGGCGGTTACTTGCTGCTTGCCGCCGACGGTATCAATGGTGACCTGCACCTTCATGTGTCCTTCAATGCGGGTCACGGGATCAACAATTGTAATTGTGGCCATTTTCAATCTCCATACTTCTCAAAATGAACAGTTGGGGCGGGCTCAGGAGAGCGAACCGCCTCGCCCGGGCCGGGGGGATTCGAACGATTAGTCAGGCCTTCCGCTGGTGTGGCAAGTCATGCAGGTGGGGTTGATGCCAATCTTTTTGTGCCCGGGCATGGTTGCTCCATTGGTGCTGAACAAGGGCGCGTACTTGTCTGGGAAGCCGGCTTCAGTGCAACCCTGGCAGAGGGAGTCGGCGCCGTTTCCTTCGCCTGAGACGGTTCCGACGCACCAGTTGACTTCGTTGTTCCACAGTCGTGTGGGGCAGTCGGCGTGCGTCTGGCGGCCCTTGCAGCCGAGGTTTCCATTGCACAGGCCAGTGGAGGACAGAGATGTGGCCCAATCGCTGTTTCTGCGCGAGCACTGGCTATGAACGGTTTGGCCGTAGAGCGTAGTTGGACGGCGGGAACTGTCGAGCGCCGGAGTTACGCCGGAGAGAAGTTGGGCGATGGTCCAGACGATCCAGTCAGGGTGCGGCGGGCAACCTGGGATGTTGATGGTGGGCACGCCTGTTGCAACACTGAGACTCTGGATCTGGGTGGGGTTGGGGGCGGCGGCGCCCATTCCGCCGAAGGACGCGCAGGTTCCAATGGAGATGACCGCGGCGGCCGTGGGAGCGAGCGCCTTGACGGCTGCAAGCGCCGTCACATCGACGCCGTTCTGGGTATAGATGGTGCAGGTTTTGCCGTTGTAGATGGTGGGAATGCCGCCCTCGACAGCAAGAATGAACTTGCCTGCGGATGCGGTCTGGAGTGCCTGCACGGCAAGATCGCCGGCGGCGCCCATGAGCGTGGGGTGGTAGACGAGATCGATGGTGTGAATCAGCAAATCGGCCAGGTCCACCGGAGCGGTGGAAGAGATGCGGTTGGCAAGCGAAACCGTGCAACCGGTGCACGAAGCGCCCTTGATCCAGATGACGGGAGGTCCGCTGGAGGCGGCCAATGCCTTTTCCAGGGGACCGAGCGTGCTGGCTAGCCCCAGGGCGGCGGCGGACCCGACACAGTAGTTGAAGAATTCACGACGCGTGACTTTCATATGCACCTCGAAAGAAATCGAAAAATTGATGATTAAAGACGCAGGAATCGCTTGTGTCCTATGGGCACGAAGACACTTCCAGATTCGACAAATCCAAGGCGTTGAAAGTGGGCGCAGGAATCCTGAACCCGAGAGATGGGCGGCACTTGACGTTCTATGTTGCAGCCACGTTTTTCTGTAATGTGAAGGTAGTATGCCGACTAGTTTTCTAAGTGATCGTGATCTGCATCACCCCCGGCATGGGTTTTGGCTCTGTTGCAGTACCTCGGTAATCTGCAGGCACGAATCGGTGCGAGAGTCTTTGCGGAGGCTTCGAGGCGTGGCCCTCACGACAACCAGAAATTCAAGGTTTAGTGAAGCGCTCGATGGCGGCGACGGGGACCTGTCGTTGAAGACCCGGGCGGGGAACTTGCGTAAACAATTGGGATTGCGAGAGGGTTATTGAGAAATCGAGCTTGGTCGAGCGCGGACGGGGACGTCCGCGCTACTGCCGGCCGAGAGGCCAGCGCTACAAGGGGGTTGCGGCGCTGCGTTGCAGTTGCGGGCTGCGGATTTCAGCGACTTGTGAGAGATGCGGGCTCGATGAACAGGAGGAGAAGGCTCGAATTGCGGCATAACGCAGAACGGCCACCCCGAGGGGTGGCCGTTGCTGGCTTTGATTGAAGAAAGCTGCTTAGTTTTCTTTCTTCCAGTTGATGAGGTCGCCGAGTGTCGTTGTGGAACTCGAGACGGGCGCCTTGTGGCTGTCCTTCTTGTAGCTCTCTACCTGGGCGCGGCTGGCTTCGTGGCCGATGGCGCGCAGGCTGAGGCCCACCTTTTTCTCTTCGACGTTGATCTTGATGATCTTGAAGTCGTGCTCAAGACCTGTTTCAAGCTTGGACTCGCCGCCCGCGTCGTCGCCGGCCTCGGAGATGTGGCAAAGACCTTCCACGCCCTCCGCGATCTCGACAAATGCGCCGAACTGCGCGGTGCGAAGCACCTTGCCGTGGACGATGTCGCCCACGCGATGCGTGGCAAAGAAGCTCTCCCACACGTCGGGCTGAAGCTGCTTGATGCCCAGGGAGAGGCGGCGGTTCTGCGGCTCGACGCCGAGAACAACTGCCTTTACCTTTTCGCCCTTCTTCACAACTTCAGAAGGATGCTTGACGCGCTTGGTCCAGGACAGGTTCGACACGTGCACCAGACCGTCTATTCCGTCTTCGATTTCAATGAAGGCGCCAAAGTCGGTAAGGTTGCGCACGCGGCCCTCGACAACGGTTCCAGCGGGATAACGCTCGGTGAGGTTCTCCCAGGGATTGTCGAGCAACTGCTTCATGCCAAGAGAAATGCGGCGATCGGAGGGATTGACGCTCAGAACAACTGTCTCAACTTCGTCACCCGGCTTGACCAGCTTGGAGGGGTGCTTGAGGCGCTTGGACCAGGTCATCTCAGAGAGGTGAACCAGGCCTTCAATGCCCTGCTCGAGCTCTACGAACGCGCCGTAGTCAGTGACCGAAAGAACGCGGCCCTTGACGTGCGCGCCGACAGGATAGCGCTCGGTTGCGTCGAGCCACGGATCGGGCGTCAACTGCTTGAAGCCCAACGAGACGCGCTGCTTATCCTTGTCGAACTTGAGAACCTTAACCTGAATCTCATCGCCGACGTTGACCAGGTCGCGGGGATGCGTGAGGCGTCCCCAGCTCATGTCGGTAATGTGCAGCAGGCCGTCGATGCCGCCGAGGTCAACAAACGCACCGTAGTCGGTGAGGTTCTTCACCGTTCCAGTAAGGATGGCGTCCTCGCCCAACTGCTCGAGAGTGGTGGAACGCTTGGCGTTCTGCTCTTCCTCGAGGATTTCCTTGCGGCTGACGACGACATTGCCGCGCTTTTTGTTGAGCTTGATGACGCGGACTTCAATCTGCTGGCCGAGATAGCCGTCCAGGTTGCGGACGGGGCGAATCTCCAACTGCGAACCGGGCAGGAATGCCTTGAGGCCGATATCGACCGTGAGGCCGCCCTTGACGCGGCTGATGACAGTGCCCATGACGGGAGTCTTGTCGTTGGCAGCCTTCTCGATCACGTCCCACACGCGCAGGCGCTGTGCCCGCTCGTAGCTGACCAGGTAGCCGCCTTCCGGCTCCTCGCGCTCGATGACCACTTCAATCACTTCGCCGGGCTGGAATTTAACCGCGCCGGTGTGATCGAGGACCTGTTCGAGCGGCACGAGGCCCTCGGACTTCAGGCCCACATCAATCACCAGGTGCTTCTCAGTCTGCTTGATCACCGTTCCGGAGACGACCTTGTCGCCATAGGCTTCAACGGCGGCGGCCTCAGCGGCCTGCTCCCGTTCAAAAGCCTCAAGTGCGGCGGAGAAGTCGTCCATGGATTCGAGTCCGTGCTCGTGGTGAGCAGCGGCGGCCTTTGGTGCGGCCGGTGTTTCGGCAACGGGGGCAGGTTCAGAAGCGGGGGCGGGCTCAATAGCAGCGGCGGGTTGCGCGGGAACTTCCGTTGCAACCGCTTCAGCGGGCGCGGCTTCGACTGTTGCTTCCACTGGAGGAACAATCTCGGCTACGGCCTCAGCTACAGGCTCGGTTGGGGCATCGGCGTCCAGCGCGTTGGTCACGGCTACTTCGGCGGTCTCGGTGTTGGACGTGGATTCGGGCGACGGCTGTTCAAGCTCCGTCGCAGGTTCGAGGGTTGGGACTTCCATTTCGGTGTTCAGGGTTGTACTCTCGGTTTCGGGATTGAGGACGTTTGCCATCGCTGCGAGCTCCGGGATTCCTTGCTCCCGCGACGTTTAGTGCCTGCCGCTGGGGGGGTAGCTATCGGGCCGCGATTGCCGCGGCGAGAAACGCCATAAGACCAAATCCCTTCTGCCAACAATTGTCCGCGGGGGTTTTCACGAGGGACAGTTCTCTCAGCCCATAAGGCTGGCTTGAAGAGAATCAGGTCTCCTTGGGAAACACCCGGCAGGCAACGGCATGCTGGAGGGCGGCCGCAACTCACTGCTGGAATCCGCGCAGGAAGCTACGCTCATGAGTGTAGCAACCGCTGGTTTGCCCCGTCAATGCAACAGATTGGCTGCGATAGCGCGGTGTGCCGCGCAGTCATCGGAGATTCACACGGGGTGGCTGGATTGAATGGACTTACGGCCAAATGCGCATGAATCGAGTGATTTGGGCTTCGAGCTACGAAAAAAATAATTCAAAAGGTGTTCACCGGCGGCGGCCTTCTATACTGAACCGAACGGTACTCCCTGCATGGATCTACTCTGGACTCCCTGGCGCTACAACTACGTCACCACGGCTGACGGAAAGCCGCGCGCCGGCGTTCCGGCGGGTTTGGATGCGTGGCCCGGCGACCTGGGCTGCGTTTTCTGTAACCTGATTGGCGCAATCGATTATGCAATTGACAACGGAATGAGCCGCGACGAGGCCGAAGCCGCCGGCGGGCTGATTTTGCGCGGGCGGAGTTGCTTTGTGTGCCTGAACGCCTTCCCTTACACCTCAGGCCACATGATGGCGATGCCCTACGCGCACCTTGACCGGCTGGCTGCGCTGCCAACCGAAACCGCGCATGAGTTGATGGATCTGGCGCAACTCACGGAGCGCGCGCTGGAGCAGCTTTACCACCCGCACGGGCTCAACTTCGGGATGAACCTGGGCCAGGCAGCGGGCGCCGGAGTAGCCGGGCATTTGCATCTGCACGCACTGCCGCGGTGGGTGGGCGATACCAGCTTTATTACTACCGTGGCCGAGACGCGGGTGTTGCCGGAGGACCTGGCAACCACGTGGAAGCGGATGCGCGAGGCGTTTGCGGAACTGGGCGAGTAGCGGGTCAGCAGGCCAGCGAGCCGGCGAGTCAGCCGATGAGCCAGCGAATATTTGGTTCTGCGGCGAGAAACGATAGATCAGATCTTTTTTGCGCCAGCGCAAGCTGTATGCGGTTTCGCTTGCAACAACTTGCACTTTGGGTCTACGCTGTATCCATGCCTCGATGTCGCTAACACCGTCCTGGTGCCAGCCGCGATGCAGACGTGCGCTTGAGTTCGCGCGCTCTCTTCCCCGCCTGACAGCGCGGTCGTTTCCCCACCAACAATAAAACCGTGCATTGAAACCCCCTGGGAGAGCATCCCGGAAAGAGGAGAATATCCAAATGGCGCACATTGCAGCGAATGTGACTGAGTTGATTGGCCGCACCCCCCTGGTGCGATTGAACCGTGTTTCTGCAGGGCTACCCGCAACCGTAGTGGCCAAGCTGGAAAGCCAAAACCCCGTGGGTAGCGTGAAGGACCGCATCGGCTTTGCCATGATCGACTCCGCGGAAAAGGCCGGCAAGATTACGCCCGGCAAGACGGTGCTGATTGAGCCGACCAGCGGCAACACCGGCATCGGGCTAGCATTTGTGGCCGCGGTGAAGGGCTACAAGCTGATCCTTACCATGCCGGAGACCATGAGCCTTGAGCGGCGGGTGCTGCTGTTGGCCTTTGGCGCGGAGATTGTGCTGACCCCTGGGCCCAACGGCATGAAGGGCGCCATTGCCAAAGCCAACGAACTGCTGGCGGAAACGCCGAACGGCTTCATCCTGCAGCAGTTCGACAACCCGGCCAACCCGGCGATCCACCTGGCTACGACCGGGCCGGAGATTTGGAATGACACCGATGGCGCAGTGGACATTTTGATCAGCGGCGTAGGCACCGGCGGCACCATCACCGGCGTGGCCAGGTACATCAAGCCGTTGAAGCCGTCGTTCAAGGCCATCGCGGTAGAGCCGACCGACAGCCCGGTGCTTTCTGGCGGCAAGCCGGGACCGCACAAGATTCAAGGGCTGGGCGCGGGGTTTGTGCCGAGCATTCTGGATACCAGCCAGATTGACGAAGTTGTGCAGGTGACCAACGATGAGTCGGTTGCCATGGCGCGCAGGCTGCCAATTGAGGAAGGATTGTTCGTGGGCATCAGTTCGGGAGCCGCCGTGGCCGCGGCGCTGAAGGTGGCGGCACGGCCGGAGAATGCCGGCAAGCTGATTGTGGTGGTGCTGCCTGACTTTGGCGAGCGCTACCTGTCGAGCGTGCTGTTTGAGTCGCTGCGCCAGCAGGCGCTGGCTACGGAGACGCAGGCGGTGCTGGTGTAAGCGGTTAGCTGAAGCCGCGCGTGGAGGTTTGTGGTGCCCCAGGTCTCAAAATCGAGACCTGGGGCACCCAGTTTCCCATCCAGGTTAGAAAAGGCTCTCTGAGGTTTGTGGTTTCCCACCCTTGCAGATTGGCGATTTATGGCTTTGTTCGAACGCATTCGCGAAGATGTTGACTCCGTGGTGGAGCGGGACCCGGCTGCGCGCTCATGGCTTGAGGTGCTGCTCTGCTACCCGGGACTTTGGGCGGTATGGTTTCATCGCGTTTCGAATGTGCTTTGGCGCCATAAGCTGCGGTTGGCGGCGCGATTTCTGTCGCAGATCGGCCGCTTTTTTACCGGGGTGGATATTCATCCCGGGGCGTTGCTGGGGCGGCGGCTGTTTATCGATCACGCGACTGGCGTGGTGATTGGTGAAACCGCAATTGTGGGCAGCGACGTGACCATGTACCAGGGCGTGACGCTGGGCGGGACGGGCAAAGGCCACGGCAAGCGCCACCCCACGGTTTGCGATGGGGTCTTCATCGGCAACAACGCGAATGTGCTGGGCAATATCACCATCGGCGAAAACTCGCGCGTGGGCGCGGGATCGGTGGTGCTCTCCGACGTGCCGCCGAATTCTACCGTGGTGGGAGTTCCGGCGCACATCGTTTACCGCAACGGGCAGCGGGTGCTGATAACCGATCCGCACGACGTGAAAGATCCGCTCAGCGACGCGCTGATTGCGCTATCGGCTCGGGTGGAGGAACTGGAACTGCGGTTGGGCGGCGAGGCGAGTCCGGCGACGCCGTTTGCCGCGGAGGAGGCCGAACGGGAAGCCTATCGCGAGGAACTGGAGTTGCTGCAGCATTATGTTTCGATGGGCGAAGGGATCTGAATTCCGGGATCTGCGCGAGACCATTTCAGGATGTGCTTTTTCTTATTCCCAGGCCGACCGTGCTTAAGCGAGAACCCCTCCGAATCGGCTCACGGTCGTGAGCAATAGAAATCTAGACTGCGGGCAGAGGATCGTTCTGCCCCATGCACAGAAATAATTTCAGAACGTCTTTGCCCGCATTTTCTTCCCTCGCATTCATTGCCGCGGTTTATTTTGGGGTTTGCGTTCGCGCGGCGGCGCAGGCGCCTGCGGTCTTTTTGCGGCCGATTGCCGGCCCGGTGGAATCGGGGCCTGCCATTTGGCGTTTGAACGCCACCAGCGGTAATGGCCCAACAACCACCACACTGGCGCTTTCAGCAACCACTGTGAACGCGGGAACCGAGGTGACGCTCACGGCGCACGTGACCTCCGGTTCGACAGCGGTGACGCCGGGGATTCTGCTTTTCTGCGATGCGGCTGCCGCGGTAGGCGCCGGGCCGGGAGTTTTGGCGACGGCCGTGTTGAACTCGCAAGGGTCGGCGGCGCGAACTTTGATGCTTCCCGCCGGCGGCTATTCGATTAAGGCAAGTTTTCAGGGTACCGCGCCTTATGCGCCATCGGTTTCAGCCCCGCAGAGCCTGATTGTGGAAGGCAACTCGACCTACGCCAGCAAGGCTTTACTGACGAACGTGACCGGCAGCAAGGGGACGTATGCCGTGGGGGCGTCGCTGGCGAGTCAAGGGCCTGCGTGGCCCACGGGCAGCCTGGTGTTTACCGATACCGGCAGCAGCCAGACCCTGGGCAGCGTGGCTCTGGCTGCCACTGCGCTGGGCGGGTACCAGCCTTTCGGGCTGATCACCACCGGCTCAAAGAGCGCGCCGAACGACCTTGCGATTGGCGACTTTAACGGAGATGGGATTCCGGACCTGGTTGCGCCCGACTCCGCTACCGGGGTGGTGGCCGTGTTTCTCGGCAAGGGCGACGGGACATTCGGCGCGGCGGTGAACTACTCGACCGGTTCGGGGAGCAAGCCGCTGGCGGTTGCCGTGGGCGACTTGAACGGCGATGGGAAGCAGGACCTGGCCGTGGCGCTGGGCAACAAGGCGGCCGTAGCGATCCTGATGGGTAAGGGAGATGGGATGTTTGGCGCGGCCAGCACCGTGGCCACCGCTGCATCTGCTCTTAACTTTCCGCTGGCGCTCACCATTGCGGATTTGAACCACGATGGGCGGCTGGACATTGCCACGGCAAACAGCTCGCTGGGCGCGAGTGTGCTGCTGGGGAACGGCGACGGAAGCTTTCAACCGTTCAAATCGCTTGGCACCAGCAAAGGACCAACCTGGATCGCGGCGGGGGATTTCAACAACGACGGCATTCCCGACCTTGCCGTCACCACCACCGCCAATACGGTCGACATCCTGCTCGGCAACGGCGATGGCGCTTTCCAAGCCTTTGATCCTTTGGCGTCGGGCTGTGGAACGCCGGAGTCAGTGGCCGCAGCCGATCTCGATGGAGACGGCAACCTGGACCTGGTGGTGGCCTGCTATGCGTCCAATGCGGTGGGCGTTCTGCTGGGCAATGGCGACGCGACGTTCTTGCCCATTGAACTCTATGCTGCGGGAGCCGGGCCGATTGCCGTGACTACGGCGGATCTGAACATGGACGGCATCGCGGATCTCGTAGTGACGAACCTTGCCGGCAACAGCCTGAGTCTATTTGAAGGCAACGGGGACGGGACATTTCTGCCTTTGCCCGGCTACTCGACGACCAGCGGATCGGAGCCGGCGGCAAGCGTTGTTGCCGACCTGAACGCCGACGGCACGCCGGAGATTGTCTCGGTGCTATACGGGTCGAGCGCGCTTTACGTGCTGCAAACGGGCCGCATTCAGGGAGCGGTGCTGAAGGGGGTTACGCTGTCGACGGCGGGCACGCTCGAGTTGACTGCATCGTACGCGGGAGACAGCCTGTATGCGCCTGCAACCTCGGCGGCCTATGCCTTTACCGGCTCGGCAACAACGGCGGTAGCGCCGGGATTCTCGCCGGTTGCAGGCAGCTATACCGAGGCGCAAAATGTGACGCTGACCAGTCCCACGGCCGGAGCCAATATCTACTACATGCTCGACGGAACCACGCCAACGGCGAAATCGACTTTGTATGTCAGCACCATTCCAGTGAAGTCGTCGATGACGATTTCTGCCATCGCGATTGCGGCCAACTATACCAACTCTTCGGTCGCAACGGCCAAATACTCGATCCAGACTGCGGCAACGGCGCCAAGTTTCTCGCCCACGGCCGGCAAGTACACCGGAACGCAGCACGTGACGCTCGCCACATCAACACCGGGGGCGACGATTTATTACACGTTGAATGGAACGACGCCAACGACCGCGTCTGCCAAATACACAGGGGCGATTGCGGTGAGTTCCAATACAACCATTGAGGCTATTGCGACGGCTGAAGGGTATTCGGATTCAGCAGTGGCCGTGGGGGCCTACACCATTACCCAGGCAAGTCACTCACAGGAAAGGCCGACGGCTGGGCGTTGACCGCCGGACCGCGGCTGACGATGAAACGGCAGTGAGGCCCGGTGCTACAGTGGTTTTGTTTCCACTTTAGCTCTGGGGTTGCCGCACTTGCGGGATATTCGTACGTTGCTCGCGGTTTTATTTCTGACGCTGCCTGGCACTGCACAGGCCGCGACACGGGTTGCGGCGGCTCCGGTTCCCGCGGAGATGCGCTCCACCGCTTTTACGGTAAAAGTGAATGGGCGGCCGGTGGACGTTGCCCACGCAGCGGCCAGCTATGAGTGGGTAAGCTTTGACGCAACTGGGCCGGTGACGGTGGAGATCACCGCGGCGGAGCCGGGCTTCTGGGATCGCGGCGTAGACATCCAGCCCTGGAGGCTGGGGCTGCGTCCCGCCCGGCAGGGGCAGACGATCCGCTTCAAGCTGGCGGGGCCGGCGAAGCTCTCCATCGCGCGGCCGGGCGATTTTTTGAACCACGCAGCGATGCTGTTTCTGTTTGCCGGCACGCCGCCGCCCCCCGCGCCGAACGGGCCGAATGTGCACGTGGTGCCCGCAGGCGTGCATCGGGGGAGCCTGAATCCGAAGAGCGGCGACACGCTCTACCTGGCGCCTGGAGCTTTTGTGTTTGGCAGCCTGAATCTGCTGCAAGTGCACGACGTGAAGGTGCTGGGCCGCGGGACGATTGTGTACGAGGGCACACAGAACCCCAACGCCGACGAGGGCTGGATGCAGAAGCCGGACTGGCACTGCATCGGCGCAATTGAAGCGCACAAGGTTGAGATTGACGGGTTGACGTGCATTGTCCGTGCCAGAACCTGGTCGATCCAGATGAAGGATTCAACTGGATTTACATACGACGACCTTCGGGTAATCGGTGGCAACCCAGGCAACGCCAACCAGGACGGGATGGACTGGCTGGGCGGCGGCGACGCAGTGGTGCGCAACGCCTTTTTGCGCTCGTCAGACGATGTGTTTGCCATGGAGGGCAACTGGGACGGCTATACGGAAGCCGATATGGTGCGGCCAGGCCACGACGTGAACAACATCCTGATCGAGAACAGCGTGCTATCGACCAGCATTTCGAATGTTGTGCGCGCGGGATGGCCGCGAAAGGTTTTCAATTCGAACAAATTCACTCTGCGCGACTCGGACATTCTGCATGGGGGCATTGGGGCGTGCGGGCAGACGTTTGGGCTGCTGGGCTTCTGGGGCGCGAACGGAGCCAAGGGCGACCACTCCGGCTTCTTGTTCGAGAACCTGTTTCTGGACAACTGGTACTCGCTGGTGCAGATTGAGCAGCAGCAGCCGTTGCTGCATGGATTTATGTTTCACAACATATGGGCGCTGGACCAGCCGCCGCTGGCCGAGTCCACGATCAGCGGGCAAGTGAAGGGCGTGATCTTCGACAACGTGAAGTTTGGGCAAGCCCGGGTGACTGCCAATGCCAATGCGCCGCTGTCGGTGACCGATGGCGCGGAAACGGCTTACTTTGCGCCGAGCCATGGCCCGGTTGCGGCATTCAGCTTCGATCCCCCAGTGTTCAGGTCCATGCAGAATGTAACGTTCACGGCGCAGGCCTCGCCCGGGGCGCATTACACGTGGCTTTTTGGCGACGGAACCACAGCGCATGGGCGGCGGGTGCGGCATCGCTTCCCTGACGCGGAAGGGACGCAACTGGATCACTCCGGCCGCTTCAGGGTCTTGCTGCACGTGGAAGATGGAGAAGGCCACCAGGACTGGGCGGCGCAGGGGGTGGTGGCGGTGGGCGACTGGCACGACGCGCAGACCGTTGCCGGGCCCACGGTGCAAGGCCTCTCCTGGGGCGTGTATCCCGGCACATGGACGGAGTTGCCGGACTTTGCGGTTGAGCACGAGGTGCTGAGCGGCGAGTCGCACAGCATCTACGCCGACCCGCACGGCTTTACGCATTACGCGACCACGTGGGATGGGTTGATCGACATTCCGGCCGACGGCGGGTACACGTTCCACCTGATGTCTGCGGACGGAGCGCGGCTGCTGATTGACGGCTTGATGGTGGCCAGGACCGGTCCGCCGTTCCCGCAGGTGTGCGGCTCACCAGGAAATGCGATTCGCTACGATCGCGGGTCACTGGGGCTGCGCGCCGGGCAGCATGCTTTCCATCTGGAGGGCCTGCACTCGGATAGCCAGGATGTGCCGCGGCTGCTATGGGAAGGGCCGGGGCTGCCGCTCAGGGACCTGCCGGCGGCGGTTTATAGCCGGCCGCGGCAGGATGCGGTTGACCCGATCATCAAGGCGCCGAGGCCGCAGAGGCCTTGAGGTTGCTGCTTGGAATCGTGTGGTGTTTAATTCCTGCGAAATGGGGATGGTACGTGATTTTGGCCGATGGAGATTTGTGGTATCCCACGTCTCGGAATCGAGACATGGGGCACCCAGCTTCCTGGGTTGATCAATGCTTTCTGTTCCCTATTCCCTGCTTTTGTTATTTCGGCAGCTGGGTTGTGTCCCAACTGCCGCCCAGGGAGCGGACTAGTCCTACGCTTGAGACGAATTGCCTTGTCTTGAGATCGATGGCGGTGCGCTGGTTCTGGAGCAGGGCCTGCTCCGCCGTGAGGACTTCAAGATAGCTGGTGACGCCGCCTTTGTAGCGCTGGTTGGAGATGTCAAAGGAGTGCTGGGCGGAGGCTACGGCTTTCTGTTCGAGGCCTGTTTCCTGCTCGAGAATTCTCAGGGACGAGAGCTGGTCTTCAACGTCTTTGAAGGACTGGATGACGGTGTTTTTGTAGCCGGCAACCTGGGCCTCGTAGGTGTGGCGGGCCTGGCTGGTGAGGGCGCGGCGCTGGCCGGCGTCGAAGAAAAGTTGGGCGGCTTGCGCGCCGAGTGACCAGAGGGCGCTTGGGCCTTGAATCCACGTTCCGGCGTGCAGGCTCTCAAAGCCGCCGGAGCCGCCAAGGCTGATGTTGGGATAGAAGGCGCTGACGGCGATGCCGATTTGCGCATTGGCGGCGGCGGCACGGCGCTCGGCAGAGGCGATATCGGGACGGCGCTCGAGGAGTTGCGACGGCAGGCCAACGGGGACGTTGGGTAGAACGAGGTCGAGCGGCGAGGGCGGAATGCTGAAGTTGGCGAGGCTGAGGTTGGCGATGGCGCCGATGGCGTGCTCGAACTGGGCGCGGGCCGCGCCGACGTCAACCAACTCTGCGCGAACAGTTTCAAGCTGGGTGCGGGCCTGGGCTACGTCGGCCTCGGTGGCCACTCCGCCGGCAAGGCGGCGCTGGGCCAGGTCGAGTTGGTGCTCCAAATCGGTGACTGTATCGATGAGCAGCTTGGTTTGCGCATCGAGCCCGCGGAGTTCGAAGTAGTCGGAGGCCATTTCTGCGTGGAGGCTCAGATCAACCGTGGCCAGGTCGGCGGCGCTGGCCTGGGCGCTCTCATGAGCCGCCTCGACGGTGCGGCGGATACGGCCCCAGAAGTCCGGTTCCCAACTGGCTTGGCCGACAAGCGAGAAGTCGCTGTAGGTGGTGGATTTGCCTGGATTGTAGGAAGGTCCGTTCGCCGAGACGTTGTTGCGCTCACCTGAGAGTCCCGCAGAGAAGCGCGGGAAGAGTGCTGAACGTGCGGCGGCGACCTGGTCGTGCGCGGCGAGGTAGGTCTCAGTGGCCTGGCGCAGACTTTGGTTATCGGTGGCGATGCGGTCTTCGAGCTTGTTGAGTTGCGGGTCCTGGTAGATTTCCCACCATTTGCCGCGCAACATTCCGTCTGAGGGAGAGGCGGGCTGCCAGGTTCCGCCGGCGGGGTTGGACGGGGGCTGGAGGACGGTGGTTGCGCCGGCCTCTTTGTAGACGGCGGGGGCATCGTAGGTGGCGCGGTTGTAGTCGGGGCCCACGGGCTTGCAGGCGGTGAGGGCAATGAGGGTTGAAAGGGCGAGGACGGTTGAGAGTTGCGGTATCCCACCTTTGTCGCGATGATGCCGCGACAAGGATGGGGCACCCAGCTTTTGTGGGATATCCGGCGTTGCCAAATGCCGGTCCTTCGACTGCGCAGGTCGCAAAAGGCGCGACCTGCTCCGCTCAGGATGACAGCTCTGTAGTGAGGGTTCGTTGGAGAGGAAGTGGCGCGGAACCGGCATGGTTACTTGCCTCCCGCGTCGGCGTTGACTACATGCACCTTTTCGCCTTCGATGATGGAGTCGGGAGGGTCCTGGATGACCTTGTCGCCGGCGCTGAGGCCGGTGACGATCTGGACGCTGGCTCCGTCGTCCTGGCCGACGACTACCGGAACCAGATGGGCTACGTTTCCGTTGACGACGGTGGCGACACGCAAACCCTCCCTGCGGAAGATGAGTGCGGCGACGGGCACGATGAAGGTTTGTCCGGCTGGCGGCGTTTTGAAGTGCACTTGGGCGAGCGAACCGGGCATCAGTTCGCCGGCACTGTTGTTCACGTCAATTTCGACAAGCAGGGTGCGGCTGGAGGGGTCAATGGCTTCGGAAGTGCGCACCAGCGTGCCCTGGAATGTCTTGCCGGGATGCTCGGCAAAGGTGAGGTCGATCTTCGATCCGCGCTTGATGTTTTGGGAGTAGAACTGCGGCAGGCTGGCATAGACGCGAAGGGTCTGGATGGCCTGGAGATGGAAGAGTTCCTTGCCCGCGCCCTGGTCAATCAGCTGGCCGGTATCGATGGTGCGGGCGGTGACAACGCCGTCAAAGGGCGCGTAGACCTTCTCAAAGGATTGCAGTTCGCGCAGGCGCTGCACGTTGGCTTCAGCGGATTTGACCTGGGCCAACGTGGATGCGGCCTGATTCACAAATGTGTCGGTGTCCTGGCGGGAAACGGCGTCGCTCTTGACGAGGCCGGTGTAGCGGTCTGCCTGGATGCGGGCGTTGTTGGCGATGGCCTTGGCGGTATTCAGTTCGGCCTCGGCCTGGGCCAGTTGCTGATCCACTTCAGGGGTGGCGATCTGGGCCAGCAGCGCGCCTTTCTTGACCCGCGCGCCGATGTCGAAATACCAGCGGGTGAGGTAGCCGGAGGTGCGCGCGTAGATGGGGGAATCGGTGAAGGCGGTCACGTTGCCGGGAAGGACAAAACTGCTAACCGGCGCTCCAGGCGGCGGATTGGCGACCAGTACCGTGGGAGGCGCGAGGTCGTTGGTGCGCTGGGCCAGCACGGTATCGGCATGGGTGCGCCGCAGGATGCCGAAAGCTGCCAGTGCGACCGTGGCCGCGACCACCACTACCATCCCCACGATGGCCAGGCTTGAGGAGATGGCAGCCTGTTCGGGGGCGGACTCGTGGTCGTGCGCGGCGGGCTGGTTCGGATTGGGTTCGTTAGACATAAAGGATTACTCCGGAATCTGGTCAAACTCGTCGAACGTTGCGGCCGTCGCGGCTCCGTGGGCTCTCTTGCGGCGGCTCTCAAGGCGGCCGTGAACCAGGGAGAAGAAGGCAGGGACAAAGAACAGCGTAGCCACGGTGGCCAGCAGCAGGCCGCCGATTACGGCGCGGCCGAGGGGAGCGTTCTGTTCGCCTCCGTCGCCGAGGCCAAGTGCCATGGGCACCATGCCGATGATCATGGCCAGGGCGGTCATCAGCACCGGGCGCAGGCGGACAAAGCCGGCATTGAGCGCGGCTTTTCGCGCGTCGCCGACCAATGCCTCCAACTGCTCGCGCGCGAAGCTGACCACAAGGATGGAGTTGGCGGTGGCCACGCCCATGCACATGATGGCGCCGGTAAGGGCGGGAACGCTGAGCCGTGTGCCGGTGAGGAACAGGAACCAGACAATACCGGCCAGGGCCGCGGGCAACCCGGCGATGATGAGGAATGGATCGAGCCAGGACTGGAAGTTGACCACGATGAGCAGGTAGACGAGGAGGATGGAGAAGGCGAGGCCAGCAAGCAGGCCCTTGTAGGACTTGTCCATAGTCTCGCTCTGGCCGCGAAGGTCAAAGTGCGAGCCGCGCGGCAGTTCGTTGTTCTTCTGGTGGCGAGCGATCACTTCCTCGACCTTGCGCGTGACGGAACCAAGATCGGTGCCATCCACATTGGCGTAGATATCGATGACCGGCTGCACGTCGTAATGGCTAACGACGGCAAGTTCAGCTCCGGGCGTGATGGTTGCCAGGTTGCCAAGCACCTGCGCGGGCCGGGCGGCGCCGGGCGCGCCGGTAGCGGCAGCGCCATTGAAAGCCTGCGATGAGGAAGTGCCGGTGACGGGCAGGCTGTTGAGCGCGGCAAGCGAGTCAACCTTGTATTGCGGAGTCTGGATGGCCACGTTGTAGGTGACGCCGCTTCTGGGGTCCAGATAGAAGTTGGGGCTGGTCTGAAAGCTTCCGCTGAGTGCCACGAGCAGGCTCTGGGCCACATCTCTCTGGGTGAGGCCGATAGCCTGGGCGCGGGTGCGGTCAACGTCCACGGTGAGCTTGGGATAGTCAAATGCCTGCTGGATGCGGACGTCGGCGGCGCCGGGGATGTAGCGAATCTCGTCGGTGATGCGCTCTGCAAGGGCCCGGTTGCCGTAGAGATTGGGCCCGACGATTTGAATGTCGATTGGCGCCGAGAGTCCGAAGTTGAGAATCTGGGTGACGATGTCGACCGGAAGCACGTAAAAGATGACGCCGGGATACTGGCGGACCAGCACCGCGCGCAGCTTTTCGACGTAATCGGCGGTGGGGTGGTGGTCCCTGGTCAACTGCACCTGGATGTCGGCGTCTCCCGGGCCAATGGGCGCCGAAGTGGAATAGGTGAGGTTCAGGCTGGAGTAGGGCAGGCCGATGTTATCGACGATGGTGACCACTTCATCGGCCGGGACATTCTGGCGGATGGTGGCGTCGATGTGGTCGCAAAGCGCGGCTGTCTCTTCAATGCGCGTGCCAGTGCGGGCGCGCACGTGAATCTTGAACTGGCCGGAGTCGACCGCGGGAAAAAAGTCCTGGCCCAGCCAGGGCACCAGAATCGCGATGGAACCGACCGCGAAGACCATGAAGAGGATGATGAAGACTACTGCGTGGTCAACGCACAAGGTGAGCAGGCTGAGGTAGCCGCGCTTGAACGCGTCAAAGAACGATTCGAAGCCGCGCTGGAAGGCGACAAAGGGATTGCGGCTGGTGCGCTTGCGTGCCAGTTCGTTGTCGTCGTGCTCCTTGAGCAGGTACTTGGCCATGGTGGGCACCAGCGTACGAGAGAGGAAGTAGCTGGCGAGCATGGCAAAGACCACCGCCTCGGCCATGGGGACGAAGAGGTATTTGGCCACACCGCTCAAGAAGAACATGGGGACGAAGACGATGCAGATGGAGATGGTGGAAACGAAAGCGGGGATGGCAATCTGCGCCGAGCCGTCGAGGATGGATTGCTCGAGTTCCTTGCCGGCTTCGAGGTTGCGGTTGATGTTTTCGATAGCCACGGTGGCGTCGTCGACCAGGATGCCGACAGCCAGAGCCATGCCGCCCAAGGTCATGATGTTGATGGTTTCGTGCAGCATGGCCAGCACGCTGAGCGAGGTGAGAATGGAGAGCGGAATGGAAACCGCGATGATGACCGTGGAACGAAAACTGCCCAGGAAGACCAGGATCATGATGGCGGTGAGGCAGGCAGCGATAATGGCTTCGCGCACCACGCCGTTAATGGCCCCGCGCACAAAAATCGACTGATCGGAGAGCGGATTGATCTGCAACTGGGGTGGCAGCTGGCCCTTGATGTCGATGAGCTTTTTCTGGACGCCCCTGATGATGTCGAGCGTGGAGGCCGCGCCGATTTTCATGATGTTCATGACGACGCCGCGGGCGCCGTCGACGCGGACGATGTTGGTCTGCGGCGTGTTGCCGTCGCGCACGTGGGCCACGTCGCGAACATAGATGATGGCGCCGTTGGAGGTTTTGATGGGCAGGTTGTTCAGCTCATCGATGACGGTAGGCGCGGAATTGGTTTCGACGGCGTACTCGTAGCGGTCGATCTTCATGGTGCCGGAGGGCGCGACGATATTTTGAGCCGTGAATGCGTTGACCACGTCGATAGGCGAGAGGCCCCTGGCCTGCAAGGCTGAAAGATCGAGATCCACCTGAACCGTGCGTTGCTTGCCGCCATAGGGGAACGGCGAATACGCGCCCTCGACAGTGGCCAGCTGAACACGGATGGTGTTCTGGCCCAGATCGTTCAATTGCTGTTCGTTCAGGCCTTTGCCGGAGAGGCCCAGTTGCAGCACAGGCACGCTGGAGGCGTTGTACTGGATGATGAAGGGCGGCGTGGTGCCTTGCGGCAGGGTGCGCAACACCACCTGGTTGACGGCGGTGATCTGGGCCACGGCGTTGGCCACGTTGACGTTCGGCTGGAAGAAGATTTTGATGATGCCGGTGCCGTTGTAGGATTGCGACTCGATGTGCTCGATGTCGTTGACCGTGGAGGTCATGATGCGCTCGCTGGAGAAAACGAAGCGGGTCGAAATCTCCTGCGCGGAGAGGCCGGTATAGCCCCAGAGCACGGCAACGACTGGAATGTCGATATTGGGAAAGATATCGGTCGGCATCGATAGGATGCTGAAGGCGCCGGATATCAGGATCAGCAGCGCGAATACGACAAAGGTATAAGGCCGCCGCAGGGCAAGCCGGACAATCCACATAAGGCTGGTACTCGCTCCTGAACCGTCTCTTGCGAGACAGGCTCACCGGGTTCCGGGGACCGGCGGCGTAACCGCCGAGACCCATTTCTGCTTGAAACTACAATGGTAGTCGAACAGGGGTGCAAACGGCGCGTCATTACAAGAGAATGGGGGATAACCTTAAGCCACCCTTAAGACGCTCTGGAGTGGGCAGGAGATTCAGAGAACGGCTGAACATGGCAAAGAGAAAGGCCCCTTCGAACCACATTGCAATTTAGTCGATTCAGCGTAGCTTAATCAACCTTGATATAGGCTTTCCGCATGCCGGTGCGAGTTCACTCAAACACAATCAACAACGCGAAGGTTCAGCGCGGTTGGTGGGATGAGATAGTCGCTCGGCGAGATTCAGCGTCAAACTGTCTTTGGAGCAAGTGAGGCTGATCGTGCCCAGGGAGGGCTCTGCTCGCTTACAATGGACGCGACCTCAAATGGGGACAACGAGGCTCTTGTTCGATATCTTCGGGAGCCGGACCGTGGCCGCGCGGCGGTCGAAACCTTTAAGTAAACCGAATCGTCCTTAGAAACGTAGGCGGGGTAGTTTGACCCTTTTTCAGGGTCCTTGCTGCATGGTTGCCCTTGAGTGGGTATTCACACAATTGAAAACGACTGGAAACGACATTTATGGCATTTGAAGGCACTCCGGAATCCCATCTGAGCGTAGACACCGCAATTGAGCCGCCACCGGCCCGCAAGGGGAAGTGGATTCGCATCCTGGTGTACCTGGTGCTGATTTGCGCTTTGGGTTTTATTGTGTGGCGGATTCACCAAAATCAGTTGCAGACGGCGGCCAACAGTGCCGCCCAGGCAGCAGCATTGATGGGCCGTCCGGTGCCTGTGCAGGTGACGGCAGTGGAACAAAAGCCGATGCCGATCTTCCTGACCGCGCTGGGTACGGTAACGCCTTACATGAGCGTGACCGTTAAGGCGCGGGTGAACGGCGAATTGTTGCCGGTGAAGTTCACAGAAGGCCAGCAGGTGAAGCAGGGCGAGACGATCATGGTGATCGACCCCCGGCCCTACAAGGCCGCTCTTGACCAAGCCAAAGGCACACTGGCCCATGACGAGGCGCTGCTGAAGAACGCCCAGGCGGAATACAACCGCTACAAGGCGCTCTACGACGCCGGTGTGGTTTCAAAGGAAACGATGGAGACCGACCGGGCCACGCAGGGCCAGTACGAGGGCGCCATCGAGTCAGACAAGGCGGCGATTGAGACAGCCCAGCTGCAACTGAACTGGTGCACCATCCAGTCGCCGATCAACGGCCGCATTGGTTTGAGGCTGGTGGATCCGGGGAACATAATTACCGCCAACACCACCAACCTGGTGATCATCAACCAGTTCCAGCCCATGTCCGTGTATTTCACGCTGCCTGAGAATCAGCTTCCGCAGGTGCTGCACAAGCTGGCCGCGGAGCGCCGCCTGCCGGTGGACGCGTACGACCGGGGCGACGTGCAAAAACTGGCTTCGGGCCTACTGCTGACTGCCGACAACACCATCGACACCACCACTGGAACCGCCAAGCTGAAAGCGGTCTTCGACAACAAGGACAACGTACTTTTTCCCAACCAGTTTGTGAACATCCACCTGGTGCTTGAGGACAGGCCCAACGCGCTGGTGGTTCCGTCGGCGGCGATTCAGACCGGGCTGCAGGGCTCGTTTGTGTGGGTTGTGGATACCGACGCCAAGGGCGCGGCAACCTCTCGCATTCAACCGGTGAAGGTAGCGCTGGCCGAGGGGCAGATGACGATTGTGGACAGCGGACTGCAGGCCGGGCAGAAGGTCGTGGTGGACGGCGCGGATCGCCTGCGGCCGGGACAGATTGTGACTGCCAACGCGGCCAGGCAGCGGACCGGACAGGCAGGCCAGGCACCGGCAGCCAATCCGTTTGCTGCTGCTCCCGCGCCGGAGGCGCCAACCGGTAAAACGAACGGCAAGAGCAACGACAAGAGGGAAAAGCAGTGAGCCTGAGTCCTTCCCGGCCTTTCATTCTGCGCCCGGTAGCGACCTCGCTGCTGATGGCGGCCATTCTGCTGGCGGGCGCTGTGGGCTACCAGCAGTTGCCGGTCTCCGCTCTGCCCGAAGTGGACTACCCGATCATCCAGGTGCTGACGTTCTATCCCGGCGCCGGGCCGGAAGTTATGGCCTCGTCGGTTACGGCGCCCCTCGAACGGCAGTTCGGGCAGATGCCGGGACTGAAGCAAATGACCTCAGTCAGTTCAGGCGGCGGCTCGGTGATTACGCTCGAGTTCAACCTTGACGAAAACATCGATGTGGCCGAGCAGGAGGTGCAGGCGGCCATCAATGGGGCCAACAGTTTTTTGCCCCAGGACTTGCCCAATCCGCCCATCTATAGCAAGGTGAACCCGGCCGACGCGCCGATCATGACGCTGGCCCTTTACTCTGACTCTCTGCCGCTGGACAAGATTGAAGATGCGGCCGACACCAACCTGGCGCAGAAGGTTTCGCAGGTGACGGGCGTTGGCCTGGTGTCGATTGCCGGCGGGCAAAAGCCTTCGGTGCGCATTCAGGCCAACCCGTCGCAGCTTGCGGCTTACAACCTGAGCATGGAAGACCTGCGCACGGCGGTTGCCGCAGCCAACGTGGACCAGGCCAAGGGCACGCTGAACGGCAGCCGGCAGTCCTACACCATCGGCGCGAACGATCAGCTTATTTCCGGCGACGATTACAAGCCGGTGATCATTGCCTATCGCAACGGCGCCGCTGTGCGGGCGTCCGATGTGGCCACCATTGTGGACGCAGCGGAAAACAACCAGCAGGCCGCCTGGATGAACCGCCAGCCGGCGGTGATCGTCAACATCCAGCGGCAGCCGGGCGCCAACATTATCGCGGTGGTAGACCGCATCCACAAACTGCTGCCCCAGTTGCAGGCCAGCCTTCCGGCTTCGGTGCAAGTGAAGGTGCTGACCGATCGCACGGTTACCATTCGCGCCTCGGTACGGGATGTCGAATTTGAATTGATGCTTACCATCGCCCTGGTGGTGATGGTGATCTTTCTGTTCCTGCGCAACCTGGCTGCCACCATTATTCCCTCAGTGGCAGTGCCTCTTTCGATTATCGGCACTTTCGGCGTGATGTACCTGCTGGGCTATAGCTTGAACAACCTGACGCTGATGGCGCTGACCATTTCGACAGGCTTTGTTGTGGACGACGCCATCGTGATGATCGAAAACATCTCGCGATTCATCGAAGAAGGCGACAGCCCGATGAGAGCGGCGCTGAAAGGCAGTGAACAGATCGGCTTCACCATCATGTCGCTGACCGTCTCGCTGATCGCAGTGCTGATCCCGCTGCTGTTCATGAGCGACGTGGTGGGCAAGCTGTTCCGCGAGTTCGCGGTTACGCTGGCGGTGACGATTCTGGTTTCAGCGTTTGTTTCGCTGACGTTGACGCCGATGATGTGTTCGCGCATCTTGCAGGACAAGAAGACTGCCAAGCAGACTCGTTTCTACTACTGGTCAGAAAAGGTATTCAACGCCGTGATCGCCTGGTACGGGCGGACGCTGCGGGTTGTGTTGCGTTTTCGATTTATTACCCTGCTGGTGACCATCGGGACGCTGGTCGCTACCGTGCTTCTGTTCCTGATTGTGCCCAAGGGATTCTTCCCGGTTCAAGATACGGGCGTGATCCTTGGCATCAGCGAAGCGCCGCAGACGGTGAGCTTCGGGAGCATGGCCACGCGGCAGCAAAAGCTCGTTGACGTGCTTCTGCAGGACCCAGCCGTGGACAACATTTCGTCGTTCATCGGGGTGGATGGAACCAACACCACCTTGAACTCGGGACGCATCCAGATCAACCTGAAGCCGCTTGATGTGCGCAAGATCTCGGCGACCGAAGTGATCCGCCGCCTGCAGCCCAAGCTGGAAAGCGTCGAAGGCATTCAGCTGTTTCTGCAGCCGTTGCAGGACCTGACGGTGGAAGATCGCGTGAGCCGCACCGAATTCCAGTATTCCTTGGAAGACCCGGACCAGGCGGAACTGGCCAGGTACACGCGGCTGATGGTCACTGAATTGGGGAAGGAATCCGTGGTCACCGACGTAGCCAGCGACCTGCAGGACCAGGGCTTGGGCGCAAAGCTGGTGATCGACCGCGATACGGCCGCACGGTTGGGCATCGCCATGGCCGACGTGGACAACACCCTCTACGACGCATTTGGACAACGCCAGGTTTCTACCATCTTTACCCAGCTCAACCAGTACCACGTGGTGATGGAAGTGGGACAAAACTTTCAGACCGACCCCACCACGCTGAACAATCTTTATGTGAAGTCTGCCAACGGCACGCAGGTTCCACTGGCCATGGTGGCGCACTGGGAGCAGTCGAAATCCCAGCTTTCCATCGGCCACCAGGGCCAGTTCCCTTCCACGGTTGTCAGCTTCAACCTGGCGCCGGGCAAGGCGCTGGGCGACGCCGTGACCGCAGTCAAGCGCGTGGAGCAGCGGATCAACATGCCGGTGGCCATCAATGCCAGCTTCCAGGGCACCGCGGCGGCGTTTCAGACTTCGCTAGCCAACGAACCGCTTCTCATCCTGGCCGCGCTGATCACCGTTTACATTGTGCTGGGCGTGCTCTACGAGAGCTACATTCACCCCATCACCATCATTTCGTCCCTGCCCTCTGCGGGCGTGGGCGCGCTTTTGGCGCTGCTGATTACGCGGGTGGAGTTCAGCGTGATTGCGCTGATCGGCATCATTCTGCTGATCGGAATTGTGCAGAAGAACGCCATCATGATGATCGACTTTGCCCTGCAGGCCGAACGCAACGAGGGCAAGTCGCCCGAGGATGCCATCTTCCAGGCTTGCCAACTGCGCTTCAGGCCCATCCTCATGACGACGATGGCTGCGCTGCTGGGCGGGTTGCCGCTGGCTCTGGGCGGCGGCGTGGGCGCCGAGTTGCGCGAGCCGTTGGGCATCACCATCGTCGGCGGACTGATTTTCTCGCAGATGCTTACTCTTTACACCGTGCCGGTGATCTATCTCTACTTTGACAAGCTGGCGCAGCGCATGAAGCCGCGGGTGATTACCAGCAGCTACTTGAAAGAGACGGCCAGCGCGGATTGACCAGGACTTAGGGACCAGGGACTGAGGGAATAGCCGGGTTTCCCCGGTCTCGATTTTGAGACCGGGGAAACCTCGAACTTCGACGGCAACAAGTTTGGCAGGAACCGCGACTCATGCATCTTTCCGCACCATTTATTCAGCGCCCGGTAGCGACCTCGCTGCTCAGCTTGGCACTTCTGCTGGCGGGTTCGGTGGCCTATTCAATCCTGCCTGTGGCCTCGCTGCCGAACGTCGACTTTCCGGTGATCGGCGTTGGTGCGGGACTGCCCGGCGCAAGTCCCGAGACCATGGCCTCGTCGGTAGCGACGCCGCTAGAGCGGCAGTTCGGACGCATCGCCGGCGTCAACCAGATGACTTCGACCAGTTCTCTGGGCTCATCGTCCGTGACGTTACAGTTTGACATCAACCGCGACATCGACGCGGCCGCGCGCGACGTGCAGGCCTCAATCAACGCGGCCCGCAGCCAGTTGCCTTCTTACCTGCCGCAGAATCCAAGCTACCGCAAAGCGAATCCGGCTGAAGCACCCATCCTGATTTTGACCTTGACCTCGGACGTGGAGACCAAGCGCCAAATCTACGACATGGCCGATTCCATCCTGTCGCAGAAAATCGCCCAGATCAAAGGCGTGGGACAGACATTTGTCGGCGGCAGTTCAAGCCCCGCGGTCCGCGTCGAGTTGAACCCCATGCAACTGGGCGCCAACGGCATCGGCCTCGACGCGGTACGCGCCGCGCTGGCCGGCTCCAACGCCAACCGCCCCAAAGGCGCATTTCAAAACACTGACAATCGCTGGCAAGTCAGCGACAACGACCAGATCTTCAAGGCCACCGACTACGCGCCCATCATTGCCGGTTATAACAAAACGACAGGCGCGCCGGTGCGCATCTCCGATCTGGGCACCATCAGCGACGGCGTGGCCGATTTGCGCACCGCAGGCGTATCGGGCATCAACATGCCGGGCCAGCCCGCCGGCCAGTTGAAAGACGCCATTCTCATCGTCATCTTCAAGATTCCCGGCGCCAACGTCATTGATACCGTGGATGCCGTGATGGCTGAGATGCCCCGCCTGCAGGCCGCCATCCCGCCCACTATCAAGATCAACGTGGCCGTGGATCGCACCACCACGATTCGCGCCTCGGTGCACGACGTTGAAATCTCGCTCATGATCAGCGTTCTGCTGGTTGTACTGGTCGTTTTCCTTTTCCTCCGCGAAGTTTGGGCCACCATCATTCCCTCTATCGCTGTGCCCCTTTCTTTGTTGGGCACATTTGGCGTGATGTACCTGGTGGGCTACACCATCGACAATCTCTCGCTGATGGCGCTCACCATTGCCACGGGATTCGTGGTGGATGACGCCATTGTGGTCATCGAAAACATTACCCGCTATCTCGAGATGGGAGATACTCCCTTCGATGCAGCAATGAAGGGCTCGAAGGAAATCGGCTTCACCGTGCTCTCAATGAGCACGTCGCTGATAGCCGTCTTTATCCCGATCCTGTTGATGGGCGGCATCGTCGGCAAGCTCTTCCGCGAGTTCGCCGTTACGCTCTCGGTGGCCATTGCGGTTTCGCTGCTGGTGTCGCTCACCACCACCCCCATGCTGTGCGCGAAGTTTCTCAAGTCGCGGGATGAGAGCCGCCATGGCCGCCTCTATCGCGCCAGTGAACGAATCTTCCAATCGGCTCACAGCGAATACGCCAGGGCTTTGCGCTGGGTATTGCGCCACCAGGTGCTGATACTCTGCGTGGCTATCGGCACCGCGGCATTGAATATCTACCTTTACATGATTGTTCCCAAGGGTCTCTTTCCGCAGCAAGACACGGGGCGAATGGGCGGCAGAACCATGGCGGCGCAGGACATCGCCTTCCCGGCCATGCGCGACAAACAACGCGATCTGGCGCAGATGGTGCTCGACGATCCGGCGATACTTTCGGTTACGGCCTTTGTGGGCGGCGGCGGTCCGGGCGGCGGCAGCACCAATATCGGAAACATGTTTGTCGCTCTGAAACCGCTCCGCGAGCGGGATTATCGGCCCTACTCCGACGATTTGGCCGGTCGACTTCAAAAGACGCTCCATTTGCACCCGGACCACGTTTCTGCCGATGATGTGGTCAATCGTCTGCGGCGCAAGCTCACTAGCGTGCCCGGCGCTACGCTTTTTCTCCAGTCCCAGCAGGACATTCAGATCGGCGGACGCGGCGCCGCGGCGCAATACCAATACACACTCTCTGAAGAAAACATTACAGAACTGAACGCCTATGCGCCGCAGCTGATGGCCAGGATGCGAGCCATGCCAGAGTTGCGCGACGTCTCCAGCGACCAGCAGAATCAGGGACTCTCAGCCATGCTGGTAATCGATCGCGACAGCGCTTCAAGGCTTGGAGTTAGTATCGCCTCAATTGACAACGTGCTCTACGATGCATTTGGCCAACGCGAAGTCTCCACCATGTACACGGGATTGAACCAGTATTTCGTCGTGATGGAAGTGGACCCGCAGTACCAGTTGAGCCCCGATGCGTTGAACGGCATTTTCGTCAAGTCGTCCACCGGCCAAATGGTGCCGCTTTCGACATTCGCAAAGTACGAGGCACGGCGGACGGCATTGCAGGTGAACCACCAGGGACAATACCCGGCCATCACTCTCACCTTCAACCTTGCGCCCAACGTAGCCCTGGGTCAGGCGGTTACCGCGCTGGAAAGTGTTCAGGCGCAGATGGGCATACCCTCTGCCATTCATGCGAGTTTCCAGGGCACGGCGCAAGCCTTCCAGGATTCGCTGAAGAGCGAGCTCTGGCTCGTTCTGGCCGCGGTCGTGGCTGTCTACATCGTGCTTGGCATTCTCTATGAGAGCTTGATTCACCCATTGACCATCCTCTCCACCATCCCCCCGGCCGGTGTGGGCGCCTTCCTGGCTCTGCTGCTCACCGGTACCGAATTCAGCATCATCGCACTGATAGGCATCATTCTCTTGATCGGCATTGTGAAAAAGAACGCCATCATGATGATCGATTTTGCCTTGCAGGCGGAGCGCGACCAGGGGCTGCCGCCGGTTGAAGCGATCTATCAATCGTGCCTGCTGCGCTTCAGGCCCATCATGATGACCACCATGGCGGCGCTTTTCGGCGGAATGCCGCTGGCCATCGGCATGGGGGTTGGCTCGGAATTGCGCAAGCCGCTGGGCATCACGATTGTGGGCGGCCTGCTTGTTTCGCAGATTCTCACCCTCTTCACAACACCGGTTGTCTATTTATTCTTCGACAAGCTGCAATGGAAGGTGATGAAACTGCGCAGGGTTGGCGTGGAGTTGGAAGAAGCAGCTGGGGATTGATGAACGCAGTTCACAGTTCGTAGTTCGAAGTTCTCAGGTTGCCGTCAGGCGTAACGGATTCCAGTAGTATGATTTTGCCCAAGTAAGAGTGCATGTTATGGAAAAGCTCGATCTGAAGAAACAATGGAAGCATCTGTACCAGCCGAAGGCGGACAGGATTGTTACGGTGGATGTGCCGCCGCTGACTTATTTAATGGTCGATGGTGAGGGAGACCCGAACGTCTCGCAGGGTTTTCAACAGGCGGTTGAGGCGCTTTACTCCCTTTCATACACGCTCAAGTTTTCGCTCAAGAAGAGTCCGCGCGCCATTGACTACGGCGTAATGCCGCTAGAGGGCTTGTGGTGGGCCGACGATCCGCGAGCTTTTATGATGGCTGACAAGGCTTCATGGAAGTGGACGGTGATGATTTTTCAGCCTGACTTCATCGCCAGGGCAGAAGTGGATGCGGCGTTCAGGGAAGTGCGCAGGAAGAAAGACCTCGCGGCGCTCGACCATGTGCGGTTCGAGACATTGGTAGAGGGCCTTTCAGCGCAGATTCTTTACAATGGGCCGTTCTCCGGCGAAGGCCCGACAATTGAGCGGATTCATCACTACATACATGCGGACGGGAAAGAGCTCAGCGGCAAGCATCACGAGATTTATTTGAGCGACCCGCGGAGAACTGCGCCGGAGAAACTAAAAACGATATTGCGGCAGCCAATGGCGTAGTAGCCACAATTGCTGGAATTGCATTCGTGGTTTCCCAGGTCATAGAAACGAGACCGGAGAGACCCAATTCCAGTTGAATTGCGGGGCGGGATGAACTTTACATTCGTTCCTGGTGGGAAAAATAGACTGATTGTGCATTGTCCGATTTGATTCGCGGTCCCAACGGATTGGTGATATTGTCGAATTCATCCCAGTTCCGTAGCGCGCGGAATTTTTTCGTAAAACCGCAAACCAGCTCTCGGCCGTCCCACATACCAGCATTTGTGCCGGATGCATCTGCACTCCAGTTGAGGCATCGCACCCGTGTCGATGCGCCACTTCCGAGTTGAAAGGGGACCGCACACCGATGACCAAGTCTTCAAAAACCAACGACGCCACTCTGGTTTTGACCCTGGAGGAAATTTCGCATCTTGCTGAGGAAGGGGGCAAGCCCGCGGTCACGCTGATGAATGTTGTCGCGTTGATTGCGGCGAGATTCAAGACCGATGTGTGCTCTGCCTATTTGCTCGAACCGGATCGGTCAAACCTGGTGCTGGCTGCGACGCTGGACCTGCACCCCTTGTGTATCGGCTCTTTACGCATGCCGCTCAACGAAGGCCTCACGGGGCTGGTGGCGGAACGAGTGATGCCGGTGGCCGTTGAAGACGTGAAGAACCATCCCCGCTTCAAGTACATCAAGGAGGCGGGCGAAGAGGATTACCACTCGTTTCTCGGCGTACCCCTGATCGACCGCGGAATTCTGCAGGGAGTCCTGGTGGTTCAAACCAGGGAGCCGCGGGTTTTCACTGAGAATGAGATTCGCATGCTGACCGAGGCAGCCAACCAGGTGGCGCCGGTAGTGAGCGAAGCGCGCACGCTCGACAGGTTTATCGCCCCGGCCCAGGAACGCCTCTGGTCGCTTGCCCGGAACCTGTGGTGGAGTTGGGATCCGGATTGCGTGAGTTTGTTTCGCGACCTCGATCCTGTGCGCTGGCGCAGCCTCAATCAGAATCCAATTTCCCTGCTCAACGACATGCCCCTGGGAGAGATTGAGCGCCGTGCCGCGGAACTTGTTTTGCATAGCCGCATCAACTATGTGTATCGACGGCAGCAGGAGTACCTGCTGTCAGACAGGACCTGGGGCGCGGGAAATGCCGGCGTGCTGCGGCCTCGGCCGGTGGCTTACTTCTCTGCCGAGTTTGGACTGCACGAATCGCTGCCGATTTACTCCGGCGGCCTTGGCGTGCTGGCCGGAGACCACATCAAGAGCGCTTCTGACCTGGGGATTCCGCTTGTCGGCGTCGGCCTATTTTACGGGCAAGGGTACTTTTTGCAGCGGCTCGATGAGAACGGATGGCAGCGCGAACATTACCTTGAGACCGATGTGAACCAGTTGCCGATGCAGCCGGCTATCGGAGCGGATGGCAAGCCGGTCGTGGTTGAGATCAAAACGCGCGGCGGCACAATCCGCGCCAAGGTGTGGCGAGTGAAGGTGGGCCGATGCGACCTGCTGCTGCTCGACTCCAACGTGGAAGGAAATGCGCCTGAGGACCTGACGACCACGTCACGGCTCTATGGAGGAGACGCTCGCACGCGTATTCGCCAGGAGTTGCTGCTGGGCGTGGGAGGATTTCGCGCACTGAAGGCCATGGGCATCACGCCCGGAGTTCTGCATCTCAATGAAGGACACAGCGTCTTCGTAGTGCTCGAAGCGATTCGCAACCGGATGGAAGAAGAAGGCATCGACTTTGCGACAGCGGCCAGCCAGATTCCGCGCGAGGTCATCTTTACCACTCATACTCCAGTGCCCGCCGGGCATGATCGTTTCAACGCCGATTTGATTGAAGAACACCTGGGGCCCCTGCGCGACGAACTTGGGCTTTCACAGGAAAACCTGATGGGCTTTGGCCGCGAACGCTCCACCGATCAGCAGGAGCAATTCTGCATGACGGTTCTGGGGCTCAAACTCTCGCGGCGCGCGAACGCCGTTTCATCGTTGCATGGCGAGGTGTCTCGTGCGATGTGGTGGGGCCTGTATCCCGGCAAGCCGGAAGACGCGGTGCCCATCGGGCACATTACCAACGGAGTCCACGTGCCATCGTGGCTGGCGCCGCAGATGTGCCGCTTGTATGATCGCCACCTGGGAGTGGGTTGGCAGAATCACAGCGGAACAGCGAAGACCTGGGCGGAGATCGAGAATGTGGACGATGGCGAGTTGTGGGAAACGCACCTCAGCCTGAAGTCGCAGTTGATTGAATTTGCGCGGCGCCGCGCGCGCGAACAGGCAGAACGCCGGAGCGAGCCCGCGAGCAGCCTGGAAAGCCTGGGCAAGATCCTCTCGCACGATGCATTGACCATCGGTTTTGCGCGGCGATTTGCAACCTACAAGCGCGCCAACCTGGTGCTGGCCGATATGCAGTTGCTGGCCTCGATGGTCAACGATGCCAAGCGGCCTATTCAATTTCTCTTTGCCGGCAAGGCCCATCCGCACGACGAACCGGGCAAGAGGGTTTTGCAGCAGATCGCAGAGTTGATGCGCGACACCAAATTCTCAGACAAATTAGTCTTCATCGAGGATTACGACATCAACGTGGGCCGGTACCTTGTGCAAGGCGTCGACGTTTGGCTGAACAATCCGCGGCGTCCGCTTGAAGCTTCAGGGACCAGCGGGCAGAAGGTGGTTTTGAACGGCGGCTTGAATTTGTCGGTGCTGGATGGCTGGTGGGCCGAGGCCTACGACGGACTCAACGGCTTTGCAATCGGCAACGGCAGGACTCATTCAAATATGGATGTGCATGACAGCCGCGACGGCGCAGACCTGTACCGAGTGCTTCACGACGAACTGATTCCGCTGTTTTACCAACGCGACCGCGACGGACTGCCGCGGGGATGGATCAAGCGGATGAAGCGGACGATTCGCACACTGGGCTGGCGCTTCAATGCGGACCGGATGGTGATGGACTACACGCAGAAGTGTTACGTTCCGGCGGCGGGGGGAACATCGAGCGAGATCAGGCCGGTTTCGTAGGGGCGGGGATTTTGTTTTCGCATGCCGAACGAATATCGTGTTATCCCACCCTTTCGCCAGAAAGAAGGCGAAAGGATGGGGCACGGGGCAGTTGCGGCTGACGGACAGTGGGTGTTACCCCGCTAGAACTTCTTCTTTGACGCTGGCCGTCTCAATGAGTTTGACGGGATAGTAGGCGTTGCGGGTGTACTGCTTGACCATGCGGTTAGTGTTGAAGAAGGAGCCGTTGAAGGCCAGCGTGTTACGCATGAGGCGGGCCCAGCGCTCGGGCGCTTCGAGGAAGAGCGGGACCACCGCGGTTTCAAGCTTCTTGTAAAGCGAAGTGGCTTCTTCCTCGTCGCTGGCGCCGTCTTCGATAGCCCATCCGGTAAAGCCCTCGATGCATCCCTCGATCCACCATCCGTCAAGAATCGACAGGCTGGGGACGCCATTGAGAGCGGCCTTCATGCCGCTGGTGCCGGATGCCTCATAGGGGCGCTTCGGCGTGTTGACCCAGACATCGACGCCGGCGGTAAGCAGCGCACCCAAATCCCAGTCGTAATTTTCGAGGTAGGCAATGCGGAGCACGTCGTTGGAGAGTTTTGAGGCGTCTTCAATGACCTGCTGGATGAGAGCTTTGCCTGGGTCGTCCTGGGGATGGGCCTTGCCGGCAAAGAGAATCTGCAGGCCGCCGGCCGCAGTGGCAATCTCTACCAGGCGCTTTGGATCGGTAAACAGAAGGGTGGCGCGCTTGTAGGTGGCAGCGCGGCGCGCAAATCCGAGGGTAAGCACCTTGGGATTCAGCACGAGGCCTGTGCGCGTTTCAACCTCGGTAAAGAGAGCCTTCTTGGCGGACGCGTGCGCGGCGAGGATTTCGCTCTCTGGAAGGTCGATGGCATTGCGCAGGTAAAGATTGTCGCGCCGCCATGCCGGCATATGCGCGTCGAGCATCTGCTGGATGGGCTCGGAAACCCAGGTTGGCGCGTGCACGCCGTTGGTGATGGAGTCGATGGCGAACTCGGGGAACATTTCGCGGGAGACCTTGCCGTGCTGCATGGCCACTCCGTTGGCGTAGCGGGAGAAGCGCAGCGCCAGCAGGGTCATGTTGAGCATGCCGTCGCGGAAGCAGTTTTGCTTCTCAAGGCGCGCGGTGCGGTCGCCGCCGAGGATGCGGATGGCCTGCTCGGTCGAAAAGCGGTCGTGCCCTGCGGGGACCGGGGTGTGGGTAGTGAAGACGCACTTCTTGCGCACCTGGTCGATATCGGATTCAGTGGCCGAGCCAAGCGGCCCGCCGCCCAACTGCCGCTCAAGCAGCGCCAAAGTGAGCAGCGCCGCGTGGCCTTCGTTCATGTGGTAGACGTTGACGCGGTGGCCCAGCGCATGCACCATGCGCACGCCGCCCATGCCCAGCACAATTTCCTGCTGCAGGCGGTAGTTGGTGTCGCCGCCATAGAGATGGTCGGTGAGACCGCGGTCCCATCCGGAGTTGCCATCCAAATCCGTGTCAAGCAGGTAGATGGGCACAATGTGCCCGTAGCGGCCGACGAGGTTATAGCGCCAGGCGCGCACCGCGACGGTGCGATCTTCAACCGAGACGGTAATGCGGGCCGTCTCCTCGGTGCAAAAATCCGAGGGATTCCACGGCTGCACGTCTTCGCTTTGCATTCCGGATTTATCAAGATGCTGCTGGAAGTAGCCCTTGCGGTGGAGCAGCGTGAAGGCCACCAGGGGAACGCCCAGGTCGGCGGCTGAACGCAGCGTGTCGCCGGCAAGAACGCCGAGACCGCCGGAGTAGGTAGGCATAGCGGGGTTGATTGCGATCTCCATGGAGAAGTAGGCAACCAGTCCGGAACTGGGGAAGGTTTCATACGAAAAGGGTTTGGACGACGTGGGTTGCATACTTTCTATTTCTCCATGGCGCTTCCAGGCTGCAAAGCGGCGAACTGGGAATGGGAGCCTTTGCGGAGCCCGGGCGCTCGACGAGCCGTACGGTCCTTATCGGGGCAAATACCTTCCGATTTTAGCAAGGAACGGTGCGGATGGCGGTTGGATGACCTTCGGCTGTCCCGTTAGGGGAAACGCTGGAAAAGAATTCTGGGTAAATAGGGACATTTTTGCGCAGGGCAAACAAATCGCCGGAGCGGATTCTTTCTCATCAAAGAATCCGGGCTCCGGCTTTTATTTAACGGGCGTGAGGAACCCGTCAGGATTCGCTAGGCAAATCTTGTGGGCCGCACTGCCTATGCGGCTTTATTGAGCGGCGCAATCTTGGGGATATTCTTGCGCTTCGCTTGTGCAAGTTCGTACGACGACTGCATGTCATACCAAAAGCTGGGATGTGTTTCCAAAGCTGCGGAAAGGCGTAGCGACATTTCCGCCGAGATGCCTCCACGGCAATTAAGGATCTTGGAAAGAGTCACCCGCGAAACGTGAAGGTGCCTGGCTACGTGGGTAATGTTCATTCCCTCCAGGTACTCTTGAAGCACCAGTCCCGGGTGCGCCGGATTGTACATTTCTGTAGGCATAGACTTCAAAGCTGCAATTCGGCCTACCGAGCGCTCGCCGAGGCCAATTCATCGCCAGAATCGGGACGCCGGTCTGGAGCATTGCGCAGAATCTCCAGGAAATCCACCTGCCCCGCACCCTGCGATCTCCGCTTGAAGAATGCCTCCGCCGTTTCCACCGAACTGATCTTCTGCGCAACCGCGACGGAGACCCACTGGTCCAACGAAACGCCGTCTTCCTCGGCGAGCTTTCGAGCCGCATTTCCCAAGGAGGGAGGGAGTTTGACCGGAATCTTTGCTTTGTTCATTTCAACGCCTCCGCAAAACTCGCAGGACTTACGACTCGCAAGTTAAACCGTGAAGCAGCAGGAAGAAAATCCCTGAGATTGTGTGTGACGATCACGTCCGCGCGCCCGTTGATGGCCGCGTCGAGCACCATCTCGTCGTCCACGTCTTGCATCTGCGGTCTCCAGCGGTAGTAGACCTTGACTGGCTCGATGATAGCAGCAATTCCAATCAGGAAAGCGGCTGTGCGCTCCGGCGACATTCCATGCACGGCGCGTTGATCGTCACGCCCCAGCACATCCTCATATTCCAGGAAAAGAGCCGGTGTGGCCAACATCTGAAACGAGCGTGCATAGGCCAACTGGAGCAGTCGGTTTCTGGCGCCATACCGGCTGCGCATCGCCGAGACTATCACGGATGTGTCGAGAACGGCTCTCATCGTGGCTAGTTAAACCAAATCCATACATCAACATAACCGATTAAGGTCCGTGGTTTCTCAGGTCTCAAAATCTGGACCTCAGGCCCCCGCTTTTTCACAGCCCATTTTCATCCAGCCAGTCTAGAATTGCTTGGTTGCTGATGTTGGCTGCAACGGCAGCCTTTCTCGAAAACGTGCGATCATTCGCTGCGCCCCGCTTCGATGGCCCAGGCTCTGACTGACCACTCAAATCCAGACACCCACGCCGCAATTGAGCCCAGGATCGATTGCCCTCGCTGCGAAGCTTAGACAGCGCCTGTCCGATGGGATCGTTGCCCTCAGATGAGACCTGACGTTCTATCGAGCCGTGGCCGCGTTTGCTCAATGGAATCGCTGGGCGTCCATCGCGAACTGGATGATGTAGTTCGCAGTCAGAGCCGAGAATGTCTCCAGAAACTAGACAGGTCTCAGCTGCAGCACGGCAAAGCTCGCGCGACCCACCACCGAGTAGATAGCGGTCCGTCGCACTTTGCTCGGCAGCGACCCACTGTTTTATCGCGTTCAGCGCCAAACAAAACACCCGAAACTCACGTGGTAGGTGGCTGGAAAGTGCTTCGGGCAGCTCATTTTTGTTTAGAAAGTCTCTGACCGGTCCCTCGTCGGACGCTAGGCTCTTCGATCTGCTCTGGAGCATCTCGCCAAGTTCATTGAGGAGGTCTTTGAATGCATCGCGTGGAAGCTTCGCGTTCAGAACGCCTATCAGATCGCTCGGGTTCTTTTCGGCTTGTGCCCGATAGTGGGCGAAATATCGCTTGAGCAAATCGGACTTTGCTTCCGAGGATAACGGCGTCTCGTTTTTTGGACGTTCGTATGCCATGTGATTTCTACAAGTCCGCCTTTCGACGGCAGGTGCTTACTTGGGCAGGTGGGGCCAGCTGCCCAGGTCTCGGTTTCCGAGACCTGGGGTGACGTCGTGAAGTGGATGAATTAGCCGATCTTGTGAGCGCCGCCCGATGCGTGGCAGACGTGGATTTGGGGGACAATGCCGGTTCTGGCGGCGTAGCGCTTGCCCAACTCCGCGGCAAATGCCTTGGCCTGGGATTGCTCGACGAGATTAATGGTACAGCCGCCGAAACCGCCGCCTGTAAGCCGCGCGCCGATGAGTCCGGGGATGTCCTGGGCCAGTTCGACCATGAGGTCGGCCTCCGGACAGCTGCCGTCGAAATCGCCGCTGTAGCTGTTGTGCGCCTCGGCCATGAGGCGGCCCAGTTCTTTCAGGTCCCCTTTTTCAAGGGCCTTTTCAGCGGCGACGGTGCGCAGGTTTTCACTGATTACGTGGCGGGCCCGCATCAGGGATTTGGGCTGCATCTCGCGGCCCCACTTCTCCAGGTCCTCAAGAGTGGCATCGCGCAGGAAAGGCACGCCCGGCCGGTGGCTGGCGATGACCGCGCAAGCGGCCTCGGACTCCCTGCGGCGGGTGGGATAATCGCCGCCGGCGATGGAGTGCTTGACCATGGTGTTGGCGATGACCAGCGCCACGTCGGCGGGAATCGGCGCGAGTTTGAAGCTGAGGTCGCGGCAATCGAGCAGCAGGGCGTGATTCTCTTTGCCGTTGACCGAGATGAACTGGTCCATTATGCCGCAACTGGTACCCACAAACTCGTTCTCCACGCGCTGGCAGAGGCGGGCCAGCACAGGGCCTGGGTAGCTCGAGCAAATGAGCGACAGCACGGCAAGCGCCGTGACTACCTCGACGCTGGCGGAACTGGAAAGGCCGGAGCCGAGGGGAACGTCGCCCCACAGGCTGAGGCTGAAGCCGGGAATCTTGTGGCCTTCGCCGGTTAGGATGGCGACCACGCCGAGCGGATAGTCGGTCCAGTGCTTGCTCGCCGTTAAAGGCGCATCGGCGTCGAAGGTGCGCTCTCCATCTTCGGCGTAGTTCTCAGAGTAGAGAACGATCTTGCCGTCGGTGCGGGGCGAGATAGCGGCCAGGGTGGCAAAGTCGATGGCCACGGGCATGACGAAGCCTTCGGCATAGTCAGTATGCTCGCCGATCAGGTTGACGCGGCCAGGGGCTACAAAGACGGATGGTTCGGCCTTGAAACGGGCCAGGTGCATGGAGCGAAGAACGGCAGGATCGTGCATTTCAGGATTCACCTCAGATGGATTCAATCTCAACAATCATGGGCCAGGAAACAGACTGGCCGGGAGCAAGCACGCGGGACCACGGGCCGGTTTGGGCCAGCGAGTCGAAAGCAGTGGTTGACGGTTCAAGCGTGACGCAGGCCTGTTTGGACCCCGGACGTGCCGGCCAACCGCCGTAACAGAGCCACATTCCAAGAAAGGGCGTGGCCGTGGGGCTAAAACGGAAACGGATGCGCAGGCCCAGCCGGGGCCGTTCCAGCGCGCACCAGTCCTCACACAGGGCCAGGGGGCCGGCAAAAAGCTTCTCGGCGATGGCCTTTTCCGGCGCTTGCGCCAGACCCAGGTCAGTTTGTCCGCCCCCAGAGAGGGCAGCGATGGGCCACTGAACCTCGTCATTTGTTTGGCCAAGGCGGCCCTCACGCGAGTAGGCAAGCCTCATTTCGCGAACCGAGTCGGGCAGTACGATGCGATCTCCGGCTTCGGCAGCGAAGGAGGGATGTGCCGTCCAGGACCAGGGCACCGGGGTCGAGCCGGTGTTTGTCACCTTGTAGTCGGCGCGCAGACGCCAGCCTTCCTCAGTCTGGGTAAGGGTGGTGGTGCGCTGAAGTTCGAGAGGCAGCGAAAAGCACTGGGCGCGAAAGGTGGCGCACATGGAACTGGATGTCGCGAGTTCCCAGGGGACGCGCCACAGATCTCCGTGGTCGGGAATGAAAGCCGGGCCGGAGACAGTGTCAACGGTGCACGGATCGACCGAGGGCAGGCATTCGTCCCATCCGCTGGCGTCGCTCTCGTCAAAGGGCATGGTGTGGGTGCGGGGGCCATAGGGCGCGAGCGGCGCCTGCAGCAACTCTTGGCCGCGCACGGAGATGGAAGCGATTTTGCCGCCGAGTTGCGGAAGGATGGTGATGGAGCAGTCCCCGGAGTGAATGACAACGTTTTCCTTTGGGATCGCCATTTCACTCATTTCCGTCATTTTCCCTGCCCCTTCAAAACTTCCGTGACTGCGGAATCGAGCCTCTCCCAGATCCTTCCCAACCAGGCCTCGTGCTCAGGCTTCATCAGAACGGACCGCAGACAGGTGACCGTGGCGGTTCCCCGCTCAGAACCTGCCGCAGGCTGAAACCATTCCAGCGGCAATTCTACAAGGGCCAGGTGCAAATCGCGGACGGCGCACGCCTCAAATGTGCTCTTCGCCAGTTCCGAAGCGCGCCGGGGGGGCTCGGCGTTCAGTTTCCACACCACGATGTCCAATTCGGGAGGTCCCGCGCAGAACGGCTGGAAACGGGAGTCGGCGCGCAGACGGCGGTCCAGTTCAAGAGCGGCAGAGCGGCCTTGCGCCAGCCCGCGGGCGAATTCGCCGCCGGGGATCAGGGGCAAAAGCTGCTGGGTGGCCCACAAGGCGACGGCGGAGGCCCCGGCCCGCGAGCACTCCAGGCTGATCTCGCCCAGGTGCAACTGCTTTGACGTGAAGTAGGTATAGGGCGAGTCGTGCTTGTAAAAGCGGCCGACGGAGGGATCGCGGAAGAGGACGCATCCGCAACCGTAGGGTTGCAGGCCGTGCTTGTGTGGATCGACGACGATGGAGTCGGCCTGGCCGACGGCCGCATAGGCGCGGCGGGCAGGCTCGTCCAGCGCGTCGGGAATCAGCTTGAAATACCCGCCATAGGCCGCGTCAACGTGGACCCTGAAGCCGTACCGCTCACGGAGAGCCAAAATCTGGTCCAGCGGATCGACGGCGCCGATGGCCGTGGCACCCAGCGTAACCACCACCGTGCCCACGTCGCCATGGCGCAGTTCGGCCTCAAGCGCTTCAAGGCTCATGCGGCCGCGATGGTCTGCGGGAATCGCGGAATAGCCCAGCTTGAGGACGGCGGAGATTCGATTGTGGGTGTAGTGCGCCTGGGCCGAGCCAACGATGCGCTTGCCCGGCGCTACCTGGCCGGCCACCCACAGGGCTTCAAGATTGGCGATGGTTCCGCTGGAGGTGAGGTGGCCCAGGAACTCTGGCCAGCCAAACATGCCAGCGATGCCGCGTACCGCCTCAATCTCCAATTCAGAGCTGGCCCGGCCGCCGTCGCGGGCGTGGTTGTTGGGGTTGAGGCTCATGGCCAGCGCGTAGGCGGCGCGTGCTACCGGATGGGGCGGCTTGAGCATCTGGCCGGCGTAGAGCGGATGGAAATAGGGGTAGTTATCGCCGAGCTTTTGCGCCGTGACCTCAAGTATCTGCGCCATGGCAACCGGGTCGGCGGATAACTCGAAGTCTGGCAGGGAGGCAAACTCCTGTTGAAGGAGCTCAGTGGCGCGAGTTAGCAGGGCAGGAACGGGGTCCGAAGGCATGACGACCTACCACAGTAACACAACCGGGAGGCCGATTCTAAGCCCGTATCGGGTGTCCGGTTCCAAATTGAGAATCCAGGAAAGGGGGCTAAAGGCATTATTTGCAGTACCCTTTATCCACAGTGATGTTATACTGCGCTCAGCGTTAGAGCGGAAGCGGGCGTGAGCAGCACTCGCCCAACCAAGCAAGATTCTGCCTGTGGTCGTCCGGTTCATCCAGCGCAATTCAATCCAGGAAATACGAACAAAATGGAACAAGGTACTGTGAAGTGGTTTAATGACGCCAAGGGATTTGGCTTTATCTCGCGTCAGAACGGTGAAGATGTGTTCGTGCACTACTCTGCGATCAACTCCAGCGGATTCAAGAGTTTGCAAGAAGGTCAAGCCGTGCAGTTCAACGTAGTGAAGGGGCCCAAGGGATGGCAGGCCGCCGACGTGCAGCCGCTGTAACCCGACAGGCCGGATTCCGGCAGAATCTAGCAAGCAAAATTCGCGGGGCTGGGAGAGATCCCGGCCCTCGATTTGTTTGTGCCCCGGGTCGTATTTCACCCAGCAATACCTGGCCGAAGATAGAGCAGGCTTCAGCGCGCCCCCTACCGTTCTGAATACGTCGCCTGCAATGCGTTGCAAATAAATAACTTACGTCCAGCACGTCCCTGTCCGGCGGGGACCTCCAGTTTCGGCAAACAAAAACCATCTGATCCCCACGTACTTACCTTGGCACGGCAGCTCCAAGTCACTACCATGGTGACCATTCTCCATAGTTGCTTTCTTCAATGCCGAAAGGATCAAGCATGAATGCCAGCGGAAAATTCTCTTTTCAGTTCCTCCTGCGAATTGCCTCGTGGCTTGCGCTTGCGGTTTTGCCAGCCGTAGCGCACCAATTGAATGCTGCCGAGCATTTCGTTACGCGTTCGGGGTCCCGCCTGATGCTGGACGGCAAACCATTTCGCTTCTCTGGCGCAAATCTAGACAACGTAAACCTGGCCAGCACGCACTACGGCTCGTTTTATTCCGTTACCGGAAGATATGAGCCTTTCTACCCCTCCCACTGGGCCATCGATGACGCATTCGAGAAACTGCACAAGATGGGCGGCACTGTGGCCCGCATCTACTCGGCGGGCACCCAAGGCAGCCCGCTTGCCATCGAGCCATCTCTCGGTGTCTTCAACGAGGAAGCCCTCAAACAGCTTGACTATGTGATTAAGTCGGCCGGTGACCATGGAGTACGGGTCGACCTGGTTCTCGTGTGCATGCAGGATTTCTACGTCGGCGGCGAGCCGATCTTCTCGCACTGGAGAAATGGGACCGGCTTTTTTGAAGAGCCGGTGGTCTCCGATTTCGAACAGTTCATCACCAAGTTGCTGACTCGCGTTAACAGCTACACGGGCGTGGCCTATAAGGACGATCCCGCCATTTTCGGATGGGAAACCGACAATGAGATTCGCGACTCGCCAATTAGCTGGGAGAATCGAATTTGCTCGCTCATCAAGAAGCTCGATCCGAATCACCTTGTCATCAACGGCCATGACATGCCGGCGGATCCGCCCACCGCCGAACGCCTCTCAGTCGCCGCCGCGGACATTTACGTTGCACACTACTACCCATATTGGAAATTCCCATGGGATCTTCGATCGCACGCTTCCGCCGTGACAAAAGCCGGTAAAGTTTTCATCGTCGAGGAATACGGGTGGGACAGGCTGAATTTGTCAATGAACGAACTGAAAGCGAACCTGGCCGCGGTGGAGAAGAATCCCGACGTGGCCGGCGATATGCTTTGGGCCCTGCGCGGAGATATTGAGCCAGGCAAGCCATTCCCTGTTTCGGACACGGGCGGCGAGTGGTGGGCGTTTTACCCGGAGGGCATCGAGACCGGCGCCAATTATGCCGTCGATATGCACCAACGCGCGCTGATTATCGAAGCTCATGCAAAGAGGATGTCTGGGGCGAAGTAGTTGCCCGTGTGCCGCCAGAGAAGCCGCAATGAGCATATCCGTTAGGTGGTTGGAAGAACACCGCGAAAGGACGAACAGTCGATGACGGAAGGTGAAAGAATTCCTCTCGGGCTTCTGGTGCGCGTTGCTTGCGGGCTTTCGCTAGCGGTGCTGCTGCTGACCCTGACTCCCCAACTCGTGGCGCAAGACCATTTCGTTACCCGCGCGGGAACGCGGCTGATGCTGGATGGAAAACCGTTCCGGTTTGCCGGGGGAAACCTGGATTACCTGGCGCTGGCCGCCGACAGCTTTGGCAAGATCGGCGCCACGGACATCTACTACCCGTCGAAGCAAATGATCGACGACGCCTTTGCCGCGCTGAACAAGATGAACGGCACGGCGGCTCGCGTCTGGTCGTCGGCCAGCCAGGGTTGCCCGCTTTGCATCGAGCCCGAGCGCGGCAAGTTCAGCGAAACAGCGCTGCGGCAACTCGATTACGTGGTCTATTCGGCGGGCAAGCACCACGTGCGGCTGATTCTGTTGTTTGTCGATCCCTGGGGCTACTACACGGGCGGCATCGAGCAATACAAAAGGTGGCGTGGCCGCGGGGATTTCTTTCGCGATCCTTCGCTTATCGCGGACTACAAGGAGTATGTTGCCACGCTGATCAATCGGAAGAACGCGTTTAGTGGCGTGGTCTACCGCGACGACCCGACGATTCTTGCATGGCAGCCGGGAAACGAATTGCGCGACGCGCCAATCGAGTGGGAGCGCGAGATTGCGCGCTATATCAAGTCACTTGACCGGCACCACCTAATCATCAGCAGCAACGATTTTCACTCAGTTGAGGTGGAGTGGGCCAGAATTCCTGAGGTCGACATGGTCAGCCGGCACTACTATCCCTACTTTGGGAAGGATTTCTTCTGGACCCTGGAGCACGACCGGGACGCAGCGAAACAAGCGAACAAAGTATTGGTGGTGGATGAGTTCGGCTGGGATCGGGGCAACTTGTCCCTCGAAGAGCTCAAAAAACGGCTGAAGATTGTGCAGGCGGACGCAAATATTGGCGGCGACTTGTTCTGGGCTTTCCGCGGACCGAAAGACGGCGGAGGGGCGATGGCCGTGCCCGGCGCAGGGGGCGAGTGGTGGGCTCTCTATTACCCGGCGCGAACGACCCCGAACAATACAAAAGACGACATGCGCCTGCGGACACAGATTCTGCGAGATCATGCCGCTGCCATGTCAGGTGCTGCGCGACACTAGGACCCTTCTTGCTAAGATTGCTTCGACCCACCCGAAGGGCGTGGACCTGGCCTTGCGGGCGAAGCGACTTCGGGCGAGACCTGTACGGAGACTCAGAATGAAACCACGTGAACGATTCCTTACTGCTTTGACCGGCGGAACACCCGACCGGGTACCCATCGGCGACTACATGTTCTCAAACAACCTGTGTGAAAGGGTATTGAACCACAGGCAGGTTTTGTACGAAGCGGACAAACAGGTTGAGTTGGCGACGAAACTGGGTCTCGACTGCATGTGGATGGGGATCAACGGATTCTGCGGCCTCGAAGAAGAAGCGCACGCAGAAGGCACAAAGTACCAGGACGAATGGGGCGTGAGCTACATCAAAAACGGCTGGCCGATCATGGCGCAGACTGACACGCCGATCAAGACGCGCGCCGATTGGGAGAAGTACAAAATGCCGTCGGCGACGGCGCCGCACCGCTTCAACATGCTGCGCGCCGGCGTCAAGGCCAACAGCGGCGACCTGGCCATCAAGGCCGGCGTGCTGGGGCCTTTCACGATGATGTACTGGTACCTGATGGACATTGAAACGCTGGCATTCACAATTCACGATGACCCCGAACTGGTCCGCGAAATGTGCGACGCTTTTGTGAAGTACACGCTGGAGACGGTGCGCGGGGTGGTTGATTTGGGCGGCGTGTCGGTGGTCGAAATCTCCGACGACTGGGGCGGGACGAAATCTCTTTTGATGTCGCCGAAGAATCTGCGCGATTTTTTCATCCCGCCATTCCGTGCCATGGTGCAGGGCATGCGGCAGATGGGACTGCCAGTGGTGATGCACAACGACGGAAAGATCTGGGACGTGCTGGACGACCTGGTGGACACGGGCATCAGCGGCGTTCATCCCGTAGAGCGGGCGGCCGGCGGCGACCTGGCGTGGGTCAAGGAGCGCTACAAGGGCCGGATTTGCCCAATCGGCAACGTGGACAACAAATACGTGATGAGCACCGGAACCTCGGCCGACGTGGAAAACGAAGTGAAGGAGTGCATGCGCATCGCCAAGCCGGGCGGCGGCTATATTCTGTCGACGGATCACTCGATTCATGACGGCATGCCGTACGAAAACATCATGGCTTATATCGAAGCGGGCAAGAAATATGGCGTGTATGGCCAATGAAACAAGGCACCGCGATCATCATCGGGGCCGGCCCGGCGGGGCTGACCGCAGCGCTTGAACTCAAGCGGCGCTCGGGAATCAAGCCGATCGTGCTGGAGGCGGGGCACGAGGTCGGCGGCCTTGCGCGAACGATTATGCACAACGGCAACCGCATGGATTTGGGCGGGCACCGCTTTTTTTCAAAGTCCGACAGGGTGATGCAGTGGTGGCTCGACCTGATGCCGGTGGAAGCGGGGGCGGACGGCCAGCTCCGCTACCAGGGCCAAGAGCGCGAAGTGCCGACGACCTGCCCGGGTCCGCGATCGGAAGATCTGGTGATGCTGGTTCGCCCGCGCAAGAGCCGCATCTACTTTCTGCGGCGTTTTTTTGACTATCCCATTCGCTTGACCGCGGACACGCTGATGAAGATGGGACCGGGGCACATTTCGCGCGCGGGCATCAGTTACGTGCGCGCTGCGCTGTGGCCCCGTCGACCTGAAACTTCTCTTGAAGATTTTCTGATCAACCGCTTTGGCAGGCATATGTACCTGACCTTTTTCAAGTCGTATACGGAGAAGGTTTGGGGCGTGCCTTGCAGCGAGATCAGCGCAGAATGGGGAGCGCAGAGAATCAAAGGGCTCTCGCTCCGGAGCGCTGTGACGCATTTTCTTAAGAAGGCTCTCGCGACGCGACGCGCGGAAGGGCTGGCACAAAAGAACACTGAAACCTCGCTGATTGAGAGGTTCCTCTACCCCAAGCTCGGGCCCGGCCAGCTTTGGGAACATGTGGCCGAATTGGTGAACGCAGGCGGCGGCGAAATCCACCTCGGCATGCGAGTGGACCGCATCAACGTGGCTGAGAGCAAGGTGGTGTCAGTTGAGACGGTGAACAAAGCCGGAGAACGCAGCACGTTTGAGGGCGACTACTTTTTCTCGACCATGCCGGTGAAAGAGTTGATTCGCGCGGTTTCCTGCGATGTGCCTGCTGAAGTTTCAGAAGTGAGCGAAGGTCTGGTGTACCGCGACTTTATTACGGTTGGCCTGCTTGCGAAGAATCTCGCGCTGACCGAAGAGGACGGTTCGCAACTGAAAGACAACTGGATCTATATTCAGGACCCGGATGTGAAGGTGGGCCGCCTGCAGATCTTCAACAACTGGAGCCCCTGGCTCGTAAGCAGCGCAGGCAAGGTCTGGCTCGGACTGGAATATTTCTGCTACGAGACCGATGCATTATGGAAGCTATCCGATGAGGAGATGACGCGGCTGGCGATCGAGGATATGGTCTCGCTGGGCATGATTCATGCGGAAGACGTGGAGGACTCGCATGTAGTGCGCGTTCCTAAAACTTATCCCGCATATTTTGGCAGTTACGACCGTTTCGAGGTGATCCGCAAATACACGGACCGGTTCGAAAACCTCTTTCTGGTGGGCCGCAACGGGATGCATAAATACAACAACCAGGACCACTCCATGCTGACCGCGATGACCGCCGTCGAAAATATTCTGAATGGCGTAACGAGCAAGGAGAACATCTGGGCCATCAACACCGAGATGGAGTATCACGAAGAGAAGACGGCGAATTGAGGCGAAAAGTGGTTGTTTTGAGCCCAAAACGGGCCAAAAACGCCTCAAAAGCGGCCTAAAAACTGGGGCTCTGTTTACCGGCCAGTTAACATGATATTTTTGTAACCTGTTCAATTATCAACAGTTAACGGATCGACCGGGTCGGAAAAGTGCCCTCTTTGAGGGAGGGGGTGGGGTAAATCGCCTTGGGGGTACGGACCGGTCTGCTAGTTTTCTCTCGGCGGGGGAGGGTTGGACGGCCTGAATCACAAGTGGCTTCTCCGGTTGCGGTCTTTTTGTCCCCGCAATTTTGATTGTGCGCCGGACAAGCGTAATTATCTGCAATGGGTCGCGCGGGTTTTACAAAATCTGATCCGGGACGCTAGGGCGTATTTCGGGGGCAATCAGGTTGACGGTTGTCCAGTTCCCGCCCGTAAGCTGAGGCTCGTGGTATCCCCGGTCTCCAATTGCGAGAGACCGGGGGCACCCTCAACGTAGTCTGGAAAGGGCACCGGGACCGGGGCCGCCCGCCATTAGTCCTGCATTCTCTGGCACTGTACCTTCCCGAATGGGTCCCTGTAAATCAAACCTTTCTCAACATAGCCGCCAACAAAACTAATCTTGACGGGGAATAGCTTTGTGCCAGCACCCGGTTGCCCAGAACTCCCTTGACTGGTAATCGTATTGGCAAATTCGACAGTGACGATATCGCTACTAACAAACTGTCCTGAGCTTTGAGTACATGAGTAGATCTCTTCCTTTGAGGGACGATTCTCAATATGGCTCGAACTTCTGTCGGACCGACTTTGCGCATCCGGCGACCATTTTCTGTTGCTCTGCGCGCGCAGCGCCGCGATTTGAGCCTTCAGGCTCTGCACCTCTTTCTCGAGGGCTGCTATTTTCTGTTGTGGCGTCGCTTGCTGTGAGGTCTGGCCAGTTGCAATCGACGTTGATACGCAAACGAAAACTAGAATAGTGAACGCGTAGCGCTTCCAGTTCATCTTGCTCCTTCAATCGTCAAATTGGATCTGTGTGTTGTTCTGCAAACATAATACATTCCCCGCCAAGGCAGGTGGGCGGGGTGGCCCCGATCTCGGCTCCGTTTCCAAGTTACTTGAGGGTGCCCCCGGTCCCTCGCTTTTGGGGACCGGGGATGGTGGCAGATTCTCCCTCCCTTCCTATTCCGAACCGGAGTATCGTTGCAGAACATGAAAGGCGAGCGCATCCGTTATCAGCAAACGGGGGAGTTCCACTTCCTCACCTTCAGTTGTTTCCATCGCCAGCCCTACCTGTTGCCGGTCACGGCAATGGAACTCTTTGAAGATGCGCTCGAACGCGTTCGTCTCCGTTATCTCTTCGTCGTCGCCGGCTTCGTCGTTATGCCGGAGCACGCACATCTGTTGGTCAACGAGCCCGCGCGCGGGCTATTGTCCAGGTCGATTCAGGCCCTCAAGTTGTCCGTGTCGATGCGAAGCCGGGCGAAACCCTTCCGGCAGGCTCACTATTATGACTTCAATGTCCCGACACATGAGAAGTTTGTAGAGAAGTTGCGCTACATCCATCGAAATCCAGTCGTACGAGGATTGGCGGCATCGGCTGAAGACTGGAAGTGGTCAAGTTTTCGCCATTACCAAACCGGCGTGCGCGAGACCGTTGAAATTGAGTCGGAGTGGACAGCCCGCGAAAGAGGTTGGAAACTGCCCGAGTGGATGCGCAATCGGGGTTCTGGTGCTTCGACTTCCCCGGTCCCCAAAAGCGAGGGACCGGGGGCACCCTCAACTTAATATCATTCCGCGTGCTTTGCCTTTTGGATTCGGGTGGGCCGGATAGCCGCCCGAAAGATGCCTCACGGCGACGGCTGACCTTCGAAGGGCGGCTCCGGGGCGACTTGTTTGCCGTCGAGGCGGAAGCTGGTTGCGCCGTTGATGTCGGTGCGGTAGGTGCGGACGTGGGCGGCCTGTAACTCTTGAAGCACTTCGTGGCGGGGATGGCCGAAGCGGTTATGCAGGCCGCAGGAGATGACGGCCCACTGCGGAGATACGCGGGCCAGAAACTCGGGGCGCGTGGAGGTGACGCTGCCGTGATGGCCCACCTTGAGCAGGGAGCTCGGGAGTCCCTGGCCCGCCAGCATGGCTTGCTCGACGGGCGCTTCGGCATCGCCTTCAAGAAGAACCGACGTGGCGCCATAGGCTGCGTGCAGCACCAGGGAATCGTTGTTTCCGGGCGCTTCTCCTGGCTGGTAGCCGGGGGCGGGCGCGAGGACCGCGATCTGGACGCTGCCCAGGGAAAAGGCGTCCCCGGCATGGAATGAGCGCACACGCACATGAAGCGCCGCGGCCTGGCTGAGCAGCGCGTTGTAAGCGCCGGAGCGGGGGTTGTTGCCTACCCAAAGCTCGGCGGGGTGGAAGTTGCCGAGGACGGCGGGCAGGCCGCCCATGTGGTCGCTGTGTGCATGGCTCAGGGCCACGGCGTCAAGCCGACGGATGCCGCGCGCCCAGAGCGCCTCAGAGACCACCTCTTCACCAATGTCGAACTCCTTTGGTGCCTGGTGGGGGCCGCCGCCAAAGCCGCCGCCATCGACCAGAAGGGTCTTGCCTTCGGGTGAAATGAGCAGCAGCGAGTCGCCCTGGCCCACGTCGATGGCTTCAACCAGCAGGGCATTGCGGGGATGCTGGATGGGCCGGGGAGCAACGGCAACCGCAGCCGCCACGAGCAGCGCTGCCCAGGCAGCTCGGCGCGGCCAGCGGGATTGACTGGAAAGACTGCGGAAGGCTAATGCGATGGCTAGGGCGAGGAGCACGCAGAAAGCGGCTGACTGCCAGAGAAGCGGCGCGGGAATGCGGAAATCTCCAAAGGTGAACGAGCCGAAGAGGTGAACGAGGCCGACACCAAAGTGGAGAAACAGGGCGGCAACGGCGGCTGGAATCACGGCTGCCTGGGGCCACAGAAACAGAGCCAACAGGGTGAGCAGGGCGGCGGGCATCAGCAGGGCGAGTAGCGGCAGAATGAACAGATTCACTGGCAACGCGAAGAGGGTGATCCGGTGGAAGTAGATGGCCATGGGGAGGGTCATGGCCAGTTCCACTACGCAGGAGACGACCGTCAACTCAACAATCCGCAACAAAAAAGCAACTGCAAATGGAAAGAAACGCCAGGCGACGGATTCGGCTAGACGGCCCCGGATGGCAGCTCGAAACGCAGCCGTGAGAAATCCAACCGTCCCTTGGAACAAAGCAACTTCCGGGTGTTGCCCATCTTCTATGGGTTCAATCGGTATGCCATGGGATGCAAGAGTTCGAGGGGATGTAGCCGCGTGCAGATGCGCCGCAACCATGCGCAGCATGACGCGGAACTGGGCCAGCGGCGGCGCCAGCTTGACGTCAAGCGCGATCTGGCGCAAGGCGCGGGTTGCCGCGACATACGGGTGAATGGTGGCCTGAAGCAGAGGCGCGGCGATGCCGCCGATGGCGAGCACCGCCAGCAGCGTCATCTGCAGGCTGGATTCGAAGAGGCTGCGGGGGCTTGCGGCCAGCAGGCATAGCGCTGCAAAGCCGATGGCGTTCATGGGGCTGCGCTCGCGGTAAACGAGGCGGCCGATGAGGTAGAGGGTCACCATCCACAGCGAGCGCTGCACCGGGGTGGCAAAACCGGTAAATAGCGCATACGCGAATGACCCGACGATGGTGAGCAGCGTGGCCGGGACGCGCGGAAGGCGCAGACGGCGGGCGGTGAACAGGATGCATCCGGCCACAATGGCGAGGTGGAAGCCGGAGACCACCAGCATGTGAAAAGAGCCGGTGCGCTCAAAGCCGACGCGCAAGGAATGGGTGAGGTAAGTGCGGTCGCCGGTGACCATGGCGGCCAGCATGATGGCGTCGTCTTCGCTGAGGCGCAGGGGCGCGGGCAGGCGGCGCATGGCCGCGGGCAGGGCAAGCAGGCGCGCACTGGAGTCGCGCTGCAGGCCGCTGACGAGGCAGGACAGGAAGCGGCCGGGAGATTGGCCGAGGCGATCGATGCGGGCGATGCTGACTGAGGCCGAAGAAGTGACGCCTTGATCGAGGAGGAAGTCCTGGCGGCTCCATACGCCCGGGTCGTGATACGTTTCAGGGGGCAGCAGGCGGACTGCGGCGCGGATGCGCTCTCCGCAACGGAAAGGCTGCTGAGTGAGAACGGCGGCCGGCCAGCGAACGGTGAGGCGGACGCGGCCTTCGATCGGAGCTTGTGCGTCTTCGGCGTCGGTGACCACTTCAACGGTGGATACGCGCAGGTCGATTCGCTGGGTGGGCTGAGTTGTGGTGGGGGAGTCGACGCTCTGCTCGATCTCGCCGCGGAGCTGGCCGGCGTCGATGACGGTTCCCTCGACGCTGCGGAGAAGATTGTCAGAGAGAGCGGCGAGAGCTGGTGCGGGAGCTGGTTGCGGCTCCATCTCTGCGCACCACGCTCCGAGGAAGAGCCAGAGCAGGCCGACGGGGAGCCAGGCGATGGATTGTGCGCGTAGCGCTGCGATACCGCACAACACGGCTGTGACTGCGAGTGCGACTAATACCTGGCCGGGCACGAACCAGAGCCAGTTTGCGGCGACGATGCCGGCAGCGAAGAGCCATGCGGCGTGGAAGAGAGGGACGGCGCCCAGGCCGGCGGAGGAGCCGGCGGGGGCTTGCGCGGTGTTGAGCGGGGCGTCTTGCATTGCGCCTGAAAAATGAGGAGCAGGTGTTGGGGACAAGCCTATCAGGAGCGCCGCAGGTGAACCACTGTTTCAATGTGAAAGGTCTGAGGAAACAGGTCGGCGAGCGTGAGGGATTCGATGCGGTAGCCGGAATCGATGAGGGCGCGCAGGTCGCGGGCCAGGGTAGCGGGGTCGCAGGAGACGTACGTCAAGGCGGGCGCGGCTACTCCGGAAAGGAGCGCACAGGTTTCCGCGCCCAGGCCGGTCCGCGGAGGGTCGACAACAATGAAGTCGGGGATTGCATCGCCAGCGCGCGCTGCTTTATGACCGTTGCGGAGGAACTCAAGCGTGGTTGCGCGCACCGGAATGCCTGTGGTTCGCTTCAGGTTCTGGGCCAGCGCCTGGGTAGAGGACGGAGCGGATTCGACAGCAATCACGCGGGCGAAACTGGTGGTGAGCTGCCGCGCGAAGAGGCCGACGCCGGCGAAAAGGTCCCATGCAAGCGCGCCCTGTTGCCCTGCGGTGACCTTTTCTACGAGAGCATCCACCAGCCAGCGATTGACTTGAAAAAATGCGCCGTGGTCAACGCGATAGTCAAAGCCGGCGGCGCGATAGGCGAGTGAGGGCGCGCCCCATTGCGCGATGGTGCGCGGCGGCTGGGCTGGGCCACGCTTTGCGGGGCGGGCTTCCGCAATGAGTTCCGCGCCGGCGAGAGCGGGGATTCGTTCTTTGAGTATTTGGGCAAAATCGTCAAAGCGTGCCTTGGCGGGGTTGGTGGCAAAAACGCTTGCCAGCAGAGCGGTTTCAGCTGGATCGCAGAAGAGCGAAATCTCAGTCGGACACAAAGCTGGGGCTGATTGACGGGCTACTTTAGCGATGGATTGTGCGGCGCTCACCAGCAGCGGGGCCGCGATGGGGCACTCGGTGATGGGGATGATGGCATGGGAACCGCGGCCGCGATAGCCGGGATTTCCCGCCGCGTCGAATGCCAGGCGGATGCGATTGCGATAGTGCCATGGGTCGGCGGCTAGCACGTTGATGGCGTCAGGAACTTGAACGCCGCCGCGTTCCAGAGTCTCGCGTAGAATGGCTTGCTTGAAGGCGAGTTGGGCTTCGTAGCCGGCGTGTTGATACTGGCATCCGCCGCATGGGCCAAAGTGAGGGCAGGCGGGCTTAATCCGCTCCGGCGCGGCGGTGACAATCTCTTCAACTTCGGCCGTGGAGTAGCCGGGCTTGCTTTCAGCGATGCGAATGCGCGCCTGCTCGCCGGGCAAGGCGAGGGGAACAAAGACGGCTTTGCCCTCGAGACGGCCGAGGAATGCGCCACCGTAGATGGGCTTGCCGATTTCGACGAGTTGCGATGCGGCGGGTTCGGGCGGCTTCATTGCTGGCTCATGTAGAACAGGCTCAGGCGCGGCAGATTGTAGTGGACGAGCAACTGCTTCTGCACAAATTGATGTTCCACCTGGCGCAGTTGCACGGCGCCCATGCGGCTGCGATAGGGGGCGAGTTCGCGTGCCGCGTGCTCTTTGAGGCCGACCAGCAATTCTTCGGGGGCTGCGGCGGTCAGGGTGGCAAAGAGCTTTTCTTCGAGCACGGTAAGGTTGCGCTCCAGGGCTTCCATGTCGAAGGCAGCGGTGTTCTCCGGCGCGGCGGTGCGGACCTCGGCTGCCAGTTCGCGCAAACGGGTTGCGGTGGCAGCGCAGGCTTCGGGAGCTACCGTGGCCGCGTCAAGCGCCTCAGCGGCGGCCTCAAGATGAGAGGCCACGCGATCTTGCTCAAAGCCGGATTCGCGGTTTGGTTTTGAGGGGTCTGCCGTTCCGGCGGCGGCTTCGCGCAACTCTTCGGCGGCTACCATCACCGCCTGCGCGCACCAGGCGAGGCCGTTGATGCTGCGCATGCGGGCGCGCTTTTGCCGCGCTTCGTATTTATCGAACGCGGCATCGATGCCGCGAAGAACGGCAGCGAGCGGAATGCCGGCGTCGCGCCAGGTTTCGATCAGCGCCCAGTCAAGCGTGGAGAGCAGCAGCAGCGCTCCGCGTCGTTGCTGGAAGCGGTCTTCGATCTCCGTAAAGTAATTGAAGTAGTTGAGCACGGCGCCGCGGCCTCTGACCGTGGAGTTTACCTTGTCGTCATTGGGTGTCGTGGTATCCCCGGTCCCAAAAGCGGGACCGGGGATACCATCTTTAGTGAAGAATCAAGCGGCCACAAACTTAGCTTGTGCGACTGCGGGGCCGGGGTGTGCGGTTGCGCTCGAAGAGGATGCGCAGGCCGTCGAGGGTGAGCATGTCGTCGATTTCGGAGATGAAGCGCGAGTCTTCCGATATCTGGCGCGCCAGGCCGCCGGTGGCGATGACCTTCGGTTTCACGCCTAGCTCGGCAACGATGCGCTCGAGGATGCCGTCCACCAGGCCGATGTAGCCGTAATACAAGCCACTCTGCAGATGCGTGACGGTGTTGGTGCCGATGACTTTGGCGGGGCGCTTGATGTCAACGCGGCCCAGCCGCGCGGCGCGCGAAAAGAGGGCGTCGGCGCTGATGCCCAGGCCCGGCGAGATGGCTCCGCCGAGGTACTCGCCCCTGGCCGAGATCACGTCGAATGTGGTGGCCGTGCCAAAATCCACCACTACGCACGGACCGCCGTACCGCTCGAAAGCGGCGATGGCGTTGACCAGGCGATCGGCGCCCAGTTCCGTGGGGTTGTCGACCAAGACGGGCATGCCGGTCTTGATGCCCGGCTCAACAAACAGCGGCTGAAGGTGGAAGTAGTTTTCGCAGACCTGACGCAGCGTGGAATCAACCGGCGGCACCACGGACGAAATGATGATGTGGCCTACCTGGGTGGGCTTGAGGCCATGCATCTCGAAGAGGTTCACGAACAGCACGCCGTACTCGTCCGCGGTTTGGGAGCGATGGGTGGTGACGCGCCAGTGCGCGGACAACTCAGGCAACTCTCCGTCGATCCTGAAGAGGCCGAGAACCGTATTGGTATTGCCGACATCGATGGCTAGCAGCATGTTCAATCCAATTCAGCGGCGCGAATGCCGCCGGTTTGCACCGTAATCAGTCCGGCATCGGTGCGCACTTTCAAAAACCCGTGTTCGTCGAGGCCTTCGGTGATGCCTGTGCAGGCTTGCGGGCCGTGCACCTGGACCCGGCGTCCGCGCAGCCACGTGGACGATTGCTCAACACGACGCAGAACCGTCTTACTGGCGGTCGGCTCAGCCAACGCCAGCGCCTCGCGCTCCAGCGATTTTAGCAGGGAGACGAGCAGGGGCCCCCGGCCGATGGTGCGTCCGGTTTCAAGATCGAGGGAAGTGGCAGGCGTGGCCAGGCCCGGATCGAAATCCTGCTGGTGGACGTTGATGCCGATGCCGACGATGGCGAATGCCGCGGTATGGCCTTCGCTCTTCGACTCAACGAGAATGCCGCCAGCCTTGCGGTCGCCGAGAAGCAAATCGTTGGGCCATCTTAAGTCAACAGCAAGGGCGGTGGCCTCGTGAATGGCGTCGGCAGCGGCCAGGCCGGCGGCCAGGGGCAGGAGCGGAAGGCGAGCGGATGGGCGCAGCAGGATGCTCACATAGAGTCCCTGGGCGGCGGCAGAGTGCCACGCATGATCGCCGCGGCCGCGGCCGGCCCGCTGCTCATCGGCAAAGTAGACCGAGCCATGCGGTGCGCCGGCGCGCGCGGCCGCAAGGGCGTCGCTGTTGGTGGAATCGGTGACCGGGGTGAAGTGGAGATTGCCCGCAAAAATGGTGCCTGTCAGGGCCGTATCCAGTGCCGGAAGATTGAACATGGGCGGGGATTGTTTACCTTGTGGTTTTGTGTCTGGTGGTTGAGTGCGGTGGTATCCCATGTCCCAAAATCGGGACATCCACCCCTCGAACGAAGACCTGTCCGAGGGGACCCCGGACAGGGGGCACCCATCATATGTGCAAAGGCCGGCTGTTGGAGAGCTACGCCGGCTCCGCGGTAATGCGCATGGAGATATCGGCGGCTTTGGCCGAGTGAGTGAGCGCGCCGACGCTAATGAAGTCTACGCCGGTCTCGGCGTAGGCACGGATGTTGCCTAGCACAATGCCGCCTGAGGCTTCGGTGGGAATCCAGCGCACCTGCTGCCCTGTCTCTGGCCGGGCCGCGGTTTCTTTCTTGATGCGCTCCATGGAATACCGGACCTCGTCCGGAGTCATGTTGTCGAGCAGGATGGCTTCAGCGCCGAACTTGAGCGCGTCTTCAAGCTCCTGCCGGGAGCGCACTTCAACCTGCACGCGCTGGCCTGCCTTGCGTTGTTCGAGCGCGCGGCAGAGCACGGTGGGCAGTCCGCCGCCCAGCGAAATGTGGTTGTTCTTGATGAGAATGCCGGAGGCCAGATCGATGCGGTGATTGGTGCCGCCGCCGCACAGCACAGCGTACTTTTCAAGGGCGCGCATGCCGGGCACGGTCTTGCGGGTATCGAGGACATGGGCGTGGGTCCCGTGGATGGCATCGACATATTGCCGGGTAAGCGTGGCAATGCCGCTGAGGTGCTGCATCAGGTTGAGGATGACGCGCTCGCAGCTGAGCAGCACGCGGGCGTTGTGGCGGATGACCGCGACCACCTGGCCATCGTGGACCCGCACTCCGTCGAACATTTCGGGATGGCTGATGACCTCAAAGCGCGTTTGCGCGTGCGACCGCCGGTCAAGCCGGGCGTAAATCTCAAGGAAGCGCGGCACGGCGCCGAGGCCCGCTACGATCAGTTCCTGGCGAGCCACAATGGAGGCGGTGGCGCGCAGGTCAGGATCGATGGTGAGGTTGGTGGTGGTGTCGGCGGCGGCCTTGTCTTCAACCAGGGCCTGCTCAAGCAATGCGTCGATGCGGCTGCTTTTCCAATCCATAAGGCGGTTGTCAGTTCTCAGTGGTCAGTGGTCAGTTCCTGGGCAGAGTTGCCAAAGCCGAACGGGCCTTGTCGAGAAGTGCGCGCGTTTCTGCTTCCTGCTTCTTCAGCCCTTCGACAACCTGGGCGGGGGCTTTGGCCAGGAAGCTCTCGTTTCCAAGCTGCCGCTCTGCCGATGCCAGGCCCTTTTCATAGTGGACGATATCCTTGGCCAAACGCTCACGCTCGGCGGCGACGTCGATGGTGCGTTCGTAGATTACGGCGACATCGAAGCTGGGCGTGGAATGGCTGGAGAGTCCGGCGGTGATTGCGCTTACGAAGCGGAGTTCGCTTACCTTGGCCAGGCGCTCGACCATGGTGCTGTTGGCGGCGATAACGGCCTGCGCTTGAGGATCGATGCGAACCTCAACCGGGGTGGAGGCTTTTTCTTCGACGCCGATTTCCTTGCGCAATGCGCGTACTTCAACGATGAGGCTCTGCACAAGGGCCATTTGGGACAACGCAGACGCATCTGTGGCCGCTTCGACCGCCTGCGGGTATTGCGTCAGCGCGATCGACTTGGCAGGCGGCTTTTCGTCGTAGAGCGCATACCAGATTTCTTCCGTGATGAACGGCATAAAGGGCGAAAGCAGCCGCAACGCCGCTTCAAAGACTGAAACCAGCGTGGTGAGCGCGGCCTTGGTCTGCGCCTTGTCGGCGGTTTCTGAGAAGTCGAGGCGGAGCTTGACGATTTCGAGGTACCAGTCGCAGAAGCTGCCCCAGAAGAACTGGTAGATGGTGTTGGCGGCTTCGTCGAAGCGGTAGTCGTGGAGCGACTGGTTGACCCTGGCCGCGGTGGCGTGCAGTTCTGCCACAATCCAGCGGGCTTCGAGCGGCGCGTCTTCGGCAACAACGGGCATGGAGCCGAGCGCGGCCGGATCGACGGTGATGCCGATTTCGGCGGCGCGGTCCACATTCATAAAGAGGAACCGGGCGGCGTTCCAAATCTTGTTGGCGAAGGCGCGGTAGCCCTCGGTGCGAGCCACGTTGAAGGCGATGTCGGTGCCCGGGGAGGCCATGCTGGCCAGCGTGAAACGCACCGCGTCGGTTCCGTATTGCTTGACGATCTCGATGGGGTCAACCACGTTGCCTTTGGTCTTGGACATCTTCTCGCGATTTGCGTCGCGGACGAGGGCATGGATGTAGACCTCGCGGAATGGCACCGATTCGGCGAGAGGGCGCGGGCTTCCGTCGGGCATGGGGACTTCGCCCGAGAACCAGCAGCCCATCATGATCATGCGGGCTACCCAGAAGAAGAGGATGTCAAAGCCCGTGACGAGAAGGCTGGTGGGATAGAAGGCGTCGAAATCCGCGCGATCTTTCCGGTTTTCCCCGGTCCCCAAGTGCGATCGACCGGGGGCACCCAGTGTTTGGTGGGTCCCTGCGAAATTCGGCCAGCCAAAGACGGAGACCGGCAGCAGGCCGGAGGAGAACCAGGTATCGAGCACGTCGGTCTCCTGCGTAATCTTCTCTGACCCGCAGTGGCTGCATGCGGTTGGATCTTCGCGGGCGACGGTGATTTTGTGGCAAGTGGCGCAGTGCCACGCGGGGATGCGGTGGCCCCACCAGAGTTGGCGCGAGATGCACCAGTCGTGAATGTTCTCCATCCACTCGAGGTAGACCTTCTCATACTGCTGCGGCACAATGCGGATGGCCTTGTTGCCTGCGGCGTCGGGTTTCACGGCGGCGATGGCCTTGTCGGCCAAGGGCTGAATCTTGACGAACCACTGCGTAGACAGGCGCGGCTCGACAACAGTCTTGCAGCGGTCGCAGTGGCCCACGTTGTTGGTGTGGTCCTTGATGCCGGCCAGGAGCCCCTGCTCTTCGAGGTCGGCGACAACGCGCTTGCGCGCCTGGTAGCGATCGAGTCCGGAATAAGCGCCGCCTTCGGCGTTGATCAGGCCCGCGGAGTCCATCACGTTGATGGATGGGAGATGGTGGCGTTCCCCGAGGGCGAAGTCGTTTGGATCGTGAGCCGGCGTCACCTTGACCGCGCCGGTGCCGAAGTCGAGGCTGACCCACTCGTCGAGAATGATGGGGATTTCGCGGTTCATCAGCGGCAGGCGAAGCTTCTTGCCGTGCAGATGCAGGTAGCGCTCGTCTGCAGGATGGATGGCTACGGCGACGTCGCCGAGCATGGTTTCAGGGCGCGTGGTGGCTACCGTCAAAAACTCGCCGGAATCCTTGCCGTCGGCGCCGATAACCGGGGCCCCCGCGGACCGGTCTTCGTCCGTGGGGTGGATCACCGGGTACCGGATCTCCCACAGGTGGCCTTTTTGCTCTTCATGGACCACTTCCAGGTCGCTGATGGCGGTTTGGCAGCGGGGGCACCAGTTGACGATGTAGGCGCCGCGATAGATGAGCCCCTGCTCGTGCAGGCGGACGAAAGCCTCGCGCACTGCCACGGAGAGGTTCTCGTCCATGGTGAAGTATTCACGCTGCCAGTCGACGGAGGCGCCGAGGCGCTTCATCTGGCCGAGGATGGCTCCGCCGTAGTGGCGGCGCCACTCCCACACGCGCTCGACAAAGGCTTCACGGCCCATCTGCTGGCGGGTTTTGCCTTCGATGACAATTTGCCGCTCGACCAGCATCTGGGTGGCGATGCCGGCGTGGTCGGTTCCCGGAATCCACAAAACGCGGTCGCCGCCCATGCGCCGCCAGCGGATGAGGATGTCGCTCTCAGCGTGCTCGAACATGTGCCCCATGTGCAGGTTGCCGGTGACGTTGGGCGGGGGTAGCAGGATGGTGAAGGACTGGCTTGAGGCGGAGGCGTCAGGGGCAGACTGAGCGAAGAGGTTCTCGCGCACCCAATATTCGGCCCAGTGATCTTCAATGGCGGTGGGGTCGTAAGCTTTTGGCAGGTCGTGAGGCATATTTTTCCCGGATGAGCCCCGGCAATCTGCGGAAAACCCCACTGTACAGAGGGTTTTAGGCGAGGGGACCACCCCTAACTTTAGCAGAAACCGGCAGGCAGGCAGATTCGACGGTCAGAAACCGCCGGGCAGGGCGTTGCCAACGAAAAGGCCGCACCGGGTGAGGGTGCGGCCTTGGGGCAAACTGTATTGCTTAACTTAGAACGGGTTTATTTTTCCGAGACCCTTCTTCTTTTTCTTCCTGCTGGAGGACTCGTCGCTCAGATCGGCCTTGGGAGCCTTTTTCTTTTTCCCGGCGGCAACGGGCTGAGCGGATGCGGCGCCGGGCTTGATTTCATTGACCTGCTCGGGGGCCGATGCGGGCTGTTCAGCCGCGGGGACTTCGGTCTTGGAAGGACCAACCGACGGGATGACCGCATTGGGATCAGCGGCAGGGCCAGCGCCATTGGGCGCGCTCACGATGGAAACGCCTACGCCCGTTCCGCCTGCGGGCGCCCCACCCTGTAATGGCGCCTCGGAAGGCTGATCGCTGCGCGGCGGCTCATTGGGGCCGGTAGGCGTAACCGCTCCGCTGGGCGAAGCAGGCCTGCCGGCGCGGGCCGCGGCCTCAAACAGCGCGATGTTTTCCTTGGTAAGGGTGGGAGCCAGAGTCCGCTTGGGGTCGTCGAGGCTGGGTTCGCCTACGTGCACCGCCTCAACCACGGCGGGCCCGTGCCGGATAAGGTCGAAGGTTTTGTCGGTAAAGCGCAGGGGCTGCCTGCTGCGCTCTTCAGCGTCATTTTCGGCCGCCTGTTCAGGGGTGGCTTCGGGAATGGGGCGATTCATGGCCACCAGCCGGTCACGCGCGTCCTCAACATGCGGCGCCATTGGGTAGCGGGTGATCACCCTAGCGTAAGCAGCTGCGGCCTTGTTCTGGTAAATGGCACGCATCCGCTCCTTGATAGCGGGCGGGAGACCTGGCGCAATCTGGATGGTGTGGGCCTCGCCGGCATAGGCATCGCCAATGCCCAGAAGGACCTGGTCGCTCTTGGAGTAAAGCGGATAGGTATCGGAGACAGTCTGCAGCCGGGCAACGGCGGCGTTGAAGTTTTCGCGGCTCCCGTAATAGAGGCCGATCTGCGCTTCGCGTTCGGCCAAAACTTCCTGCACGTCGCGCAGCTTCTGCTTGGCGCGCGGCACCAGGGACGAGTCGGGGAACATGTTGATCATCGCCCGGTATTCTCGCTCGGCGTTTTGCGCATTGGTGTAATCGCGGTCGGGCTTCTCCATCTGCTCGTAGTAGATGTCGCCCACCTTCATCTGCGCCTCAGCCGCTTCAGGAGCCTGGGGGAAGAAGGTGATGAAGTCCTTGTATTCGGCTTCAGCCTGGGTCAAAGCAGCGGCACCGCCCTCTTTGAACCATGTATCGCCGACCGCAAGCTTGGCGCGCATGCGGTATTCCGAGTCGGGATAGGTGTTGAGCATGGTCTGCAGATCGAGCCGGGCCACGTCAAAACGGTTCCTCTTCATGGCCGCCATGGCCTTGTCAAAGAGTTCCCTGTCAGGCTGTTTGGAGGCGACATTTGCCAACGGATTGGCGCTCAAGTCCTCGTGTTTCTTGTGCTTGGGCTTCTTTGTCCTGGCCTCGGCCGAGACCCCGGCAAGCACCAGAACCGCCAGCGCGACCGCGGCAAACTTCATCAACAACCGGTTCATACGACCTCATTGCGGTAGCGGCCCACTGGGCCAACCACCATTCAATAGTACTTTTCCTATTTTACCCGGTTACTGGCCTGCGGCTTTTCGAGCAGCATCCAGCATGGCGCGTGCGTCCCGCTCCGGTTGGCCCGCGCCGAAAACGGCATTGCCGGCCACCAGCAGCTCCGCACCCGCTTGGACTACGCGGGCCACGGTATCGTGAGCCACGCCGCCGTCCACTTCAATTCTAAATGCCAGGCCCAGATGGCGGCGCAATTCGACCAGACGCCGGATTTTTTCGAGAGAAAACTCAATGAACGACTGTCCGCCAAAACCGGGATTGACGCTCATGATCAACACGTGGTGAACCATGGGCAGGATGTCGATGATGAGATCAACGCGCGTGGCCGGATTAAGCACTACCCCCGGCTTCATTCCGTGCTGGGCAATCAACTCGAGCGATCGATGCAGGTGGCGGCAGGCTTCGTAGTGCACGCTGGCCCAGTCGGCCCCGGCATCGGCGAATGCGGGGATGTACTCGTCGGGATTCTCGATCATCAGGTGGCAGTCGAGCGGCAGCTTGGTGGCTTTGCGCAGGCTCTTGACGACCGGAGGTCCGAGGGTAATGTTGGGCACAAAATGGCCGTCCATGACGTCTACGTGGATGATTGTCCCGCCGCCTCGCTCAGCGGCGGCCACCTGGTCTGCCAGATGGGCAAAATCCGAGGACAGAATCGACGGCAGTATCTCTATCATTTTGAGGCTTCTCCCTGCCCGGTAAGTGTATCAGCCGTGCAGCTGAATCGGCCTGGGTTTGCGGCGCAGGGAGGGTCGCTCAGCCGGTGGCTCAAGGCGGCGCAACAACATGCGGCCGCGAGCGCGCATGGCGGGGGTTCCGGAACGCGCGAGGATGCGCAGCAAGTCCAGAACCCGGGGCTGCAATGCGATGTCGAGGAGGGCGAGATCGGTCAGCCCGTGCATGGCGCAGGTCTTCACAATCGAGCTTCGATCTTCAAGGTAAGTTTCAAGAGCGGCGGCCGCGCGGCGGCATTCTGAAACGGAGAGCTTGAGCCGGGGAATGGTCAGGGCAAGGTTCTAACGGAGCTTGTTCTCGCGGGCTTCTGTCAGCAGACCCAGCAAGGAGGCCCTCCAGGGTTCGAGAATTGACGGTTGTCCGCGGGAAGCTCTTTCCAGGGCATCTGCAGCGCGATTCACTACTCCCGGGTCCGAGTCCCAAAGGCAATGGATCAGGAGGGGCGCTTTTCGGGGCTTGGCAACGATTAAGGCTGCAATCTCAGGGGCCCGTCCGACGGAAAGGCGGTGTCGTGCTTCGACGAGCATGGAGCGGATACTCGGGTTAGCGGGCATCGGATTCTGAATCGCCAGTTTCAGTTGGAGAGGCTTGCAGCCCCCGGCCCTTGAAATGCGTGCACGTCTCCAAAGCTCCCAGGCTTATTGCCGCTTTGAACTGCAATGTCTTCAAAGCCCAGATCGGCCAGGCGCTTGAGGAGCGCCGGGGTTCGCGACGCATCGTGAAACTCGATGAAGAGGTACCTTATCTTGCGCAACAGTTGGTCAGGGCTCGAAGCAAAAAGATCGTATTCAGCGCCTTCAATGTCGATCTTGCAAATATCGATCCGTTGATTCGCGAAGTATTTTTCGCAGAGCGCATTGAGCGTGGTGGTCCGAACCGAATCATGAGGCGCAGAGGAAGCGGCTTGATCGGCAAACATGCCATTGGATGTACCCCCACGACTAGGCTTGAGGAGAATCTCGCTATCCTCGGGCATGCCGCAGACGGCTGCGTTGATGGCGACAGCGGATTGGCCGAGATTGTTGGCCAGATTTACCCGTAGCCTCAGGCAAGTGAGCGGATTCATCTCCACGGATACAACGCGGTCCAATCGAATACCCGCAATCGCCAGCATGAGCGGGAACCCGCCGCCATTTGCGCCGAGATCGAGGACGCGGACTGGCTCCGGCAAGAGAAGCGAAGGCAAGTACCTGCGGTACATATCGGTGGCAATGCACTCTCGCGTTCCATTTTCATCGTCGCCGCGGTGATCGACGAGGATATCCATTCCGTGCGTGCGATACACCACTAATCCGGTCTTGCGGTCGAACACGCGCGCAAGAATCAGCATTGGCCAATTATCAAAAGCGATAATTCTCTGCAAGCCATGGAGTTTTTGCCTTGCCAGCATAGTGTCTCCGACCATCGATTTCAGGCATTTACTACACCCTTTTTATCATCCGGATCATTGAATTCCGGTAACTTCCTATGCCTGAGTTCGGATTGGACGACGGCCCGTCGTCGAATTTGCATTGACCCGGAGCCGGGATGCAGGCGCAAAATCCTATGTGCCTTCGATCGGCGCTTTCAACTTGCCGGCGTATACACGCCCTGCTCCCCGCAGAATCGCCTTCACCGGCCAGCGGCCTTCGGGATCGGGAAAGAATACCTCTCCGGGACGGCGCGCTTCGGGGCGATAGTACCAGCGCTTGAGCAAGGCAAGATGACCCTGGCGGATGGTTGGCGACGGGGCGTGGCTGGGGTCGGCAAGCGTCGCCAACGCGGCATCCAGGCGGGCTTCAAGAACGCCCTTCGCAAGCCGCGCGGGCGCAGCCGCATCGGCCGTGGATTCATTTGAACCCGCGATGACTTCGCTATTCCCCGGTCCCTGGTCCCGAGTCCCTGCCTCTTCCGGTATCGGCTCAATGGCCATGGGCTGAGCGAAAAGCGAGGTCGAGCCCGACTGCTCGTTCTGGATTCTCATGCCCAGGGTCGAAAACGCAGCTGGGCCGCGCAAGCGGTTGTTCTCGAAAAGAAAAACGGCGACTTCGTCGGGGTTGGTCGAGGCTTGCAGAATCACGGCGCGCAATTGATCGAGAGGGCGCACCAACTCCGGAGCGAGGGCGCGGACAGCCTCTACTCGCAACACCTGCGCGTGCAGTGCCGCGGCGGATTCGAATTCAAGGCTGGCCGAGGCTTGCTCGCGCTCAGTACGCAACTGCACCAGCCGGCTCTCGCCGCGCGTGGCCATAAAGCTCTCAACCGCCGTGGCCTCTTCGCCATAGCGCTCGTCGGTGCAGCCCTTGTAGCACGGGGCCAGGCACATCTTCATCTCGGAGTAGACGCAGCCGGGATGACTGGGATTGGGGTCGAGGTCGTCGGTGCAGCGGCGCAGCAAAAACAGCTTCAACGCCTCGTCGGCAAAGCGCTCGGCGGCGGTTCGCGAGGCGAACGGCCCGTATGCCCATTCGGCTTCGCGCTGGCTGGGGCGGTGCGTCACGGTGATGCGGGGGTACGGATTGCTGCCCAGAAAACGGACGAATGCCGGAGCGCGCAGGTGCATGCGCTCCAACGCCTTCTCGCCGAAAACCTCGACCAAGAGAGAAAACTGAGCGAGCAGTGACTCGAATTCGGAACCGGTCAGCCGCCACTCAATGCGCCGCACCCGGCCTGCCAACTGAAGTCGGCGCGGATGCTTGGCCGAGGGCTGCAGCAGGCGGGCCAGCCGGCCCCGCAGGTTGGGGGTGCGGCCGACATAGGGTTCAGAGTGGGCATCGGCGCCGTAAAGGGCGAAGACCGCTGCAGACTGCGGCAGTTGGGCCAGCGCGGCTGAGGCTTCAGCCGGGTCAAAGGGCAGCGATTGAAGTTCGCTCGGCACTGGCTCCCCTCTCAGGCTCCCGCGATGGTCATGCCGTCAATGCGCAAGGTGGGCGAAGCAACCGAGCCGCGGAACTCCAGGTCGTTGCCGATGGCGGTTACGTTCATGAGCATCTCGGCCAGGTTGCCGGCAATGGTGATCTCTTCCACAGCGTAAGTGAGTTGGCCGTTCTCAATCCACAGCCCGGCGGCGCCGCGAGAGTAGTCGCCGGTGACCACGTTCACGCCAAAGCCCATCAGGCTGGTGACGTAGAGACCGGCGGGTATGTCGGCGATGATCTGTTCCGGGGTGAGCGCGCCTGGCTCCAGGTAGAGGTTGCCGCAGCCAATGCCCGGTGTGCCGGCCAGGCCGCGCGAGGCGTTGTGCGTGGACTTCATCCCCAGCTTCCGCGCGGTGTAGGTGTTCAGCAGGTAGTTGCGCAGAACACCACCCTCCACCACCACCGTGCGCCGCGAAGGCAGCCCCTCGCCGTCAAAGGGGGAGGTGCCAAAGCCGCCTGCGCCGGTGGGCAGCAGCATGAGGTTGTCGTCCACGATGGTCAGGCTGGATGCGGCGATGGGCTGGCCGAGCTTTCCGGCCAGAAACGATGCGCCGCGCCAGATGGAATCGCCCGAAGCAGCCTCAAAGACCGAGCCGATAAGCCCTCGCGCCACCTCCGGCGCAAAGACGATGGGAACCCGCTGCGTAGGCACCTTGCGGGCACCCAGGCGGCGCAGGGTGCGGCGCGCCGCTTCCTTGCCGATGGACTCCGGCGAGTCAAGGTCTGCCAGCCGCCGCGCACTACTCCACCAGCCGTCGCGCTGCATCTTGCCATCGGCATCCATGGCCAGGGGGGCCGCCGAGACCCCGGTCGAGCTCGAACGGTAACTGCCCTGAAAGCCGCGCGAGTTGGCCATTACCTTGTGCCCGGTGCCCACGCTGAAGCTGCCGCCGTCGGAGTTGGTGATGCGCGGATCGGCCCCGAGCGCCGCCGCCTCAGCCCGGCGCGCCCACTCAATGCGCTCGGGATTAGGAAGTGAGTACACGTCGTCGTAGTAAAGATGGAAGTCGCCGCTTGCGGAACCGAACTCCGGCGTCTCCGGCAACCCGGAGGAGGGGTCTTCCTCAGTAACCTTCGCCAGCGCCAGCGCGCCTTCAACCAGTTGGCGGATTCCATCGGGGGTCAGGTCGCTGGTGCTGGCGGAGGCTGACTTCGTTCCCAGAAACACCCGCAGCCCCAGGCCCCGGGAGCCGGACTCGGTGAGCGTCTCCACCTGGCCCAGCCGCACGTTGACGCTGAACTCGTCGCCTTCGCGGGCTACCGCTTCGGCATCGCTGGCGCCGGCTTTCATGGCCTTGGCTACAACTTCGGCGGCCAGGGATTCCAGGTCTTCGGGATTCGCTACTGTATCGGTCATTTCTTCCTTTGGTCCGGGCGTTTGGGGGGCGGGATGGCGGCCGGTGTTTGCGCCGAACATTCGCTCTGCCGTGTCACCAAGCTATCAAACCCGGCATACTTTTCATCGCCCGTTAACGAGAATGCAAATTGGGGTTAACAATTGCCGCACATGCTGGGTAAGCCGGTTGCAGCAAGTCCCGCATGAAATCCGGGCACATTTTGCTTTCGCGGCCTTCGGCGCCAGCTCTCCCCGGGCCGGAATTCTTCCCCTCCACCCACCCCCAGTTGAGGTCACTTCGATGAATTTGCTCAACCGCTTCCTCGTCCTTTGCGCGATCGCCGCCGCTGCTGCAGTTGCCACGGCAGAGCCCCACCAGATCAAGCATGTCCTGCTCATCAGCGTAGACGGATTGCACTCAATCGACGTCTCGAACTACATTGCCGCCAATCCGAGCTCGACCCTGGCCGCGCTGGCCCAACACGGCATCCGTTACGACAACGCGTACATCCCGTCGCTTTCCGACTCGTTTCCCGGCCTCGCCGCGCTGATCACGGGCGGCTCTCCGGTGACCACCGGCTTCTGGTACGACGTGACTTACAACCGCAAGCTCTCGCCGCCTGCGATGACGACCCCCTACGGGATCGTCGGCGGGGCCGGGCTGTGCCCCTCGGTGATCGGCACGCAAGTAGGTTTCGATGAAGAAGTGGATAACAATTACCTTCAGCTCGATGGCGGCGGAGGCATCAATCCTGCCTACCTGCCCCGCGACTCGACCAAAGGCTGCGCGCCGGTATGGCCGCATAGCTACCTGCGCGTAAACACCATCTTTGAAGTGGCGCGCGCTGCCGGGCTTCACACTGCGTGGACTGACAAGCACCCCTCCTACGAGTGGACCAACGGCCCCAGCGGGCGCGGCGTGGCCGATTTCTACGGGCCGGAGATCAATTCGATTCCTGTGGCATTGCCCGGAATCGCGGGCTGCAACCCGCTGCCCGACCCTGCCAATGCCACCCCGGACAACGCATGGACCGACAGCATCCAGAACATCCGGTGCTATGACACGCTGCATGTGAACGCCGCCATCAACCAGGTGAACGGCTTGACCCACGACGGCTCGCACAAAGCTCCCGTTCCGGCGATTTTTGGATTTAACTTCCAGGCCGTGAGCGTGGGAGAAAAGCTGAAAGGCAATGGCTACGAAGACCAGTGGGGCACGCCCAGCGCGGGCCTCAAATCCGAGCTCGATTTCGTGGACAATTCCATCGGGCGCATCTGGAACGCCATCAAGGCCGCGGGGCTTGAAGAGTCGACGGTCATTATTGTCACCGCCAAGCATGGACAGTCGCCCATCGATCCGGCCAAGGTGACCAAGATTCCGGGCAGCGTGCCGGCGACAGTGGTGGGGTCGAGCTATGCCTATGATTTGTCGGACGACGGATCGCTGATCTGGCTCAATCATCCGACCGACATCGATTCCGTTCTGCCTAACCTGACCGAAGCCTCCGGTGGCGAAGCGCAACTGGGCGGCCAGGAAATCTTCGCCGGGCCAACGCTCATCAATCGCTGGGACGACCCCGCCGTGGATGAGCGCACGCCCGACATCATTGTGAAGGTCAACACCGGAGTCATCTTCACCGGCGGCTCCAAGATCGCCGAGCACGGCGGCCTCAACGAGGACGACATTCACGTGGGGCTGCTGGTTTCGGGGCCGGGGGTAGAAAAGCCGGTGGTGTTCAAGGGGAATGTGTCTACGGCGCAGGTGGCGCCCAGCGTTCTGTGGCTTCTAGGCCTCGACCCAAACCGCCTCCAGGCCGTCCGGAAAGAAGGCACCCACGTTCTGCCGCTGCTGCCGTAGGGTGGAGCGGTTTCAAGTCAAATTGATTTTGACAAGACCGCGGCGTCCCAGATCCATCGGGACGCCGCTCTTTGTCGAACGCTGCTTGAGCTTGCACTCTATATCCAATTAGATATAATAATGTCATGAAGCCAGTGTGGTTTCTTGGAGATTCTCGAAAGGCGTTGCGGGAGTTTCCCCAAGATGCTCGTCGTGAGGCCGGATATCAACTGGAGTTGGTGCAATTAGGGCTACCCGCAGAGGATTTCAAGCCCATGCTGCCGGTCGGCAAAGGCGTCGAGGAGATCCGTATTCGGGATGAGTCGGGTGCCTATCGGGTCGTGTACACGGCTCGCCTTGAAGAGGCAGTGTATGTGATCCACGCCTTTCAGAAGAAGACCCGGACTACGTCACAACGCGACGTTGAAATCGCACGCGACAGGTTTCAACAACTGATGCGAGGTCGATGATGAAAAAGCTCAAGATTGAGAAATTCGAATCCGTCTGGGATGCGATTGAGGATAGTCCCGAGGAAGCTGCAAATCTTGGCATGCGCGCCGACTTGATGCGGCACATTGCAGGACTAATTCAAGCGAAAAAATGGACTCAGGCGGAAGCTGCGAAGCGGTGCGGAGTGACACAGCCGCGCATCAACGATTTGCTGCGCGGGCGGATTGCGCGGTTTTCTATCGATGCGCTGGTGAATATTGCCTGGGCGCTTGGGCGCAAGGTCAGGGTCAGTCTCGACGATGCGGCATGAGGGCGGCGATTCGAGCCTTTGGGCTTGCTTTTCCGGACCTGAGACACCCCTAACATCGCGGTTGATTCATTCTATCCATGCTGTAGCGCCTGTTCCAAGGTGGCACGGACTTCTCTAAGCGCTCCTGAAACTTCTTCCAACTGATAGTTGAAGTTTCCTCCATGTGCCGCGTCGTTTCGCATCTTCGCCAACGATTCCAGACGCTTAGCCGCGAATTCGTTGAGCACATTAACGTCCGGAGCTTTGAGCTTAATGATGATAGGGCTCAGGCTGTCCCTCGGGCCCACTTCTATGCCCGCAGTTCTGGCGCGAGTCTTGAGGCCCTCTTCGAGCGCCGCACCGTAAGAACCGCAGCCGCTCGCAGGTATCCCTTGGATACCAGGTAATCCGCTTCATCAAGAAGTCCGTCGAATACAGCAGCGGAAACAGAAAGATGGTACTCGACAGCCAAGCCGAGAGAGTATTCAACCCGAGCGGACTTCAGTACTCCCAAGGCCCCGCCCAAATTCACTTTTCTGCCTGGGCTCGGCGCCACCCAGCCCTCAAATTCTCTGACGAAGCGATTGCTGGAGATCGACAGCTTGTCGAGGAGGTTCAAGCAACTCGTGGTCCACTGTGAGAACCGGACCGGATTCTGAATCACGCCCTCACCATTGGCTTTGAATTCATCCCACTGCCGTTCACCTTCGCCAATCAAATCGTCGATTCTCTAGCGTATAAGAGAGTTTCCAGTCAACATCTCTCCATTCCTCCCCCATTCTGCTCTTCTCAAGTGACGCGTTGCTCAATGGTCTTTGACTCGATGGTACGTGACATAGCGCTTCTTGAGCGGAGTAGGATGCTTCTGGATTGCAGCGGTGAAAGGCAAAAGCAACCGCAGGTCCTTCGACTCCGCTGCGCTCAGGATGACAGATTTGTGGTGATGTGTTCGATCGTGGCGGATTCAACTGCGCCGATTACATTATCTTCCCGTTCCCCCGACGGTCATTTTGTCCAGCTTGATGGTCGGCATGCCTACGCCTACGGGGACGGATTGACCGTCTTTGCCGCAGGTGCCTATGCCTTCGTCCAGCTTGAGGTCGTGGCCGACCATCGACACATACTTCAGCGCCTCCGGCCCATTGCCGATCAGCGTCGCGTCTCGCACCGGCGCGGTAATTTTGCCGTCTTCGATGAGATAAGCCTCCGACGCCGAAAACACAAACTTCCCGTTGGTGATATCGACCTGGCCGCCGCCGAAGTTGACTGCGTAGAGGCCGCGCTTGACGCTGCGCAGGATGTCTTCGGGGGCGTCGTCGCCGGCCAGCATGTAGGTGTTGGTCATGCGCGGCATGGGGATGGACTGGTAGCTCTCGCGGCGGCCGGAGCCGGTGTTGGCCATTCCCATGAGGCGCGCGGAAAGTTTGTCGGAGAGATAGCCGCGCAGAACACCGCCCTCGATAAGAACTGTCTCCTGGGTGGCCGAGCCTTCGTCGTCCACGTTGAGTGACCCGCGGCGGCCGGCGATGGTTCCGTTATCGACCACGGTGACTTTGGGGCTGGCTACCTGTTGACCGATGAGTCCGGTGAAGGCTGATGTCTTTTTGCGGTTGAAGTCGGCCTCGAGGCCGTGACCGACCGCTTCATGGAGCAGGATGCCGGGCCAGCCGGGGCCGAGAACCACTTCCATCTCGCCGGCCGGGGCGGGCCTTGCGCCGAGTTGCAGAATGGCTCCGCGCGCCGCCTCGCGAGCCAGGCTTTCCGGGCTTTTGGAACCGGTGAACTGCTCCAGCCCGGAGCGCCCACCGCCGCCGGCCGAGCCGCGGGTGGTATTGGCGTCTTCCTTGGCGATGACGAAGACATTGAGCCGGCACAGGGGCTGGGTGTCGCTGGCAAAGGCGCCATCGGATGCGGCGATGAGGATGCGGCGCAGTTCTTCGCTGTAACCGGCGCGGACCTGCACAATGCGCGGATCGAAGGCGCGGGCGGCACGGTCGGCGCGGAGAATCAGCTCGAGCCTAGCGGCCAGGTCGAGGTCGTAGCCGCCGAGGGGAACGGGGTACAAGTCGGCGGCGGGCGCGTCAACAAAGCCCTGCACAGGCTGCTTGGCCGGTCCCGAGGCGATGAGCGCGGCGGTGCGCGCGGCGTGCAGCAGGCGCTCGGGGCTCAGGTTGTCGGTATAGGCGTAGCCGGTGCGCTCGCCGCTGAGCACGCGGATACCGCATCCGGCGCTGGTGCCTTGAGAGGCGGACTTGACGATCTGCTCGTCGACGCCAAGCGAGGTAGCGGTAACCGACTCAAAATACAGGTCGGCGTAGTCGCCGCCGGCGCTGAGGGCCTCGCCCAGGCAGCGCTCAAGCAGCCGCTCGGTAATGCCAAACTTCTCAAAGAAATAGCGTTTATGGCTGGGATTCGGGGAAGGGGGAGCAATTGTCATCTTGACTTGAGTTTACGCCTGAAACGGGGCGGCGGAGAGTGGGCCGGCCGGTGTGGGACTTGATGCAAAGCAAACTACCGGCGGGCTGTTTCGTGGTAGATTCCGGCCATGAGAAAGATCATCGCCGCCCTGCTCTTGTTGCTGGTGTTCGCAAGTCCAGCACTGGTTGCCGCGAAGCAACATCATGTCAAGTTCCACAAGCAACACCACAAGCATCTCAAGTCAACCCACTACAAGAAGACGCACATCTAGGGCGAGCCCCCGCGCTTAGGCAAACCCCGCGCCACAGTCCCTGACTTGATGCCAGATCATTCGCGCATCTTTTCCCGGCGGCGCTCCTGTGCTAAATTCGACCCATGAAAAAGATTCTTGCTGCGGTTTTGCTGTTGATGGTGTTTGCCGGCCCGGCTTTCGCCTCCGCTAACCATCATCACAAGGGCCACCACCACCATCATCACCACCACAAGGCATAAGAGCCGCGCCGGGCGCAGTCTTCGGGGCCGCATGGACCGGCGGTGCTTTTTGACCATGAACCCGGCGTGGTAAAGTTCGAGCCATGATTGAAGTGGATGACCTTCGTTATCCCATTGGCCGCTTTGCTCCTCCGGCTGCCACCGTGCCGGGCATTCGCGCCGCGCAGATACAGACGCTGCGCCTGCTGCCCGAGCGACTGCGCGCGGCAGTGAACGGCCTCAGCGACGCACAACTCGACACGCCCTACCGCGAAGGCGGATGGACGGTGCGGCAAGTGGTGCATCACGTGGCCGACAGCCACTCGGTCTGCCTGATGCGCTTCAAACTGGCGCTCACCGAGGAGTGGCCTAACATCAATCCCTACGACGAAGCGGCCTGGGCCAACCTGGCCGACAGCCGACTGCTGCCAGTCGATGTCTCGCTCGAACTGCTTGAGGCGCTGCACACGCGCTGGGTGGCGCTGCTGGAGTCGCTGACCGAAGAGGACTTCCAAAGAGGCTTCAACCACCCCGAAAGAGGCCGGTTGAACCTGGCAACGACGCTGGCGATTTACGACTGGCACTCGCGGCACCACACGGCGCACATCACCGGCCTGCGCAAGCGGCGGGGCTGGTAAGGCCGCATGAACGCCGGCGTGGAAGCTGCGTCCGCGGCCAAGCTGACCGAGACGATTGAAGAGTATCTGGCCGACCATCCGGCAGCGGCGCTGCTTGAGGATGGCCGTGTGCTCTTTGATATGCGCAGCGCCCGCTACTCGGTGACCGAACAGCACGGCCGTTGCCTATTGCAGCTGTGGAGCGAGGAGCGCAACCTCATCCGGACGGTTGTCGAAGTGCAGCAACGCGCCGCCTGCCTGCGCCTGATGACGCGGCGCATGGGCGCGGCCAAGCCGCAGGCGCTGGAACTGGTGCCGACAAGCGACCGGCGCACTCCGACAGCGCGCGAGGCGGCGCGGCGCAACTACCAGCGGCTGCTTGAGCGTGTGCTGACGCGGGCCTTTATTGGGGCAAAGGTGGACGGGCTGCGCTCGGCGATGGACCTGGAACACAGCTTCGGCCCGGCGTATGTGCGCGGCCATCTGCTGCGCGGAACCGCTGCCGACGCGGTGATTGGCGTGAGCGAGGCGGAGTCCGGGGCCATAGCAGACGGGATTCTTACCCTGGGAATCTTGTGGCTGGATCATTGCAGGCAAAAGGGCGATGGGCGCAGGCATTTTGGCGGGCTCAAAGTGATCGTTCCCGCAGGGGCATGGCGAACAACGGCCGAGAGAATGGCGTGGCTGAATCATGCCGCCGCCGACTTCCAGCTCTACACGCTGGACGAGCGCAGCGAAGAACTCACAGTTGTCGATTTTCGTGATACGGGAAACCTGGAGTCGCGGCTGGTTCACGCATTCTCTGCGGCGGCGGCCATTGAACGCTGTCAGGAGGGGATTGACCGGCTGCTGGCCCTGGTTCCCGCGGCGGCAAGGGAGCGGGTCGAAGTCCGTCCGAGTTCGTCAACCGAGGTTGGCCTGCTGCTGCATGGGCTTGAGTTTGCGCGTGTGCGGCAGGGGTTTGCGGCCAACTCATTTGCGCGCGAGAACGAGCTAACCTTTGGCGCGGGAGCCAACGAGACGCCGCTCACCGCAGAGAACGAAGCGCCGTGCCGCGATCTGTTTGAGCGGCTCTTTTTGAGCCGGCACTCAGACGGCCTGCACACCGACCCGCTGTTCCGCATGCAGCCCGAGCGCTGGCTTGAAGCGCGGCTGCGCGACAGCATCACCGAACTGTTGCCGGGACTGCGCGGCGAACTGCTCTACACGCAGGTTCCCGCTCTCTCGGTGGGCGACCGCGGGCTGCTAGACATGCTGACGCTCGACCGCAACGGGCGGCTGACGGTGATTGAACTGAAGGCCGACGAAGACCTGCATCTGCCCTTGCAGGCATTGGACTACTGGATTCGGGTGCGGGCCTTGAACGCCGATCGCCAGCCCGCGGCGGGCAACGAGGGCGGACGGCCTCTCTCGGCCTTTGAGCGGCAGGGCTACTTTCCCGGCACAGAGGTCGCGGCGCTGCCTCCGCGGTTGCTGCTTGCGGCTCCGGCACTGCGCATTCATCCCGCCAACGAGCCGGTGCTGCGCTACTTCTCTCCGCAGGTGGACTGGGAGCTGATCGCGCTCACCGAGCATTGGCGGCGGGAGTTGAAGGTCGTGTTCCGCAAGCGGAATTCGTAACCGCAGTTAGACGTAGCGCGTGAGAATTGACCCGCGCTCCATGCAGCGCATAGTCTGAGGTGTCATTGCGAAGCCTGCTGGAACTCCCCTCCTGATTGGCCGCGGTTGGAGGATGCACGATGCATTTTGGCTTGAGAGGCGTCAACGGCCTGATCTTGGCGGCGGGTTTGGCGATTGCAGCTGGTACGGCGTTGTTGGCGCAAACAGCGCCTGAGATGGGATGGCTGCCAAACCATCCAGCCACGCGCGCCGAAGACTATGCCGGTGCAGCGGCTTGCGGATCCTGTCACCCTGCACAATCAAAGCGACAAGCGGCTTCAGAGATGGGTATGTCGATCACGCGGCCGGCAGAGGCACGGGTGCTTGCCGAGCATCCCGCAATGAGTTTTGAGCGCGGCAAGTATACCTATACGCTGCGCAAAGATGCCGGGCAGGTGACCTTTACCGCATCAGACGGGCACGACACGATTACCGAGCCGGTCTACGCTGTGGTGGGACCGGGGAGCGTGTTTCAGGCCTACTTGATTCAACACAAGGGCGAGTTTCATCGCGCCCCCGTGGACTTTTTTACTGCGCTGGGAAAGCTGGGGCCTGATCCGGATGCCGATGCCGCGATGCCGGCCACGCTTGAAACAGCGCTGGGCAAGCACCTGAGCGCGGACGATGTGCGCGGCTGCTTCAGTTGCCATAGTCCGGCGACGGTGATCGGCGACAAGTTCGACATTGCCGGCAGAACACCGGGAATTGGCTGCGAGGTCTGTCATGGGCCGGGAGCGAAACACGTCGCGGCGATGCATGCGGGCAAAAAGCAGGATGCTGCAATCTTCAATCCTGCGCACATGGCGCCAGGGCTGCAGTCGGATTTTTGCGACCAGTGCCACGAGTCGGCCGCCAAGATGAAAGCGGAGAGCCCGCACGGCGTGCGCAGCGTGGTTTCGCCCGCCTATCGGCTTCAGGCGAGCCGCTGCTTTCTCGCGTCTGACAAGCGCTCAAGCTGCTCGGCCTGCCATGACCCGCATGCCCCGATGGAACTGAAGAGCGTGGCATATGACACAAAGTGCCTGGCGTGCCACACGGTGCGCGGCGGCGCGGCGGCCAGGGCCGATCAGGCAGGCAAGTCCTGCCCGGTGGGGACAAGTGATTGCGCCGGCTGCCACATGCCCAAGGTGACGGTCCCGAATTTGGCCGTGCTTTTTACCGATCACCGCATCCGAATCGCGGCGGCGGGCGCGCCGTTTCCGGAATAGAGCGAACCTTAAAGCAACTCAAATCTACGCGCCGGTTGGAACGGCTTCCAACCGGCTTCGGCGTTCTCGGCATCCAACCCTGAGGGCTGTCTATCGTTGTGTACGGCCGAACAGACGGCAGTTCGAGACAATCAACAATCAAAAGCCATTCGCATTTCCCCCCTTCGCGCAAGGGTGCGATGGGCTGCGAATTCCCTTGAGGTCATTTTCATTCCGCAGGAGATGTCTGATGTTTGCAAAGCTGAATCCCAACCGCTCCCCCATTTGTGCGTTCCCGCTCTTCCGGTCAACCGTAATCCAGGCTCGACCATTCCATGCTGCCTTCTTGGCGATCCTGTCTGTCCTCGCGGTGGGATCCGCGCGGCCTGCGCACGCCGCTTCCCCACCAGAGACGAAAGGTGAAACTCCAGACGTCATCGTGTTTACCAACGGAGACCAGTTGACGGGCAAGTTCCTGCGTTCAGCGGGCGGGAAGGCTGTCTTTCACAGCGATAACGCCGGGGATGTGACGGTAAGTTGGGACAAGGTCAAGGAGATTCACTCCGCCTCGAAGTTTGTGGTGCTTGAAAAGGGCTACCAGCCGGGCAGCAAGGCTCTGCCCACGCACCTGCCGGAGGGCAGCCTTGCAGTGAAGAACAACCAGATTGAGTTGACGCCCAAAGAAGGCGCCGCTCCGGAGCTCATTCCTCTCAAGGGCGTGGAGTACGTGATCGACGCGCCGACCTTCGAGCGGGCGCTGCGCCGCGAGCCGGGGTTCTTCTCGGGATGGACGGGAAGCGCGACCGGCGGCGCGACGGTTGTGCAAGCGACGCAGAATACGCTCACTTTGAACACCAGTGTCGCGCTGGTGCGCGTTGAACCAATCGTTGGCTGGCTTACTCCCCATGACCGCACCTTGTTGGGTTTCCAGAGTTCCTACGGAAAGATCACCGAGCCGGGCACTCCGACAGAAAAGACGTCAATCTACCACCTAGGCGGGGAGCGGGACGAGTACTTCTCACCCAGGTTCTATGCGCTGGCCCAGGTGGCGTTCGATCACAACTTCTCGCAGAGTCTGGATCTGCAGCAGATTTACGGCGGCGGCGTGGGCCGTACTCTAATCGGCCAGGACAAGCAAACCCTCGACGTGAAAGGGACCGCGCAGTTTGAACGCCAGAGCTTTCTGAATGCTGCCCTGGGATCGGACAAGAGCCTTTTCGGGTCAACGTTCGCGGCCAATTACGTACGCAAGTTGCCCAAAGGCATGACTTTCAACCAGCAGATTTTCTACATCCCGGCATGGAGCGACATGCATGCCTATTCCGTAGGCGAGACCAATGCGCTGCTGTTGCCGGTGTACAAGCGGCTGGGCTTTTCAGTGGGAACAGTCGACAGCTACCTGAACGACCCCGCGGTGACCGTGCCGCCGACCAAAGGGAATTCGTTCCAGTTCAATGTGGGCGTCAGCTATTCGCTTCCCGCACCGCACTAGGAGCTATCGAGCTCTGTTCGCATCGGTGTGAGACGTTCGTATTGAAAAGCCGCAGGTTAGCGCCGCTTCGCGGCATAGCGAGTCAGCTAGTCAGCGCAAAAACCCAGTCGCCACTTGGGCGCTAAAGGCTTGCCCCTTCAAAGGTGGTTTATGGGATAGCCTCTAGGCCGCACATTCCTTCAAGTCGCGCAGCAGATCGTCAACGCGGCTGAGATCCGTGTCCCATGAAAACATGAAGCGGGCGGCGCCGCCGATGAAGGTGTAGAACTTCCAGCCGCGCGCCCGCAGCCGCTCCAGGATGTCGTTGGCGGCTTCAAGGAAGACAGTATTAGCATCCGCCGGCGAGGCGATGGTGATGTTGGGAATGCCTGCCACCTTCTCAGAAAAGTAGCGGGCGCACTTGTTGGCGTGCTCGGCATTGGCCAGCCACGCTCCGCTTTCAAGCATGCCCACCCAGGGCGCGGCGAGAAAGCGCATCTTCGACGCCAGTTGCCCGGCCTGCTTGCAGCGGTAGTCGAAGTCGATGGCCAAAGCCTTGTCAAAGAAGAGCACGGCTTCGCCCACGGCCATTCCATTTTTGGTGCCGCCGAAGCAGAGCACGTCTACGCCGCTCTTCCACGCCAACTCCGCGGGAGAACATCGCAGGCTGGCGCAGGCGTTGGCAAAGCGGGCTCCATCCATGTGCAGCAAAAGGCCGTGCGCCTTGCACGCAGCGCTGATGGCCCGAATCTCTTCCAGTGAATACAGGCGACCCGTCTCTGTGGGCTGGGTAATGGTAACGACGCGCGGCTTGGGAAAGTGAATGTCTTGCCGCCGCGTGGCGAGCTCAGGAATGGAGGCGGGCATCAGCTTGCCATTAACACCCTGGGCCACCAGCAGCTTTGAACCGTTGGAGAAGAACTCCGGCGCGCCGCACTCGTCGGTTTCAACGTGAGCCTGGTCGCAGCAGATTACGCCGTGATAGGACTGGCAAAGCGAGGCCAGCGCCAGCGAGTTTGCCGCGGTGCCGTTGAAAACAAAGAAGACTTCGCACTCCGTTTCAAATAGCTCGCGGAAGGCGTTCGAAGCTTGCGCGGTCCAGGGGTCGTCGCCGTACGAAGTTGCGCTGCCGCGATTCGCGCTCTCCATGGCCTGCCAGGCTTCAGGGCAGATGCCGGAGTAGTTGTCGCTTGCAAACTGTTGAACAATGTCGTTGTTGTCAATATCCATCGTGGTTTCGTCTCTATGCTCAGCATATCGCGAAGCAGGGGTTCCGGGTCCCAAAGACCGGGACCCGGCAGCGCAGGGACGAAACGGCCCAGCTCAGTGAATATCGGACATGGAGGCGTTAAGGCCCTGGAAGACCGCTTCGTACTTGCCGCTTTGGGAGGCAAACCGAAGGCCTTTTGCGTTCTCGACAATGATCTCTCCAGATGTGGGCTGCGACTTTAGAATTTCCATCACCTCGGCGATGAACTTGCTGAGCGGCATGGCGCGCGGATCGCTTGCGCCTCCCATCAGTTCCGTAGCCACGTACGGAGGAATCAGTTCAAACACATCGGTGGTGGTGCCCCTGAGTTGATAGCGAAGCGCCTTGGTATACGAGTGGATGGCCGCCTTGGTGGCGCAGTAGGTTGGCGTCAGCGCGAGGGGCACAAAGGCCAGGCCAGAGGAGACATTCATGATGGCCGAGCTGGCTTGCTTTTGCAGATGGGTCAGCAGCGCCGCTGTGAGCCGGATGGGGCCGAGGAGGTTTGTGGTGATCATGGCTTCGGCGTCGGTCAGGCCTTCTTGCTGGGCCAGCAGCTTTTCGGCGCGCATAATTCCGGCGTTGTTGATGAGCACGTTGAGCGAAGGAAATTCGCTGGCTGCGTGGGCCGCAAAAGAGCGGATAGCGGCGGGATCGTCGATATTCAACTGGAGCGATTTCATGCCGGGGTTGGCGGCAGTGACTTCATCGAGCGTGTGTTTGCGGCGTCCCGCGATGACAACCTGGTTGCCGAGAGCGTGCAGAGCTTCAGCCAGTCCGCGACCGATACCCGAGCCGCCGCCGGTGATAAGGATGGTGTTGCCGGTTAGATTCATGGGGTTCCAGACCTCCAGAAGGCATGATACAAGCCCGGAGTGAATGCTGGGTACTCAGAGGACGAAGCTGGAATGCGGCTGGCGCGATGGCGCATCCCGTCAGCCTCGTCCCGAGGTTCCGATGCGCTACTTCCTTCCGTTGTCTTTGAAGTTCAGCGCAAAGTAGTAGTACGTATACGAGTGGCTGGTTGTCACATTGGTCAGGAACTGGCCGCCTCCGAAGTAGGCAATGCCGCCGCCCAGGTTGAAGTGCTTATTGAACTCATACCATGAGTAGCTGTCGACCTCCGCGCCCAGATGGCGGCCGTGGTCGGTTTTGTTGGTCACGATGGCGCCGCCCGAGGTGTTGTAGATCGAGTCCAGCGCATCGGCCGCCCAATCGTCCAACCCCTGCACCGTAAAACTGAGCCGCCGACGGGGCTCGATTGTGACTCCAGCCCGAACCGACTCAATGTTCTGCCAGCCGAACAGGTCGCTGATTCCAAGGCGGTCGTGGGCTGTGGGGTAGATGGTGTCGAATGTGGTGTGCGTTGCGTTGTGCGCTGGATTGCTGTTGCCCGTGGCGTAGTCGTACTGGGTAAAGACCCGCGGCTTTGTAACGGCATGGAGGAACTGGTATGCCGCGCCAACCTGCGATGCCGAAGCTCGAATTGACTGCGGCCCCACCGTGCCGGTTTCGATGATAACCTCGCCGCCATAATCGAACTCCGCGTGGGATTGCGCCTTGAAGCGCACGCCAAGAACCTTCTCGTTTTCCTTGCCGGTGGTCTTGGCCACGGCCGGTTCCACAACCTCCGCCGGTTGCACGCGCCACAGGAAGAAGGGCTCAAGGTTCGAGTTCTTTCCAAGAACGTCATCGATGCGGCCGTAGGCGCCGTAGATGTTGTTGCCCTCCTGATGCGGGCTCACGCCATAGGCCTGCGGCACCACAGCCGACGCGGCGAAGATCCCCAGGTGTTCGCGTTTCGCATTCAGGTTCAGCACCGCCGCATCGTAAGAGCGGGCCTGGTTGCGCCACTCTGAGTTGGCGATGATGGTGTTGTTGTAGTTGATCAACTGCCGGCCCACGCGCAGGCTAAACCAGTGCTTCTCTGGCGCTCCGATCTCGATATATGCCTTCTTCAGATCCCAGCGAACCGTGTTGGGCGGGCCGATGGGCGGGTTTTGGAAGCCCGAACGGGAGTCCTGTACCTGCGCCGTAACCCGGAACCAGCTGGGAGTATGCAGGTCCACCTGGAACCGGAAGCGGCTCAGGATGTAAGAATCATCGACATTCGCTTTGAGATTTGAATTGCTGTACCCCTCGTACCGGAACCGCTCCTCGGCCTGCAGACGAATCCACCTGGGCAGCTTCTGGTCAAGATCGGTCATCGGGGCAAAGTCGTGAAAATCGTAGGGCGCCGGGTTGCCGGTGGTCCGCCAGGCCGCGCCGTTCAGAAAACTCAACGGGTTCGCCTCCGGCCCGGTGAGGTATGCGCCATTGAACGCGGACGCTGCGTTTTGCGTGGTGATGTCGTCCTGCGCGGCCAGGGGCCGGCCGGCCGCCAAGGCAAACAAAAAAAGCACAATCGTAATGATTAGCTGCAGCCTGCGCGGAGATGCGGACGGCGAAACATAAAGGGCATATTGCACTTTGAACACTCCTGGGAATTTTGGGGAAGCTGTGGATGGGGCGGGCCTTACGTCCCGGACCCAAGTATGGCGGCACAGTTCTATCGACAGGAGCGGCGACAACAAGCAATGAGCGGCACGCGCCGCGGAGAAGCAGACAGGACAGCATAAAGGGCTTTTTGCACTTTGAATCCTTTTGGGATTTAGGGAAGCTGGATGGGTTGGGACCCTGGGCCCCTGGCCCGCTTGGGCAGCAAAACTTTATCGACAGGTGGGAGGACAACAAGTCATATCAATATTCATCGCCAATATAGCATTCGATCCTGAAAAAGTCGATATCGGCGGGCAAGCAGGGACGGCTTTGAAGCGGGCGACCCGGAGTGTGGCCGTCGCGTGCTCTGACACAAGGCGGATTTTTGAATCGCGCTTCAGAAAGCACTGCTGCTTCTGTTCGCCGGAGCTGCGGCAACTGTCTGCCGATCCATCCAGCTCAGCCAGGCTTTCGCCTCGTCGCTTCCCAGGCTGACCGCTTTGTTAAACCATTCGCGCGCCTTCGTGTAATCCAGCGCCACTCCGCGCCCGTACATATACATGTACCCCAGATTCGTTTCCGCGGCGACATCTCCGTGCGCGGCGGCTTTTTTGAACCACGCGAGCGCCTGGGCGTAATTCTCTTCCGTGCCCTTTCCGTTGAAGTACATCAGTCCCATGTCGTCTTCCGCGGCGGCAAAGCCCTGTTGCGCGGCCCTGCTGAACCAAACAAGCGCCTGGGTGTAATCCTGCGTCACTCCCCAGCCGTTTTGATACATCAAGCCGAGATTGCGCTGGGCGTCCGGATTACCTTGCGCGGCTGCCTTGCTGTACCAGGCCAGGGCCTGCGCGTAGTCCTGCGCGGTTCCAAAACCCTTCTGGTACATAAAGCCCAGGCCGTCTTCGGCAGCGGCAAATCCCTGCGCGGCGGCCTTGCTGTACCACTCGAAAGCCTGCGCGTAATCCTGTCTTGTCCCCCAGCCGTTGCGGTAAAAGATGGCGAGATTTGTTTCGGCCGGGGCATACCCTTGCCGTGCGGCTTTCGCAAACCATGAAAAGGCCTTATCGTAATTCCGGCCGGTTCCATTGCCGCTGAAGTACATGTTGCCCAGATGGTTCTCCGCGTTCGGAAAATCTTGCCGCGCCGCTTCGTTAAGCCATTTGAGTGCCTGTTCGTTATCCTTCGTGGTGCCCAGGCCGGATTCGAACATGCCGGCCAAACCGTACTGGCAAACCGCACTTCCCTGTTCGGCGCCTTGCTGGTATGCCGCAAAAGCCTCGGAGTATTTCTGCTGCTGGTAGAGCGACTTTGCCTGGCTCTCGATATCGGCCGTCGAACCGCCGGCAGTGGCGGCCTGGGCATGGGCGAACGCGGTTGCGAAGCAGAACGACAGGATCAAAAAGAGACACGTGTGCGTGCGCTGCATGGCGCAGACCTCCCGTTTGGGATTTGAATTTTTCCAGAGTTTTCTAATGGCCTGTTTTCTTCTAAAAATCGCCTTCCATATTGAAGGCTTCTAGTGCGTCTAACTCCCTCAGGCCTCGCTAGTGGAGATTAGGATGCAAGAACCCGACGATTAGATCGTTGCCGAGTGTCAATTGTTGCTCATGATCAAACGTGGTGTTCTCTTTTGCGCATCGTTCTTGATGCGGTGGAATGGTGCGTATTAGCATTCATTGAAGGATCAGGTGCAAATCATGGCGTTGACACGCGATTTCAGGGAAACGGTGCAAGCCCGCGTGCAGAGTGATCCGAAATTTCGGCGCGGCTTGCTCAGCGATGCCGTCGAAGCTCTGCTGGCCGGTGAAGCTGCGTTGGGCCGCGAGATTCTGCGCGACTTCATCAACGCAACTCTCGGCTTCCCCGCACTTGCGGAGAGGACTGGCATTCACGTCAAGACTCTGCTTCAGATTTTCAGACCAAAGGGCAATCCAACCGCGACAAACCTGTTCAACATCATCGCCTGCCTGCAGGAGAATGAAGGGGTGCAGTTGAAGGTGGTGGCGTGATTGTGCTTTCGTTGTTCCTTTTCACTAGTTCGTCTTTCCCGGCGTAAGCAGTGGTTTGACAGGATCAATATCGAGAGGTCCCCGTGCAACAAATCGAAATAGCGATGACGTTTACGGACGAGAACGGGGAAAAACGGCGCGAGGTACAAAGCGTTAAACCGTTGGTTGCTCCCGAGGCTTCAGGGGAGCACAGGATCGCTCATATTCTGTTCACTGAGCTCAGAGTTGCTGTAGGCGAGCAGACTGAGCCAAGACACAACGCGATTGCTCTAAAATGGCTCGAATTCCCAAATCAGCCAGTCGGCTTCGACCAGTATTTTAATATTCAGAACTCCCAAGCACTTTGGTTTGAGCTAGTGAGTCTGATATTGGGAGCAGAGGCCGACTGACCTTGCCCGCGCAAAACGTATCCCTTAGTTCGCTGGTTTAATAGCGAAAGGGACACGAAGATGACGAAGGCGAAGCGGGGACGTTACACGCTGGAGTTCAAGCAAGAGGCGGTTCGGCTTGTTGAGTCGGGC
>CAIWFH010000012.1 GCA_903911925.1 uncultured Acidobacteriaceae bacterium
AATAGAAAATGGGGGGAGGGCCTGACTATAGATCTCTCTTGACCGGCCAGAAGGCCCAATCATTTCCCGCGTAGCCGTTCTTGTCTGCATAGATCGGTCCATCCACGCGCTCCATCAAGTGGGCTAGAAACGAATAGCCCAGAGGTGAAGCCAGACTGCGCGCCTATTAATGAAGACCGATTGATGTTTTGCACGACAATTATTTGTCTTTATGATGATCCAGAAGCAAGAGCTGGCATAGCGACTGCTTATTTGGGCTGGCGCTCGAATTTCGGCGCTGTAATGGTGGGCGATGAGCTTTGCAGCAAAGCCAGCACTGCGCCCGCGGTAGAGGAATAGCTTTCTGCAGAAGCTGCCGAAGCCGGCAAGGTTGGACGTCTTTGCAGCGTTTGCCGGTGGGCTATTCTGGGGAGATGAAGAACACACACAGAAGGAGAGGAAACGTGTCCGGAGGTTTCCTGGAGTCGCAATTAAAAACACTCGTCGTCTTGTCCTGTGACAACAAGATCAAGGAGATCATACTTGCCAGTTCTGATTCTGATTTGCAGCCAGCGATCCGAGAAGTGCGTCGCCGAAAGGTGAGCTGTGTCTATCTAGGTTTCGAAGCTCAGCCAAACAAGGGACTATCTTTTACAACTAATCGTACTATCCTGATACGCAATTCCGAGGTTCTTGAATTTGAGAAGTGCCAGCCTTTCCTTGATCTAGAATAGGGAATCCTTTGTTGCGGCGGGTGAAATAGCCACTTGACGCTATAGGTAAAGCGTGTAATATAAGGACCAGTTATCCAGCTCATTGGCACGTTTTGTGCCTGCTCTTGGGGACAAGCACGGGGTCGGCGTCTTTTACTGTGGTGGTGTAGACGTCGGCCCTTTTTATTTGGGCGAGGCATCATTCAAATATATTGTTGACCTAGGAGTATTTAGAACTAACATTAAGCATAGGGAACAAGGGCGATCTTTGAGAAATTTCAGTGTTTTTGAAAGGGAGTTTATGAAGACACCACCACACAGTAGTCCTAACTCAATGCTCACAGTATCAATTTGTGTGAGCATTACTTCGGCAGGTAAATTACCATCAGTTAACATTAAGATTCCCCAGGTGAACGAGACTCCAGGCTTCCGATGTCTTTCAGAATCCTCGCAGGAGGAATCTGTTGAGAATCGGGAACGTAGTGTTGATTTTCAGGATGTGGACTGGCAGTTCTGAACTGCTAGATATTGCCTCTAATATTCGAGGCTGGTTTGACGATCTTACTTTTTCATCATTATATTGTTGTCCCCGTGCGAGAAATTGCGCGGGCCTTTTCGTCTCTGCTAATCCACTGGTGTAGGTCATGCCTATTTGTCGTTTCTATCAATGTCATCAGACTTGCTTTTTGCACTGGCTCCTCTAAACTGATTTCACACTCCCAAATACTGCATGTGTCACAGCTTAACCGGCAACCCAAACTCCTTCTTGAAGTGAGCGTAAATGAGTGCGGCCGTTCGGAGAGCTTTGTCCCTACAATTTCGTTTTGCGTCCCTTACACCCGCACTCTGATACTGTGTATTGTCGTTACGGCACGAAAGCTATGGCTTTACTCAGCCATGTTTTGTGCGCGTGTTTACTTTTCGCTATCCCGGTGAATGGAACGGGGCAGTAAACACCACCCAAAAAGTAAACACTTGTATCAAGGGTCCTGTACAGACCATCAGTTCCACGCTAGAGTGGAAAAATGATTCCCATTCTCTCCACGAGGGCATTCAAATATTTGAAGAAGATCGACCGGAACATCGGATTCCAGCATTCTGACGAGGAAGTCCACGAAATTGGCGCCCGTCTATTGCACCTCTGCTAGGTTGCCGTTGACTCCAAGGAAAGGGAAGCCAGGCACCTCCGAGATCTTCTCACGGAAGTGGAGGTCAAAGCGCTCCGCGTCCTTATCGAGCAGTCCATCAACACCGGCCGAGTCTGTTCGGCCAGAGAGCTTTCGATTGCGCTGGGGTATAAGTCGTCACGTTCAGGTCACTTGCTGCTGCAACGATTGTTGAGCAAAGGGCTCCTGGTCAAGAATGCCGGTCGGCTTGCTCTTGGCCAGAAATACGAACGGCGCTTTGAGGGAGACGGAGAGCTTCCTGTCCTTGAGGACAAGGGCGGAGAAGATGCTCACGGCGATTTGTCGCTGGATTTCGGGTGTGGCGCCGGAGAATAGTTTGCGGATGGTGGAGAGGGATTCGAGATTGTCCCGGGTTCCGATCATTCTCCCGGCGGAGCGATTAAGCCAGAGCTCGTAAAGGGTGGGAAGGCGAACCTCGGTCAGGATTTGAGCAATCTGGCGTTTCAATTCCTGGAGCGTCACTGAATGTTCACGACAGGTCGGATTATACGACTTAGCGCAGTGGTAGTAGGTGTAAACAAGGCGATGGGAAATCTTCATCTCGCTGATGGGAAGTTTACAGCGTGGACAGTTCTCCTTCGACCTGCACGCGAACTTATACCTGCACTTGCAACAAATCATTTGGTGTTTTTCTTCCGCTGTGACGGCACCGCCGCAGCTGAGGCTGCCCCGATTTGAGGCTGCCCCGATTCGACGGACAT
>CAIWFH010000013.1 GCA_903911925.1 uncultured Acidobacteriaceae bacterium
ATGGCTCTGCGCGGCCAGGTTGTAGATTTCGTCCGGCTGCACGGCCTGGATGATGCGGATCAGGTTAGTGGAATCCGTCATATCGCCGTAATGGAGTTGAAAGTGGTGATCCGGAATATGGGGATCCTCATAAATATGATCAATACGCGCCGTGTTGAAGGAGGAAGAACGGCGCTTGATGCCGTGCACAAGGTATCCCTTCGATAGCAAGAGATCCGCCAAATAAGCGCCATCCTGCCCAGTAATGCCCGTAATTAAAGCTATTTTCCGCATCAATGTGTCCTCGCTGAAACTGCTGGAATTGAAAAGTTCAGGACTCTTCTGAAGATTCACCCGCCTGTAATGTTTGTGCCACCCCCCACCTGGCAAAGGCGCAGGCAGAGTGGCACAAGCTCAAGCATGTTCTCTACTGGAATGGATGCCGGGAATCAGGCCTATCGCGCCGCAGACCTGGCGATTTCAAGAACGTTTTCGATTACATAATCGATTTGACTCTCGGTCATTCCCGGGAAAATTGGCAAGGATAGATACCGCTGGTACTGCTTGCTGGCCACGGGAAAATCCTCCTCGCGGTATCCATACGTGTTTTTGTAGTACGGGTGCATATGCAGCGGGATGAAGTGGACACTGGTACCAACCCCGCGCTCTTTGAGCTTCTCGATCATCTCGGAGCGGGTAATGGAGAGTTCTTCCAGGTTCAGGCGCAGTACATACAGATGCCACGCTGAATCACAGCCATCGCTCACCGTGGGAACCTGCAGCGCCCGCTCCGGTGCAAAAGCCTCTGAATAGCGGTGGGCAATCTTTGCGCGTGCGTCGCGCATCTGATCGCACTTTCCCAATTGCACGATGCCAATGGCGGACTGAATGTCCGTCAAATTGTATTTGAATCCGGAGTCCAAGACTTCGTAGAACCATGAACCTGCGGCGCTGTACCGCTTCCACGCGTCCCTGCCAATGCCATGGAGCCGCATCATGCGCATGCGCGTCGCCAGCTCGTCGTTGTCTGTCGTGATCATGCCGCCTTCCCCTGTGGTCAGGGTCTTCGTGGCATAGAAGCTAAATGCCGTCAATTCACTGATTGCTCCTATACGAACGCCATGGTAGGACGCTGGCAGAGCGTGGGCTGCATCCTCGATTACGCGTAAACCGTGCCGCTTGGCCATATCCCGGATCACATCCATATCGCAGGGTTGGCCGGCATAATGCACGGGAATCACGGCTCGGGTCTTCTCTGTAATCCGGCGCTCAGCGTCAACAGGGTCCATGCAAAGAGTTTTCGCATCGACGTCGACCAGAACCGGCTTTGCCTTGAAATAGCAGACGACTTCCGCGGTCGACGTGAAAGTGGTTGTCGGCACCAGCACCTCGTCGCCCTGCTTCAGACCAATTGCGTCAAGAGCCAGATGAAGTGCTGCAGTGCAGGAACTGACGCCTACAGCATGCTTTGCGCCAACATAGGCCGCGAACTTCTGTTCGAATTCGATCGTCTTCGGCCCCATGGTGAGCCAGCCAGAGCGGATTACTTCGCCGGCTGCTTGTGCCTCTTCCTCCCCTACATCAGCAGAATGAAACGGAATGATCTGTTCTATTACTTTGGCCATCAGCAATCGACATCCTTCCTCATAAGATGGTGCAACTTACTGGTACCTCCAGCCCGGGACTTCAAGTCAGACTCATCCTAAACCGCATGCCCTTCGAAAAGATTCTGAGCAACGCCCTTGCACTCATACCCCTGACCAAATTGTCCCGGAGCTTGTCAACTTGAACGTCCAGTGGGCTCACCGTGCTCATATTTTCTTCTCTACCCCTGCAATCATTGGTCCAGAACTTCTTGTCTCACTCATCGACAGGTTCAGGTTGCTCAGTCTATTCTTCTTGCCTTTGCATCAGTGTGGCAATCGTCTGGAAGATCACAGATATGTCCTTCCGAATATTCGCAGACCGCACGTACTCTTTGCTGATCCTGATCTTGTCTGGAAGGATCACTTCAGTGTAATACCTGATCGGATCCGGATTGTTACTTAGAATTTCTGACTCCGACCTATAGCGGATCGATGCTGGATCGGTAATTCCGGGGCGCACTTTCAAGATCTCTTCATAGTCCGATCTGAACTGCGCAACAAAGGTCGGCACCTCAGGACGAGGGCCGACAAAACTCATGTCTCCGCAAAATACATTCCACATTTGCGGCAATTCATCGAGCTTAAGCTTCCGAATAATTGCTCCAACCCGCGTAATTCTTGCTTCCTGCCCGCAGGTAATCTGGGCTCCGACATTCCCATTGATCATGCTGCGAAACTTCAACAAACGGAACTCCCGGAAACGCCTGCCAACTCGTGTCTGTCGAAATATGGCCGGTCCGGGAGAATCAAGGCGCACGAGAATAGCCAACAGCAGCATCAGCGGCGACGCTAGTAACAGCGCAGATACTGCCACTACGAGATCGAACCCTCTTTTCAGCATTTGTGCGGAAATCCTGTTTTGTTCATGGGTTGTGCAACGGTGAGTACGACTCACAGGCTGGAGTTCGGAAGCGAACGCACGTACAGGTTCATCCATCTGCTTCGCTCCCTCAGAAAGGATCCGTGCAACTTGAATCCATTCGAGGTGTAAAATTGGTTAACCGCGTCGTTCTCGTCGCGGTCCGTTGTCAAAAACACAGTCGGTGAACCGGATTCTTGCGCACTTTCGCAGAAAGCTGATATCAGGATCTTTCCGATCCCCTTGCCATTGGCGCTCTGAGTCACGCCGATGCTACTTAGCAGACTGGCGTCGGGCACGTCAGCAGGCTTTTCGCCGCGGTAAGAAAGCGCAGAGAGGAACTTCTTCCCTACGCGAATGGGATGCAATGTCAGAGCAGCTGCTCCAGCTAGCACAAATGCAGGCCATCGACTCCATAGCAGTCGCCGGAAAAATCCTTCGGGCTGCGTAGTTCCCACAACAAATCCTACAACGCACTTCCTTTTGACTGCCACCAGGCACAGGCCAGACGGCTCCAAGATGAACGACCGATAGAGCGTCTTCAGAAACTGCTTACCAAGAGACTCAAGGAAGAATCCCTTAAAGGCTTCAAGGTGGATTTGAACGATCGCGTCCAAATGCGTGAGATTCGCGCGAATGGCCCTCGGATTCCCCTCCACAACCAATGGATCCAAGTCTTCCATTGTCACAAAACCACCCCCTGTTGCCTGCATCTGTTTGCGTGATTCTCTCATGCGACGATGTGCCAAATTCCTGGCTCCACGGGGAGGAACCACTGGTCGCTGCGATGGCTCTTAACTCCTCGCCAGGAGTTTCAGAATGATTTTGGGTGACACACCCATCGCCACCCCATAAAAGCGCAAATCATGCTTCATTTCCCTTAGAACCCTGCCGGCTGTTTGCATCCCTTGCGTTTACCGAGCGGCATCCTCGACAACCTGAACAAGGTGGGGCAAATTAGCCCCGCGTGTCAGGTTCAGGAGCGCATAGGTTCTTCCCGCCAATCCCATCCGGCTCAAAGCTTCCCCTGACATCTCGCCAGCCGCGAGAATCGCTTCTTTCATCGCCTCCACCGAATCCGGCTCCACTACCCAACCCGCTCCATGATCACGAACCGCTACCGCGGTATCCGATGCAGAGAGTACCGCTGCCAGGACGGGCCGCCCTGAAAGGAAATAGCTGATCAACTTCGAGGGAATGGAAAGCAGAGACTGTTCCGCCTTGGTGGGCAGCAGCAACAAATCCGCCATCTGCAGAACCGGCCCCGTCTCTTCCTTCTTCCAGGGGCTGTGAATGATCACGCGATCCAGATTCTGGCGCGCAATCTTTTCCCGGCACACGTACAGGCGTGATCCGTCGCCGGCAATCACCAGATAAATCCGCGCCTGAGTCTTCAGTTTAGCAAATACGTCCACCAGCATCTCGGCGTTGGACGCAACCCCAACATTACCCGCATAGACCGCCACAAAGGAACCCGCGGGGATGCCCAGCTTCTGCCGGAATTCCCGGGCAATTTTGGGATCGGCTTGAAACAGGTCGTCACTTCCCCAGTTTGGAACCACATGTAGGCGTTGAGAACAGATTCCCCGGTCCGTCTCATAGAACTTGCGAAATCCCTCAGAGATAACAATGATCTCTTTCGCCGAATGCAATATCATCTGGTCGCATTTGCGCAATAAACGATAGAAGCATCCCCGCTTTGCGACCCGCCCCTGCGACTCCAAGGACTCGGGATAGACGTCCTGTACACTCAGGACCACAGGTATAGTGCGCAGCCTTGCAACACAGATCACTATCCCCGTCGCAAACACCGCCCAAGAGTTCGAATAAATCACATCTGGCCGTTTTCCGCATAAAAGTCGCAGGCCCGAGGTGATTCCAAAGGACAGATTCTCGGCAAACCGATTCAGCATGGCCGAGTAGGGCGAGAAGAAGCTCCAGCAATGGGTTATGGAGTACCCCTGTTCGGACTCGGAAGTGGAGTAAAGACTCCGCGTGTAGCCGTCGAAGAGCTTGCCCTTAGGACGATTGGGAAGGGGAGCAAGAACCTGCACGGAGTGTCCTCGCCGCACTAACTCCTCCGCCAATTGCACGCTAGTTTGAGCTGAAACCATCGGCTCCGGCGGGAAAACCGCCGATACGATAACGACCTTTAACCTCTTCTCTTCCCTATCCAACGCAGAATCGACGGACCAACACTGCCGACAATTACTCCGCATATGGATAGCACCATCCCTTTCCCATATCTCATCCTTCATGAAACTCATAGGCTTATCAATCAATAGTAGTGCCTCGCAAAGACGCCAAGATGCTAGCAGAAAATCCCTAGTTCAAAAACTGTGCCCAATTTGCGCCAAACAATGAAGGCCAGAAGAGGGTAGTACCGATCATTGGGCAGGCTCTATGACGAATGCCCCGATATTCCTGTCGTTATCTTCGAGGCATTGCTGCCCCTATGCTTACCTGTCTGCTGTTCCTTCATCAATCTTTCGTTCCTGGAATGATCGAAAGAATTGGTCGATTTTCTCGCCAGTGTCTCCTGTTGTTTTTGCAGTTTCATCCGGGTCTGTAAGTCGGGAGCACTCCGTATCATACGACGAAGCTCAATCGAACTCGTATACGCCTTGTACTTGAGGCCATTGGTCCGCGCTCCCACAACACTCGTCCTTCCGGCGGCCATCGAACTCCGGCCCGCTGTCCCGCCCTGGGAGACGCCGGTGCTTGCAGGATTGATCACAGAATTCGTCCCTAACCAATCCTGCGCGCCTGTGTTCATCCCTGTCGAGTCAATAGAAGTCATCGACTGTGCATGACTATCCACAGAAGCTCCTGACGCTACGGCACTTGGGGACGACCCAGGGCACTCTGTATTTGTCGCCTGACTCGCCCCGGAAGGCTGTGCGTAAGCGAATTTTGCAGTATCGCTGAGCTTGGATTGCTTCACCCCCATTCCACCAGAAGATCCACTCTCGGACGTGTCTCCTGCCCCCCCGACCGTCGAAAGAGGAACACTTTGCCAACCAACTCCAGGCTGAAAACAGAGTCGCAGCCCCCCTTGTGCGCTTGCGCCCGCAATCATCGATCTCTTGTTGCCTGATTTCTTGGCGGTTGTAACAACTGCAGGCTGCGTCTCCTGGAGTGCCGCCCCGGAGGAGAGTTTGCCAGAAGACTTCGCGCCACCAGATTGCGCCCTCGCACTCGCAGAGGCCACAAGGAGAGCGAGCAGAGCCACAAGAACGAATCTCTGTACTTTAGTCATTCGACATTACCAGACAGGACATTTTCTTGGTGCTCCCTTTTCAGAATATAGCGATCGATGCAATGATGGCTATTTGTTCCACCATCTGGCGCTTTGTGGCAGACACCTGTTTGTGCCGGGTCATCAGCGCAGCAAGCTGCTCCGATGCATGGGGGTCAAAGAAGTGAGCAGTACCCTACACGGTGGTTCTTCTGCTTCCAAAACTGATTGGGAAGGTAAAAGAAATGCTCGGGCAATTTGTATCCGTCGGCATGGCGCGCACCCCATCGTAGCCGGATACGTCTGGCGGTCCCGCTTGATGCGGATAGCAGGAGTCCGCCTCTCATCCGAGGGCTTCATGATAGTGAGCGAGCCTCCTGCGTGCCACTGAATCCCAACTGAACTTCTGCACCATCTTGTCTGCTCCATACTTCCCTAACTGGCTTCGCCTTTCCTTAGAATTCAGCTCGAGTAGCTTTGACACCAAATCATCCAGATCGTTCTGGTGGTAGACCAATCCGTTTCCGTCCACATGCTCTCGGTAGACGACGCCGTCGCTAATAATGAGAGGGATTCCGCAAGCCGCGGCGTCCAGCATCGAGGTGCTCTCATTTGTAGGCCAGACTCCAATTTCCAACGCACGATAGTAAGCTCCAAGCTTGGAAAAGTCCATGAAGTCGAGAACCTTGCAGTGCGCCATGGCACCAATTCCCTCCTTCTGCACTCCATTTCCGATAAAGAGGGCCGAGTAGGGTATCCCCAACTCCCGAATGCGGTTCACTGCTTGCGCAAGAATCAACGCATTCTTATCCTCCGTCATCTTACCGCTGTAGACACAAACGATTTCCTCCGGCGTGTAGCCAAGTTCTTTGCGTAAGGCAACCCGCTCTTCTTGCGTTTCTACCGAGCGAACTGGAAAGAAGTAATCGATGTCAACCCCCAGATGCATGGTGACGACCTTGCGCTTTTGAACGCCATAGTAGCGCCATGCGATCTCCGCGCAATCGCAGGTTACGGCATAGCACCTTTCCACGCAGTAGCTCGCCAATCTCCCGCTCAGGAAGCGGGTAGCGAAGGCTTTGCCACGCTGAAGGAAGGAGCCTCCGATTCCAAGCCCGGCGCTCGCCGTACTCATCGCGTTGTGGTTGCCGGTGAATAATTTGTATCCAAATCGCAGCTTGTTGAGCGCCGCATCCATGGGAATCAATCCGATGGACGCTTGACACTGGACGATGTCCGGACGGATGGACCCCAGCTTATCTGCCAGTCCTACCATCCGGGGATAGCCAAATACCTTTCGGTGCTTCAGCACATGCAAATGATACCCATCAATTTCTTCAGTGGTTCCAGGAACAAGTGGTTCCGTAAATCCTTGGAATACCTCCGTTGATTGAGAAATATAATAGTATGGCGGCAAATCCATTGTAATCACATGCACCTCAACCCCGCAGCGGGCCAAGTACTTTGGCAGGCAATGAAATATGTAGCCCATTCGCCGCGAATACGTCTCCGTTAACAGGGCAATTCTCAAGGAAGATCTCCTTCACATGGTTGGATGTTTGTATGAGCGCATTTGCTGATATTACTCATACGTGGCAACTATTATATGCCAAGAGCAAAATTAGTTCGTTTTACCAATAAGACTCTCGTTTACTTACCCAGATATTACTCCGGTGCGTCTCAGCGCGGCTTCGTGCGACTTGACTTGCTCTGGGGTAAATCTCAACCTGAGAATATGGTCCTGGGTCGGAATGAAAGTGCTATAGGGAGGAACGTCATTCAGGACCACGGCTCCTGCCGCAATGACACTCCCTCGTCCGATTCGCGTACCAGACAAGATAATCGCTCCATAACCAATCCATACATCCTCTTCGATAACGATCTCGCCCCGGTCGCCACGTGGCCCCTGAAACATAGTCGTACCAACAATGTCAGTGCGGTGAGGGTAGCGGGAGAGCAATGCTACACTCGGCGCTATCAGCACATCGTTGCCGATGGTCAGGTCGGAAGTGATCACGCAGTTTCCACCTATTCCGACATTATTGCCAATGCGGATCTTTCGGTGCGGTGCGGTAAACGTAGTCGACCACTGCACATGCACATTTCTGCCGTATTGTATCCAAGGGTAACGAACATGGAAGAGCAAAATGTTGCGCGCGGAATTCAGAACGCTCTTCAGCTTAATCATCGCCTAACTCTTTTCCGCTCCTAGCAACCTGTGCACGAAATCACTTCAGTAGCGCATCAGATCGTGATTGTAGGAGACTTCCTTGCGGTGGAACTCAATCTGAGCGAACAGAATATCCGCTAGCCCCACCATTGTCGACATGCCCATCTAGCGCGCCCATATGCGCTGAAGTGCTTCGTACATCGCCATATGTACAGAAGGCGGTGTCATCACCTTTTGGACCGGGGCCAACAAGTGTACTGCCCCATAGCGGGAGTCGAGATGGCGCGCAATTTCGCTCTTGAAGGTGACGGGTTGTTTACGATCTTGCCGGCGCTGAGAAAGATAGGCGGGGAAGCCCCCGTAGTTCTGAAAGAGTCGCACGTGCTAGAATCTCCCGCAAGCGCTGCAACGGGGCTTGCATCGCCGATTTTTGTTATTCCGGTCGCCCGGGTATTGAGAGGACGGTGGAAATCCATGAAGCGCATTTTCTTGCTGGTTGTTTTCGTCTTGGCGTCTTTCGTCGAGGGGCAGACACCAAATCCAAAACAGCAATTTCCTGTTTTTGATGCCGCCAGCGGCGGCTTCAGCCAAGGCCCGAATTTGAAAGAATACGGCTTAAAACCGATTACTGTTGTTTACCCCAACTTCATGTGGCAACGGAACAAGGTTCCCGACGCCACCAGTCTGCCGGACAAGAGTCGGATCATCGCGTTTGCACAGCTTGCAGGTCAAACATCGAACATTCTCACCATCGACATTGAGCATTGGCCACTGACGGGCGATCCCACCACGGTTTCGGACAGTGTCCAAAAGTACCGAACGGTTATCAACTGGTTCAAGGTTTCGGCGGGTCCGGGATTGAAGATCGGCTACTACGGGGTAGCGCCGATACGGGATTACTGGGATGTTGTTCCTCAGGGAAAGGGCTCACCGCGATATCTGACCTGGCAGAAACAAAATGATGCAGTGGCCCCAATCGCTCAGCTCGCAGACGTTTTGTTTCCTTCAATTTACACCTTCTATGATGATCGTAAGGGCTGGCAGACGTACGCGATCGCCCAAATTCAGGAAGCCCGCAGGTACGCAGGCGGAAAGCCCGTCTACGTCTTTCTATGGCCTCAATACCACGAGTCGAACAAGGTACTCGGCAACACTTTCCTGCCTGGCAGCTACTGGCGCATGGAGCTTGAAACTGCTCGACAATATGCCGATGGTGTCGTCATCTGGTGTTGCTCATCGAGACAGAAATGGGATGACAATGCTCCGTGGTGGCTCGAAACGCAGAAAGTGCTACAAGAAATAAAGATGGGTCAACCATAGCTTCTTTTGCTCTTTACTTTTCGGCAAGGATATCATCGCGCCCAGCCTTCGGGCCGCACGCGTGGGATTTCCACTCCAAGAATAATCGCCATCATTCCCCACAGGGGCGCATTACTGTACAGCCCCCCTGAGAACATGGCCCCAATCAGTTGCTGAAAGAAGCAAAGCGATATCCAAGCCATCGCAGGGTTCCGCTTTATCAATCTGAAAGCGCGACGGATTGCAATAAGAACAAGCAACGCAAAGGCCGCTCCTCCAAACGTTCCGGTTGCCATGAACGCCTCGATAATTGCGTTGTGAGGATAGCTAAGCGAGTTTCTTTCGACGATAAGATCTCCGGCCCAGGGATGGTCCATATACTCATGCCACGCGTCTCTATACATCGTATCGCGATTGTACACCGAGAGATTAGTTATCGTAAATGCTGTGGCATACCCAAACTGCCGATCGAGGTTCATACCGTTCTGGTCAAGATATGTAGCGGTTACTGAGAGTACGCCCGAGAATACAACAAGCATTGCAATGCTGAGAAATTTCGAACCGCGCCGCAGACCCATGTACACGACAACTGGAATCAGTAATATGCCAGCGACTAGAGCACCCCGGGAAGCTGAGGCCAGGATTGTAAATCCACCAGCACAGGCCGCGCCTGCCCCCAGGAGTCGCAAGTACCACGGCCTACGTATGCGATCTATCCGCAAAAGAACGAATAGCCCAAGGATTGCCGACGTCACCCCCATGTGACCATACGAAATGTGACTAAGAACTTCGTTTGCATCATACCCGCCGCCGTGAATCGCCACATCCTGCGCCGTTTGAGTTCGAAACATCGAGACCAGACAACACGCGCCGAGCCCAAGCATCGTCCATATAAGTGCCTTCCGATAAAGGCTGACGTCTTTGATTAGATAAAAAACAATAAATGCAGGCAGACACATCCCAAAGAGATACAACGTCATGTCCCAAGGGGGCCTACCAAGGGGGATTTGCAGTAAGGCCGCGTCGACGAGGAATTTTACGCAGTATGCTGTCCAAAAGAATACAGCCAAAAGAGAAGTAACTGATATCCCTATTCGAAGCTGGCTGGCGTCTAACCACCTATAACTTGTATAGAGCAGAATAATCAGCATCAAGCCGCGAAAAGGAACCGTAGCGAGTCTGCTGTCCACCCCAAGAGCACCCGGAATGTAAGAGACTATGATGACGCCCGCGAGGCTCCCCGTCAAAGCCACACTTGCGATCCACGCGAGTCTCGATGAGTCGAGGCGTCCCTGTACTTGAAGTGGATATGTTGACATCTAGAACTGCTCTCCTCTTTTACCACAGATTACGGTCGCCTCACGGCTCCCGCTCCAATCTGTAGCCTTAAGCATCAGTAAGAACTTCCTAAATCGGATAGTGATTGGCTTGACTGGCACGCAAACTCATAATTCGAATTGGATTGTTCTATCCGGGTGAATTCGAATCACATCGTTCAAGACCGAGAACATGTAGTCAGGCCTCTTCAGTGCAACCAGTTTCTGCAACTCATTTAGCGTTGGATAATCGTGTGTTCCATCAAAGCATCTAGCATCATCAATGAGGATCACGTGCCCCTGCTTATGTTCTAGGATCGCGTTTACCTCCTTCATCACGGGAGTCTCAAAACTTCCCTTTGCAGTAATACCTCCTGAATAATGTCCGTCCAACCAGAACAAACAATCGCTTGAAATGCTGTTCAGAACTTGCGGTAGCAGTTGCTCACTGTCTCCCCAAAGCATCTGAATATGTGAGTAGGCTCGAAAGCGGCTGGCCGCTCGCTTCCATAGCTCTTCGCTCAACTCAATAGAAATGATGGCCTGAAACATATCTTTGACAGCATAATCCATATCGCCAAAGTATGTGCCAGTCTCAATGAATGTGGCGGGTCCAAACGCTGAAGCGTAGCTTGACACTATACGTCGTTTCACGACGGAAGGGGGTGGGGCGGGCTTCCCCGCCTGCTGCCATGATTTCATTCGGAAGTTGTCCTTCAGATTCAGAACCAAGTCCCAACGACAAGCGAAGTTAATAACCTGATGGCGAAATATTCCTAGACTGTTCCTCATTCAATCCTCCTGTGTGCGACAGAAGTGCTCAGCGCACCCCATCACTTTGCAACCTGGGTAAGTGCCGGAGTAGCCGCCTCGTCAACACATTGCTTGATCGCGTGATGCGAAAGTGACCAGTGAATTGCGTACATCAGAGTCATTGCCACGCCGTAGGAAAGAATTGCAATTCGCGGGCCGTAACCGAGATGGCTGGGCAGTATGATCGCGAGGAGTGTAAGTGCCAGCCTGGAGGCATCCCACGCAAACTGGGATCTCTGGCGCTCGAGGATATTCAAAGTCATCGCGACAGGCGAATTCAAGAAGCCGGCATAGAACATGAACGCCATATATCGAGCATATTCCCCCGCCTCACGCCATGCATGCCCGAAAACGATCTGAAAGAACCACGGCGCGAAGATCGTAAACAGGATGCAGGGGACGAGTCCGATGTAGAGCATGTGCCGGGTGGTCTTCAGGAAGATGAACATGAGCCGCTCTGGGTTCGATCGCGATAGCTTCGCGGCTTCCGAAGTATAGACTTGGGCAATACTCGCTCCGATAAGCGCCCCCGGAACACCTAAAACACGATTAACCAACGCGAACCATCCCGTACTCTGCGCTCCGTAATATTGAGCCAGGAACAAAGCGGGGAGCGCGAGCCCCGACGTGTTGATCAGTGCCCCCCACAGGGAAACCAGCGGATATTCGCGATAGCGAACCGCGAGATAGAGCATCCGTCGCAGGCGAATGGCGCGAATGTGGCCGGCGTAGCCCTCCCATAGCTTGCGCAGAAATCGCCCGCTTCCCATAATGCGGCCAACCGCATCCCCTAAGAGAAGCCACAAGGGGCCGTGGACCAGCAAGCCTCCACCGAGCTGTGTGCCAACCTGCGCACCGGCCTGCACAAACTTAGTCGTGGCGATCTCTTTATAGCCATTGTGACGCATTGCCCAGTAGCTCAGGACTTGGTACAGGCCCGCTCCACCAATGCTGAAAGGAAGTATCCACAAATATCTCTTCAAGCTGAGCATGCTTGCGGGAAGGAACCAGTGATAGTGACACGCAATTACAATTCCAGCGGAAAGCATGGTTGTAGAGCACACGCATAAAACTGCAACGGCAATAATGTCAATAGAGGTCTGGTCATCCTCGGGCAAAAGGAGCGCTATTTCATAGCGTCCTGTGGCTGCGACAAGAGCAAGACTTAACAACGAGATAAATACCTGTAGCGCCCCAAAGTCACTCGGCTTATAGATTCGCGTCAAAAGCGGAGACGCGGCGACGGCTATCACCTGCGCCATCGCTGTTCCTCCAATCAGGATCGAGACGTTCCTGGCGAGCCCGCCTCGTGGTAGCCATCGTTCCAGAAGTCTGGAGTATGATTGCTTCATAAGTATTCCTTTATAGCTTTGACTGCTGGAGAGCACTCAGGACATGCGCAACAAAGGCAGATGAGATATCCTCGCCTGTTTTGCATTCGGGTTCAAGATCG
>CAIWFH010000014.1 GCA_903911925.1 uncultured Acidobacteriaceae bacterium
GACATGGGTGACATCACCGCCAGCCTCGGAGGCGGCGGTCTCGGCTTCGATGAGAAGCTCGAGACCCAAGTCCATATTCTGAAAAGCAAGAGCCTTGCGTGGACTGTGATCAGTGAAATGCGGCTTGATAAGCAACCCACATTTGCTGGTCGCCGCAAGTTTATGTTCTTTGGGCCGCGTGCCGTCTCGGAGACTCCAGACCAGATTGAGCAAACGAGTCCGGCACGCCGCAACGAGCTATTGAAAAGCTTCGATACTTCACTAACGGTGCAGACTATCGCACGCACGCAGGCAGTGGAAATCACCTTTCGTAATGCTAATCCGTCGCTAGCACGGGATATTGTCAACCATCTGGTGTCTGCCTATACCCAGCGCACCTTCATGACGCGTTACGACGACACGATGAAGGCATCGAACTGGTTATCGGGCCAAATGGCTCAACTTAAGTCTGCAGTGGAAGAATCTCAGAGCAATCTCTCCAAGCTCCAAAAACAGACAGGCATCTTCGGCACCGATGAGAACGACAACTTGGTACTCTCTAAGCTGAAAGATCTCAGCCAGGAACTGACCGACGCAGAAGCAGACCGAATCTTGAAAGAAGCGCAGTATCGCGTCGCCCAGTCTGCCAACCCTGAGTTGATCGGCACGATCGTCCCCGACAGTGTCCTTCCGGTCCTGCGGGGGCAGGAAGCGGATTTGAAACGCCAGCTCGCTCAGTCAAATGCAGAGTATGGTCCTCACTATCCTGCAGTGATTCAACTCAACAAGCAGTTGGCCCAAGTGGACAAGTCGCTGCAAAAGGAGATTGCAGATATTCAGGAACGCTTCCGTACGGACTACGAGATTTCGTCCGGCACTGAGAAGCAGATGCGGTCAGCCTTTGACCAACAGAAGCAGATCGCTAATGATATGAGCGCGGGACTTGACCAGTACGGCATCCTGAAGCGTGAGGTCGAATCCAACAATGATCTATACGAAGACCTGCAAAAAAAGCTGAAAGAGGCGGGAGTAGTTGCCAGTCTTAAGGCGGCTACCGTCGACGCCATCGACATGGCGACACTGCCTACGCAGCCGGTTGAACCCAAAGTCCCCCTTGTGCTTGCGCTGAGCATCCTGTTTGGTTTGGGTGCAGGAACTGCTTTCGCCTTTGCTGCCGAGAATCTGGATCAGTCGATCCAGAGCCCTGAAGAGATCGAAGCTTTGACATCAATTCCAATCTTTGGAATAATCCCCCATATTAAACTTGGGCGTCCGAAGTCAAAGCCGCAGGCAGGAGAGACGAATGCGGAGAGTTTCGCAGAACCGGGATCCGTCACCTTGCAGCGGCCAAAATCGCAGGCTTCTGAGGCGTTCCGCGCGCTTCGCACCGCGATTCTCCTTTCCTCTCCCGGTACGCCACCGAAGACGCTCCTGATTACGAGCTCGGCACCATCGGAAGGAAAGTCAACCGTGAGCACGAATCTTTCGATTGTGCTCAACCAGCAGGGGCGCCGTGTACTGCTGGTCGATGGCGACCTCCGGCGCGGCAGACTCGCAGAACAATTGAAGATACCAACAAACTTTGGGTTGAGTGGCGCCCTTACCGGAGCTGGTAACTGGCGCGAAGTTGTGGTAGATCTGCCGGAGGTTCCAAATCTCTTTGTTCTCCAGACTGGATTGCGTCCACCGAACTCCGCGGAACTGCTTCAATCCACCCAGATGCACGAACTGCTGGAAGAGTGGAAAGCGGAGTACGATTACGTAGTCATCGATAGCGCTCCAACCCTGCTTGTTACGGATGCTGTGCTCATTGCGCAGTGGGTAGACATGGCTCTGCTGGTGTCGAGGGTTGGCCTTACGTCGCGCGTTGGTCTACGACGGGCCTGTGAGTTGCTGCAAGCAGGCAATGCCCATATCTCAGCCAACATAGTCAACGATATCGTAGCCGGCGATCATTATTATGGCTATGGCAGTGGCTATTATCAGGGATCCGGTAAGGGGTATTACTCGGATGACGAGGCCTAGGTCTTTGACCGCTTGATTTTGCACCATTTCCGTGCCACATCCTTTCGCCTTTTTTCTGGCGAAAGGGCGGGAAACCGCGGAAGCCAGAAGGACGAATTCATGCGGTCAGAGACCTAGTAGTTTGTTGAAAGTATCATTGGAATAAGCAAACTGTCATGAAAGGGGATCGGCAGAGCTGGCGGGCCTTTACTCAGCGGTTAGCAGCCCGTGGTGCAAGTGGCGATTTCCCACCTCTGTATGGGCCGGAGTGCGATGGAACGACTTAGGTCCCAAGATGCGTGATCGGCACCAGAACTGGATTGATCGACGTTCCGGCGCCTGCATAGGTTGATGAGATGCCCGATTAGGCGCGAAACGAGACCTGCCGCCCGGTTCTTCAGTTCGCGCGGTTTGCCGGCGCCCAACATCTTGCGCATAGCCAGGCTGATGTTGAAGGCTCCGACATGAACCAGCAGGCGTTTGAGAATGTTCTTTCGTCCGTGCAAAGTGCAGCGGCGCATTCCGCCTGTCTCGTAGCAATGTGCGAAGGTTCGTTCGACCAGTTCGCCGCGCCGCCTCAGTAAACTCTTGCCATACTTCCCGCCCACCCGTTGGCGATTTTGATAGACAGCCTGCTGTTGTTTCTGCTTGCCTTCCCAGTGGCGCTTGCCGGCCTGCTTCTTCTCCGGAATGTAGGTGCGAACTTCCAGATCCTTCACCTGCTCAAGAACCGCACCGCTGTGATAACCCTTATCTGCAACCAGCTCTTCAATCCCATCGACGTTGACCTTGGGCTCCTCTTCTGGATGCAACTCCGCTTCGCGCTCGACTAACCCCGCCGCCGCGATACCCGCATCAGCCAGCGTCTCCGCGACGGTCGTCGTATCACCCAAGTCAGCCGCCTGCAAAGTCACGGCCACCACCGCGCCCGTATCCAGATCGACCGCATGTTCAGCCTTGTGCGCCAGATGCGTGCTGCCGTCTTTCATCTTTGCTATGCGAGAATCCTGGTCGGTAGGGCTCTTCCACTCCTTGTTGGAGGTGCGCTTCTTGCGCTTGCGGTCCAGCCGCGCCAAGTCCTCGCGCGTCGGAGTCTCTATCCCCGACGCCTTGGCTAGGCCGGTCAGAAACTCGTCATAGCTTTCTCCAGTGTCGCGCCGCACGATCGAGCGCATCGCCGCGCTGGCCTCCAGGGTGGTCGCATCAATGCCGATGCGCTTGCCCTGCAACAATTCGCGGTCGGCAAGCAATCCAAGTACCCAGGCAAACACCTCCTGGTGCGTCTCCACATCAATCAACCGGCGCGTACGCGAAATCGTGGAGTGATCGGGTGTGTCTTCATCCAGCGCGATACCTACAAAGCGCCGCAAACTCAAAGAGTCCTTCAACCGCCAGGCGATGCCACGCTCCGCCTCGATGCCCTCGAAGTAGCCAATCATCAGAGACCGGAAATAGATCCCAGGTGTCAGGCCAGGACGTCCCATCTTCTCGGCATAAAACCTGGCGCACAGCTGCTCGACAAACGCGTCGAATCCTTCGCCGTCAAGCACTTCGTTGAGACGAACATAGAACGGGTGACCGGGACCCACAGCCATATCTGCATACGCCACCCACAAATCCTCTTGCCGCTCACGGTCCTTGCGTGTACCCATCGCCATGACCCAATTTTACGAACACTTCTTGTGGATAACTCACACCTTTTGAGCACAGGTATCGGGACTTTCACCACAGGCTGTTAAGGACTTATGAAAGTCCTCGTACTGTTTTGTAGAGTGCCCATCTTCTGTTTAACAAGCGAAAACAAACAAGGGGGTTTTTTCTGTGTCTGATGCGGTCGTAATTGTGGTTGGTTTGGGAGAAGTTGGCAGACCGCTGTTCAACATTTTGAGCCGGTCGTACCAGTGTGTTGGTGTTGATATCCAACCGGTCGAGGTTAAGACACCGTGTTCCGTGTTACACATTTGTATACCGTTTCAACTTGCGGATTTTGTCGGGACATCGTGTGAATACATTGCGAAGTACAAGCCCCGGTATGCCGTGGTGAACAGCACCGTAGCTCCGGGAACGACCCTGGCAATCGCGAAGCGGAGCGGAGCGTCTATTGCATACAGCCCGGTTCGTGGCAAGCATGCAAAGATGGAAGCGGATATGTTGCGTTACCGGAAGTTTGTAGGTGCCGACGATCCGAAGGTGGCAGACGCTGTCATTGAGCACTACGCAGGGGCTGGATTCGAGACCGGCCGTTTTAAAAGTCCCGAAGTAGGTGAGCTTTCCAAGTTACTCGAAACAACTTGGCTCGGTATACTTGTGGGCTGGGCGCAGGAAGTGGAGCGACTGGCTGAGAAGTACGGAGCGACCTACGATGAAGTCAACGCCTATATCGAAGAGATCGATTTCCTTCCCCACGTATTCCCCGGCATCATCGGCGGGCACTGTGTCATGCCAAATATCGCTATTTTGCGTTCAAATCTGCAGTCGGACTTTTTGGATGCCATCGTAAAGGGAAATGAAATAAAAGCCAAGCGTCTAAAGTCTGCTACAGAGAACGAGGGGGCGTAACGTGACCAAAGTTGCACTTACTGGCGCGGGCTATTGGGGACCAAACCTTGCCCGGGTGTTGAACCAGTCGCCCACCTGCGACTTTGTAGCTGTATGCGACAGCAGCCCCAAGAATCTTGAGAAGATTACACGGCAGTATCCTTCCGTGAGAGCTTACTCGGATTTCGCCGATCTGCTGATGAGTGATGTGGATGCGATTGTGATTGCCACGCCTATATCAACTCACTATGAATTGGCTAAGCGCGCACTTATGGCCGGAAAGCACGTCTTTGTTGAGAAGCCTCTTGCGCACTCGGCGGTTCTTGCACGCGAACTGGTTCAAATTGCCTCAGGCCAAAAGAAGACGCTCTTTACCGGGCACACATTCATCTACAGCCCGCCGGTCATTAAGATAAAGGAACTTATTGACAGCGGCCATCTTGGAGACTTGTTTTACATCAGTCTGTCACGCCTGAACCTAGGGCTGTACCAAAAAGACGTTGATGTTGTCTGGGACCTTGCCGTGCATGACATTTCCATTCTTCTCTATTGGCTCGGAGAAGTACCGGTGACAGGAGCCTCTTTTGGCCGGGCATGCGTACAGCAAGACAAGCGAGACGTCGCATTTCTTTGGTTCGAATTCCCCAGTGGAGTCGTAGCTTCGAATGAAATCAGCTGGCTCTCTCCGCAGAAGATGCGGCGCACTTGCGTGGTTGGGTCCAATCGCATGGTTGTCTGGGACGACATGGACCCGACGGAGAAGGTAAAGGTATATGACCGCGGTGTGGACTTCATTCAGCCACAGACTTTTGGCGAGTTTCAGCTCTCTTATCGCATGGGCGATATGAACGCGCCTTACCTCGGCAATGCCGAACCGTTGCTGAAAGAGATCGAGCACTTTATCCATTGTTTGGAAACCGGGGAAAAGGCGATTACGTCTGGCGAGTTCGGTGTCCAGGTGGTGGAAGTGCTTGAACTCGTGGACCGTAGCAGGATGGGCATGCTACAGCCGCAGTTGGTGTCCGCCGTGAAGGAGCGTTAACCTTGGCCGAAGAAGCTGCGGTAAAAGCAAAGTTCTTTGCGCATCCGCTTGCTCTTATCGACAGCGATGAGATCGGTGACCGTACGCGCGTATGGGCGTTTGCGCACGTACTCAAGGGAGCGCGCGTAGGCTGCGACTGTAATATTGGCGAACATGCCTTCATTGAAGGTGGCGCAACTCTGGGCAATAACGTGACCGTGAAGAATGGGGTCTCAGTCTGGGCGCACGTCATCGTGGAGGACAACTGTTTCCTCGGGCCGCACTGCGTTTTCACCAACGACATGAATCCACGTGCCTATATTAAGAAGGGGCCAGAGACGCTTCTGCCCACTTTGATAAAGGCAAATTCGACAATCGGAGCCAATGCCACTATTGTATGCGGAAACACCATCGGCCGGTTTGCGTTTGTAGGGGCAGGCTCTGTCGTAATACGGGACGTAGAGGAATATGCCATGGTGGTTGGAAACCCTGCGCGCCAGATAGGCTGGATGTGCGAATGCGCAGCGAAGCTTCCAATGACGGCCTCTGCCGCAATTGGCGAGGCTTGTGCATGTGGTCAGTGCCACGCTGAGTTTGTGCGTGTGTCATCAGGCTTAGTTAGAAGGTAACAACTTATTTCACGCGAAAGGTGACCTGTGAGCAACTCTGTGATGAAGATTCCGTTTGTTGACCTGAAAGCTCAATACAGTGGTTTCCGCGAAGAGATGAATGCAGCAGTACTGAATGTCCTGGAGTCAGCCTATTTCGTGGGTGGCCCTGTTTTGGAGAAATTCGAGCAGGAGTTTGCCGCCTTTGTGGGTGCAAAGTACTGTATAGGCGTGGCCAACGGGACAGAGGCCATTACTTTAGCCGCGAGGGCGGCAGGGCTCAAACAGGGGGATGAAGTCCTTGTCCCTGCCAATAGTTTCTTCGCCACAGCAGAAGCCATCAGCAACGCCGGCGCCACGCCAGTGTTCGTCGATGTCGATCCCGTTACCTTTCATATGGACGTGGAACTGGCCGCCAAGTCGATCACGGATCGGACCAAGGCAATGATCCCCGTGCACCTTTATGGACGAGCTGTGGATATGAAGCCGTTCGAGGCACTGGCCAAGCAACACAACCTCACGATCATTGAAGATTGTGCGCAAGCGCATGGCGCCTCCATCCACGGTCACACTGTCGGTTCCTCTGGCCGCCTCACCTGCTTCAGCTTTTATCCCGGGAAGAATCTAGGGGCCTTTGGCGACGGCGGAGCAGTTACAACCAGCGATCTTGAGCTGATGAAGCGTCTACGCATTCTGCGGGAACACGGAAGCCCGGTCAAGTACCAGCATAGCGTCGTTGGCTTGAACTCCAGACTGGATGCGCTGCAGGCTGCGGTACTTTCGGTGAAGCTACCGCATCTGCATCGGTGGAACGCCGCTCGTCGTGATCATGCAAGAAAGCTCGCCGCTGCCCTGGAGGGTTCTCCTATCATTGCCCCCGTGATTCCAGAGGGTGATGAACACGTGTTTCATCTCTTTGTAGTACGCTGCTCCCAGCGCGATGAGTTGAAGCATTTTCTGGATCAGAAGGGCATTCTGACGGGGATTCACTACCCGGTGCCGTTGCACTTGACCGGGGCATACCAGGCATTGGGTGCCCCAGGTCGCGGTTCGATGCCAGTTACGGAAACGCTGGCTGGCGAGATCCTGTCTCTGCCGATGTATGCCGAGATGTCCGATGAGCAGATTGCATACGTTATTCATGCTCTTCAGGAGTTCATTCATATCTATAAGCCAGCCGAGCTAATGGAGATTTCAGGGGCTGCAGTATAAGAAGGACTCCGCGGAACATTCCACGAAAATCCAGCTGATGTTTCGCGCGGTTCCTGAATCGCCATCGATATGGAGCGCGCCCTTGTCTACAAATCGGAGAAATCGCTTCACCCACGGGCCGATGCCGATGTCTTGATATAGGAAGTCTCTGGACTGAGGAATGTATCGATGAGTGCATATTTACCGAATGGAAAGCTGTACGGATATGCAATTCCGGGCCGCTTTGGACTGGGTCATAGTCTGCTTGCGTGGGCGCGGTGCTTCCTCTGGTGCAGAGACAACGAAGTTGAGATGCTGGCTCCGCGCTGGCTCTATTTTCGCCTTGGTCCCTATCTCCGCCATGAGGCAGACAAGCGATCCTATCATAAGTTGTTCCGAAAAGATGTCTATGTCCATGGCCTGCGCCGCTCATGGCTCCTCGGGAAAGCCAGGCATTTCTCTTCTGACCAGGAGGCGCAGGCAAAGCTGGAAGGCACGACGAGAATCGTCGTCTTTAAGAATGACAGCAGCAACAATGGCAGGTTCTTTCAATCCATTTTAGGACGGCACGACGAAGTGCAGTCGGAACTGCTGCGAATCGCTCGTCCAGAGCATATCCCTGCGCTAAATACCCAAGAGCCTTTTATAGGAGTTCATGTGCGAATGGGTGATTTTACTCGTGTAAGCGATCCTGCTGCACTTAGCACCCCGGGCAATTTTCAACTGCCAGTTGAATGGTATAAGGATATTCTTCTGTCAATTCGAAGACAGGCTGGCCTTGCTCTACCTGCGCAGGTTTTTTCGGATGGAGATGTGGAATTGTTGAGCCCTTTATTGGAACTACCTAATGTATCGCTAGTCAAGCCCCACTCCGCCTTGCATGACATCCTTTTACTATCACAGGCCGCAGCATTGATTTCATCCCCTTCTGGATTCAGTATGTGGGCTGCTTATCTCGGTCAAGTACCTCGTATATGCTTTCCGAATCAACGGCGGGAGCGCGTTTTGGTATCACCGGTTACAATCGATCTTGAACCCGAATGCAAAACAGGCGAGGATATCTCATCTGCCTTTGTTGCGCATGTCCTGAGTGCTCTCCAGCAGCCAAAGCTATAAAGGAATACTTATGAAGCAGTCATACTCTAGACTTCTGGAACGATGGCTGCCACGAGGCGGGTTCGCCAGAAACGTCTCGATCTTGGCTGGGGGAACTGCGATGGCGCAGGTGATAGCCATCGCCGCGTCTCCGCTTCTGACGAGAATCTATAAGCCGAGCGACTTTGGCGCGTTTCAGGTATTTATCTCGTTGTTGAGTCTCGCTCTAGTCGCAGCCACAGGACGCTATGATATCGCCCTGCTTTTGCCCGAGGATGACCAGAGC
>CAIWFH010000015.1 GCA_903911925.1 uncultured Acidobacteriaceae bacterium
AACTCCGTCAGATCATCGCCCGAGAGCGTGCGGCCCTGGAGGCAGATCGGTTCCACTGCCCTCAGGTTCTACGTCATCCGGGACCGTGAGTCCAGCAGAAAATGTCCAAACTCCAGAGCCGGTGATATCAGCACCGGCCGAAACGGCTTGAAGTGGGCCTTGAGGAGCTTTCCCGATCGACCGGTTATCTACGTTCTCGGCAATCACGAGTTTTACGGCCAGAAGGTTCAGAAGCTGACTAAGGAACTCCAGGAGATGGCACAGGGCACCAATGTTCATCTCCTTGAAAACCAAAGCTGCACCATCGGGGACGTGATTTTTCTGGGGGCCACGCTGTGGACAGATTTCGCCTTGAACGGCGACCCCGTCATGTCGGAAGTGGTGGCCCAGACCAGCATGAATGATAGCCGGCGGATCCGGACGCTGCCGCGATACAGTCGGCTAAAGCCCTCAGATACCCGTCGATTTCACATGGAGTCGCGGCGGTGGCTGAAAGATGAGGCCTTTGCCAACAACGGCCAGAAAGTTGTGGTCGTTACCCATCACGCGCCGAGCAGAGAATCTATTCCGCCTGCGTTCGAGGGGGATCCCTGCAATCCTGCTTTCGCATCGGATTTGGGCCGCTTCATCGCAGAAAGCGAAGCTCGGCTATGGGTCCATGGCCATATTCACTATTGTTGCGACTACACGCTGGGCAAAACCCGTGTGTTGGCCAACCCGCGAGGCTATCCGACCGAACCAAAAAACGGGTTTCAATCCTGGATTAATCGTGGAGGTGTGATCTCATGGAAAAAAAAACTGCGGACAAAAACGCCCTGGACGTAAAGCAGTTGGCTTCGGCTGCGCAGTTCAACCGGCAAAGCGATCGTTACGGCAAGTCGCATATTCTGGCCGACACGCAAGACGTGGAGCAGGGCTTGCGCGGGTTGATTGTGCCTGCTAGTGGCACAGCTCTGGACGTGGCGACAGGTGGAGGTCACACCGCGCTCTGGCTCGCCCGGCATGGATGGAAAGTGACCGCCGGCGATATCGCTCCTCGCATGTTGGAAAACGCTCAGAAGCTCTGCGCGGAAGCCGGCTTTAGGATCGAGACTCGGCTGTTCCCGGCGGAAGAAATGCCCTTTGCAGGTCGCTCCTTCGATCTGGTGACCGTTCGCGTGGCCCCGCATCACTTCAGTTCGCCGCAGAAATTCGTGCAGGAAGCAGCGCGCGTTCTGCGGCCGGGCGGCCATTTCCTGCTCATTGATGGCACGGTGCCGGACGATGACCCGGAAACCGAGGAGTGGCTGCATGGCGTGGAGAAGTGGCGCGACCCCAGCCATAGCCGATTCCCTTCACGAAAGGCCTGGCAGGGTTTGGAGGAAAAAGCCGGCTTGAAAGTAGTTCGTGCCGACCTGCAATCGCGCAAGCAGCCCGACCTCAACTGGTACTTTGAAACTGCCGCAACTTCTGAAGAGAACCGCGAGAAGGTCCTCGAAGCGGTGGCGAAGGCTTCGGAGCAT
>CAIWFH010000016.1 GCA_903911925.1 uncultured Acidobacteriaceae bacterium
ATCCATTCCGCGTTTTTTGCGGAATGGGTGGGATACCACAACCCCCAAGCACCCCCTTCCTCAGGAGCCCCCGTGGCCCCAGCGATTGGTCTTCGTCGCTGGGGTGGCTAACGGGACCCCAAACGCCTTGCAGTTTGGGGATCGTGAGCGAAGAATCTGTTCGAGATCGTTGTTTGCCTCCAGTTCCGAATTAAGTTGCCATCCATTTCCTTCCAAATCTACGCCGCTGATAATTACGAGTGAGCGTAATCATCGCTATCGTCTGGCGAACGCGTAATACCCCGATCGAGCAGCTATCTTCGCTCCCTTCACTGAGCAGCCCAACTTGACGGTGTGGAATTCACCATTGGCTTTGAATGCCGATGGCTTGTAGACAAGGCGATATTGGTTCCTTTGCTCTGCTTCAATGAGTCGGAGGTCTTGCCATACCCGATCGCCTTCCGGGTTATAGAAAACACGGCCCCCAGTCTTGCTGGTCAGTTCTTCGAGAGACTTTTGCCCATCGGAAAATACAGATTTCCCGCTGTTGCTTATTGCGTAAATTGCCGTTCGCGATTTCTGGCACATGTCGACGGCTTCCCTCAGATAGGCGTGACTATCATCGTCCACTCCATCGCTGAAAAGAAGAATGAAGTTGCCGGTCGCGATGTCACTGTCCCGCGGCCACTGATCGCGGCAGGCGGTGTAAATGGAATCGAAGACCGATGTGATCGGAAGGTGGTCATAGCGCATCTTTACGGCGGCCGATCCGGCGGCGATGCGCGCATCGTCGTCTGTCCACGACTGTCTAATCAGGGTCTCGGTGTCGAACTGCATCACAAAGGCGCGGTCCACGCCCTTGCGAAGCAATCTGGAAGCATACAGATGAAGGATGGAACGATTCGTGGCGAGATCTTCCATCATCGAAGCGCTGGTGTCAAACAGGAATCCGGCGTGAATCGGAATATCCTCAAAAGACTCAAGCATGACAATGCGGCTTTGAGGCTTGCCGTTATCCGACACGCGCATGTCTTCAGGTTTCAAATGAGTGAGCGGCGCGCCGGTAGGGTCCGATGCATGAAAGGTAAGGCTGATTTCGTCAACCGGGACCTGAAGAACGTAAGAAGACGCATCGCCGGGTTTGACCGGGACAGATTGCGCGGCGCAATTCAAGACCATCAAAGACAAAGGGAGAAAATAGAATACCGGGATTAGCAGACAGATTCGACTTCTCATCAGTAACTGGGAATTTGCCCTTCGAATGACTCCCCTCCCTTTCAAACGCGAAGGCACCGCCAAACAGTTTGAAAGAGGAGGACAGAATTGGCGCTCTGCCCTCCTTTTGCGTTGGGAAAGGTGCCCCTACTGCATCTTCGCAAACCGCAGCGTTTTGATCTCCCACGGCTTCATGTGGAACTTGATCGTCGTTCCCTCCCCCGCCGGACCAACGATCACGTCTTCCAACAACGTGGTCTCCGTCGCGCGAACCTTCTGCGGCAGTTGAATGGTCACATCGCCTTCACGGCCTTCCACTTCAACAAAGCGCGCAATAGCGTCCATGTCGTAAAAACCTTCCATCTGCTTTAGCGCGTAAAGCACCGCGTGGTCGCTGTCGGTCTTGATAAACGAGTAGGTCTCCGGCAGTCCGCCTTTTTTGCCCGCCCACTGCTCCTGCGAACTGGGGTGCTGCGGCTCCTGCATCGACAACAGCGGCGAGTTGAAGGCCATCGCCTGGAACTGCACCTTCCCCTCCTGCCAGCCTCCCTTGTGCGGATAGATGGAATAGCCGAAACTGTGATCGCCCTCGTCCGCGCGCGGGTCCGGTGCCCACGGCCCGCGAATCACCGACAGGTGAAGGTCGTTGCCCTTCGCGTCGTATCCATTGCGGCCGTTGTTGAGAATGGCCACGCCAAAACCGCCGCCGGAAATATCCACCCACTTGCCCATTACGGACTCTTCGCCCGTCTGGTCGCGTTCGACCACTCCGTAAGGAATCTCCGCCGACACTTTGGTCGATTCGGCATTGACCGGGAAGTTGGCCTTGAGCATCGTCTGGCGCTCATACCAGTTCAGCGTCATGGCCACATCCACGCGCGGCACGCCGGGCATCAGGCTGATCTCCTGCGTGAACTCCGAGTCGCGATAGCGGTGCACGACGCGAATCGTCGCCCGCGCCGGGCCCTGCTCCGTAACTTCAACGCGGGCAGGTCTCGAAATATCGGAATGCTTGCCGGTGATGCCGGTGTCCCACGCCGGGCCGCCGTATTCCTTTGAGGTCCGCGCGGCCTGCTCAGCGGTGTCTTCCCACGCGGTCAGCGAATTCCCCGCGCCCTTGAGCGATTCGCGCTTGTTCACCTTGTCGTAGAGCCGCGCGATGTTGCCGGTTTCCGCATCGATCTCCACACGGAAGAATTCGTTCTCGAGGAACGGCCGCGGCTTCGATCCCGCCTGCACGGTGGCTGCTTTTGACGGCGCGCCGGTTTCCGCAACCAGGTGGTAAAGCTTCAAGCCCATCTGCGGCACGTTTTGCGCGACGAAAGCAACGGTCGCCGTTTCACGTGCGCCGGCCTTCGCGGCCGCTTTCAAAATCTGCACCGGCACTCTTTCGTTGTCGTGGACGGCGACAAGTTTCGAGGGCAGCGTAAACGCTGAGATCTCCGCCGTGACCAGGTCCGTGCGGTCGAAAGACTGCGGATTGTAGACCACCAGCGCCACGCCCTCGCCCGTGGTGTCCAGTTGCAGCCCCAGGTTCTGCAGTGAGAAGTCCAGTGCGCGGTGGCCGCGTTTCAAAACTTCCTTGTACTGCTCAGCCGCATCGGCATAGATCGGCCCGATGCCCGAGCCTGCCGCCAGATCGTGCGCCTGGTTCAGCAGCACCAGCTTCCACGCTTCACTGAAATCGCGAACCGGATAGTAGTCGCGGTAGTTAAAAAAGGTCGCGATTTCGGACATTTTCTCGGCATTCAGAAGCAACTGCTCCGACATGCGATTGTGGCGCTTCATTTCAGATTGCGTCGTATAGCAACCCGGGAAGACCCCTTGCAACTCCTTGTCGTAAACCGGGAAATCCTTCTTTTCGGTCAACAGCAGATCGATAAAGTTCGCAACATTTGTCGGCCTGATGCGAACCTCTGCCGGCGAAGCATTCATCTTCGCGATGGCGGCCACGTCATCAGGGTTCGGACCGCCGCCGTGATCGCCCGCACCGTAAAGCACCAGCATATTTTTCACGCCCGACTGGTCGGCGCTCTTGATCACTGGAACAGTAACGCGGTCGTGATCCAGGGTGCCGGCATATTCGCTGGGTGTTGAATAGCCCAGCACGCGGCTCCCGTCCAACCCCTGCCACCAGATAACGCGCGGGCGCGCCGGATCGTGCGGGCGGTCAAAGAGGTAAAGCTCGATGCCGGCCTTCTTTGCAATCTGCGGCATGGTCTCCGGGTGCCCGAAGACATCGGGTTGCCACGCGAACCGGATGTAGTGGCCGAACTTCTCCTTGCTGTATTTCTGGCCGTAGAGGAACTGCCGCACCAGTGATTCGCCGTCGCTGACATTTTCATCCATTTGCACCCAGCTGGAGGTCGCAGGCACAAAATTGCCCGTCTTGGCCTTGGCCTGCAAACCCTTGAAGACGTCGGGGTAGTAGTGCTCCATCGAGTCCAGCACCACGGCCTGGTCCTGCGAAAACGTGTACTCCGGATTCGCGTCCATCAGCCTGATCTGGTTGTTGAACGTGTTGTACATCACGTCGTGGATCGACTCTTCCCAGCGCCAAAGCCAGGCCATGTCCATGTGGGCGTAACCCACCACGTGTGCCGTGTAGTCCTTGGGATTCGGCGACGCCGGCAACGCGGTTTGCGCACTGGAAATGAGGGCGAGACAAAATGCAGTGAAAACGATGAGAACAAGTTTGCGCACGGGACTCCTCCCTGTTAGTGATTCGTGTTGGGGGATGTTATTTGGGCCGTTTGTGATTCGCCGGATTATAACGCCTGGGAGGGTCTCGTCGGAACCGGCTTAGATTGCTGTGCCGGGCCCATCGCCTTTTGCAATCCACTTGTTGGAGTTATATTCATCGATAGCCCAATCCATGACCCTTATTTCTTTTCGAAGGTTCCAAGCATGGGAAAGACCGTCTTTGCCCTTACCGCGGTAATCTTGCCAATTGCCTTGAGCCCCGTTTTGAACGCCGAGCACTCGAAGGTCAATGCGCGAGACGCAACGGGCAGGACAGCTTTGATGTGGGCCGCCACGGAAGGCGATATGGCTGCTGTCAAATCCCTGTTGGCTCAGGGTGCCGACATCAACGCAAAGATAACGGTGAGTTCCGCGATAACGCTTTCCGGCAACAATCGACATGAAGCCAGCGAAACACTCGGCCAAACCGCTTTGTTCATGGCTGCCAGATGGGGCCACGCCGAGATTGTCAGGCTTCTGCTGGCCGCGGGAGCCAACCGGGAAGCCAAAAAGGACGGAGGCGGGCTAATGCCGGCCGCTCAAAAAGACTATGCAGATGTCGTGAAACTCCTTCTCGATGCCGGAGCCAACAAGGAAGCCTACATGTTTTACTCCGGGAGCTTCACCATCGAAATTAAGCCTCCGATCAAGGGAAAGCGGTTGCGCCCCGGAGACAGATTCTCGGGAATGAATATGGAGAGCCAGCTAGTCGAGGGTGTAAGCGAGCAGGACAAACCCGCCGGCCCAATCTACGTAACCTGGAGGGGGCAGATCGCGCTAACGGCGCTCACCTTGGCTTCTGTAAACTGCCATCCGGGCATCGTGAAGATGCTACTTGACGCCGGAGCCAACAGGGACGGCCACAGCGAAAGCTATTTGGGTAGCGCCTACCGCGCTCCCACTCATTCCATTCAGGCTGAAACAAGAGAGTTGGCCGTGGAAGCAAAAGAGTTCGCCGTATTTGACATCCGCGCAACCGCCCTCGATGCAGCCAAAGAGGGTGGTTGCACCGAAATCGTTGACATGCTCAATGCCACGGGCGCGAAGAACGGGACACACTGACCTTTCCAGGATGGGACGCGTAATAGAGCCCCGGCTATTCCCTGGTTTCTTCGACCGTGCGCTTCAACTGCCCGCAGGGGGCAAAGATGTCGAGGCCGCGCGGCTGCAGCAGGTACGCCGGAATCCCGGAACCAACTAATGTGGCCCTGAAAGCTTCCACCGCGTCGAACTTCGGTGTTGAGTAGGCGATCCCAGGCCCCGGATTCCAGGCGATCAGGTTCACCTTGGGGGGCAATCCGGTTCGCCGGATGGTTTATTGATCGGGGAAATGATAGACGTTTGGACAACCATCGAGATTCGGTCGGCAATTGCGGCCAATTTCCACCAATGCAGGCGATGTTTGCGGATTATTTCGCGAATCCTGCTAGGTTGAATTCAGGACGCTCTCAGGAAGGCCAGTCCGGGATGAATGCCTTACCCCCCACCCCCCTCCCTTGACGCCACCCGGTTCTGTTACCTAACCATAATAAACTCAGCGATTTACCGGGAATGAATCCCGTTTTTTGCCATCTGTAAGTTACTGATAATAGGATGGTTGCAAAATCATCCACAGCTTTTCCACAGTTCGCCGTCGATTCGCCTTCGCGGCTATGGGTGTTGGAGGATGCTTTATCCCTCGACTGTCCGCTTCAACTGCCCACAGGCGGCAAAAATGTCGAGCCCGCGCGGCCGCCGCAGGTACGCCGGAATCCCGGAACCAACCAGCGTCGCCCGGAAAGCTTCCACCGCGTCAAACTTCGGCGTCGAATAGGCGATCCCAGGTCCCGGATTCCAGGCAATCAGGTTCACCTTGGCAGGCAATCCGGTGCGCCGAACCAGGCGGGCCACCTCGCGGGCATGCGCGGGCTGGTCTGTTACGCCGCCCAGCAGCACATACTCAAAGGTGATGCGCTCCCGCGGACGGAGCTTGACCTGGCGCACAGCGTCAACCACCGCCTCAATCGGCCATTTGCTGTTGATTGGCATCAGTTCCGTTCGAACCTTGTCATTGGGCGCGTTCAGGCTGATGGCCAGCTTGGGACGGAATTCGTTTGGCTCCTGGGCAAACCTCTCGATGCCCGGCACAATGCCCGATGTCGAGACGGTCATGCGCTGCGGGCTCAGCCCAACCTCGGTCACCAACAGCCGCACCGCGGCCATGAAGCTGTCGTAATTGAGAAACGGCTCGCCCATGCCCATGAAAACCAAATTGACACGGTCGCGGCCCACCTGGACACCGTGGCGTTCGAACACCGCCAGCACCTGCCCGGCAATCTCGCCCGCCGTCAGGTTGCGTTGGAGTCCCAGTTTGGCAGTAAGGCAGAATTGGCAGTTAACCGCGCAGCCCACCTGGCTTGAGACGCAGATGGTGGCGCGAAGCCGGGTCTGGGGAGTCTCCTCTGCCGCCTCCCCATCGCTGCCGTCCCCCGATTCACCACCGTCCCCCTCGGGCATCCACACAGCTTCAACCGTCTGCCCGTCGTCGCCCTGCACCAGGTAGCGTTCCGTGCCGTCTTTGGATTGAAAAACCTGGACGATCTTCGGCCCACCTACCCGCCAGCCTTCGGCGCCGAGTCGGGCACGCAGAGGTTTGGGCAAAGTAGTAATCTCATCCAATCCAGTAACTCGTTGACGGTACAAGGCTTCTGCCAGCTGCTTGCCCCGCCAGGCCGGTTCGCCCGCCTCCACCATTCGCGCTGCCAACCGGGCAGAATCCAGGCCAAAAAGCGGTGCTTTTGAGCCGGGTGCAGGGCCTGAAGCATCTAAATGGACAAGTTCGCTGGTATCGGATTGGCTGGATTTGGAAGACACGGCTTGGTTCAGGATAGAGTATTCCGCCCTCTCCTGCCGCTTTTCCCGGCGTGCTTGAGCGGATGGATGCCTGCCGTTGAACACTCTTGAACAGGTCGTTCCAGCCCCAGTGACCTACAATCGAATTCGAATTGAGGACCATGAACCCCGAGCGAAACCTTCGCCGCACCGAGTTGCCCAACGGTCTGATCGTGCTGACCGAGCGCATGGACCACATGCGTTCCGTGGCCATGGGGGCGTGGATCAAGTCCGGCTCCCGCTGCGAAGCCGCCGAAACCAACGGAATCTCCCATTTCGTCGAGCACATGCTCTTCAAGGGCACCCGCTCCCGGTCAGCCCAGAACATCGCCCGCGCCATGGACTCGATTGGCGGCAACCTGGACGCTTTTACCGGCAAGGAAACCATCTGCTTCAACGTCAAGTCCTTGGCCAGCCATGTGCCCATCGCCCTGGACGTGCTGGCTGACATGGTGCTGAATCCGCTCTTCGCCGCACCCGACATCGAACGCGAGCGCGGCGTGATTCTTGAAGAAATCAAGATCGACGAAGACAATCCGGACATCCTGGTAAGCGAGTTGTTTACCCAGAGCTTCTGGAAAGACCACCCGCTGGGCAAGCCGATTCTGGGCACCACCAAGACGGTGGCCAAGATGGACCAGCAGACGCTGTTTGCGTACCATGGCGACCGCTTCCATGCCGGGAACATGGTGTTCTCCGCCGCCGGTAACCTGGAGCACGACCACTTTGTTGAGGCGGTGGCGGCCAAGTTCTCCGGAATGCCAGCTGGCCCGGTCATGCAGGAACTGCCCGCGCCCGAAGCCAGCGTCCGTGTCATCTTGCGCAACAAAAAGGCGCTGGAGCAAGTGCAAATCTGCCTGGGCGTGCCCGCGCCGCCCATCACCGACGAGAGCCGCTACGCCACCCTGATTCTCAACACTGTCCTCGGCAGCGGCATGAGTTCCCGGCTCTTCCAGACCATCCGCGAAGAGCGCGGCATGGTCTACAGCATCTACAGTGACCTGAGCCCCTACCGCGACACCGGAACCCTGTGCGTCTATGCCGGCACATCGGTGGGTAAGGCGCTTGAAGTGGTCGACCTGATCCTGGCCGAGTTCCGCAATCTGAAGCAGGACCCCATCCCCGAGGAAGAACTGACCCGCGCCAAAGACCAGCTCAAGGGCAATATCCTCATGGGCCTTGAGAGTTCAACCTCCCGCATGGCCAACTTGGCGCGCCAGGAAGTCTACTTCCAGCAGTTCTTTACGGAAGAAGCGATCATCGCCCGCATCGACGAAGTAACCGCAGCCCAAGTTCAGGCCATGGCTCAGCGACTCTTCGACCCCGCCCGCATCGCGGTGACCCTGCTGGGCCGCTTGGACGGCGTAAAGCTGGGGCGGACACGGCTGGTGTGTTGAAAGCAGTGGTTAGTGATTAGTGGCCAGAGGTCAGTTTGCAAACCTTGGGATGTCTCCTATTTCCTCAACGGCTGTTTCCAGCCCAGGGTCTGGCGGCTAACCACTAATCACAATCCACTAACCACTGCTTTTCCGAGCGTCCCATTTCCCTTTCGCGTCTATACGTTGTAGGATTTTCACGAACGGGCCGGGGTGTTTCCGGCCGCTCTCGCGAGGCATTGGAATCCCATGAATTGGAAGTTATCGCTTTGCCGCGGCCGCCGCGGTGCGCAGCGCGGCAGCCAGACCAACGGCTTTACGCTGATGGAACTGCTGATCGTTATCGCCATCATTCTGATTCTGATGCTCATGGCGATTCCTACCATCGGCAGTTTGAAGAAGCAGGCCAACGAAACTTCGGCCATTCAGTCCATCCGCGCCATCACGCAGGCGCAACTGCAATACGAGTCCACGTTCCCCACCAACGGGTACGCAAGCTCGCTGGCAGCCCTCGGCGGCGATCCCAAGGCAGGCCCGCCTACCCCGGCCGCGTCGCAGATGTTGCAAGGCGATCTGACCTCGGGCATCAAGTCCGGTTACATCTTCCAGATCAGCAATATCACCAAAGTGAACTTGAGCGGCGTTGACCGCGTGACGGGCTACCAGGTGACGGCCGTTCCGCAAACGGTTGGACAGACCGGCAACCGCGGCTTCTGCAGCGACCAGTTCGGCACCATCAAGGCCGATCCTGCAGGCGCCACAAACTGCACCCAGAACCTGCAGTAGGGCTGCATTAGTCCAAATGCCGCGGCGGCCGATTGATATCTGCCGCCGCGGTTCCAAGTGTTGTCCCCGATCCTGCCACGGTTCGGAGATTTTCCTTCGAGTTGAAGGTCGAGAATCTGGAGGAGTTTAGACCGCCAGCCTGGGTCGATGCCACCCCCACGAATCTGAAAGTAACTCCAACCGTGCCACCAGTTGACCAACCTCCCTGCGCGGCTGCCCTATTCTAGAAGCATGATGATTTTCAAAAAGAGTCGTCCGTTGTCCCTTTCATTCGCCTTTTTTGCAGCATCTTGCATCGTTTCAGCTCCGGTCTTTTCCCAATCCACACAAGGCGCCACCGCCCATGAATTGGCACTGCGGGTTGACAAGCACTACAACCAGTTGCACTCGCTCAAGGCCGGCTTTACCGAAAGCTACGAGGGCTTGGGCATGAGGCGCCAGGAAAGCGGCACTCTGCTGCTTCTCAAGCCCGGCCGCATGAGGTGGGAGTACAGTTCGCCGGCCGGCAAACTGTTTCTGCTTGATGGCGACTGGGGCTGGTTCTACAGCCGCGGCGACCCGCAAGTCCAGCGCGTGCGCGCCAAGGAACTCGACGATCTGCGTTCTCCCCTGCGCTTTCTTCTGGGCCACACGCAGTTGGAAAAGGAACTGAATAGCATAACGTTGGCGCCGGCGCCCGGCGGCAGGTTTACGTTAAGCGGCCAGCCTAAAGGCCTTGAAGAGCGCATGACGCGTCTCGCCCTGACTGTAACCGCAGACGGAACCATCACCGGGATCGAGATGGAAGAGACCGATGGTGCGCTGACCCGCTTCACCTTCACGGGCGAAACGCCCAACCCGGAAATCCCTGCCGGAACATTTCGCTTTTCCCCACCCGCCGGGGTGCCAGTGGTGGATGCGCTTCCGCCAGTGTAGAGCAGTGGATAGTGATTAGTGGTCAGTTTTTCGCGGATGAGCGCGCAGATCGGGCCACCCCTATAGTCCACTTCACACGACGCAAAAAGCAGGAACAATTCGCCTGACCACTGACCACTTCCTTATTCATACCGGAGCGCCTCGATGGGGTCGAGGTTCGCCGCGCGAATAGCTGGTATCATCCCGCTCACCAGGCCGGTCACAATCAGAATCACGGTGGCGATGATGACCGAGGTGGGCGAGATAATCAGGCGGATGTCGGCATCCGTGGCATTTTTCGCCAAGGCGCTGTAAAAGGTGATTCGTCCCACCATCGCCGAAACTATGTAGGCCAAAGCGATGCCGGCCACGCCACCCACGCCGGTAATGGCCAGCGCTTCGGCCAGGAATTGAATAAGGATGTGGTGACGACGCGCGCCGAGTGCTTTCTCGATGCCGATCTCCCGCGTCCTCTGCTGCACGGCCACCAGCATAATGTTCATCAGGCCGATGCCCGCGATGCCCAGCGTCAGCGCCCCCACCAGCGAGAGCAGCACAGACAACGCAATCGACAACATCCGGAACTGGATGACCTGGGTCATCAGGTTTGCCACGCCCATTGCGTTGTGGTCAGTCGGCCGAAAATGATGAGCCGCACCCATGGTCTCGCGCAGACTCTTCTCCACCTGCTCGTGATCGCCGCGATAATCGAGCCAGACACTGTCGAGGTACATAGTGTCCTTGATGTCGCTCATGGTGTTGAAGGGGATATAGATGCTTCGATTGGAATCGTCGCTGTCCCCCTCCTGCATCTTGGCCTTCATCACGCCGACAACGGTAAAAGCTTCGCCATTGAGCCGGATGGATTCACCCAGCGCCCATGCGCCTGAAAAGAGCTTTGTCTTGGCCTCTGAGCCGATGACACACACATGGGCCCGCTGCTCGTCCTCGGCGCCGTTGAAGAAACGGCCCTGTTCGATATCGAGCCGCCAGATTTCCTGGTAAGCGGGACGGACGCCGTTCACTCCCCATGTATACGTGTGCAGATCGTTCTGCACTGGCACCTCCTTCTCCACCATGGGCGAAATATGCAAGATGCCCGGAACGCCGTTGAAAACGCGGTCAACGTCTTCGAGGGTGAAACGCACTTTCACTCCGGCCTTGTCGCCCCCGGCTTGCTGACTGGTGCGGCCTGACCAAAAGATGATGGTGTTGGTTCCGAATCGCGAAAAGATGTTTTCCACGGCGTTGCTGAAGCCGGCGCCATAGGCAACCAGAAGCACCACCGTTGCGATTCCCCATGCCATGCCGATCATGGTGATGGCGGTGCGGCGGCGGTTGTAGACCATCGCCTCCCAGGCCTGACCGAGAATGTCTTTCAGCATGGTGTTTCCTTTTCAGTGGTTAGTGGTTGGTGGACATTGATTCGTGTGTAGTGGAGAACATTTCAAGCGATATCCCAACCCGTCCGCAAAGTGGAGTGCGCACCTGGGAACCAAAACTGTCCGCTAACCACTAATCGCTAACTACTGTTTTTCTACTCTCTCCGCAACGCCTCAATCGGATCCAGTTGTGCGGCCTTGCTGGCTGGATAGAGTCCCGCGACCACGCCGCAAACCACCAGCGACCCAAGTGCGAGTGCGGCTGACCACGGCACCAGGCGTGGCGGATCAAAACCCGGAATCTTGCCAGTCAGCAGGCTCTGCAACAGGGCCATCAATCCCGCGGAGACTCCAATGCCGATCATTCCGCTGATTCCGGTGAGCAAAAGCCCCTCCCAGAAGAACTGGGAAAGAATGCTTCGCTTGGTGGCGCCAATGGCCTTCAGAAGCCCAATCTCCCGCGTCCTCTCTGAGACTGACACCAGCATGATGTTGATAATGCCCACCGCCCCCAGGCAGAGCGTAACAATACCGACTCCCCCAAGAAAAATATCCATGGCGTTGAAGATGGCGCCGATCATGTGCTCCTCTTCAATCGTGTCCCACTCCTGGAAGGCATCCTTTAGCGCAGGATCGAAGCCATGCCGCTCCGCAATCACCCGGTGAACCGCGGGAACCGCCTGCGTGGTGTCGCCCTTGATTGCAGGCTGATACTGGATGGAACTCAGTGCGTCGCGAGCCACGTTTTCGCCCTTCATGGCAAAGAGTTCCTGCATGATGCTGAGCGGAATGTAGACTTTCTGGTTGTCGCTCTCGTTATTGCCGCGGCTGATCGACTTGACGCGGCCAATGACAGTGAAGCGAACGTCGTTGATGGTGATGGTCTCGCCCAGTATCGGCCTTCCCGGAAACAGCAAGGCTGCATTCTTCCAGCCGAGAACTACCACGCGGCGGCGCTCGGCCAGGTCGGCTGCGTCAATAAAGCGCCCTTCGGCAAGGGGAATAAATCGAACCTCGGGATAGTTTGGCTCCACCCCCAGTACCTGGCCGGAACTGTTGGCGTAGGCGCTCACTTCGTAAAGATCGTTGCGATTGAGGAATGCCGTGACCGCGCGCAACTCCGGCAACTTGCGAAGCGCCGCCTCGTCGCCCAGCGTCATTTGGTAAGGGCGCATTCCCGTGTGCTGGTTGGCAAGCGCGGGAATAGTGCCGTTCCACATCATGACCAGATCGTTGCCGAACGTGGCTAGTTGGCGGCGCTGCCCCGATCGGAATCCCTCTCCCAGCCCCACCAGCACCAGCAGAGACCCCACACCCCACGCAATCCCGAACATGGTCAGGAAGCTGCGCAGTTTGTTGGCCGCAATGGCGCGGAATACCTGGCCGAGAGTATCGGAAAACGATTGCATAAGCGTTGGACGCCAAGTTGAGGCGCTTGAGGGGCAATACGCAAAAAGGGGAGCCGGGGTTCCCGCTTCGTTCGGACCGTATCGGCGCCGGTCCACGATGCGGTGCAGCTGGGCCCGGTTCGGCAAAAGAAATGGGCGCGGACCAAGTGGCTCCACGCCCGCGCACTCATTCGTGTAATTGGCTGCCTGCAATGCTTCACTTAAAGTCATCACAGGCTCGTTGCCGGCTAGTTCTCGCTCATGCCCCGATCCTCGCCCATGACCTGGACCGGCGCCAGGTACAGCGGCTCGGTAAGCGTGAACTGCAGTGAAGTGCCCGACTCGAGATTGGCCTGGGGATGGCTGGTCAGCAGATGCACCGTCACAAAGCCAGCCCCCACAAGGCTGCCGGTCAAGGCGCCGATCGGTCCGCCGATCAGCGCGCCCGTTACCGCGCCGCCGCCCACGGCCGCGCTGTATTCGATGCTGCCGCGCTTCACCCTCGAACCCGCCCGGATGGTCCCTTCTGCTCCAATCTTGTTGTTCGTTCCGGGCGTAGCCGTCACCTCGGCGTAAAGCTTGTAGCGCGTTCCGTCGGCCAGAATCACATGCTCCGGACGCAGCCGCATGGTCCCATAGCCCCCAGTGTGCCCCTTGGATACTTCAACCACCCTGCCGTCGATCTCCGCTCCTGCCGGAATCAGAACCTCGCTGCCCCGCACCACATCCGACGCCACCCTGGTGCGAAAGGTTTCGCCCTTTTCGCTGTAACCGGTGGAGAGTTGGTGCATCAGCTTCACGCGGATAGTAGTTCCTGGTCCCAGTTCGCCGGGACGCAGCACATTGGAGGGACGCACAATGTCGCCATCCGGATCTGCGGCGTATGCGCGCGCCGTCAGTGCCGGGGATTGGGTCTGCGAAGCAGGCCTGGTGTGGTAAGCCGGTGGATCTTCCGGAAAGTTCACTGAAGGATTGACCGAAGTGGGCAGGAAATCATCCTGCCCTTGCGTCGCGGGCTCAAGTCCCGGCTCAATCTGGTCGCTCGACTGGCGTGCTGTCGCAGGCCGGCCTGCAAGCTCAACCTGGCCCGGAGTCGCGTCCTGCACCGGAACCGACGACTGCACGTAAACCTGCTGACCGGGCATGGGCTTGGAGCGCACCGTAACGGTGGTGACGATGGTGTCGTCCGGCGGAGGATTCGATGTTCCCTCGTAGGCGCCGGACTGCCCAGACTCCTGCGCCGTCAATGCGGCAGCGGTAACGGCAAACAGGGCGAACAACAGAATAGGCCGGTTCATTCAAATCTCCTTCTCGAGGACAAACTTCCCCTTACCCTCTTAGACCCCGAGTCATGCGGAAAGTCGCCCATCCGCCAGTCATTCAGACTGTCCCAGGCCAACTAACCCAACGTAAGGCTAGCGCGCTTCTCCTTGGTTCTGTTGGAGGCTCAGACTGGCGGGTGCCTCAAACAGTACGAATCAAGGTAGGTAACCCTGGCATAAAGCCTTCGACAGCACCCGGCTCTTGCGCCAGCCATGCCGGTCGGTTGCCCTCGGTTTGCTAGAATCCGTATGGTACACCTACGCTTTTTTCCGCTGGAAAGAAAGAAGATTCTTGAGCGTGTCTGAGTATCTGACCACGATTCAAAGTTCCGCGGGCGAGCCCCTTCCCGTCGACCGCCGCCCAAAACTGAATGATCGCCTGATGCATCGCATTGTGAGGACCGATATGACTGAGATTGTTGCTGTTACCGCCCGAGAAGTTCTTGATTCACGTGGAAATCCCACCGTGGAAGCGGACGTAATCCTTGAAAGCGGCGCACGCGGCCGCGCCATTGTGCCTTCGGGCGCTTCCACCGGCGAACACGAAGCCGTGGAATTGCGCGACGGCGACAAGAGCCACTACATGGGCAAAGGCGTTCTGCAGGCCGTAGCCAACATTGAGTCGGTCATCGCCCCTGAAATTGAAGGCATGGATGCCGCCAACCAGCGGCTGCTCGACAAAACCATGATTGACCTTGACGGCACAGCCAACAAGGGCAAGTTGGGCGCCAACGCCATCCTGGCCGTTTCCATGGCCGCCACCCGCGCCGTGGCTTCAACCCTCGAGATTCCGCTCTACCGTTACCTGGGCGGCGTCAACGCCTGCATCCTGCCCACCCCCATGCTGAATGTGCTCAACGGCGGAGCCCATGCAGACAGCAACGTGGATTTCCAGGAATTCATGATCATGCCCGTCGGCGCAGAGCGCTTCAGTGATGCGCTGCGCTGGGCTGCGGAGACATTCCACACCCTGAAAGGCGTCCTCAAAAAGAGGGGCTACTCGACCGCCGTAGGCGACGAAGGTGGCTTCGCCCCATCGCTCAAGTCCAACGACGAAGCGGTCGAGTTGATTCTTGAAGCCATCGAAGCGGCCGGTTACAAGCCTGGCGAGCAGATCGCTATTGCCCTCGATCCTGCTTCCAGCGAATTCTATGACAAGGAAAAGAAGAAGTACGTCTTCAAAAAGAGCGACAAGCGCGAACTGTCGAGCGAGGAGATGGTCAGCTTCTGGGACAACTGGAGCCGCCAGTACCCCATCGTTTCACTCGAAGACGGACTTGCAGAAGACGACTGGGATGGCTGGAAGCTGCTGACCGACAAACTCGGAAGTCGTATTCAGCTCGTCGGCGACGATCTGTTCGTTACCAATGTGAAGCGCCTGCAGCGCGGCATTGAAGAGGGCGTGGCCAATTCCATCCTCATCAAGGTCAACCAGATCGGCACCGTCACCGAGACCCTTGAAGCGATTGAACTGGGCCGCCGCTACGGCTACACCGCTGTCATGTCGCATCGTTCGGGCGAGAGCGAAGACACCTTCATCGCCGATCTGGCCGTAGCCACCGGCGTTGGCCAGATCAAGACCGGCTCGGTCAGCCGCACCGACCGCATCGCCAAGTACAACCAGCTCCTCCGCATCGAAGAAGAGCTCGGACAGGGCGCCGTCTACCTCGGCATCGAAAGCCTGAACTACGGCGCGTAACGCATTGCAACAAGTCAGACCAAATGGGCGAAGGGTCTTCCCTTCGCCCATTTCTTTCACCTATTGATTTCCCTCATTGATTTAGCCCATTCGATAAATTAAGCCACTGTCATCCTGAGCGACCGGACGCGCAGCGGAAGGGAGTCGAAGGACCC
>CAIWFH010000017.1 GCA_903911925.1 uncultured Acidobacteriaceae bacterium
CAACAGCAACCGCAAAAACAAAGGCAAAAACAAAAACACTCCAATGAAGGAAAAAACAAAAACACCTTGACTTGGACAGCCGTCTCATAGAAGCGTTCGGCCGGGAGGCCAGCGCTACAGGGCGATTGCGGCGGTGCGGTTTTCGGAGATCGATTGAGGCGCCGCGACTGCGGAGCTATGATTTCCGGCGGCAAGGCTGCGAGGGACCGGTGGCACCCTCCTGTGGGCCAGGACCAGCTATCGAGACCGTGGCGACCCGCCAAAAGTACGTGCGTGAAAACCGGTTTCCACGTGCCTTCGAAGGAAACAGTGGATGTTGAGTCAAAAAACGGTTGTATTGAAAAGCAGCAAGTTAGCGCCGCTTCGCGGCATGGCAAGTTAGCAAGTCGGCGCAGAAATCCAGCTCTCACCCGCTCCTATGGGGCTGAGGTCATATTGGCGAGTTGACCCAGGACTGCGTTCGCTGGCGCGAACTTGTCGTGGGATAAATTCCCTTGCCCCGACGGGGTGGTCGCCGAATGTCGTTCATGGCAGGTCGGCGCAGGCCTTGTGCGCCTTGGCGAGTTGCCGGGCTTAGATTCCCGTACGGGTTTGTCAGGGGAAATGAAACTGGACGGCAACTGAGCGTAGAATGTAGCGTGGGATGACCACCACAATTAACCCCGTCCAACCAGATTCGAGTCCGGAAGGCGCAAGGCTGCGCAGCGTAGATTTGACGGGTCCCGCAGGCCGCCTGGAGGCGCTTTTGAATGAAGGCGCGCCGGATGCGGCCTTTGCGGCGCTGGTCTGCCATCCCAACCCGCTGGCGGGCGGGACCATGCACAACAAGGTTGTTTACCACGCCATGAAGGTGCTGAACGATCTGGAGTGGGGGTTCGGCTGGCCGGTTCTGCGGTTCAATTTTCGAGGCACAGGGCTGAGCCACGGCACCCACGACGGCCGCGCAGAGACCGGAGACGTTCTGGCGGCGCTGGAGTGGCTTGAAAACGGTTACAAGCTGTCAATTGTCGTGGCCGGCTTCAGCTTTGGTTCGGCCATGGCGCTGAGCGCTTGTTGTCGTCCGCCGAGCCCGAAAAGCGTGCATGCCGTGGCCGCTCTTGGCCTGCCCACAACCGCCGATGGCCACAACTACCGCTATTCCTTCCTGGCAAACTCGACCCTTCCCAAGCTGTTCCTGAGTGGAGACAACGACACCTTTGCGCCGGCTGCACAGCTGGCCGAGGTGGTTGGCTCTGCCGCAGAACCCAAATCCCTGGTGCTGCTCCCTGGCGCCGATCACTTCTTTACCGGTCAGCTGGAGTTGATGCAGCAGGCACTTGCCGGTTGGCTTAAGGAGCAAACGAAATGAACCCGGTCAGCGATTCAGCACTCGACGCAATGCATGCCACGGCTACAGGGATTTTTACAGGCGCGGTGAAAGCCTGCAGCATTGGTCAAGCCTTTGATCGCCGCATTCGGTTTGAGGGCGACACGATGCATCGGCTGCTTCCCGACGGCAGCGGGCCGGATTCGATCGATCTCTCCTGCTACAAGCGCATTTTTGTGGTGGCGCTGGGCAAGGCGGCCGGTCCCATGCTGGACGTGCTTATGGAACGGATGAAGCGCCGCCAGGGGCTGCGGGGCATCTGCTGCACCAACCAACTGCCGAGCAGCCGCAACTGGCGTTTCAGGTATTTTGAGGGCGGCCATCCGCTGCCCAACGAGGACTCGTTTGCCGCGGCCCGCGCCGTTCTGGCCATGGTCAAAAAGGCCAAAAAAGACACGCTGATTTTCTTTCTAATTTCAGGCGGCGGCTCGGCGATGTTCGACTTGCCCCTGGACCCGCAGATTTCGCTCGACGACACGATCGCTTTTCACCAGGTGCTTCTGGCTTCAGGCGCGCCGATTCATGAAATCAACACGCTGCGCAAGCACTTTTCAGCCGTGAAGGGCGGGCGGCTGGCTATTGCCGCGCCGGATGCGGCCAAGGTGAGCCTGCTGGTGCCGGACGTGCCGCTGCGTTCACTGGATGCTCTCTCTTCCGGACCGACCTCGCCGGATCACTCGACGGTGCCCGAGGTGCGCGAGTTGATTGAGAGGTACAAGCTGGAGGAGAAGCTGCCGGCCTCAATACGCGCATTTTTTGACCGCGAAGATCTGCCCGAGTCTCCGGGAAACAAGAGCTGGCTGCCGCCGTTTTTTCCGAAGCTGCCTTGGGGCGGAACGCTGGCCACCCGGCGCGCGACGGCGGCTGCCTCCATGTCTGGTGAGGACCCGGCGTTTCGCGATTCGGTTTACGAAATTCTGCTTTCCGGCCACGACCTGGTGGAGAATGCCCGGATACTGGCCGAACAGGAGGGCTACTACGTTGCGGTAGATAACAGCTGCGACGACTGGGACTATGCCGATGCTGCCCGGTACCTTCTTGAGCGCTTCCACTCGTTGCGCGCGACGCATCCCAAGCTGTGCCTGATCTCCGGAGGCGAGGTTACGGTGACCATGGATCGCACCCCCGGCGCCGGCGGACGGAATCAGCAGTTCGTGATGGAGTGCGCGCTGGAACTGGAGCAACATCCGGGCGAACGGCTGACCGTATTCAGTGCCGGGTCAGACGGTATCGACGGCAATACGCAGTCGGCGGGGGCCATCGCCGACCCGACGACTGTAGCCCGGGCGCATACTTTTGGATTTCACTTGAAGTCGTCGCTGGCGGCATTTGACGCCTGCCCCATGTTTACGGCACTGGGCGACCGGGTGGTGACCGGGCCCACGGGCCAAAACCTGCGCGACCTGCGCCTGCTGATGGCCGACAACGATTAGGGAGGCCATTACGGCGCACAACGGGCATACAGTTCATCGCGGACACTGGTGCTTAGTTCAAAACTGCAGCCGCGTTGGAGTTGCGCTACCTCAGGGGTTAAAACCCCTTGGGTTTCTGGCTGCTTTTGGCACGATGGAAGTCGTGCCCGACACAACGCGGGTTTTTGAAACACTCTTTAATAACGCTCGTAGCGACGGGCCGGATGCTGTAACATTGCTGTCACATTCTTAATCTGTTTCTCAGGATAGGGTCGTGGCTCGAAAAGTAAATAGCAAGACCGTCGTAAAGACGCCCGATATCCGCACTGTCGCCGCTTTGGCTAAAGTTTCTATCGCCACCGTCTCCAGAACCATCAACGGCTCGCCCGCGGTGAGCGAGCGTTTGACGAAGCGTGTCTGGCAGGCCATCGAACAGCTGAATTACTTTCCCAACTCTCACGCGCGCACGCTGGTCAGCGGCCGCAGCCGCCTGTTCGGCATCATTGTAGAGAACATCACCAACCCGTTCTTTCCCGAGTTGATTCAGAGCTTTGAAGAGATTGCGGTGGCGCACGGGTACGAGATTCTGGTGAGTTCGTCGAACAGCGATCCGGCGGTATTGACCAGCTGCGTGCGGCGCATGCTGGAGCGCAAGGTTGAAGGCGTGGCGGTGATGACGTTCGGCGAGGAAGAGCCGGTGCTTGACCAGTTGGCGCACAGAAACGTGCCCATGGTGCTGGCCGAGTTTCGCCTCGACGACCCCAAGACAAGCACGATTTTGTTGGACTACTCCACGGGCATTCGCGCCGCGGTAAACCACCTGGTGGTATTGGGCCACAGCAAGATCGCGTTTCTGGCAGGGCCGCACAAGCTGCATTCGGCCATTACGCGCGAAAACGATTTTCGCACGGCGATGCATGAAGCAGGGCTGGGAATCGAGAAGACGTGGATCGTCGAGTGCGATCATACGCTCAAGGGCGGGGTGGCCGGATTCAAGCAGTTGCAGGCGCTGCCTGAGCGGCCGACGGCCATCGTCTGCTCGAACGACATGACAGCCATTGGCGTGCTGCGCGCGGTTTACAACGGAGGCTTGCGCGTGCCGCAGGATCTGTCGGTGATTGGTCTGGATGACATCGATTTTGCCGAGTTCACCTTGCCGCCGCTGACGACGATTCGACTTGATCGAACCGAGCTGGCGCGTGCCGCGTTTGAAGCGCTTCGACTGCAGGCGGAGAAGGATGGGAAGCCTACGATCCAGCGCGAGTTTCTGGTTTCGACCAGTCTGGTATTGCGCGGATCGACGGCGCCGCCGCCTGGGAAGGGCTGACCGGGGAATTCCGCGCAGTTTAGGTAAAGAGCAAGATCTTCCGCCGCCGCGAGATAATTGGCCAGAAGCTCCGGTTGAACATGAAGCCTGGCCGCGTCACGACTACCTGATCCTTGTGGAGAAGAAATGAAAAAGGATGTACTTCGCGCGTTCTTTTTGACCGTGTCTCTGGCCATTCCTGCTCTACCCGTGAGCGCCCAGATTCAAACCGAGCTTATGGTGACTGGCAAAGATGCGGCCGCGCGCATTGCATGGTGGCGCGATGCCAAGTTCGGCCTGTTCATGCATTGGGGCGTCTATTCGATCCCCGGCCGCGGTGAGTGGGTGCAATGGCAGGAACAAATACCGGTGAACGAATACGCGAAATTGGCGGACCAGTTTCATCCTTCAAACTTCGATCCAGATTCATGGGCCGCGACTGCAAAGGCGGCGGGCATGAAATACACCGTGCTTACCGCGCGGCATCACGACGGGTTTGCGCTCTTTGACGATCCGGGGAGCAGTTTCACGGCGGTCAAATCGGCTGCGCATCGTGATTTTGTCGCTGACTATGTAAAAGCCGTGCGCAAGGCCGGGTTGCGCGTCGGCCTCTACTACTCGCCGCTCGATTGGCGCTATCCGGGCTTTTTCTTCCCCGGGATTTACCAGGCCAGCGCGGAGGAGTTGCGCGCGCAGTATCATCGCCAGTTGGACGAACTCGCCTCCCACTACGGCAAGCTGGATATTCTGTGGTTCGACGGCGGGGGCGACGGCTGGCTCGGCTTCGGCGGCGTTGGCTTCACGGACGCATGGCATGCCCGGCCCATGAACCAGCGCTACCACGGCAAATTCGACTGGCAGGACGATGCCGCGGTGAATCACCTGCGGCAATTGCAGCCCACGATCATTACCAACGACCGCACCGATGCACCGGCCGATTTCAAATCCCGTGAAGGGGACGCGGCTCTCGGCGATTTTGACAGCGACGATCCGTGGGAGCTGTGCACCACCCTTACCGAGGGCGCCTGGGGATATCAACCGAACGCCAAGTTGAAGTCGCGCGACGAAATCATTCGGCTGCTGGTTTCTGCTGTCGGGCGGGATGGCAACCTGCTTCTCAACGTTGGACCGCGGCCGGATGGGCAGATCGATCCGGCACACGCCGCACGCCTGGGCGAAGTTGGCGAGTGGCTGGGCAAGTATGGCCAAAGCATCTACGCAACACGTGGCGGCCCTTATCTGCCGGGTGATTTTGGCGTTTCAACCTATCGCGGCAAGACGATCTTCCTGCATATTTTCAGCGCTCAGAACGGAACGCTAAACCTGCCCGCGCTCCCTGCCAAAATTCTTGCCTGTGTCTCGCTCACAGGGGAACAAGCTTCGTGCAAGCAGAGCGATGGCGGCGTTGAGGTGACGCTGGCGGGCAACAAATCTTCGCCCGATACGATTGTTGAAATGACGCTGGCATCGCCCGCGGCAGAGATCAAAACAATTGCCACGGCGAGTACCGCGAAGAAATAAGCGCCAAACGGGCGGAAGCATCCGGACGCCGCCACGGTTGGGGCGCCCTTAGCGGCCTCCGCCCTGAAATGCACTCGGGGTTCAGGTGGTGTGTACCGCCGCCATCCGGTTGCGCATCTCCGCGGCCCGGTCGAAAATTTCCGCTTTGCCTAATCCGACGGCTTCATACATGGCAAAGATATTGTCGTCGGGGGTTTCGGGGGAGATGGTGTGCGATGCGGCGAGGATGTAGCCGCCGCCATCGGCGGTCATGATGGCGATCAACTTTTCGGTGGCGCGGCGCACCTCGGCGGCCGTGGCGTGGGGCAGCATCTCCTGCGTATCCACGCCGCCCATGAAGGTCAGATGCTTGCCGAATTCGCGCTTCAACTCCGTGGGGTCCATGCCGGGGCAATTGCTCTGCATGGGGTTGAGGATGTTGACGCCGATTTCGATGAGGTCGGCAATCACCGGCCGGGCCGCTCCGCAACAGTGGAAGGCAATGGCCAGGTCGCGCGCCACGCCGACGTCGATGACGCGCTTGAGGTGCGGCTTGATCTGCGCGCGCCACAGCTTGGGGCTCATCATCATGCTTTTCTGGCCGGCAACGTCGTCGCCGGTCCAATACCAGTCCAGGGCGAAGCGGTCGCAGGCAGCGGTTCCCAACTCAATGGCGAAGTCTGCGCATCGGCGGAACATTTCAAAGGCCAGCTCCGGGTCGCCGCCCATGTCCATCATGCCGTCAACCATACCGCGCAGGCGCCAGTACATTTCAAAGACGCAAGGCGAAACGTCGCAGCCAACAAAGAAGTCGCGACGGTCTTTCAAAACCGGCTCCATGAGCGCCAGCAATGCCTCTTTGCGCTCAATCGGGAACTGGTAGGCGAGCACCTGCTCGCGGGTAGCGCCGGCCAGCGGGTACTTGAGGATCTGGTTGAAGCCGTGGCGTTTTTCCCAGGTGATGCCCCACCAGTCCACGTGGGTTTCGCCGTCGTGCTCGTGCTCGATGCCTTCCATGGCGTAGTTGTTGTTGACCCAGGTCTGCTGGACGTCGTTGCCCATGACCTCGCCGAGTGCGGAGGCGGGAATCTCCAACATGCGGGCGAGTTTACGGGCGGTCTCGGGATGAAACCACATGAAAATGGGGACGCGATCTGCCGGTTGGCGGTTTAGGGCCGCATGGACACGCTGCTTGTGGTTCATTTGAGGAAATGTATCACGGAGGGAGGGGGTGTTGCAGTGCCGGGAAGGCTACGCGGTCTGGAGGGCTTCCTGGCCTTCATCCCAGTCGCCCGAAGAGCGCATGGCGGTAATTTCGGCGCGGGTGGCGTTGGCCGCGGTGCGCCGGTCAGGGTAAACCTGCGGCTCGCCGAATTGCACAGTGGCTGAGAAGCCGGGAGTTTCCAAAGCCTTCATGAGGTGAGGCAGGAACTCGATATCGCCAAACCAGCACAGTTCGCGCTCTTCCACGCCGCCCTCGATGACATAGCGAACGGCGGCCGCGGTGATTTGCACTCCGGCGGAGGTAGCGGGGTCGATAAGGCGCGGATGGAAAGGAAGCACCTCGCTGCCGTCGGTGCTGGTGCCCTCGGGAAACAGGAGCACGGGAATGGGGAGTTTGAGCCTTTCGGTCATCTGCTCGGCTACCGACATGGCGCTGGCCATGCTGGACCGGTCTAGAAAGATGGTTCCTCCGACCCGCGCTGCTTTACCGAAGAAGGGCCAGCCGCCTATCTCCATCTTGGCGACAAAGGCGCAAGGCATGGCCGCGGAGAGGATGAGGATGTCGAGGTAGCTGAGGTGGTTTGATACGACCAGCCCGTGGGTGGGCGGCTGGCCCTCGACTGTGTACTCGACACCCATGCCGTGGAGAATTCCCTTGGCGGAGGCCTGCACCCACTGGGCGCGCCGCTCGAGCGTAATGGGCCCGTGGAGGCGGAGGAGCCAGTGGCGAAGAATGCACAGGAAAAGAGCGAATGCCAGCGCCACAGCGCGCCGGAAGGCACGGAAACTCATGTTGTAAGAGGGGCCAGAAAGCGATTGCGCGCGGAAGGCGAAATGAGCTTGAGATCGAGCAGAGTGAGGAAGTCGATGGTGCCGAACTCCCTGTCCCAGGCCGGAGGGCCGCCGATGCGCGCGCCGATGGCCAGGTAGGTCTTGAGCAGCTTGGGGACCTTGACCTGGGCGGCGGGTGAAACGGAGATATTGGGATTTTCTTCGCGGGGCGACTGCTGTGAGTGTGCGCCCTCTTGCTCGATGGGACATGCATACGCGGCGGTCGGCTGGGTGGCGAACTCAGGCGGAACCCGGTAATTTTCAAGCTGGCGATACAACTGCCAACCCTCCGCCGGGTCTTTGGAGTTCAATGATGAGCAGCCGATCAAATAACGCAGCCCCATGTCGGTAGCATACTGTGCGATGCCCCTCCATAACAAGGTCAAGACCTCAGGCGTGCGGTGCTCGCGGTCAATCGAGGCTCGGCCAAGCTCAAGGACGCCGGGACGGAGCGGCTCATAGGGGGCAAAGCTGAACTCCTGCTCGGAGTAGTAACCCAGGTTGCGCTCGGCAGTGGTTCCGGACTGCATGCGGTAGGTGCCTACGATGCGACGGTCCGTTTTGTCTTCCACCAGGAGGTGTTCGCAGAAAAGGTCGAAGTGATCGGTGTCAAGGCCAGTCTGGTACGAACTGTCCAAGCCTTCGCCCAACTCGATATTGAAGACTTTGAAGCGCAGTCGGCAGGCGGCGTCACGGTCTTCGACGGTCTGCGCGAGGCGCAGGCGGTATCGGCCCACCTCCGCGTGGATGCGCGGCTTGGCTGGAGTTTCAGGCAGAGTTGGGGGGAGTGTTAGAGGCGGCGGCTCCACAAGGACAGCGGAGCGACGGGCGAACTTCCAGGGAACAACAAACCGAACTTGTGGAATCACTGGAGTAGTATCCGCCGCGAATTGTAACGGGACGGTGAAGGTGTTGCAAAGAGGTTGCAAAAGTTTTTTTCTTTAAGTAACCATTTCGTCATAAAGCTGGAATTGGGAGAGCAGGATTTCCGGTAACTTGGGAAGTTGGGTGTTACCGTCAGCTTTCGTTCAGTTGGTGTCGTTTCTGGTCCCTATTAGAGGATGACCGGGCGTGGGCTGCGAATGGATTGAAAACGGTAAGCAGTTGATTAAATAACATGTTAATGGCGTTTTAGATAGAGATTTGCAAGTCAGTCATGGCTTGGCATTAGATTGAGGGAGCTCATGAGGGGGCCGCGAGTCATAGCACAGCGCGCAAATAACTTGTGATGTATCTCACAAGGCGGACGAGTCTGAGGTTTCGGGCATGACAAGGGCCGGTGAAGGCTGTTCCGGACCTTGCCGGGTTAATTGGTATAAACCCGCACGTAGTCCACTTGGACTTCCGAGGGGAATGGGGTGGCGCCATCCGGAGAACCGGGCCAACTGCCACCGACCGCGAGGTTGAGCAGAATGAACTGCGGACCCGCATCGAAGGGCCACGTGCCGGGTTGAGTGGCAGCGTTAAACGTTGCGTATGGATTAGCGGGGTCGTCCACGTAGTACTGGATCTCGCCCTTGCTCCAGATCATGCCGTAGGTGTGCCAGGCGGTCGCCGAAAATCCGGATGGGTGATATTGGATCCCGGTCTCGAGGCCTGTGCCGTGAATTGAGCCTTGCACCCAGTCAAAGCCCTCGTTCTGCGGGTTGCTGCCGTCGATATGTTCCATCACGTCGAGTTCGCCGCAGGCCGGCCAACTGATGGTGACGATGTTGTTGCCCAGCAGCCAGAATGCCGACCACAAGCCCTGGCCTTCAGGCAGTTTCATGCGCGCCTCAATGCGGCCGTACATGAAACTGAACAGGCCTTGCGATTTCAAACGCGCCGAGGTGTATACGCTGGTTGCCGGCCGCCGTGCAACGATGTGAAGCAGGCCGCCGGTGTCCTCGTAGGCGTTTGGATTGGCAGTGTCGCACGGCGAGGCGCTCGCACCCCACGCGCAGTAGTTTTCAAGCTCGTTGTTGCCAAAGCCGCTGTTGCCGGTGTCGTAGGTCCAGACGTGAGGGTTGGGCCCGGCGTTGGCGCCTGTCGAGTTGGTGAACTCGTCGGACCAGACGAGCGCCCCGGAAGGAATGTTGGGCGAGAAGGCCTGGCTGGTGATGTTGCTGGATTTGCTGCTCGGGGACATGGCCATCGCTTTAACGGTCAGGTTGGAGGCCACGAGGAATGGAGCCTGGTAGACCTGCGAGGTGGCTCCGGGCGCGCTGCCGTCGAGCGTGTAGTAGATGATGGCTCCAGAGGTCGTGCTGGCCAGGCTGACGATGATGGCGCCATTCTGCGCGGCGCTGGTTGCTACTGTCGGCGCGGCAGTCTGGATCGGCGCGGGTGTTGCGCCGCCACCGCCTCCACCGCACCCCCACAACGATGCACTGAACAATACAACCGCCGATAGCAATGGCGCACTCGCTCTCATTTCAGACCTCCGGCATGGCACGAGGGAGCGGTGCCGCATTTGCCGACCCAATCTAAGCACTCTCCAACTCGGGAGTCAAACGGGAGGGTACAACGCGCGTCCAGAGGCGCAGCAAGAGCGGCTCAGAGAAATGGCGGTGATTGGCAGAGGATAAGGGAAGGGAAGTGGCAGTTTCGGCGTTCAAGAGGAAAGTGTGCCGGAAAATCGAACGGCCGGGAGTATCTACTGCTTCCCGGCAATCGCCCCAGACCGTTCAAGGAGGACACACATATATTCTGGCTCGTTTGTAACTGCCTTTGCTTCTATTGTCTTTGTGGAAGGTCAAATAATCTGCAAACATAAGAGCTTATAAAACAACGATTTACATAGCATATTGCTTGACCGAGTAAGTTCTTTGTTTTTCTTTTTAACATGAAGCAGAGTCTTCAATCCAACCTGCACCGCCACTGACTATTCATCGGTGGCGGGGCAGTTGTGGATGCGGCATTTACACTACGAAATACTTTGCCTGCGGGTGGTGGACGATGATGGCGTTGGTGCTTTGCTCAGGCTCCAGGTGGAACTGCTCGGTGAGGCGGACGCCGATGTTTTCTTCGGGCTTGAGCAGGCGGAAGATCTTGGTTTGATCTTCAAGGTTGGGGCAGGCCGGGTAGCCGAAGGAATAGCGTGAGCCGTGGTATTTCTGATGGAAGAGATCGGAGATGCGCGGCGAGTCTTCTTCGGCGATGCCGAGGAACTCGCGCGCCTGCTTGTGGGCCAGCTCGGCGAGGGCCTCGGCTGTTTCAACCGAAAGGCCGTGCAGGTAGAGGTACTTCGTGAAGTCGCCGGCTTCGAAAAGCTTCTGGGTCTGGCGGCTGGCTTCGTCGCCGATGGTGACGATGCTGAAGCCGACCACGTCGCGCTGCCCTGAACTCAATGGCTCGAAGAAATCGGTGATGGAGAGGCGGCGGCCCAGCGCCTGGCGCGGGAAGGTGATGCGCTCCAATTCGCGCGCGGGGTCTTCCGGATCGAAGATGACCAGGTCGTCGCGATCGCCCGCGCAGGGGTAGAAGCCGATGATGGACTTTGGCTCAAACCAGCCCTTGGCTTTCACTTCTTCTTCCAGGTCCTCGAGAATCGGCCGGTACTTCTCTTCGATCAGGCGCAGATAATCAGCCTGCGCCGCGGTCTTGAGCTGCCACTGGTTTTTGAAGAGCGCGGTTTCGTTGAGATAGGGAAAGATGTCGTCGAGGTTGTAGTTCTTGAAGACGCGCGCGCCCCAGAAGGCGGGTGTTGGAACGGCCGCAACCCGCTCCACCACAGGCGAACGGCCTTCCGCGGTCAGTTCGGCGGGCTTCTCGTCATTGACGGCGGCATTGCCGCGGGCAAAGACTTTCACAGTCTTGCCTTCAGTCTTGCGCTGCTCGCGGACTGCTGCGTCGGACGAGGTGAGATCGGTGAGGATGTGCAGGCCGGCGAACGCGTCTTCGGCGTAGAAGACAGGGCCGGAGTACTCCTCGCGCAGATCTTCTTCGACGTATTTGCGGGTGAGCGCCGCGCCGCCGCAGACGACGGGAATGGACATGCCGAGGCGTTCGAGATCCTGCAAGACGTACTTCATTTCGAGCGTGGACTTGACCAGCAGGCCGCTGAGGCCGATGGCGTCGGCGTTGATGTCGCGGGTGGCGGCGATGATGGCGTCGGAGGGCTGCTTGATGCCCAGGTTCACGACGCGATATCCGTTGTTGGAGAGGATGATGTCGACGAGGTTTTTGCCGATGTCGTGGACGTCGCCCTTGACCGTGGCGAGAACCATGGTTCCCTTGCCGCCGCTGTCCGACTTCTCCATCTTCGGTTCGAGGTAGGCCACGGCGGCTTTCATAACGCCGGCTGAATCGAGCACCGAGGGCAGTTGCATCTTGCGCGCGCCGAAGAGATCGCCGACGGTCTTCATGCCGTCGAGGAGGACGGTGTTGATGAGGTCGAGCGGGGTGTAGGTGGCGAGGGCTGCCTCGATGGCTTCTTCAAGAGTTTGCTTATGCTCACCAAGGCCGATGGTGCGCTCGCCGCGGATGATCAACTGCTTGAGCTTTTCATCGAGAGACAGGCTCTCAATGGCGACTTCGTCTTCAACGACTGAGCCCTTTGTAAGGCTGTCGAAGTGCGCCATGTAGTGTTGCAGGGGTTCGCTGCCAGTGCCGTCGCGGTCCTGGAAGATGAGCTTGCGCGCCAGGTCCACTTCAACTTCGGGAATCTTGTAGAGCGGGTAGATCTTGGAGTAGTTGACGATGGCGGCGTCGAGGCCGCGATCCACTGCCTCCTTGAGGAAGACGCTGTTGAGTACGCGGCGGGCGTATGCATTGAGGCCGAAGGAAATGTTCGACACGCCGAGCACCGTGCGGCAGCGCGGCAGTTCGATCTTGATGCGGCGCACCGCTTCAAGCGTCTCCATGCCGGCGGCGCGATAGTCTTCCTGGCCGGTGGAGATGGGCAGCGTGAGCGCGTCAAAGATCAAATCCTCCGAGCGCATGCCGTACTTGTTCACCGCGAGATCGTGAATGCGATGCGCGACGGCCACTTTCTTGTCGGCGGTGAGCGCCATGCCGTCTTCGTCAATGGTGAGCGCGATGACCGCGGCGCCGTAGCGCTTGGCCATGGGCAGCACTTTGCTGGTGCGCTTTTCGCCATCCTCCAGGTTGATTGAGTTGATGACCGGTTTGCCAGGGATGCGCTTGAGGGCCTCTTCGATGACGTTGGCTTCGGTCGAATCCACGAGGATGGGCGCCGTGACGCGGGTGGCAATCTTCTCAAGCACCGCGTTCATGTAGGCGACTTCGTCTTCGCCCACGATGGCGCAGCAGAGGTCGAGCATCTGCGAGCCCTCGGCGACGAGGCGCTTGGCGAGGGCGAGAATGCCGTCGTAGTCCTGGGCGCGCACCATGTTGCGGAAGTGCTCGAGGCGCGTGGTGGTGTTCATCTCCTCGGCGATGACGATGGGCTGGCCGTCGGCTTCAAGCAGCAGGGAACCGAAGGCGCTGGCGGCCACGGACTGGGGAGTGACCTGGCGCGGAGCGGCCTTGACGCCTTTGAGGGCCACAACCACGGCATGCAGGTGTTCGGGCATGGTGCCGCAGCATCCGCCGACGACTTGCACACCGTATTCGGCCACAAAGCGGCGGTGGTAAGCGGCCAGTTCGGCCGGGGTGAGCTTGTAGACCGCGTGGCCGCCTTCGTTTTGCGGCAAGCCGGCGTTGGGCTGAACGCTGACGGGAACGGTGGAGTTCTGGCAGAGGAAGCGCACTGCGTCGTTCATCTCGGCCGGGCCGGTGGCGCAGTTGAGGCCGATCACGTCGGGCTGAAAGCTCTCAAGAACGGCAAGAGCCGCGCCAATCTCTGAGCCGAGCAGCATGGTGCCGCTGGCTTCAAGGGTCACCTGCACCTGGAGGGCGACTTTGCGCGTCGGGTCGGCTTCAAGCGCGGCCTGGATGGCGTCTTTGCAGGCGGCGAGGGCGATCTTGGCTTGCAACAGGTCCTGGCAGGTCTCGATCAGCAGCACGTCTACGCCGCCCTCGACGAGTGCGTCAGCCTGTTCGCGGTAAGCCGCGGCCATGGCGTCATAGCCGATGTGGCCGAGGGACGGGAGCTTGGTCGTGGGTCCCATGGAGCCGGCGACGAAGCGCGGCTTGTCGGGGGTCGAGTAGCTGTCAGCGACTTCGCGTGCCAGGCGCGCGGCGGCGAGGTTCAGTTCATAGGCGCGGTCTGCGATGCCGTACTCGGCGAGAACGATGCTTGCCGAGCCGAAACTGTCGGTCTCAATGACATCGCAGCCAGCTTCAAGAAACGACGCATGGACCTGCCGGATTGCCTCCGGCTTGGACAGCACCAGCAACTCGTTGCAACCCTCCTTGCCCCAGAAGTCTTCCGGGGTGAGGCCCTGCTTTTGGAGGCTGGTGCCCATTGCGCCGTCGTATACGAGCACGCGCCGCTGCAGTTCTGAAAGAAAATCCGTCAAAATCGCTCCTGACCTGGTGGTCGCTTGGGGAAAGAAGGGGATGCGGCCTATACCTCTAGCATAAATGGTTGAACGATTTGCCCATTGCCTGCTCGTAGGCGGGTAGAAAAGCGATTGATTTCCGGCTGAGAGAATGGTATAACTGTTATACAAAATGCGTTTCCACTTCGATCCGCGCAAGAGCCAGCGGTTGAGGGCAAACCTGCACCGAGGCATCGGCTTTGAAGAGGCGCAGGAGATTTTTGCCCGTCCTTACTATCTCGACCAACGGTCGGACATGCCCGAGCAGTACCGCGCGATTGGATGGGTTGGGCAACGCCTGTTCTCGCTGGTCTTTGAAGTAAGGGAAGATGAGGAAGGCGAGTTCTACCACCTGGTCACGCTTTGGAAGTCAACCCACGAAGAGGAGGTGCTTTATGCCGAAAATGCTTGAATCCCCCAAGCCGCTAAACGCCGATAAAATTGCCGAGCTCGCCGACCGAGGCGAAGACGTTTCGCGATTCTTCACTGGAAAAGGCAAGATGATGCCACCAATTCAGCGAGTCAATGTAGATTTTGCACTGCCCATGCTCCAGGAACTGGACAACGCCGCTCGGGAATTGAATATCAGCCGGCAGGCGGTGATCAAGACGCTGCTGCGTCACGCGCTGGATCAGCAGAATCTGGCACGGAGGGCGCGGTAAATGCTGTTCACCAGGGTGGGCCCTGTCGGCCTTGCCTAGAACTTCTCGCGGTTCGATTCCGGACGCCCTCCGATCCAAGCAAAACCATCTCCATACTCAAACTGGTCTGGCACGAACATTTTTGACTCACCGCGAAGAACAACCCATACCTGGAGCCGATAGTCTATGGATCCCTCCTCGGTCTCGATAGAAAAGACATCGTCTGCAATCTCATAGACGATTGGCCGCCTGTTCAAGTCATTTGTTTTCTTCCAGGACTGCGCCAGTGGAACATCGACTTCCAACTTCATGCCATGGAGCGACACAGAATTGCTTCCCAGCTTTAATGGTTCAAGAAGGTATCGTTCATGAAAAGCCTTCCTGGACTCATAGGACCTCGGTGCTTTTTCAATCAACCGAAGGCGACATCTAAATCTTGATTCTCCATAATCCAGGTAATCCGTTTTATCGAAGCCATATGCCTCTACGAGGTTCGCCCAACCATGCTCCAAATCGGCGCACATTCGAATCACGTCTTTGTTTGCAGCTGCGAATCCACACTCGAAAACGTTCATCGACGAACCCGTGCTCAAAAAGTATTCCTACTTCGCCGCCAGCGCCCCAATCTGCACCAGCATGTTTTCCTTGCGCATCACCAGGTTGGTGGCGTTCAGGGTAGCCAGTTCAAAGCCGTGGCCATGGGTGATGGCGTCGGTGGGACAGGCCTCTACACAGTAGCCGCAGAAGATGCAGCGGTTGTAGTCGATGTTGTAGACCTTGGCGTATCGCTCAGATGAGGAAAAGCGCACTTCCTCGGTGTTTTCAGCAGCTTCAATATAGATGCAGTTGGAGGGGCAGGCGGCCGCACAAAGGAAGCAGGCCACGCACTTTTCGAGGCCGTCTTCGTCGCGCTGCAGCAGGTGTGCGCCGCGGTAGCGCTGCTCAAGAACCGCTCCGCGAAGGGGGCCGGCGCCGTCAGGATAGTTTTCTACCTGGGTTGGCTGCAGAGCTTCCCTGAAGGTGATGCTCATGCCCTTGGCAATGGCGGCGATGTTGCCTGCAACTGACATAGAGCCAGTATACGATGGTTTCGAGGGAGAATCCACGATGCGGATAAGGCATTCAGCAGCGGCTTTTGTGCTGGTGTTGGGAATCGGCCAGATAGCTCGATTGGGGCAGGCGCAAAGCCAGCAGCAACCTGCGGCAGCGCACGGCATGGACATGGAGCACCGTGCAGCGAAAGCAGCGCCGGGCCCGCTGAAGGTCTCATTTGGCGACAAATCTGCCGAGTGGACGCAGGCAACCCTGGCGGCGCTGCCACACGTCACCCTCACGGTTTTCAACGCGCACGCCAAGGCGAATCAGACATATACGGGGGTGCCGCTGATGGCGCTGCTTGCGCAACTGGGCGTGCCGGAGAAGCCGCACGGCAACGATTTGAGACTGTACCTGGTGGCCGAAGGGGCGGATGGCTACAAGGCCGTCTACTCCCTGGCCGAGGTGAACCCCGACCTGCACGACGGTACGGTCATTGTGGCCGATACGCTGGAGGGCAAGGGTCTTGCAGACGGCGGACCTTTTGAAATTGTTGCTGCTGGAGAGAAGCGCCCTGCCCGCTGGGTGCGCAACCTGGTTTCAATCAAGATACTGACGGCGGAGTGATGAAACGCCGGAGCCGGCCGCCCGCAAGATTCCTTGCAGGCGGCCGGAAGGCGCTACTTCTTTGGGTGCTCCTGGTTCGGCTTGCGCTGCGATTGCGGAGCAGATGGATGCTGCTGTGGCGCCGCCTGGTGCTGCTGCGGGGCTTGCTGGTGCTGCTGCGGTTGGGCCTGGCGTTGCTGTTGTTGCGGCGCCGTTTGACGCTGCTGCGGGACTTGCTGACGCTGCATCGGCGCAGTTTGATGCTGTTGCGTCGCCGTTTGACGCTGCTGCGGGACTTGCTGACGCTGCATCGGCGCAGTTTGATGCTGTTGCGTCGCCGTTTGACGCTGCTGCGGGACTTGCTGACGCTGCTGCGGCGCTGCCTGGTGCTGCTGCTGAGGCGCTTGTTGATGCTGTTGCGGCGTGGCTACTGGACGCTGTTGGAGTTGCGGTTGTTGCTGGCGCTGGACAGAGGCGGGGACCCTAACGTTTCGATCAGCTGCGAGAGGCTGGCTGACAACCGCGCTGGCCGGACGGCCATGATTGACGTTGGCAAACTGCGCCCGGTTTGTGCTGGCAGCCTGCTGATGCTGGATTTGCGCTCTCATGGGAGGCGCGTGCTCTTCGCGGCGCGCCGCCATTTCCGCAGGCCTGGCCCGCATCTGGATACCGCCCTGGCCGCCATTGAAGCTAACGCGACCGCCGCCGCGATGGTCGTCGCGGACCGGATGGTTATAGACGTTGCGGTTGATGGAGACGTTAATGTTGTTAACCGAGCGGTTGTAGTTAAAGTGGCCGCCGTGCCAGTAGCCGCCCTCGTAGCCGACGCCGACATAGCCGAAGCCATAATTGACGCCGCCGTAGTAGCCGATGTGCGGGCCCCAGTAGCCACGGTAGAAGCCGTAGCGATGGTTATGGAAGCCCCAGTAGCCGGGCGTCCAGAGAGCGCCGGGGTAGGGAGCCTCAACCCATGCGCCGGGCACCCAATAGTAGCCGCCCCGGCCCCAGGCCCAATAGCCGGGAGTCCACAGGTAGTCGTCGCCGGGAGCCTGCGGCTGATCGTAGTCGGGCAGCGGAGGCGGAGGCTGGGGGGCATAATCGACCGGCTGCTCTCCATACCCTGGATCGTAGGAGCCTTGATCATTCGATTGGTCGGGAGCCTGGTAGCTGCCGCGATTATCGGGGGGCGGAGCGCTCTGTTTGGCGTTCGAAGCCGGTTGCTGCTGGGCGCCGGAATCGGTTGAAGCCGGGGCCAGATTCGCCGCCGCCGGATCCTGGGCCTGGTCCTGCGTGGCGGCCTGGTCAGTGGTGGCAGGTTGGTCTTGCTTTGCCGGGCATCCCGTAGTGAAAAGCACAATCGCCGAGGCAAGCAGCGGTAGAAGTGCAGATTTGCAGCTGAAAATCATCTCACGCTCCATTCGTTAACGATGCTATTGGGAGACTCCTGAGTCACACAGTCCAGTATTGACCACCATGGCTTCGATCAATGCGGGCCTGCAGGGGCCGACTGACCGTGGTTGTTGGCAGGCGGCGTGGTTACTGGTTTGCGCTCGTACCGGGGTTTCAGGGTTTCCTGGCACAGCGCGGAGTTCTGCCCGCGCTGCAGGCCAGGTATTGCGTCTTGCGCGTGGCAAAGGCGCTGTTTCATGGCATCGGCGTCCTTGCCATTCAGCCGTTGGGTGCGCTCCAGGCCGCTTATGGGGTCAACATCGTACTGGTAGACGAAGTCGTCGGCCGGTTTCAGCTTGCCGTAGTCGAAGTAATTCCAGGTGGCCAGCAGTCCGCGCCCGTTGCTCTGGGCCATCACCGCGTAGACTTCGGTCCAGGCTACGCCGGGAGGCACGTCGGAGGTGGAGATGGGCGCCGCCTGGCCGCCGCGCATCCAGCGGGCAGCCCACACATGCTGCGAATTGTCATAGTGGAAGGCAGTGAAGTAGGTGTCGGCGCTGCACTCGTTGCAATTGTCGTAGAGGGCGGTTGGCTCTTGCGCGCTGCCCTCGGCGAAGTGCATCCAGTCAAGCCAGCGCAGGTTTACGCCTTTCAGAACCGGGGTCACCAGGTGGGTGGTGAGCGAAACGCTGTACACGCTGAACGGATCAGCGCCGGCCGGCGATTGCGGAGAGGGGCGCAGCGTGGTTACAACCAGCGCCGCATCATACTTCACGCCGATCTCGCGGATGGCCGTCCACTTTTCAGCGTCCAGCGCTCGCGTAACCCAGACAATCACATCCTGGTCCTGCGGCGAGTGAAAATCCATCCAGCGGAAAGGGTCCTGCTGGGCGAACAGGGAACCCGCGGCGGCCAGCACCGCACACATCAATCCGCAAACGCGCCGGAACCTGACAACACGCATGCACTCATGTATATCAGAGCGATGGCGATGCCGAATCCGGCTCCAAAGCCCTCCGTTAAATGGCTTTGCGCTCATGCGTCGATTCCGTTCACAGTCCAAGCTTTTGCCATAGCGCATCGACCCTGGCCTTGGTGTCGCGGTCCATCTCGATCATCGCGGGCCAGGGGCGGTCAAAGCCCTCGGCCTTCCATTTGCGGGTGGCGTCAATGCCCATTTTGGAGCCGTAGTTGGGCATGCGCGAGGAGTGGTCGAGCGAGTCCACGGGGCCAAGCGTGAACTGGATGTCGCGCTCGGGATCGATGTTGTTGGCGACGCGCAGCACCACTTCGCCCACATCCTGCACGTCGCAGTCCTCGTCCACAACGACGATGCACTTGGTGAACATGGCCTGCCCGAGAGACCAGATGGCGTTCATCACCTTGCGCGCCTGGCCGGGGTAGCTTTTGCGGATTGAGACCAGCATCAGGTTGTGGGCCACGCCCTCGACCGGCAGATTGATATCCACAATCTCAGGAATGGTCATCTTCATCGCGGGCAGGAAGATGCGCTCCACGGCTTTGGCGAGCCATGCGTCTTCCATGGGCGGCTTGCCCACGATGGTTGCGGCGTAGATGGGGTCTTTGCGATGCGTGATGCAGGTGAGGTGGAAGACAGGGTACAGGTCGGTCATGGTGTAAAAGCCGGTGTGGTCGCCGAAGGGGCCTTCTTCGCGGAGCTCGCCGAGTTCTACGTAGCCTTCAAGGATGATTTCTGCGTTGGCGGGGACTTCTAGGTCGACGGTTTCGCACTTTACGATCTCGAGGGACTTGCCGCGAAGGAAACCGGCGATCATGAACTCCTCAACCTCGGGGGGGGCGGGGACGATGGCGGAAAAGGTGGTTGCCGGATCGGTGCCGATGGCCACGGCGACCTCGAGCCGGGAGCCTTTCAGTTTGCCGAGCGTGACTTGAGGCAGGCCGCCGATGGGGCCGTCGGGAATGGAAACGGCGCCGCCGGCCGACTCGGCCATTGCTGCCACACCGGCAACTTTCGGGTCGAATTGGCCCTGGCCGGCCTCAATGGAAGCTGCCCGGCGCATGGCTTCGCGATAGTGTTCAGCGGCGACCTTCTGGCGCTGCCAGTGCATGCCGGTGGTGTGGCCGTCGAAGACCTGCATGCGGTACATGCCGATGTTGCGCTTGCCGGTGCGCGGGTCCCTTGTATGGACGCAGGGCAGGGTGATAAAGCGGCCTCCGTCGTGGGGCCAGCACTTGAGAATGGGGAACTGGTTCAGGTCGAAATTGTCGCGGAGGATGACTTCCTTGCAGGGGGCGTCTTTGGCGGCGACGGTCTTGGGGAAGGCGGCGGTGAGCGCGCCCAGTTGCGGCAGCATTTTGAGCTTGTCGAAGAGCCCCTCGGGGGCTTTCACGTTCATGAGGCCCGTAATGCGGGCGGCAATCTCTTCAAGCCGCTCGACGCCGAGCGACATGGCCATGCGGCGCTCGCTGCCAAACTGGTTGATGAAGACCTTGTGCCCCAGATGGCCCTTGATGTTTTCAAAGAGCAGGGCAGGGCCGCCGGGGGCGTACTTGCCTTGCGCGGCACCGCCGCTGGCGCCGATTTTCGACATGCGGTCGGTGATCTCGGTGATTTCGAGTTCCGGCGAAACTTCTTCCTTGATTCGCTTGAGTTCGCCGGCTTTTTCAAGGGCTTTGATCCAGTCGCGCAAGTCGTCGTAGGCCAAAGAGATACTCCCGAAATATTGATTCTTCCCCATTCATACTACGGCTTCAGGCGCGGTAGAGTTTTGCCATTCCGATTGGCGCTATGGCATACTTCGCGCAAAGCGGTCGCGTTGCCCAAAGGAGCTTGCCATGAGCCATTCCCCGTCGTGCTACTCCACTACATACAAATCCACGCCTTACTTCATCTTGTTGACGGCCATGAGCCAGGGAGCTCGTGCCGCCGCCACCGCAGCTTCCGGCCCGTGGTCCGTACCGAGTCTCTGCACAGCCTACAACTGGCCGGCTGGCCTCGCCGGAGGCGGGGTGATCGCTATTGTCGAACTCGGCGGCGGTTGGGTGCAGCCGGATATTGATGCGTATTTCAACAGCATCGGCCAGCCCTCGCCCCATATCACCGATGTCTCGGTGGACGGCACCAAGAACACCCCCAATCAGAATGTAGGCTCGGCGGATGACGCGGATTACGAGGTGGCGCTGGACATTCAGGTCTCTGGAGCGGCCTATTACGCGGCCACCGGGAAGACGGCAACCATCCGGGTCTACTGGTCGCAGGACATTGCCTCCGCGGTCGAGAAAGCCGCAGCCGACGGGTGTGATGTGTGCAGCATCTCCTGGGGCTCTGACGAAGCCAACTGGGGCAACACAGCCGCGGAGCAGATGGAGTCGGCAGCCGAGGCAGCAACTGCCGGCGGGATGATTGTGTTTGCAGCATCGGGGGACAACGATTCCAGCGACGGCGGGCAGACCCCTGCCAACGTGGATTGTCCCTCCTCCTGCCCGCATGTTGTGGGCTGCGGAGGAACCGATAAGACAGCGACCAGCGAGACGGTCTGGAACGACAATCCCGGCCAGACGGACGGCGTAGGAACGGGCGGCGGCTATTCCACGATCTTCCCGGTGCAGGCATTTCAGATTGGCGCGCCACCGTCACCGTCCGGGACCGGAAGGATGGTCCCGGATGTCTGCGCGGACGCCGATCCCAACACCGGCTATGAGATATATGTTCACGGCGCGTCGTCGATCGTGGGCGGAACCAGCGCCGTTGCGCCGCTCTACGCGGGGCTCTTTGCCTCGTTCGGAACCAAGCTCGGATTTGTCACGCCCAAACTCTGGCAGAACCAGAAGGCGTTTAATGACATCACCGTCGGAGGCAACGGTCTTTACAATGCAGGGTCAGGCCCTGATCCGTGCAGCGGGATCGGATCGCCTATCGGAACTAGCATCGCCAAGCTGTTTTCGGCATCCTGAGGATTATTGCGCGGCCGGAACCGGAAAGGCGGGCGGCACTGCGTCGAGCGGAAAGCCGAGACGCTTCCACTCGTCGTAGCCGCCGCGGAGGGGCCGGACCCGCTCAATGCCCAGCTTGTGCAGGGTCATTGCGGTTTTGGCGGCCGTGGCCTCGCTGGGGCAGGTGCAGAAAAGCACGATGTCGCGGTCGCGCGGAATTTCATTGTGTCGCGCGGCCAGGGAGTCAGGCGAAAAGTGAAGCGCGCCGGGCAGCGTGAAGGGGGTCGGGCAGCAGTTCAAGCGGATGGCGAAGATCGACGATGAAAACGGGCTCTCCGGCGTCGAGCTGCCGCTTCAGTTCTTCCGGCTCAAGGCGCGCGGCTACCAGCTTTTTAATCATCAGGCGTCGGCGAATGACGCGGACCACAAAGAAGCCGGCAACGCCCAGAATCAGCAGGGCTCCGGAAAAACGTCCTGCCCAATTGAGCACGCTCGGATCGCGCTTGAGCAGGTCACCGAAGAACCTTCCCGAAGCAAGAATGGTGGTGAGCCACAGGGTGGCGCCGATGGCGTCATAGATCAGAAATTTGCCGAAATCCATCCCATTCTGGCCTGCCACAGGCGCAGCCAGGGTGGCCAGGCCGGGCACAAATTTGGCATAGAGGAGGGTGGAGGCGTGGCGGCGGCCAAAGGAGTCCTGGGTCCGCCGAACGCAAATCGTCGGCTCCATGGAGAGTTTGCAGAGGTGGCGCAGAACGTGGTGACCGTAGCGGCGGCCGACATGGAACCAGACGCAATCGGCGGCCAGAGCAGCCAGCAGGCTGACTACGAGCGCCATCGAGAAGCTGAGCTGTCCCGCGACAGAGAGTGCGCCGGCGGCCAGCAGTACCGGCGTGGCGGGCAGCGGGATGCCAAGCTGCTCCACCAGCACCCAGACGAAGAGAAGGAAGTAGGTGTATGTAAGGAGAATATGCTCTGGCAATGCCATGGGAAAGGGCCCTGTTCTGCGTACGCGGAATCAGACCGCCCGGGTAGACAAAGCCGGGCAGGGTCTCACCCTATCGGATGATTCGGAGCTGGAATTCGCTTCAAGGGATGCGGATTCTGTTTGCGTGGGACTGACGATTTGAGCGAGAACGTCTACGCGGCAAGAGCGGGGCCTACGGAAATTGAAATGTCTTTCTACTGCTTCTGATCTGCCACATTGTTTTCAGGCAGGATCTTCATTTCGCCGGTGTAGCGGTGGAAGTTTGAATAGACGGCGAACATGCGCATCTCGCCTTTGGGGTCGTGCGCGTAGATTCTGACCGGCAGCCAGTATGTGTCGTTGCCCAGCTTTTGCGAGCCATAGTCAATGGAGGCGAAATACACCTCCTTGGCGTGCCTGGCAGACTCAGCGGAGATGGTTCTCTCCACATGGGTGATATGTCCCGATTCGGCATCCACCAGCACGGTTTTCTTGAAGCCTTCCGGTATGTCATTGCAATGCGGGTCGCCGCTGCCCCTTTTGAGTACCATGTCCAGCCGCAGGGTCGCGCCTTTCCCTTCAGAAGCAATGCGGTAGTCGAAGCAGGAAGCGGCATCTTCCCGGGAAAAGCCCAACGCATTGGCAAAGCCGCCTTGAACGAGGAACGGAATCTTGATATGCGCCTTGGGAGGGCGGCCGTCCACCGTTTTGAAGGTGTGATTTTCGATGAAAGGGTCGGTTCGGGCGTCGTCCCGCATCTCGCGGAGCGTGGCCTCGATCTTGGTCTCCTTGATGACCTTTCCTTCCACCACCAGCTGGGAGGTGATGGACTCATCGCAGGAGAGGGACGGCAGCTTGGCCCGGTACTCGCTGGCGTAGGCGTAAAGCCGCGGCAGCAGTACGTCAACCGAGGGCGGCTGCTGGGCCGCAGAAAGCGCTGGAAACATGCCGAGCAGAAGTGCGAAAGGAACTTTCATCAAGGTACCGCGATTATGAAAACACATAAAAGGCAAAAACGGCCATCCCCTGGGGGATGGCCGCTCATGCAGAATCCCACCGGTTGCGCGCCTCGGTTACTGCGCGCCGGTTTGTAGGGCGGCAGGCGCGGCAGGTGCCACTTCGGCGGTCTGCTGTGTCTTGTCGGCAAAGTAGTTGTGGTCCCACAGGTTCCTGTAGAACTCGCCAGTCAGCTCCGCGGCCCGGGGGCCAAAGGTGGGCCGGCCGCCCTCAAGGAAGAAGACCGTCACCAGGCTGCCCTGGGGCGAATCGGAATAGGAGGCGAACCAGCCGAAGCGGGTTCCCTTGTCGGAGCAGGTCCCGGTCTTGCCGAACACCGGAAGTTCGTTGAAATTCACTCTCAGGCTGCGGGCGGTACCGTACTCTACCGCGCCGGCCATGCCGTCCTGCAGGTCGGGAACGTAGCGGGCGATGTCCAGAGTCCGTTTGATCTTCGGTTCCAGGTTGGCAGCCTCTTCCTGAGTGGTTGGATGTTGCAGATAATAGAGAGTTCCGCCGTTGGCGATGGCGGAAACAAATGCTCCCAACTGCAGCGGGGTAAGCGAAACGCCCTGGCCGAAGCTGCACATGCGGGCTACGCCGCCTTCAGCTGCGGGAATTTCCTGGTCGGGATAGACGCCGAGCTGCTCGCCGTCGATGTGATAGCCGGCCAGTTCGCCCAGTCCGAATTGCGTGGCATAGTGGCGCACGCGGTCAAAGCCCAGTTCCCGGCCCAGTTCTTCAAAATAGAGGTTGTTGCTGTGGGCCAGGGCATCGGTCATCTTCATGCGGAAGCCGGCCAGCTGCACCGGTGTGTCGCGGGTGACCAGCCCCTCGGAAAGGGCGGCCAGGGCCACCGAGAGCTTGATGGTGGAGCAGGGTTCCGCGCCGGGCGAGAGCGCCAGTTTCTGGTTGACCATGGCCAGGATGCGGCCGTTGTCCGGATTGATGACCACAGCCGTGCCGTTCATGTCGCCCAATGCATCAAGGGCTGCCTGCCGAACGATGGGGTCTTCTCCGGCGGTTACGTCGCCTCCAAAGATGTCGCTGCTGGCGAAGGAACTGGCGGTGAAGCGCTCATGCCAGCGATGGCGGCCTGCTTTGAGGGAGGCGCGGCGCACCGCGGCCGGCGCATTTCTTTGGGCCGATGCAGTCTTACTGCGAGCACTCGACGTTTTGGCCTGTGCGTGATTCGCGGCGGAGCGATGGCCGCTGGAGCGATGGGGCACGATCAAATGGCGCTCGGGCAGTTTAGTGTGACGCAGTGTGTGCGGCGCATCCAGGGCCTGCGCGCTCGTGGCGAAGCCGAAGCCCGCCAGTGCCAATCCAATTGCCAAAACGCGAACGTCGGTCATCCAGTCAGCTTCCTCTCAACCATGGATTCCGTGCCGTGCATCTGTCTCCAATGGCATTACACCCGTTACTTATCGACCGCTTTGAAGGGTGAAACCAACTGCGCTTGCAGCTAGTTTCACCTACTATCCCAGAAATCCAGATTAGCACCTGTGATTCAAATCACCGGCCACCCAAAAAGTTGATTCCTAAGACAATAGACCCGGATGCGGTGCAAATGTCTTGCCAAAGCGCAAGGAGCCTTGCATTTAGTGAGCTTTATTGCACTATACAGCTCACGCGGATGGTTGCAAACGTCTCTAAAATGCGTTGGGCCGGGAGCCTGAGATTGACTTTCGCGCGGACGGCGCGAAAGCCAATTACCGGCCCAGGAACTGCGACCGGCGCATGAACGCCGGGACATCCAGATCGGGTTGAGGCGTCTCATCCGGCTCCGGGAAAAGCGTTGCCGGCGGCTGAGACCGATCCTCTTCCAATCCCCGCGCTTCACCGCGCGCTTCCTGGATGCGTACGGCGCTGCCGAAATCGGACGCGTAGTCCCGGGGCAGAGGCGTGTAAGCGGGTTCATCGGCCATTTCAGCAAAACGCGGACGGTCGAGCAATTCAAAAGGGTCGGCTTCAGGCTGAACTTCCGGCGCGGTGGCTACCGGCGCCGCAACTGGAGTGTTGGCCTCAACGGGCCTGGACGCGGAAAAGAAGACAGGTTCGGCCGCTTCGATCGGTTCCTCTTCGATGTCTTCGTCCTGGCTCTTGAAGCGCGGCGGACCCGGCTCGGCAACGCGCTGGGTCGGCTCGTCAAGCCAGTTATCAGAGGCGACGACGGGAACGGAAGTCACCGGCACGTCTTCAAGGGTGAGCATGCGCGCGCGCCGCTCGGGCATTTGGTCGCGGAAGCCGGTGGCAATGACGGTGATCTTGACCTCGTCGCCCATCTTCTCGTCAAGAACCGCGCCGAAGATGATGTTCGCGTCTTCGTGGGCGGCCGACTGAATGAGCGAAGAGGCGTCGTAAACTTCGCTGAGTTTGAGCGAACTGGAGCCGGTGATGTTGATCAGGATGCCGCGTGCGCCGTCGATGGCTCCCGCCTCAAGCAGGGGAGAGGCCATGGCTGCCTGGGCGGCTTCAAGAGCGCGATGTTCTCCGGACCGCACCGCTGTGCCCATGACCGCGTGTCCCATGCCGGCCATGGTGGTCTTTACATCGGCAAAGTCGCGGTTGATAATGCCGGGGATGGTGATGATGTCGCTGATGCCCTGGACGCCCTGGCGCAGCACGTCGTCGGCGATTCGGAAGCTCTCAAAGAAGCCCGCATCCCGGGCAACGGCCAGCAGCTTCTCGTTGGGGATGACGATCATGGTGTCGACGCTCTCCAACAGTTCCTTCAAGCCGCGCTCGGCCTGTTGCAGGCGGCGCTTGCCTTCAAAGGCGAAGGGTCGTGTGACCACAGCTACTGTGAGGATGCCCATTTCGCTGGCTAGCGATGCGATGACCGGCGCCGCGCCGGTGCCGGTGCCGCCGCCAAGGCCGGCGGTGACAAAGACCATGTCAGCGCCCTCAAGCGCTTCAATGATTTTCTCGGAGTCTTCAAGGGCGGCGCGGCGACCCACGTCGGGGTTTGCGCCTGCGCCCAGCCCCGAGGTGAGGCGGACACCGAGTTGGAGTTTTACAGGGGCCTGCGAGAGTTTGAGAGCCTGCACGTCGGTGTTGGCGGTGATAAACTCCACCCCTTCCATATGGGCGGCAATCATGCGATTGACCGCATTTCCGCCGCCGCCACCGACGCCGATTACCTTGATGCGGGCTCCGCGCACGCTCTCGTCGTAGTACTGAATGCGCATTTCTCCAGCTTGGTTCACTTCGGGTTGCATAAGGGCCAGGGCCTCCTGTGGGTCTCTAAAAAGTTGCTGCAAAAATGGCGCGCAGTTTTGCGCGCAGGGTATTGTTTTCAGCCGCGCGGGTGACGCGGGTGCGGTGGGCATACAAGAGCATGCCGACGGCCGTTGACCAGGCGGGATGAACCAGTTCGGCGGGCATTCTGGATAGCGGCACCGGCACGCCGATCCGCGCGCCCACGCGCAACTGACTCTGGGCTACGTCAAGCATACCGGGCAGGATGGATCCGCCGCCGGTGATCACGCAGCCGGAGCCGAGGATATCCATAACGTCTTCCACATCCAGGGTTTCAGCCAGATCGCTCTTGCGGAGGTTCTCTTTGACAAAAGAAAACAGCTCGCGCGCCCGCGGCTCAAGAATCTCGGCAATGGAACGAAGCCGCAGAATCTGAGGGCCTGGGTTGCGAATCTCGATTTCATCGTTCTGCGGCACCGCCGTAACCACGGCATTGCCAAACTCGCGCTTGAGTTCCTCGGCCTGGGCGACGGGCATTTGCAGGCCCACGGCAAGGTCGTTGGTAAAGTGCGCGCCGCCAATGGGCACAGATCCGGTGTGGACCACTGCGCCCTCAAAGAAGACCACGAGGTCGCTGGAGTGGGCGCCGATGTTGAGCAGGCAAACGCCGAGTTCGCGCTCGTCGGCCTTGAGAGCGGCCTCGGCGCCGGCAACGGACTCAAGCACCGCCTCTGAAACTTCAAGACCGGCGCGATTGGCGCAGGTTACGGTGCTTTGCAGCGCCGAACCGGAGCAGGTGACAATGTGCAGGTCTACCTCAAGGCGGGCGCCGACCATGCCGATGGGGTCAAAGATTCCCGGCTGGCGGTCGAGGATGAACTGCCTTGGCAGCAGGTGGAGAATGTCGCGATCCGGAGGCCGCTGCACGGCGCGGGTCCGCTCCACCGCATTGCGCACGTCATCCTTGTCAATCTCGCGCATGCGGGAGCCCAGTTCGATGCCGTCAGTCGCGTTGAAGCCGCGGATATGCGGCCCGCCAACGCCAACCACGCACTCGTCGATGTTGATGCGCGCAACCTGCTCGACCTGCTGCACCGCCGCCTTTACCGACTTGATGGCGGGGGCAAGTTCGCCGATCAAGCCTTTGCGCATTCCGGCCGACTCTACCGCGCCGTGGCCGCAATAACGCAAGGCCCCGTCATTCAAGTCGGCAGCCAGCACGCGCGTGTATGCGCTGCCCATGTCGAGCACTACGATCAGGTTTTCCTGCTTCTGGCTCATGGTGTTGGACTCACTGACCCTGCCTGGTTGCTGCGGCCGGGTTGGGTTTCCTTTTTTTGCCTGCGTCAAGCGCCGCTCGACTTGCTGCCGCGCGCTTCTTTTTGTCTTTGGCGGCTTTATCTTTCGCCACCTGGGTCCTGGATTTTGCTGCCGTCTTCCTGCCTGGCCCCGCGCCGGTCTTGCCGGCCTCTGCCTGCGGCTTCTGTGCAGCCTTTGCCGCCGGCGGCTTGGTAACAGGCGCCTTTGAGGCTGTCGCAGCCTCGGGAGCAGTCAATTGAGTTTCGGTGCCCTGGGCCATCTCCAATACAACGTGCTCGTCGTAGCGCAAATCCACTGTCGCCAGTTTGGGATACTGCTGCCGCCACTCGGCGATATGTGACTTGTAGCGCTGGTACCGGTCGAGAAAACGGTCCTCGCCAAAGTGGGCAAGGATGTCAGCGCCCTGCTCCGGCATCAGCACGCGCGCATCTTCGGGGTCGGTCAGGTCGATTTCAGAGATCTGCTCGGAGAGATGCTGGCCGTTGCCGTCCAACTCCGCCAGCAGGCGTTGATAAACCGCCATCCGCGTCTTGGCGGCGGCCGGCGGGTCGTGCGGATTGATGCCGGTAACCACGGGGAACGAATAATGATGCAGAGCCATCAGTGCCGGCGGCATGGCCAGCAGAACGCCATTTGCGTCAACCAGGCCCACCTGCGAGCCCTGGCGCATAAAGGCTACGGGCTGCCGTTCAACCACCGAAACGCGAATCTGGTCCGGGAGAAGGCGCATGACCGTGGCCCGTTCAACCCAGGGAATATTTTCCAGTTGGCTGCGCCGCTCGGCCAGAGGAATAAAGAAGATGTTGCGCCCGATGTCTTCGCCGAAGATGGGCAGCATCTCCGCGCGGCTCACTTCGTTGAGCCCGGTGGCCTGGATGTTGCTTGCCCCGGCGATGCGGAAGCGGTTGTCGCGGTTGAGATAGGTTTTGAACAGGTATCCGGCGGTGCAAAGTGCGCCGAGCAGGATCAGCGCGGCAACAGACAGGAAGATGCGCCCCCACCCGCTGGAAGGGCGCCATGGTGGTGTGCGATGGGAATCAAAGCGCGAAGAGTCCTCGTCTTCAGAGGGGGGCCTTGCATCGGGCATGCTCTCGGGTGTGCGGGTTGCAGGGGGCACACTCTGTCGCATGCGCCGGTTCGGAGTCTCCGCGGGCGCTTCGTCTTCCCAAACCTGGGAACGGGTTCTGCTGCTTTGTGTTTTCACGCCGAGCAAGGTCGTGAGAAATCGCCAGCCTTAACTATAGCCCCGGCGAGCGGAGCTTTTTTCCAGAAGGAAAAGCGGGGGAATCCGCACCGTTACGGGGTGGGGTTGGGCTGCGGAAGGGGCTCAGGTTTGCAGAATCGGACATAAGCTAATGTTCCCGTTTTTCCAGCCGATATATGCCGTCAGAGGGAGTTCCCAAGGTAAGGACTCCAGGCAGGGAATCTGGATGGAAATCAGCCCTATCTCCGGAATTCGAAATTTGCCGGTGGCCAAAGCGCCGCCCGCGGATGCGGGATTGTCGGCGGTATTCGATATTGAGAACTTTGCCCGAATCGGCGACGAGACCTACTCGCCGGGCGGGGGCAAGTCTGCCGGGGGGCGGGAAGACGAGTTCGATGATCCAGCCGATGACGCCGACGAACCGCAACCTGAGTTTATGGCCCGGGAAGATGGCCAGATCCGGCAGATCAGTTTCTTCGCCTGAGCGGCCCGGGGCCTCATGCACACGGATTGGGATCAAATTTCTGCTTTGCCTCTGAAGCCCATTGCGGGCCGGTCTGATGCTTCCAGGTTCAGGAAAGAGCCCAGCCGGAGCGGTTCTCGCGTTTGATGAACTGCGCGGCCTCGGGACAATTTTTGGCGACCATCTTTGGCCCGTCCCACTCGATTTTCTTGCCCACTCGCAATGAAACGCAGCCGAGCAGCATGATTTCTGCTAGCCGTGCCATGATATCAAAGCGCGAGTAGCAAAGTTCCGGCTTGTTTTGCTTGATGGCTGTCAGCCATTCCTGCGCATGAGCCAGACCTTGGTTTTTTCCATAAGTGTTGCGCGGAATGCGTTCGGGAAACTGTGCCATTGCGGGGTGCTTGGTGTAGTGGAGGTATTTCTCGTCGCCTTTCAGCTTGACGAAGAAACTCGATCCGTAATCGTCCGGTGAAAAAACCGTGCCTTCGCTGCCAATCAGCAGGCAGCCGCTCTCGGGAACTTCGCCGAGCAGAGCGACGATGTCGGCAGTCAGTTCAACGGGCGGCTTGTTGCTGAGGTCATGGCCGCCACGGGCTGCCGGGTCGGGCTGGCCGCCATCATACCACCATAATGTCAGCGCATCGTGCTCGATGGTTCTGTGGTGGTGGAACAGATGGGGATGCTCGAGAGAAATGGAAGCCTTGCGGGCGGGAAACTGGAAGCGGATTTTGGAGCCGACCGGGTAAGATTCCTTGTTCATCTGGCCGAATGGAGTGGCTTCAATCTCCGTCGGGTAGCCGAGATCGAGGGCACGGAACGGCATATTGACCGTGTGGCATGCCATGTCGCCGAGCGCGCCGGTGCCGAAATCCTGCCAGCCGCGCCACACAAATGGTTCGTAAATCGCATTTTCATCGTCTGGATTGCGACGGCCCTTATACGGCCGCAGCGGAGCAGGTCCAAGCCACAAGTCCCAATCCAATGTCGCAGGCACCGGGTCTTCTCCCTGCGGACGATCCATTGCCTGAGGCCAGACCGGACGGTTGGTCCAGACGTGAACCTGGCTTACCTGCCCGATCAATCCGTCTTGAATCGTTTCGACCGCACGGCGCAATCCGTCCGCGGCGCTGCCCTGGTTGCCCATCTGCGTGACGATTTTTTTCTCTTTGGCCATTTTGCGCAGATAGCGCGCCTCATAAACCGTCTGCGTTAGCGGTTTCTGGCAAAAAACGGCCTTGTGCATCTTCATTGCTGCCGACGCCATGATGGCATGTAAATGATCCGGCGCCGAAATCGTCACCGCATCGATCTGGCTGCCCATCTGGTCCAGCATCTGGCGGAAATCCTTGTAGAACTTAGCGCTCGGATATTTTTGCGTCTGTGTCGCGTAAGCCTCTGAGCCCGCATCCACGTCGCACAACGCAACAATATTTTCACCGGCACAGGCATCGGTATCGCTGCGGCCTTTGCCGCCGATTCCGATACAGGCGATGTTCAACTTACTGTTCAGATTCTGTCCGCGCAAAAGCGCTGGCACGCCCAAAGCAAGCGCGCCAGCGGCCAACGAAGTGGTTTTGATAAAGTCGCGGCGGCTGACCGGGGAAAACGAAATGGATTCCGAGGATTTTTTGCGGGGCAGTTGATTCGTCCGATTCCACATGCGGACCAGCATACAACAGCCCGGGGTGGCTGGATGCGCTGCGCAACACAATGGACTCCGACGCCGGATAAGGACTCTTCTCCCCTGAATGAAAGACGCCCCCGGAGATCAGCTTCTTCGCCTGAACTGCCGCGGAAAGGCCGTAGATCGGCTGCAAGCGCAAAAGGGCAGGCGATCCAGGTGAGCCCGCAATATCTTGAGCTTCAAATCGTCTTCAGAATAGATACTCCCCGCTTGCGCCGCAGGCAGCAAATCTGATCTTCAAGCTGCCAACGGCAATCATGGTGACCAAAAACGCGGTTGCATTTCTGGCGGTTGTGCGTTAATTTACTAACCAGTTAGTTAAAAACGACTAACCGGTTAGTCAACAACATGACAGAAAGCACTCCAATTCGAACCCAGACCGAGCGCGCGGACCAAACCCGCGCCCGCATCCTCGACGCTGCCACCAGGGAATTCAGTGAAAACGGCTTATCCGGCGGGCGGACCGAACAGATTGCCGAGGCGGCCGGCGTCAACAAGGCGCTGATCTACTACTACTTCCAGGGCAAAGAGGCGCTCTATGTAGCGGCCCTTGAGTCCGTGGCTCAGCGCATGGTGGCCAACAGCCTGCGCGTACTGAGCTTCGATTGTTCTGCCGGGGAGAGACTTTTGCACTCGGCGCTTCACCACTTTGACCGGATCTACTCCGAGCCGGTTTTTCAGAAGCTGATGCAGCAGGAGATGATTCGCATGACCAAGGGCGAGTCGAATGCGCTCAGCCCCATTGTGGAAACGCTCTTCAAGCCGCTGGGAGAAAAGACCCGCGAATTGATCGACGAGGGAATCCGTCTCGGGGAACTGGTCCCCGTGGACAGCACGCAGGTAATGTATGCCGCACTGGGAGCCAATGTTTTCTACTTTCTGTCCGCGCCCATGATGTGCATGATGAACGACTTCGATCCATTCTCACGCCCGGCACTTGAGTTTCGGCGCAAAGCAGCTATCGAGTACCTGGGACAGACAGTTTTTACCGATCGGGAACACGGGATGCAGGCTGCGGCGCGCGTGTTGGCAGCAACGCCGATGCCCTTGACCATCAAGCCGCCCACGGCCTTGAACACCAAGACCGGGGACCAGGAAATCTTTTCTGCCCCAACCATGGCAGATGAACAGAGGCCAAAATGAACGCGAGAAATAAAGTCTTTTTGATGCTGGGACTGCTGACCGTCGGGTCGCTGATCTGGTACTACGTCACTGTGCGCCCGACGGGCGACATGCAATTGATTGGCACCGTGGACGCGAACGAAGTTGTGGTGAGCGCCCGAATCCAGGGCCGCATCCAGACACTGATGGTGGACGAGGGCGATGACGTTAAAGCCGGCCAGCTTATCGCCATTATCGAGAGCGATGATTTGCAGGCTGCACACAAGGCCGCTGAAGCGACCGTATCAAGCCAGAACTTCAAGCTGGGCGAGACAGTGGAGACCGAGCGCCAGACGCGCGGCGAGGTAAGCAGCCAGACGGTGAACGCCGAAGCCCAGGTGCGGGCCGCGAAGTCGCAACTGGTGCAGGCGCAGGCCCAGCTTGAACATCAGCAGGCCGATACCACCCGCACCGTGGAGTTGGCGAAACAGGGCATTATGAGCGCACAGGCCAGCGACGAGGCCGCCACGAGTTTGCAAGCCGCGCAAGCAGCTGTTGAAACTGCCCGGGAAAATGTGGCGGCGGCCGAGGCCTCGCTGCGCCAGGCGCACGCGCACGAATTGCAAGCAGCCGCCGCAGAACGAACCGTGCAATCGACGCGCGGAATGGTTGCGAATGCAAGAGCCATGGCCGACCAGGCAAAGGTCGAAGTGGGCTACTCGCAGGTGTTTGCTCCGGTCAGTGGCAAGGTGAATGTGCGAGCGGCACGGCAGGGAGAAGTGGTTACGCCCGGCGCGCCGATTGTGACCATCATGGACCTGACCCAGACATGGATTTATGCGCCGCTGCCGGAGACTCAGGCTGATTCCGTGCAACTGGGCGACAGCCTGCGGGTGGTGATGCCTAGCGGCCAGACCATGCAGGGCAAGGTGATCAACAAAGCCGCGGAGGCCGACTTTGCCACCCAGCGCGACGTGAGTTCGCGCAAGCGCGACATCAAGACCGTTCAACTGAAAATGCTGGTGGATAATCCCGGCGAGCGGTTGGTCCCGGGCATGACCGCGGAAGTGTACATCGCAAAGAACAAGCTGGTGAAGCAGTGAGCACACAAGCCTTCTATCCCGACCAGAACCTGATCGCGGGCACAGCCGCGGCCATTGAGGTCTCGCATGCGGTGAAGCGCTATGGCGACTTTGAAGCCGTCAAGGACGTGAGCTTCGCCGTGCAGGAGGGTGAGATCTTCGGGCTGCTGGGCCCCAACGGGGCAGGCAAGAGCACGCTGATCCGCATGATGACCACGCTGATTCCGCTGACCGGCGGAAACGCAGTGGTGGCGGGCCACGACGTGGCCAAAGAACCCGATGCGGTGCGCCGCGTGATCGGCGTCATTCCGCAAGCCTTGACCAGCGATCCGGACCTTACCGTTGAAGAAAACCTGAGCATCTATGCCAAGCTCTACAGCGTTCCGAAGGCGGAGCGCGAGAAGAACATCGCGTCCGTGCTGGAAGCTGTTGATCTGACCAAGTGGCGAGGCGCGCAGACCAAGACGCTTTCCGGCGGCATGCGGCGGCGCCTTGAGATTGCGCGCGGCCTGGTGCACAACCCGCACATCTTCTTTCTCGACGAGCCAACCACCGGACTCGATCCGGTGTCGCGCATCGCGGTGTGGGAGATGCTCGACAACCTGCGCAGAACGCGCAACCTGACCATGCTGCTGACCACCCATTACATGGAAGAGGCCGACAAACTCTGCGACCGCATCGCGATTGTGGATCATGGCACGCTGGTGGCGCTGGGCACGCCGATCGAACTGAAGCACAGCGTTCCCGGCGCCAACGTGGTTGAGGTTCACTTTGACCGCGAGACCAGCGAGTGGAAGGAGCGCCTTGAAGGCGTAACCAGCGTGCAGGCCGAGAGCGCCGGCTTCTATCGCGTGCTGACTTCTTCCGGCTCGCGGACCACCATGCAACTAGTCGAGCTGGCCGCGTCACTTGGCGAGACTCTCACTTCGCTCAGCGTGCAGAACACAACTCTTGACGATGTATTCGTCCACTACACGGGCCGCCAGCTCCGCGATGAGCAGGTAAAGCCCGCGGCGTTTACGATGCCGCCGCGTCCAGGAGAACGGCCATGAACAGAATGTTCGCTATTGTCGAACGCGAGATGCGCAAGTTCTTCCGCTCGCCCACGCTGATGATCATGTCGTTGATGATGCCGATTCTGCAGTTGCTCATTATGGGCAACGCATTCGGCGGCAAAATCGTGGGAGCGCGCGTGGCGGTGGTCGATTACGATCACGGCCCGCAGGCGGTCAAGATCCGCGAGGGCTTTGACTCGATCGCCGTGAATATCAAGACTTTTACCACGGTCAACTACACCGACGAAAACGAAGCGCGCGAAGACGTGCGCACCGGCAAGGTGGATGGCGCGGTCATTATTCCCGCGCAGTACTCGCGCCGCGTGTATGCGCAGGACGCGCCGCGCATCGGCTTTGTCGTAGACAACTCCGACCAATTCACCTCCGGCTCGCTTGAAGGCGAGATGCAGGCACTGGTCACGGCCCTCAACTCGCCGGTGATCCAGCCGCGCATGGCCAACGCCATCGCGCTGCACATTGTTGAACTCTACCCCTACGTCGGCTACATGAAATTTCTGCTGCCGGCCTGCGTGGCATTGGCCATGTACATCTCGGTGATGATCGGCGGCGGGATGTTGTACATCGACGACAAGGCGCGCGGAGTGCACGAGGGCTACCTGGTAACGCCGATCACCAAGCTGGAACTGGTCTTCGGGCTCAACACGGCGGGAGCCATCAAGGCGGTGCTCTCCGGCATTTGTCTCACGGTCATCGGCTCGCTGATGGCCGGACTGGGTGTCATCTTCAATCCTATGGCCGACCTGGAACTTTTGTGCCTGATCATCGGAACATCGATTGCGTTCAATGGGATGATGTTTCTGCTGATGGTCCGCGTGGACGACCCGCTGGTGCCGCGCGCCATGTTCGGCGTTCTTAACCTGCTGTTGTTTTACCCTTCCGGCGCGATGTATCCGATCACCGCATTTCCGGCATGGCTGCGGGCCATTTCCATCGTCGATCCGTTCACGTATTGCGTACATGGGTTTAAAGCCATCCTGCTCAAGGACGGCGGATTTGCGGCGATCCAGTTCGATTTGCTTTTCTTGTTTGTGTTTGGCATCGGCACACTGCTGATTGCCACTCCGTTGTTCAAGCGCACGCTGTAGCGCGATTGTGCAGGAGCGCGCGAAGAGATTTCCGGCGGGCAAGGCATCAAAGTCGGAATGCAACCAGGCGGTCTACTCCTTGTGGGAGGGTGGGCCGCCTTGCTGCTTTTGCGTGTCAAGTTCTTCGCATTGCCGGAAACAAGAGCGGTGATTTAATGTGAGAGACCACGAATGCAATGACGGCGCAGTACTTGCATGCCGAGTTCACCGCAGCATTTACGGAGAGTAAGAACCCACTCATGTCCAAGGATCAAATCAAGTTTGGTACCGACGGCTGGCGTGCGATTATCGCCGACGACTTCACCTTTGCCAACGTGCGCATTACCGCTGAGGCTATTGCGGCGTACGTTTACGCAAAAGAGAACCCGGCCAAGGGAGTGTGCATCGGCTACGACACGCGCTTTGGATCGAAGGCATTCGCGCGCACTTGCGCCGAGGTGGTGGCCGCAACCGGAATCCCCGTGGCGCTGGCCAACACCATTACGCCGACGCCGGCGCTGAGCTATGCGGTTCGCGAACGCGGTGCCGCGGGCGGCATCATGATTACCTCCTCGCACAATCCGGCGGAGTGGAACGGCGTGAAGTACAAGGGCTGGTACGGCGGTTCAGGGAAGCCTTCGATGATTGCCGCCATTGAGTCCTGCCTGGGGCAGCCTGTGCCGCGGACGGCCACGCCTGCGACCATCGAGGAAGTGGATTTTGTGCCCGCTTATCTTGAGGCCATCGAACATTTTGCCGATCTCGACCTTATCGCCAAATGCGGCATGAAGTTTGCCATCGATTCGATGTATGGCTGCGGATTGACCTTGATTTCAGACATCTTTACGCGCATTGGCGTGGACCATGTGCAGATTCGCGGCAACGTTGACCCGCTCTTTCCGGGCATCAATCCTGAGCCCATCGAGCCGCACATTCGCGCGCTGGGCGAGGCGGCGGTGGCAAACAGCTGCCAGGCCGGCTTGTGCACGGATGGCGACGCCGACCGCATTGGTGCAACGGATGAGCACGGCGAGTTTGTGGACCCGCACAAGATCTACTGCGTCTTGCTCAGTTGGATGCTCAAGTACAAGAATTGGCCGGGCGCGGTGACTCGCGCCTTCAATACAACAAAGATGCTGGACCGCATTTGCGCCAAGCATGGGCGCGAACTGATTGAGCACGGCATAGGATTCAAGTATGTGGTGGACCTGATGCTGGAGCGGGAGATTGTGATGGGCGGCGAGGAGTCCGGCGGCATCGGCTTCCAGCGCCATTTACCGGAGAGGGACGGACTGCTGAACGCTCTGCTGCTCGCCAACGTGATGGCGCAAGAAAGCAAGACGCTGGGTCAGTTGGTGGCCGATCTGCAGGCGGAGTACGGCGAGCATCAGTATGGCCGCATCGATCTGCACGTCTCCGACGAGATCAAGAATGGGGCCATCGCGAGAGCCAAAGCCCTCGAGGCCGGCGACCCGGTTTTTGCGGGCATGCCCATCCTGCGGATCGACACGCTTGACGGAGTGAAGCTATACCTCGACAATCCGGAGGCGAAGAGCAAGCCCAATGGCGCCGAAACATGGCTTCTGCTGCGGGCCAGCGGGACTGAGCCTTTGATGCGCATCTATACGGAGTCATGCTCAAAGGAAGCTGTGGCGAAGCTGCTGGAGTCGGCGCGGAGTTTTGCGATGGGTGGCTGACGCCATGACCGCGTAGTGCTTCGGCATCCCAGGTCTCAAAATCGAGACCTGGGGCACCCGGCAACGCGGCTGATCGTCTATTCTCCTGCCCCGGGGATGTACTTGTACTCGATCTTGTCGGGCCGCTTCACTGGGTCGCCGGTGATGTCGTGGGTGTGCCAGACTACGCTTTCGCTGGCTACCTCGGGGTGCTTCGCCAAAAACTCAAGGGCATAGGTTGAGGCGGTGGGGTCGTCTTTCTGGTCGGCGAACTTGGCGGACTCGATGGCTGCTTTCTGCTTGTCGCCCGTGCGGCGATAGAGGATGGCGAGCTGATAATGCGCTGCCAGGTCGTCGGGGTCGATGGCTTGCAGGCGTTCGTAAGCAGCGCGTGCTTCTGGGTATTGATGTTGTTGGTAGTACGAGAAGCCCAGTTCGCGCAGGCCGTCGCGGGAGCGCGGGTACTTGGCGAGCATGGCTTCGAGGTCGGCGATGGCTTCCTTGGTCTGGCCTGCGTTGCGCTCGACAAGGGCTCGGTAGTAGAGGGCGCGCGGGTCGCCGGGCAGCAGCGTCAACGCCTTAGCCAGGTTGGTGCGGGCGTCGTCGTACTTTTCCCAGGACACCTCAACTACCGCCATGTTGGTGAAAGCGTCGGCGTAGTCGGGGCGCAGGGCGGCTACGCGCTCAAATGCATGCACCGATGCCTGGTACTGCTGCGCGTCGAGAAGGCCGATGCCGTAGTTATTCCAGCGCATCCATTCCTTGTTCTCGGCACGGTCGGGCGGCGCCGGGGCGTTCTCGCCGATTTGGAGGGTTCGGGTCTGCGAGGCCATCTCGACGACCGGCAGCGCATAGTGCTTGTCGGCCATTGCGTAATCGATGAAGTGCTGGTTGAACCGGCGGTACTTTACGGATGCAGTGAGCGAGACCTGGCCCGCGATTGCCTTGGGCAGGCGGAAGCGGTAGCGGACCAGTTGCGAGCGGCCGGACTGGATGGTGTTGTTGTATGCCAGCACGCGGTTGCGCCAGATCTGGTGCAGGTCGTTCAGCTCGCCTTTGACGTTGATGAGCCGGTTGGTGAACGAATGCGCCGATGAGTCGAGGTTGCCGTCGGGCTGGAGGAAGCCGCTCTCGGCCAGCATTTTGCCGGAACTGTCTTTGACGGTGAAATCGACCCATGCCTCGTAGAAGTCGCGCTGCTCGGGGATAAAGGAGTGGCCGATGCCCTTGTTCTGGATGACGACGTTGGCTACCAGGGTCTCGCCCGCAGCAAGAGAGAAACTGGTGAGGCCGAGCGGAGCCACCAGCACTTCGTCGCTTGCCGTTGCGGCTGCGTTTTCCTTATCAAGGCCAAAGATATCCACGTTGAAGACGCCTTTGCCGTCTGAGGCGCTTTTGAGGAAGGCGACGAGCTTTTCAGCCTGCTCGGGGTAGTTGAAGTACTGGGGCATGAGGGTGTTGCCGCCCAGCCAGCGATGCGAGACGAGTTTGCCGTCCTTGGCTCCGGGATCGATGGCCGCGGCGGGCAGGGGCTCGCGGACCATATGGCAGGTCTGGCAGGTGGAGACAGTGTCTTTGCGGTAGAAAGGAAGCGGGGACTGCTTTGTGAAGCTGGCGGCCTGCCAGTCGTCGTAGACCGAAAAGGCGCGGAGCCATTTGTAGTCGTCCAGCGAGCGCGGGATGGCGGCCTTGTGGCAGGCGGCGCAGAACTCGGCGGTCTGGTAAAGGGGGCGCATCACGGCCTTGGAATGGCGGTCGAGATGGGCAAGAATTTCGCCATCGGAGACGGGGCCGGAGATGGGCGCGCCTTTTTCATCGACCAGGACCGCGGGATTCCCCATGACGTAACTGCCGGTGCCGGTGGTGTCAGTGGAAATGATGGAGTGACAGGTAGTGCAGGTGATGCCTTCGTCCTCAAAGGGACGCTTCTTCGGCATGCCCTGCGACAGGTCGCCCGAGAACAGGGCAATGGGGTTGTGGCAGCCCTCGCAGTGGCGCGAGTACTGGACGCCCTTCTCATCGATCAGCAGGTTGACGTTTTTGAGGTACCAGGGAGCGCGGAAGCTGTTGGAGTGGACCGACTGGCGCCACTGCCGGTAAGCCTCCTGGTGGCAGTGGCCGCAATACTGGGCGGTGGGAAAGCTCTTGGGGCTGACGAACTGGCCGTTGGCCGTGGTGGCGTTCGAGGGCAGAAAGGGCGCGTCCTTGCCGAAGGCGAAGTTGTAGCGCGCGGCAACCGAGTCGTGGAAGGCGGTGGTGGGGCCGGTGATGCCGGCGGGAGCGGCGTAGGAGTGTGCGTCGGGGGCCGGCCGCGGCGCCGTTGCCGGAGCAGTCGGGTCAGTGGCGGCCACGGCATAGTGAGCGGTCATTGAAACCAGAACCAGAAAGGCGGCGGATAGAGAGAGCTGGATCGCAGTCCTGAGCCTGGTTCCAAACATGATCGTGTGATCTCCGGGGAAAGCGGTTATACCCCAACTGCGGCGTCGCGGGGAAGCCCGTGGGGATAGGGAAACCCTAACGGGGAGAGGCATCGACTGTCCACCATCGAAAGGTGGAGGGAAGCGCGCTGAGGACGATGCGGCGCCGGCAGTTCACAGGGTGGGATGGGAAGCGGTAAAAGTGAAGCTCTCCACAGGTTTGGCGGCTAATCTCCTTAGCCAAAACTGCCCTAAAACTGGTACGTTGGTTGAGAAGGATCTATTTTCCCAAGATGGCCTCAAATCCCTATTTTTCTTTGTCCGTACTGTTTCTTGGTGCGCTCGGTTTCGGGCTGGCTCCGCTGGGACTGGCGTGGCTGTGGGCGGCGGTGTTTTCACCCGCGAAGCCGAACGCTGTCAAGAACGCCATCTACGAGTGCGGCCTGGAGTCAAAAGGCGACGCGTGGATGCAATTCCGGTCGGCTTATTACCTCTACGCAATCATTTTTTTAATTTTTGACGTGGAAGCGGTCTTCCTGCTGCCTTTTGCGGTGGCGTTTACCGGGCTGGGCGCGGCGGCCTGCGGGGCCATGCTGGTGTTTGTGCTGCTGCTGATCGAGGGATTGGCGTGGGCCTGGGCCAAGGGCGTGCTGACGTGGGCGTGAGGAAGACAGTGATTAGTGGTCAGTGGTCAGTTTTCGGTGCCCGAGGCTGAAGTCTTTGGCGGTTGGGGAGCAAATGCAAGGAGAAAGCCAAAACAGGCGTTGAAGAATCGAGACGGTTTTTGAATGACCGACGACAGCTCGGAAATTTAACTGACCACTGTTCACTGTCCACTGATAACTGGAGCGGAGCGAAGCGATGGTAGATGAAGGATTGAAGATCGAACTGGGCAAGCAGGGCGTCTTCGTAACGACCATCGAAGAGCTGTACAACTGGGGCCGCAAGAGCTCCATCTGGCCCATGCAGTTTGGGCTGGCCTGTTGCGCGATCGAGATGATTGCCACCACCATGGCGCGCTACGATTTGGCACGCTTTGGCGCCGAGGTTTTCCGCCCGTCGCCGCGGCAGGCGGACATGATGATCATCTCCGGCACGGTAACCAAGAAGATGGCTCCGCAGGTGGTGCGGCTCTATAACCAGATGGCCGAGCCGAAATACGTGATCGCCATGGGCGCCTGCGCCATTTCAGGTGGGCCGTTCAAGCAGGGTTACAACGTGCTCAAGGGGATTGATCGCTACATTCCGGTTGACGTGCATATCCCGGGGTGCCCGCCGCGGCCAGAGGCGCTGCTGCAGGCCTTTATGACATTGCAGAAGAAGATTGAGGCCCAGCACCTGACTGGAGCCGGGCGCCCGCGACATCTGGACGCCGAGGGGCAGGGCGAGTTTCCCGTGCCGGTGCAGGGAGAACACGATCTGGAGCCGACATCGAACAAGGGCGTTTGGCCCCTGCCGGTGATTATCAGGTAGGGACCCGGGATTGAGGGACTAGGGACTAGGGACTAGGGACTGGGAATCATCAAGGGGTTAGAGATTGAAGACGGTAGAGGAAATCAGGGCGGCGATTGAGGCGGCTGTGCCGGGCGCAGGAGTGGGGATTGTCTCCAATCCGGGCCCCAGCGGGCAGCACTCGCTGCGGCTCAATCCGAGCCACGCGGCTGCGGTGGCCAAGTTTTTGCGCGACGACGCGGAGTTGGCGCTGGACTTTCTCTCCAACGTGACTGGCGTTGACTGGCCGGACAAAGAGATTGCCGAGAAGGTCAAGGTGAGCAAGGCCGTGGACGGCGTGGAGCAGACAGTCGAGGAGACCCGCAAGCGCGTGGAGCCGGGATGCCTTGAGGTGGTCTACCACTTGTTTTCTGTAGCCAGGAAGCACGGCCCCGTGATTTTGAGAATGCGCACGGTAAACCGCACAGACCAGGTGGAACTGCCGTCGCTGACGTCGATCTGGCGGTCGGCGGAGTTCCAGGAGCGCGAGGTTTTCGACCTGTACGGAGTTGTGTTCACCGGGCACCCGGACCTGCGCCGCCTGCTGATGTGGGACGAGTTCACCGATCATCCGATGCGGCGGGACTACGTGGAGCCGGACGATTTCGAGTACGAGCCTACGGCACACGACGCGGTGGCGGCGCGCGCCGCTGCGCACCAAGAGCCCCGGGAAGGCAAGGTTGCCGGCCAATGACAATTCCCGCACACGCTCCGGAGCAGTTGAAGAACTGGAATCGCCCGCGCATTATTGAACCGGGCGGCGACGGCGACTTGCTTGAAGTGGCCATGGGGCCCCACCATCCATCGACGCACGGCGTCTTCCGCATGGACGTGGCGCTGGACGGCGAGCGGGTTATCCGCCTGAAGCCGGTGTTTGGCTATCTGCACCGCAACCACGAGAAGATTGCCGAGAGCGTGAGTTACCTGGCATCGATGCCGTATACCGACCGGCTGGACTACATCTGCTCGTTGACCAACAACTGGGCCTACGCGCTTGCCGTTGAGAAACTGACCAGCCAGGAAGTGCCTGAGCGCGCCGAATACCTGCGCGTGATTCTGGGCGAATTGACCCGGATTCAGAATCACGCTTCGTCGATTGGTTTTTTGATCCAGGAGATGGGCGCCAGCGGAACGCCGCTGATGTACGCCTTCCGCGAGCGGGAGAAGATTCTCGACCTTTTCGAGGCCCTTACCGGTTCGCGCATGATGTGCAACTACATGCGCTTTGGCGGCTGCCGCGTGGACGCTTCGGCGGCCTGGCTGGACGCCGCGCGCAAGGTGGTGGCCGGGCTTCCCGGATTTGTGGACGAGTTCGACCAACTGCTGAGTTCGAATGAGATTCTGATGGCGCGCACCCAGGGCGTGGGCATTCTGCGGCCTGAGCTTGCCGTGAATGCGGGCGTTACCGGTCCCATGCTGCGCGCTTCGGGCATCAACTACGACATTCGCAAGGTGGATAGTTACGGCATTTACAACCGCTTCCCCTTCCGCGTGCCGCTGGGCGACCACTGGGATGTGTACGACCGGTTCATGATCCGCATGCTTGAGATGCGGGAGTCGATCAAGATTGTGGAGCAGGCGCTAAAGGATATTCCGGCAGGCCCGGTGATGGATCCCAAAGCGAAAATTCGCGGGTTCCGTCCCAAGGCAGGCGAGGCATACGGGCGCATTGAGGCGCCGAAAGGCGAGCTGGGCTTTTACTTGATCAGTGACGGCGGGCCAAACCCCTACCGGTATCGCGTGAGGCCGCCAAGCCTGATCAATCTCACGGTGCTTGAAGATATGTGCCTGGGCAGCGATATTGCCGACGTGGTGCTGATCTTTGGCAGCGTGGATATTGTGCTGGGAGAAGTGGATAGGTAGGGCAGTACATAGTTCTTAGTTCACAGAACTGAGCGCTAGGGACTGGGAACTAAGAACTGCGAACTAGGAACTGTGATCTGGAGGAACTTTTGCTGGGAGAGGGAATACTTAAGGGATTGGCGGAGACGGCAAAGAACTTTGTCGGCAGCTTTTTCTCCGCGGAGCGGATGACCACGGTCGAGTATCCGGAAGAGCGGATCGCTCCCATCGAGGCGGCGCGCGTATTCCCTTTCCTGGTTTACGACGGCATTGAGTGGGATGCAGGGCTGCGCTGCGTGGCCTGCCAGATTTGCGAGAAGGAGTGCCCTCCCAAGTGCATCTTTATCGAGAAGAGCAAAGACAAGAAACCGGACGCCGTGGGCAAGCCGCAATTTTACCCGACGCGTTTCGACATTGATATTTCGGTGTGCATGAGCTGCCAGATTTGCGTTGAAGTTTGTCCGTTTGAAGCCATTAAGATGGACAACGTTTTCGAACTAAGCACGGACGATCGCTTCGACGGCTTGCTGCTGGATCGCAAGCAACTGGCGAAGCCGAATGCGTACTACCACCAGATCCACCCCACCGAAGCGGCTGTTGTTGAAGCGCGCCTGGCGGCCGACAGGGCCAAGTCCGACGCGAAGCAAACGGCCGCGGCAATCGCTTCTGCCATCAAGGGCGCGGAGCGGCCGCTGCCGCCGCCGACGACCGGGGGAGACTAGCCCATGATCGACACTTTGGACCAGATATTCGTTCTCCTCAAGCACTGGATTGTCTCGTTTTTGCCTGGCGCGTGCCAGCCGGCGGCCAGCGTTGTGATCAGCGTTGCGGTCATCGTTGTCCTGTTTCCGCTGCTGTTCGCGCTGACAACGGTCTTCGAGCGCAAGGGGCTGGCCCGCATTCAGAATCGCATTGGCCCCAACCGGACGGGACCGTTCGGCGTCCTGCAGCCGATCGCCGACGGCATCAAGTCTCTGACCAAAGAAGACATCGTTCCATCCAGTGCGGACAGCGCGGTGCACTTTCTGGCTCCGCTGGTGCTGGTGGTGGCAGTGTTCATGGGCTTTGCCGTGCTGCCTATGGGCCGCAACATGGCGCTGGTGGATATGGACGCCGGGCTGCTGTTTTTCTTCGCCATTGGCGCCTCTACTGAGCTTTCAGTTTTCATGGCCGGCTGGTCGAGCCGCAACAAATACTCGCTGCTGGGCGCCATGCGCGCCGTGGCCCAGATGATCAGCTACGAGGTGCCGCTGCTGATGTCGAGCGTGGCCGTGGTGATGATTACCGGATCGCTTTCGCTCAATAAAATAGTTGCCGCGCAGAACCAGTACACCTTTGGCCTGCCGCACTGGTACATCTTTACGCCCTGGGGCCTGGCCGCATTCCTGCTGTACGCCATTGCGGCCACGGCAGAGACCAACCGCTCGCCGTTTGACTTGCCTGAAGGCGAATCGGAACTGGTGGCGGGATACCATACCGAATACTCAGGCTTCAAATTTGCGCTCTTCTTTTTGGGCGAGTACCTGGCGATGTTTTCGATTTCCGGCCTGGGAACCACGCTGTTTCTGGGCGGGTGGTCGTCGCCGCTTGAAGTGCTGGGTTGGGTGCCTTCGTGGTTCTGGTTCTTCTCGAAGATGATGATGTCGATCTTCGTCTTCATCTGGCTGCGCGGAACGCTGCCACGCCTGCGGCAAGATCAACTGATGAATTTTGCATGGAAGTTTGTTTTGCCACTTACCATGCTCAATCTGTTCGTCACCGCGCTTTGGCGATTCCTCGGCGATGGGTGGGAACGCTGGGTGTTTTGCACGGCGATTCTGGTTGCGGCTTACGTTGTGATGGGCCGGGTGGAGATGCGCGCCGAGCACTTTGGGCCGAGGAGATATCGCTATGCGGAGTGAACTCCGGCTGAATGAGGTTTGTGGTATCCCAGGTCTCAAGTTCGAGACCTGGGGCACCCAGCTTGTGTGGTTGAGAATCATCGCGACCGCAGGTCCTTCGACTTCGCTGCGTTTGGCTCAGGATGACGGGCTAACAGAAAGGGGCAACCGATGACATTTGCCTTCTGGCTTTTTGCGGTGTTGACCCTGGCTGGCGGCCTTGCCGCGGTGCTGTTGAAGAACACCGTGCATTGTGCGCTGGCGCTGACGGTGGCGTTTGCCGGCCTCGCGCTGCTGTTTCTCGACCTGGATGCGCAGTTTGCCGGCTTCGCGCAGATTTTGGTTTACATTGGCGCAGTCGCCATCCTGGTGGTCTTCGCCATCCTGCTGACGCGCGGGTCGGAGACTCCGCAAGAAGGCGTCTTCAGCCATAACTGGTTCGCGGGGCTCGCGATTGCTGCGGCGGTTTTCGCGGTGCTGGCCTGGGCAGTGCTTGCAAGCGCGCATGTGCTTCCGCATGAAGCCGCAATGCCTACGGTGACCGTGGCCCAGATCGGTCAGGCGCTCATCGGCCGCTACGTGCTGCCGCTTGAGATTGTTGCACTGCTACTCACCGCAGCAATGATCGGCGCGGTCATTGTTGCGATGGACGAGAAAGAGAGGGCCAAGTGACAGGTATGGCCACGCCGCTGACGGGTTTTCTTCTTGTCGCGGCATTGCTGTTCGCCGTTGGTCTTGCCGGCGCGCTCACGCGCCGCAACGCCATCCTTGTGCTCATCGGAATTGAACTGATGCTCAACTCGGCCAATTTGAATTTGATAGCCTTCTGGCGTTACGGCCCGCATCCTGAAGCGCTGACCGGCATGATGTTCGCCATCTTCTCCATCGCCGTTGCCGCGGCAGAAGCAGCGGTAGGACTGGGACTGGTGATTCAGATTTACCGCCATGCCAAAACAACGGACCTGGACCTGATGAACAGGATGAAGGGGTGAGAGGTTGATGCAAGAATCGATTTCGTTCACTCCGCAACTGGCAGCCTCGTCCATCGCCCACCTGCTGTGGCTGGTTCCTGCTGCGCCCATAGTGGCCGCCGGAGTTACCGCGCTGCTGAAGCAACCCAAGCGCAAGACCTCAGCGACAATGGCCATTGGCTCGATGAGCCTTTCGTTGATGCTGTCGCTGGTGGCATTCGCTCATGTAGTTGGTGCCTGGGCGCAGGGACTTGCGGCTCGCGAGACGGTCAATTTCAGTTGGATTCAATTTGGGGCAACCAACGTGGACCTCGGCTGGGTCCTCGATCCGCTCTCCGCCATCATGCTGGTGATGGTCACGCTGGTCGGCCTGCTCATCTTTATCTACTCCGTGGGCTACATGGCCCACGACGAAAACTTCACCCGCTTCTTCTGCTTCCTCTCGCTCTTTGCCGGAGGCATGCTCACGGTCGTCATCGCCAACAGCCTCCTGCTGTTCTTCATGGGCTGGGAGATCGTCGGGCTCACCTCCTATTTGTTGATCGGCTTCTGGTACCAGAAGCCCTCGGCAGCCGCAGCAGCCAAAAAAGCATTCCTCGTCACGCGCGTTGGCGATGTCTTCTTTCTGCTGGGAATCGTCTGGCTCTTTGCGCAAACCGGCACACTGCTCTTCTACAACAATGGCGCGGGTTCCATGGAGCACGCTGCGCTTGCTGCTTTGCTTGGGCAGCCTGCCCTTCTCGGTCTTACCGCAGCCGGGGCCATCGGTTTGCTGATCTTCGCCGGAGCCGCGGGCAAGAGCGGTCAATTCCCGCTGCACGTATGGCTGCCCGACGCCATGGAAGGCCCCACGCCTGTCTCCGCACTGATTCACGCGGCAACCATGGTGGCCGCAGGCGTTTACCTTGTTGCGCGTGTTTATCCGCTGATGCAGGCCGGTGCACTGGCCGGCGGAACCACAACTGCGCTGACGGTAGTTACATGGGTGGGCGCATTTACAGCGGTCTTCGCCGCACTGATCGCTGTCGCGCAAAACGACATCAAGCGTATCCTCGCCTACTCCACCGTTTCGCAACTCGGCTACATGATGGCCGGCCTGGGCATGGGCGGCGTGGCGGTTGGCATGTTCCACCTGATCACCCACGCCTTCTTCAAGGCGCTGCTCTTTATGGGCGCAGGCTCGGTGATTCACGGCTGCCACGACGAGCAGGACATTCGCCGCATGGGCGGCCTCAAAGCCGATATGCCGCTCACCTTTGTAACTTACGCAATCGGCATGCTGGCGCTGTGCGGCTTTCCGCTGCTTTTCTCCGGCTTCTGGTCGAAGGACGGCATTCTCGAGGCAGCGCAGCACTGGAGTGTGGCGAAGACGCCTTTCTACATGCTGGTGTTTGGGGCGCTGCTGACTGCGTTCTATATGACACGACAGGTGGCCTATGTTTTTTTCGGTCACTGGCGCGGTGGGAAAACGGCGCATGAGAGCCCGTCTTCAATGACGACGCCGCTGTGGATTCTGGCGATCTTTGCGATGGCGCTGGGGTTGATCGGCACCCCGGCGTGGCCGTGGTTCCGTGCGTTCCTCGAAGGGCATGCGACCAGGTTTGATATGCTCGGTTTTGCCGAGCCGGGCTTGCTGGCGCTGATGGGCGTTTCAACGGTTGTCGTCTTTCTCGGCCTTGGGTTGGGCTGGCGGGTCTATGGCAACCGCACGCCGAATCCGGACGAGCCTGACGTGCTGGAGGCGGCATCCCCTCTGGTTTGGGGATGGCTGCATGATCGCCTCTACATCGACGAGTTCTACGGCCTCACCGTGGTTGCATTTTATGGCTGGTGGGGGCGCGTCTCTGACTGGCTCGACCGCCGCGTGTGGGGCGGGCTGGTGTCCGCAGTCGCTCGGGTCTTCGGGCTGTGGGCGCAACTGAATCGATTCCTCGATACGAATGTTGTTGACGGCAGCTTCGACAAGGGCTGCGACGAACTGGCCTCGGGCGGTGGCCTGCTGGCGCGGGTGCAGAATGGCCGCGTGCAGACCTACCTGAGAATTCTCGCGTTGGCCGTGGCGGCGCTGGCCGTCCTACTGATTTGGAGCAGCCGGGCATGAACGGATTACCCGTACTGACACTGTTGACCGTGCTGCCCCTCGTCGGGGCGGCAATCGCGCTGGTGGCAGGCAAGCACGCGCGCGACGTTGCGCTGCTGACGACACTGGCCAGCCTGGTGGTGGCGGTTTTGATTTGGATGCGCCTGCCGCTCGATGGCAGCATCGGCCTCGTCGAGCGCGCCGTGTGGGCCCCGTCGCTGGGCATTGAGTATCACCTGGGCGTGGACGCTCTGGGCGCGCTGATGCTGCTGCTCTCGGCTATTGTGACGCTGATGTCGGTGGACGCGGCGCATCGTGTGCACCACCAGCCGGGGCTCTACTTTGCGCTGGTACTGGTGCTTGAAGCGGGTCTCTTCGGCTCTTTCACGGCGCTTAATTTCTTCCACTGGTTTTTGTTCTGGGAACTGAGCCTGATTCCTGCCTTCTTTCTCATCAAGCTCTGGGGTGGCACGCGGCGCGGACCGGCGGCGACGCAGTTCTTCATCTACACCATGGCCGGTTCTGTGGCATTGCTGCTGGCATTTCTGGCCGTGTTTCTGTCAACCAACAGCATGGATTTTCCCCACCTGACACTGCTTGCCTCAACCGGCGAACTTGAGCAGATGGTAACGGCGCACCTTGGCCCGGTGACGATGTGGCTGGCGGTGGGCGTGCTGGTCGGCTTCGCGGTCAAGGTGCCCATGGTGCCGTTCCACACATGGCTTCCCGCGGCATATGCAGAAGCTCCTTCGCCGGTGACGATGCTGCTGACCGGCGCGATGTCGAAGATGGGCGTGTACGGCCTGCTGCGTATTGCGCTCCCGCTCTTCGGAGCCCAGATTGCGCAGATTCGCACGCCGCTGCTGGTGATGGCCGTGGCCACGGTGGTGATGGGCGCCTGGGCCGCCGCCGCACAAAAGGACTTGAAGCGCATCTTCGCGTACATGTCGGTGAATCACCTTGGCTACTGCCTGCTGGGCATCTTCGCGCTGGCGGTTCCTAATGCCGGTGCCGCGGCTCAGGCTAGTCAGGCCGCGGCGCTGAACGGCGTGATCCTGCAGATGTTCAACCACGGGCTCACGGCTGCGGCGCTGTTCTGGTTTGTGGCCATGCTGCAGACGCGCACCGGCGGCCATCGCGGCATTGACCAGTTTGGCGGACTGCGCAAGCCCGCCCCGGTGCTGGCGGGACTCATGGGCATCGCACTTTTTTCGTCGCTCGGCCTGCCGGGCCTCAACGGCTTCGTCGGCGAGTTCCTGATCTTCCGCGGCGTTTTTCCGCTGGCGTGGGTTGCGGCAACCGTGTCGGTGCTTGGGTTGCTGGTGACGGCGGCTGTTATTCTCACCGTGATTCAGAAGGTCTTCACGGGTCCGGCGCCGGAGCACTGTGTCGGATTCCCCGATTTACACAATGGTGAAAAGATGGCCCTGGCACCGGTGATCGGCCTCATGCTGCTCATCGGCTTGTTGCCGAGTTTGATTGTGGACACCTTGAACCCAACTGTCGTGAACCTGCTGGCTCACTGGAGATTTTAATTGTTAGCCTTTACGATCTATCTCTCGTTTGCCGGGGCGCTGGTGCTGGCGCTGCTGCCCGCAACCAAGCCCGCGCTGTCGCGCTGGTTTGCGCTGGCTGTGGCCGCAGCCGGGCTGACGCTTGGCGTGCAAGGCTTTATCGCCGGCATGGGCCAGGGGCGGACGGTCATCGTTGATTTGCCATGGGTCCCGTCGATGGGCATTCACTTTCTGCTGGCCGCCGACGGCATCAGCCGCGTGCTTGTATTGCTTACCGGCCTGGCTGCGGTTGCGGGCATCCTCTTCAGTTGGAACATCGAGTTGCGGACGAACGAGTTTTTCGCTTTCTTCCTGGCCCTCATTGGCGGCGTGTATGGCGTCTTCCTCAGCTTCGATCTTTTCCTGCTTTTCGTGTTTTACGAAATCGCCATCGTGCCCAAGTACTTCCTGATTGCCATCTGGGGATCGACGCGGCGCGAATACGCAGCCATGAAGCTGGCGCTCTACTCGTTTGTGGGCTCGGCGATGGTGCTGATCGGCCTGCTGGCTGCTTACGCCACCTCGGGCACCCACTCCACTGGATTGATTGCGCTGGCCGCCGCTGGTCACTCAGGCGCGCTTCCGGTCAGTTTCCAGATGTGGTGCTTCCCGCTGGTCTTCACCGGGTTCGCGATTCTGGCCGGCATGTGGCCGTTCCACACCTGGGCGCCTACCGGGCACGTGGCCGCGCCAACCGCTGCCTCAATGCTGCTGGCCGGAGTGGTGATGAAACTGGGCGCGTACGGATGCCTGCGTGTTGGCATTGCGCTGTTTCCGCGAGGCCTTGATCCGTGGGGATTCTCGCTGCTCGGCATAGGCTCCTGGCGTGATGTCTTCGCGGTGCTGGCGGTCATCGGCATCGTCTACGGTGCGCTGGTGGCGCTGGCGCAGAGCGACTTCAAATTCGTCATCGGCTACTCCAGTGTGAGCCACATGGGCTTTGTGCTGCTGGGCCTCATGACGCTGAACCAGATCGGCGTTACCGGGGCGGTGTTGCAGATGTTCTCGCATGGCATCATCGCTGGATTGCTCTTCGCCATCGTCGGGCGGATCGTTTATGACCGCACCCACACACGACAACTGGCCGAACTTGAAACCATGCATCTCGCGAAGCGCCTGCCGTTCGCGGCGTGGGCGTTCGTTGTCGCGGGAATGGCTTCGATGGGGCTGCCGGGCTTCTCCGGCTTCGTCGCCGAGTTGCAGGTGTTGGTGGGCGCGTGGATCGCGAACCCTTGGTGGGCTGCGGCGGCGGGCGTTGGCATTATCGTCGGTGTGGCTTACACCTGGCGCGCGCTGCAAAAGGCGTTCTTCGCCGATGCGCTCCCGACCCCCGATCAGCACCCGCGCACCGGTTGGCCTGCCTTCGCTGCCATTACCTGGCCTGAAGTTACGGGCACGGCGCTGCTGGCGGGCGTCAGCGTGGCGGTGGGGCTTTACCCCAAGATTCTGCTTGACACGATAGAGCCTGCGGTCAAGGCGCTGTTAGCTGGAGGCGCACAATGAATTACGCAGATCTCTTCCGCGTAACGCTGCCGGAGACGGCGCTTGAAGTTGCGGCGCTGCTGGTGCTGGTGGTTGACTTGGGGTTCCTGCGCAAGGCTGCGCTCAAACTGCGCGTGACAGTGGCGGCGCTGCTCGGCGTGACCGGGTGCGGCGCGGCATTGTGGGCGTTGCAAGCTCAATGCGTACACGGCCCGAGCTTTGACTATACCCTCGGTTTGCTGCTAGCCACAGGCGGGCTCACCGCCGTCGCGCAGATCGGAATCTTGGTTTTGACAGCTCTGACGCTGCTGCTGCTGATCGACTCAGTGTTCACGCGCCATGTGGGCGAGTTTGTTGCAGTTGTGCTCATGGCGGCCACAGGGGGCCTGATTATTGCCGGGGCGCGGGATTTGCTGGTCATATTCGTAGGCCTCGAACTGCTCAGCCTGGGCCTTTACATCATGACTGCCTTTGCAAAGACCTCCGGCAAGAGCGCGGAAGCAGCACTCAAGTATTACCTCTTCGGTGGAATGTCGGCAGCGTTTTTGCTCTTTGGGTTCAGTTACATCTACGGGCTGACTGGCAGTACGAATCTACCCGACATCCAAGATGCGATCTTCAATCAAGGACCATCCCCTCTGCTCTACGTCGCATGGATTCTCGTTGTCGCCGGTTTGGGATTTAAGGTCGCTGCGGTCCCGTTCCACTTATGGGCTCCAGATACCTACGAGGGTGCGCCTGCGCCAGCTGCCGCGTTCATTGCATCGGTGTCCAAGGTCGCTAGCTTCGCGCTTCTGCTCACGGTCGGTCGCTTGCTGACGGTCTATGGGCTTTTTCGCTGGACTTACAACATGTCGACCAGCGATCTGGTTGCGCAACTGCATCGGTACGACGCCGTTGGGGTTCGCTTGGAAGGAATGCTCTTCGCCGTTGCTGCCGCATCAATGATCGCCGGCAATCTTACGGCTCTGGCGCAGACGAGTGTCCGCCGCTTGCTCGCTTACTCGGCGATCGCGCATGCAGGCTACATAATCTTAGGAGTGAGTACAGGCCAACACCTTACCGGAATGCCTGGAGAGATGGAGTCGCTGCTGTCCTCCTGGAGATACCTCATCGCCAGCCAGAATGCCGTCCTCTACTACATCCTCACCTACGGCCTGACGACTATCGGTGCATTTGGCGTTGTCGATGTGGTGCAGCGGGCCACGGGCAGCGACAAGCTGGATGCGTTCCTGGGGCTGCACAAGCGGAACCCGGTGTTGGCGGCGGTGTTGCTGGTGCTGTTTCTTTCGCTAGCCGGGATTCCGCCGCTGGTGGGCTTCTGGGCCAAGTTCAATCTGTTCGCCGCAGTGCTGGGCGTTTCAGCCGGGCCGGTTCCTTTTACGCTGGTGGCGTTGGCTGTCGCATTCAGCGCCGTTTCGCTCTACTACTATTTGCAAGTGCTCAAGCGGGCTTACGTGATGCCTGCGGTGGACGAGACGCCCATCCAGGCGCATCCGGTAACGATGGCTGTGCTGGTGGCGATTGCTGCTGCGGTTGTGGTGCTGGGTTGCTTCCCGGCGCTGCTGCAGAACTGGATTCAGAGCTTTTATCCGGTTCTGTAGAGTGTGTGATTGGAGTTCGTGGTATCCCACTGTTGCGACAATCTTCCACCACGGCGGATCGCGAAGAGTTCGGGTTCGTGGTATCCCACCCTTACGGCAAGAACAAAAACGTCGTAAAGATGGGGCACCCATCGGATGTGGTTGAACCAACTTCTCGAAATGCAGGTCCTTCGACTCCCCGTTCGCTGCGCTCAGGGTCGCTTAGGGTGACAGTATCGAAGGACGGCTCAGGATGACAGCATCGCAGGGGATTCTCCCGATGACAGCATCGAAGGGGTGCTCCGGATGACCGGCGCGAGATTATCCCCGCAGGAAGTCCTTGGCCTTCTGGACGAGCACGTCGCGGTTGATGTCGGAGATGGCCTCAGTCAGCGGAAGCTGCTTGGGGCAGGCTTCGACGCAGTTTTGCGCAAAGCCGCACTCCTGAATGCCGCCGTCGCCGGCCAACGCACGCAGGCGGTCTTCCTTGAAGACCTGGCCGGTGGGGTGATTGTTGAAGAGCTTGACCTGGGCGATTGTGGCCGCGCCCACGAAGCCGGTGTCCTCGTTGAACTGGGGGCAGACTTCCATGCAGCAGGTGCAACTGATGCAGTTCGACAGCGGGTAATTGGCTTCCTGCTGCTGCGGGAAGACGCGCGGGCCGGCGCCGAGATCGTAGGTGCCATCGACCGGAACCCAGGCCTTGACGGCCATGAGGTTGTCAAAAAGGACGTGCCTATCGACCTGGAGGTCACGGACCAGCGGGAACTTGGTCAGCGGCTCGACCTTGATTGGCTGCTCGAGATTATCGACCAGGGCCGAGCAGGCCATGCGGGCTTTGCCGTTGATGCGCATGGCGCATGAGCCGCAGATCTCCTCAAGGCAATTGGAGTCGTAAGTGATGGGGGTGGTGGCGTGGCCATCGGCAGTGACGGGGTTGGCGGCGATCTCCATCATGGCGGAGATGACGTTCATTCCGGGACGCCACTCGAGTTCGAAGCTCTCCCACACGGCGGGAGCATCGGGGCTGGCCTGGCGCTTGATTTCGAATTGCACTGTCTTGGTTGCCATGTTCCCTCAGGGGCTAAAGCCCCGGTCTTCTTTGCGGCTTTGCGGCACGACTAAAGTCGTGCCCTGACACTTCTTGCTCATTCAACAAGCTCGAAGTTCGATCATGTTCTTCCGGGGCTAAAGCCCCGACGACTTCTTTGTTCGCACATCGGCGCGGCTAAAGCCGCGCCCTTTCAAAACATTGCGCATGCAATTGCGAAATTCAAAAGCATTACAAACCCATTCGCGAAACACTATTTCGTTGCGGTGTAACTGCGCGGGCGCGGCTTGATGAATTGCGTGTCCACTTCTTCGTACTCGAGGCGCGGGCCTTCCGGCGCGCCGGTGAAGCTTGCCTTGGTGGTTTTGAGGAATTTCTCGTCATTGCGGTCAGGGAAGTCCGGCTTGTAATGCGCGCCGCGCGACTCATCGCGCGCCATCGCGCCCAGCGTGATGGTGCGGGCAAGCTCAAGCATGTTGTAGAGCTGGCGGGAGAAGGCGAAGCTGGTATTGGCCCATTGGCTGCGGTCAGCGAGGTTCACGTTCTTGTAGCGTTCAAGCAGTTCGACGATCTTCTCGTCGGCTTTCTTCAGTCCCTTGTTGTAGCGAATGACGGTGGCGTGCTCGGTCATGGTTGCCCCAAGTTCGCGCCACAGGCGGAAGGGGTTCTCATTGCCGTTGTTGTTGAGCAGTTGGGCGTTGATCTCGGCCTGGCGGGCGAGTTCGGCAGCGTGGCTGGCATCGCCTTCGGCGGCGGGCAGGCTCTTGGCGTAGGCCAGAGCGTTGGGTCCGGCCACGAATCCACCGTAGATGCAACTGACCAGCGAGTTGGCGCCGAGGCGATTTGCGCCGTGGTACTGATACTCGCACTCGCCGGCGGCAAAGATGCCAGGGATGTTGGTCATCTGGTTGAAGTCGACCCAGAGGCCGCCCATGGTGTAGTGCATGCCGGGGAAGATCTTCATGGGCACTTCGTGGGGGTCATCACCGACGAACTTCTCATAGATTTCGAGAATGCCGCCGAGTTTGCGGTCGAGCGTGGCGCGGTCGATGTGCGAGAGGTCGAGGTAGACCATGGGTTGGCCGTCGATGCCGAGGCCCTCTTCGTAGACCACCTTGAAGATGGCGCGGGTGGCCACATCGCGGGGAACAAGGTTGCCGTATTTCGGATACCACTCTTCGAGGAAGTAGAAGCGCTCGGCCTCGGGAATCTGCTTGAAGGGGCGTTTGTCGCCGGGAGTACGCGGCACCCACACGCGGCCGCCTTCGCCGCGCGCCGACTCGGACATGAGGCGCAGCTTGTCTTCGCCGGGAATGGCCGTGGGGTGCACCTGGACGAGTTCGCCGTTGGCGTAATACGCGCCCTGCTGGAAGATGGCCGACTGGGCGGAGCCGGTGCAGACCACGGAGTTGGTGCTCTTGCCGAAGATGGCCCCGATGCCGCCAGTGGCCAGGATAATGGCGTCAGCTGCAAATGAACGAAGTTCCATGGTGCGCAGGTCGAGGGCGGTGATACCGCGGGCCTGGCCCTTGGAGTCGAGCACGGCGGAGAGAAACTCCCAGCCCTCGTACTTTTTCACCTTGCCTTCGGCCTCGTAGCGGCGGACTTGCTCGTCGAGCGCATAGAGCAACTGCTGGCCTGTTGTGGCGCCGGCAAAGGCGGTGCGATTAAAAAGCGTGCCGCCGAAGCGGCGGAAGTCCAACAAACCTTCCGGCGTGCGATTGAAGGGCACGCCCATGCGGTCAAGCAGGTCAATGATGGCCGGAGCGGCTTCGCACATGGCCTTGACGGGAGTCTGGTTGGCCAGAAAATCGCCGCCATAGATGGTGTCGTCAAAGTGCAGGGCGGGGGTGTCGCCTTCGCCTTTTAGATTCTTGGCCGCGTTGATGCCCCCTTGTGCGCAGACCGAGTGGGAGCGCTTGACCGGGACGATGGAGAACAGGTCAACGGTTCCGCCGGCTTCAGCGATCTTGATGACTGCCGCGAGCCCGGCTAGTCCGCCGCCAACCACGATGATTCTGGGTGCTGCCATGGAGTGTTTCCCTTTCAGAGGTCGAAAAACAGGGACTAGAGACTAAGGGACCGGTGTTGCGAAGGACGCGCAAAAAACAAATGCAGGTCCTTCGGCTACGCTGCGCTTCGCTCAGGATGACAGCATGGTTGCAGATGACAGCATGGGTGCGGTGCAAAGAACTGGAGCCGGAGCGATTAATAGCGAAACCGACGGCGCTGGGTTGCCAGGGGCGTTGGGGTACTTTCCGCCGACAAAGGCCCAGATGCTTGCCAGGCCCATGACCACCAGGAGGAGCCCGAAAGCAGCGCAGCAATAGCCCAGGCGCTTGCGGGCGGTTTCACCGGGGGTGATGCCCCACTTGGCGGCGAAGAGCCAGATGCCGTAAGCGAAGTGCCAGCAGATGGCGATCATGGCAATGATGTAGACGGCCAGCATCCAGGGGTTGGCCAACTCCTGCTGCACCTTGGCAAAGGCCGCCATGGGATGCTCAGGAAGATCAACGCCCATGAAGCGCTGCCGGGCGACATGCTGCCCGATATAAAGCAGGGCAATGATGCCGGTATAGCGCTGGGCAGTGTACATCCAGTTGCCGGCCCAGGGGTAGTAAACGATGTTCGATTTGCCGCGCAACCAGATCCAGACGCCGTAAAGACCGTGATAGAGCAGGGGCAGGAAAATGAATGTCCACTCGAGCACACGGACCAGCGGCAGGCTGTTGAGGAACCTGACTTGCGCTCCATAGGCGGCTGGGCCTTTGAGGGCCTCGAAGTTCGAGAGCAGGTGCTCCAGCAGGAAGGCGCCGATGGGGATGATGCCCAGCAGGGAATGCAGCTTGTGCCACAAGAAAGAGTTTCCCTGTCCGGCGCGCAGCGGCTGGACACCGCTTTTGACGACGGGCGCGGCAGGTTGTTGAGCAGTTGCCATGGATGTGTCGGCTCCTAAAGGCTGCGGGTCAAAGAGATTGCAAGTTCGAGGGCAGAGGAAGTTTGCTTGGCTACACAAGTATTATTGGTGTCCCACATCACCCCCGTCAAGGTGCTCCGCGCCCTTGAACTTTGCGCTCCGCGCTCTTGAACTCTTGGACGAGAGTTGTGGAAGGGCTACGCGCCCAACATAGGTAGCAAGGCGGCGACGGCGCGGCCACGATGGCTGAGCGACAGCTTGGTTTCCAGGTCAAGTTCCGCCATGGTCAGGTCAAGCTCGGGCAGATAAAAAAGCGGGTCGTAGCCGAAGCCTCCAGTGCCGCGGGGCGCTTCCAGGATGAGGCCGTTCACCGAACCCTCGGCAGTGTGGAGGACCTTGCCGTCGCGAGCGGCAACCAGTACGCAGCGGTAGTGCGCTGTGCGCCGGGCGGCGGGAACGTCGGCCAGCTTTTGCAGCAGCATGATGTTGTTCCACACGTCGGTGTTATCGTCGGCGCCGGGCAGGTCTACCAACCCGGCATCGGCGGCAAAGCGGGCCGAGCGCACGCCGGGAGCGCCCAGCAGCGCGTCCACTTCGAGGCCGGAGTCGTCGGCCAGCACCAGTTCTCCCGGGGCGAAGCTGGAATAGAAGACGGCCTTGAGCGTGGCATTGGCATGAAAGGTGGCGCCGTCTTCCTCGGGCGCCGGAATGGTCTTGAGGGCGGGCAGGGGTTCAATTGCAACGGAGTGGGCCTGGGCTGCGGTGCGAAAGTCACGCAACTTGCCCTGGCTGCTGGTGGCGACGTACAAACGAAGTGCCATGGGGCAAGTGTAACTAGTTGACCGGGCCGGACTGAATGAAAAAACAACGGGGACAGTTTAAGGGGCGGATGATTGGGGATTGTGGTATCCCACCCTTTCGCAAAGAACGCGAAAGGATGGGGCACGGGAGTGTTGTGGAATCCCCGGTCTCAACCTCGAGACCGGGGGCACCCGCGAATCTGCAGAAGAACCTATTTCCGCGAATTCAGTTGGTTGATGACTCCCTTTAACTCGTCGAGCTTCTTTCCGGCTTCGCCGAGTTTGCCTTCGGATGTGAGGCGCTGGTAGTCGTTGAAGTCCTTTGCTGCCTGGGCAATGAGGCCGCGGAGGTCGGTGGCGGGCGGGGTTGCAGCGCCCGGTTCAGCCGGGGGATGCGCAGCCTCGGAACCGCTCAAGGAAGAAACTCCTCCGCCAAAGAGCGATGTGAGAGCAGCTTCGAATGTAGGCCCGTAAGCAAGGCGGTCCTGGAGTGCGAGCACGACGAGGCGCAGTTCGGGCATGGGGCTGCGTTCGGCTTGCAGGTAGATGGGCTCGGCATAAAGCAGTGCGCGGCCCGATGGAATGACGAGCAGGCTTCCGCGGCGGACGTGCGAGCCTTGCTGGTTCCACAGGGTCAGTTGGCCTGAAAGCTGGGCGTTCTGATCGATGCGGGCTTCAATTTGCAGCGGCCCGTCAATGAGCCTGGTTTTGGGGAAGTCGTAGACCAGGGTGTCGCCGTAGTGCTCGCCGTCGCTGCGGCCGGCGATCCAGCCGATGAGGTTGTTGCGGTTAGCGGGGGTGAAGGGCAGAATCTCAACGAACTCGACGCCGGTTTCACCGGGCAGTTTCATAAGCACGAAATTCGGCTGCATGGCCAGCGTGGTTTGCGCCCCGCCGTCAGCCATTCCCACTTCGCTGGCCACGGTCCACAGGTCTTCGCGGTTGTAGAAGACCGCGGGATTGGTCATGTGGTAGAGGCCGTAAACTTCGGCCTGCATTTTTAGCAGCGACTCGGGATAGCGCGTGTGCTTGCGCAGGCCTGCCGGCATCTCCGCGGCGTCTTTGAAAAGCGAAGGAAAGACGCGGCGGTACGCCGCGAGAATCGGGTCTTGCGGGTCGAAGACATAAAAGGTTGTGGTGCCGTCATATGCGTCCACGACGACTTTGACGCTGTTGCGCATGTAATTTACGGTGCCGGCGTCGAGGCGGTAGTGGGTCGAGTACGGGTAGTTGTCGGAGGTGGTAAAGGCGTCGAGAATCCAAGAGAGACGGCCGTCTTCGCCGAGCACGACGTAGGGGTCCTGCTCGAAGGTGAGGAACGGCGCCAGGGCCGCGACGCGGGTGCGGACGTTGCGCCGCATCAGCAGGCGGCTCTCGGAGTTCACGTCGTCGCTGAAGGGCACCTTGGCCAGATCGCCGCGGTCAAACGCGAGCAGAACGCGGCGCAGAAAACCGCCCATCGCGATGCCGCCGTTGCCCTGGTAGGAAGTGAGGTTGTTGGCGTCGCCCTGCGGGTAGTTGAACTCCTGCTGGCGGGTCTTGACGTAGACATCGGTATCGGTAAGTTCGCCGAAATAGATTTCAGGGCGGGTGACGCTGAGGCCCTTCACCGTGCTCTGGACGGGCATGTTGCTCAGCATCAGCGTAGGCAGGCCCTCGGACGTGAATCCGTTGACGGGATTCATGGTGATGCCGTAGCCGTGGGTGTAGATGAGCTTCTCGTTGATCCAGTTGCGGCTGCTCTCGGGCAGCTTGTCGACATTAAGCTCTCGTGTCGCCAGCATCACCTGGCGCAGGTTGCCGTTGATCGTGTAGCGGTCGATGTCGATGTCGGGAAAGTCGTAGTAGGTGCGGATTTCCTGAATCTGCCGGAGCGTGTCTTGCAGGGCGTGCCAGTCCCACAGCCGGATGTTTTGCAGAGTGGCCTGGTTGTTGGCCGGGTCGGTTGCTTCCACGGTGGTTTCGGCAGGGAACTGGCGCTGCTGGAAGCGGTCAAGCCCGAAGGCCTTCCGGGTCATCTCAATGTTGTTCGCGATGTAGGGCTGCTCGCGAACCAGTTCGTTGGGCTTGACGAGAAAACTGCTGACATACCATCCAACCACGCCGACAGCGACGTAACAGACGACGGCGGGAACGACGGAGACAATGAGCCAGCGCCCGCGCGGCGCGACGACTGCGCTGATGGCCGCGATGAGAGCGCCCAGCACCAGAGCGGCACAGACAACCAGCATGCCGGTGATGGTGACGTGCGCATCGGTGTAGGTAACGCCGTCGAAGATGGTGTGGTGCTCAAAGAGTTGATCGAAGCGGCCCAGGTAGGTGCGCAGGGCGACGACGAGGAACAGGAACGAGAGGGTGAACGACAATCCGCGCCAAGGCAGAACGATGCCTGTGAGGCGGCGCTCGCCCAGGGCCCGCGAGCCGCCGCTGACCAGCAGGAAGAGAGCCGCGGTGAGGCAGGTGACGATAGCGATGGTGAGCAGCCATCCTGCAATGAGGTTAAATGCGGGCAGGGTAAAGAGGTAGAACTCGAGAGGTTTGCCAAAGATGGGGTCGGCCGGGGAGGCTGGGTTTGGCCGCGCAAACCAGAAGAGCGCTAGGGTGGGCCACTCGGCTGCCATGGCTGCTCCGGTGGCCAGGGAAATGAGCAGCGAACCGCCAATGGCGACGATGTTGAGGACAGGCTTGACAGACAATGTGACCTCACGGCCGCCAAAAAGGACAACGTGATCGCTGGGCAAGTCGTCGCGATGCGCACGCCTGAGCAGGGCAAACACTCCGAAGAGAATGACGCATGTGGCCGCGGCAAAGGCAGCGAAGGTGGCCCACTGCATGGAAAGCGTCCTGAGAAATACGCCACTGAAGCCGAGCGAGCGGAACCAGAGCAGGTCAACCCAGTAAGAGAGTGCGGTCCGGCTGCCGAAGAAGAGGATGGCTACTACGGCCAGCAGGAAGAAAAACTTGCGGTTGTGACGCCGCTGGGGCGGCAGTATCTGCTTGGGCCAATCAATAGATTCGGGCATCGTTCCACTCCACCTTGCTTTTTTCTCTCGGACAAGTTCCATAAACGCCTTGGCGCATGGAACCTGACCCTATCCACTCTAGTCCTCTCAGGGCCTGTTTGCAGCATGCTGCGGGTTTGCGGAGCGCATTCGGGTTGACAGTGGAATGGCTGCACCGCTATGTTGACTCGAAATCGAGCAATAGACTATCGACAGGATTCGGATGACATTTTCAAAGAAAGCCAGAGCAATCTTTACAGACAGCCACTTGCTGATTCCCCTGGTTGTGTTCTTTATCGGGCTCGCGCTGCTGATTACGCTGCACTGAGGTCATTAGCCGCCAGAAGGATCAGGCGGCAGGGTACACGTGTGGGCGTAACGGCTTTTGTGCAAAGCGAAGGACGGACCGGATGAGCGGAGCGGGGCAGACGAACGCGAGCGGCGGCTTCAGGCAACTGCACGGACTCGGAGTAGCTTGCGGGCTGGCGGCAGGGGTGTGGCTGGGCGCGGCCGAGGCGCCGACAAAGCTGGTCAACTCTGGACTGTCGCCCTTCGCGATTTCGCTGTGCATGGTGGCCGGCGTGTTTGCCGCGCGATGGACGGTGCCAACACTACTGAAGGGGACGCGGTACGTATTCGCCGATCTGAAAGAGAACAAGCACCTCATTTTTACTGCAATTCTGGCGGGAATGCTGTGGGCCGTGGCCAATACGCTGACCGTGTTTGCCATTCGCGATGTGGGGTTGACCATCGCGTTTCCCTTGTGGAACACCAATGCGTTGGTGGGGATTCTGTGGGGCAGCCTGCTTTTTGGGGAGTTGAAAGGCGCGAGCAGCAAAAACATCGCCAAGGTGTTGCTGGGGGCGCTGGCGATTCTTGTTGCCGCCGTGATGCTCGGCTTCAGCACGATTCATGGCGGGGGAGCGCACACCGGGCGCGCAGTGCAAGGCGTGCTTGCTGCGGCCGGGGCGAGCCTCCTATGGGGGACGATGTACATTCCCTATCGCAAGGCTTACATCAGCGGCATGAATCCGCTGTCATTCGTGACTGTGTTCACGATCGGAGAGTTGGGCACCGTGCTGGCGCTGGTGCTTGCCTTGGACGGAGGCACCAAGGCCGCGATCTTCCACTCGCCGGAGACGAAGCATTTGCTGTTCTGGCTGTTTCTGGGCGGATTTGCCTGGGTGATCGGCGATCTCTTCCAGCAATACGCCGCGAAGTACCTGGGCATTGGCCGGGGGATTCCGCTCTCGAATACCAACCAGATGTGGGGGCTTGCGTGGGGCGTGCTGGTGTTTGGAGAGATGGCGCACGCCGACCTGGCTCACAAATTGCTGGTGGCTGTGGGTTCGCTGGTGATGATCCTGGGAGCGCTTGCGATCAGCACGGCCGTTGCCACCGAGGGCGAAAATGCGCGGACGAAGCAGGCGCTACTGCGCGAGTGTGATCGCTATGGCTTGAAGTATGACCGCGTGCTGCGATCCTATTCTGGAGTTGAAGGCGGGAATCGCGATGAGCGGCGGGGATGGTGGGACTATGCGATTGTGGCCGCGGCCCTGGGCGTCTTTGCCTATCTGGGAATGAACGCAAGAGCGCCGGAGTTGGGCATGAACATGACCTGGCTGTGGGTGCTGGCGGCGGTGCTGGCGGTGACGGCGGTTGGATGCGGATGGGGGCTGTGGAAGGCTACGCGGTTCAGCTAGGGTCCATTGGAGGAGATTCAATAGGATTTGTGAAGAGTCGCGCAAAAGGCCCGTGGCTAAAGCCACATTTCGTTTAAGCGGAATTTCAGGGGCCTGAAGGCCCCTGCTCCCTCCGTGCACGCCTTTCTAATTTCATGCTCTCCGCGCTCGTTCCCGCTATATCCGATGCGTTCGCCTTTTATAATCACCCTATGACGGAGCCGCTGGCTGTTGATCTTGTGGGCGTTGGATTGAACGCCATCGACGTACTCGTTCCCCTTGCAGAGTTCCCGACGCGCGGGTCAAAGGCCTGGTACACCGGCTCGACGGTGTTGCCGGGCGGCCAGGCGGCGACGACCGTGATTGCCTGCCAGCATTGGGGGCTGAGCACCCGCTACGTGGGCAAGCTGGGCGACGACGACGGCGGACGGCTGCACCGCAAAGTGTTCGCCGATGCGGGAGTAGACGCGAAGCTGGTGGTTGCGCCGGATGCGGCCAGCCCGCAATCATTGATCCTGGTGGATGGCGGAGGCGAACGCACGGTTCTTTGCCGCAAGGATGAGCGGGTCAAGCTGCGGCCTGAAGACCTGAAGCGCGAGTGGATTGTGAATGCGCGGGCGCTGCATCTGGACGGCTGCGAGATTGAGGCTGCCACGCTGGCAGCTGAATGGGCGCGGGCCGCCGGGATTCCAGTGATTGCCGACCTGGATGAGACCTATCCTGGAGTGGATAAACTCGTCGAAAACGTGGACTACCTCATCGTGAGCAGGGATTTTCCCGCCCGGCTCACCGGCGAAGCCGACCTTGAAAAAGCGCTGCGGTTAATACAGACGCGGTATGGATGCGGGCTTACTGCGGCTACGCTGGGATGCGACGGCGTGCTGGCATGGGATGGCAGGCAGTTTCATCTTCGGGCTGCTTACAAGGTTCCGGTGGTGGATACGACTGGGGCAGGAGACATTTTTCACGCCGGGTTTATTTATGGATTGTTGCAGGGGTGGCCGATTGAGCGGCTACTGGATTTTGCCTGCGCGGCTGCGGCATTGAATTGCACGGCGTCGGGCGCGAGAGGCGGCATTCAGGCGGTGCAGGCCATTGAAGAAATCATGGCCACCACACCGCGCTACGATGCAACCGGCTGCGTTGCGAGTTGAGAGAAATTATTCGACGATGACGTCGGCTGGATTCGCGTGCTTTTGCGCGCGTCGAAAGAATAAGACAAGCGGAATGCAGAGCAGCGCGAGAAAGGCCATGAGCCTGAAGTTGTCAGCGTAAGACAGGAGCGCCGCCTGCTGCTGGATGCTCCGGTACAACATACCGATGGCGCTTTGATGGGCGGCATCGACGTTCGCCCCACCCTGAAAAAATCTCGCTTGCAAGCCGAGGAAGGCGGCTCTCGCCGCCGGCGTGCTGGCCGTTACATTCGCGCCGAGGTAGTTTTGATGGGCCTGCGAGCCGCGTACCAGCATTGTGGTGACGCAAGCGATACCGATGCTGCCGCCGATGTTGCGCACCAGGTTGTAGATTCCGGCGGCGTTGCCTATCTCCTGCTTGCGCAGGTGGCTCATGGTCATGGTGGTCAGGGGGACGAAGATGAATCCGCCGGCAAAGCCGTTGATGAGGTTGGGAACGACCACGGAAGTCATGGAGATGCCGAGATTGATGTGGCCCAGCAGGAAGGCCGAGTAGGCCAGCAAGGCAAATCCGCAGGCCAGCAGGATGCGGCTGTCGATGTAGTTGATGAGTACCCCGACCACGATGACCGATACCAGCGATCCCACGCCGCGCGGGCTGACAGCAAGGCCGCTGTCGAGTGCCGGATAGCCCATGAGAGTTTGCAGGAACAGAGGCAGCAGCGCGGTGGTGGCATAAAGCACAAAGCCGAAGAGGCAGGTGATCATGGTGCCGACCAGGAAATCGCGATTCCCGAGCACGCGCAAATCCACGATTGGGTCCCGGTGCATGAACTCACGGAAAATGAACCCCACGAATGCTAGGACGCAGACGGCAGCCAGCAATCGAATCCAGTTGGCTTCAAACCAGTCGGCTTCCTGTCCCTTGTCGAGGAGCAACTGCATGGTGCCGAGCCAAAGGGCCATGAGGCCAAATCCGAGGTAGTCGATTGCGCCTCGAAACGCTTGGCGAAGGTAAGGCGGGTCCTCAATGAACAGGTTGGCCATGAAGAGGGCGAGGATGCCGACGGGAAGATTGATGTAAAAAATCCAGCGCCAGGAGTAGCTGTCGGTGATCCACCCGCCCAGGGTTGGGCCGATGACGGGAGCCACGATGATTCCGAGGCTGTAAGCTGACATGGCCACGCCGTGCTTGCTGCGCGGGAAGCTCTCAAGCAGGATGGACTGCGCCAGGGGCTGCATGCCGCCGCCGCCGGCGCCTTGCAGAACCCGAGCGATAATCAGCATCGGCATGTTGATGGCCATTCCACACATCAGGGATGCGAGAGTAAACGCGATGACGGAGATCATCATGAGGCGCTTGCGGCCGATGCGCCGGGCAATCCAACTGGAAGCCGGAAGCATGATGGCGTTGGAAACGAGATAGCTGGTGAGAACCCAGGTTGACTCGTCAGTGGAAGCCGAAAGATTCCCGGCGATGTGCGGCAATGCGACGTTGGCAACCGAGGAGTCGAGCACGACCATGAAGGTGGAAAGCATGACCGACGCGGCAACCATCCAGGGATTGACGGAAGGCTTCCACTCGCTATGGTCGATTTCCAGTGCTTCTGTTCCGGTCGTCATCCCGCGTTTTGCCTTGCCGCCACTGTGCGGACGCCGTCTCGCGGCACGGGGCACAAATATGGCTGAGCGCAGGCCCCCATGGGCCGCCCGGCCGTGCATACGTGGGAATGGATCATACTCTCAGTTTATCCGGTAACCCGGAAATCCGCGAACCTGCGCGCGACAACTGGCGCAGCGCGTGTAGCCGCAGCCTCAATCCGCATTTCTCACGCGATTCGGAAATGTCATATTTTTCGCGCATTAGCGCGTCGATCACAACAAGGGAGCGCGGACGGGGACGTCCGCGCTACAGATGGGATGAGACGGCTGGTCTCTCGGTTCAGCTAAGCTGACCGCAGCGGACTCGAGGTGCCAAGGAGGAGACCAGCCAGTGAAGAAGGTTAGCAAAGTGTTGCGGCAAACG
>CAIWFH010000018.1 GCA_903911925.1 uncultured Acidobacteriaceae bacterium
GATTCGAATCACCCTTGTGTGCCAAGAGCACGAATAGAAGTCTGTCGGCAACTATTCGCAAATACCGCTGGACAGGTGCGGGCTTTTTCATAGAAGGATGACAGCGGCGGTAAGAGAACAGCTGACTCTTTGCGCGCCTCACCTCAATGCCAATTCTTGACCATGGGCCACATCTGCTTGAGAGGCGCTTTGAGGCCGCGGCAATAGAAGATGTCGCCGTGCTCCCTGGGCATTGAGTAGGGATTGGAGACGTGCGCGCGCTTTTCGACGCTGGCGTAAATTTGTTCCAACTGGTCCTGCCGGCCTTGAAGCACAATCACGCTCTCACCGGTGTAGTCGCGCGGTCCCCACAGAAAGTAATTCTGGTGTCCGCTGATGGCATTGGGCAGGCCGTACTTTGGCCCGAACAGGTCGATGGCGCCCGCCTGTCCGAAGTTCTGTGCGAAGATTGCGGTCTTCGGCTGCACGTCGGGTGGCAGACTTTGGTACACCTGGGCAACGGTCGCAACCATCTCTTCCCATCCGAACTGCGCGGCATACATCTGCGGCAGCGGGCCGAGCTTCCACTTTTCAATTGCCGGAGGTTCAAGATGCGTCGCGGCAGCGTAGCGAATGTAAGTCTCGACGGGCAGAACAGGGAGGAGCATGGGCGCGAGGAATGCACCGAGCAGGATCATCAGCGTTGGATAAGCGTACCGGACCCAGCGAAGGCAAGGGCTGGTGAGCCACGATTCCCAAAGCACGCTGCCTCCAGCGAACAGGATTGGAACGGCGGGCCAAAGGTAATAGATGCGCGGGTTGAGCACAAGAATGACAGTGAAGGTGGCTACGCACGCCCAACCCAGGACACGAAACGGTTTGCCTTTGGCGGCAAAGAAGAAGAACCATAGTCCGCCCAGCCAGATGGGCAAGGCAAGAGGGAGCATGGCCAGCATTTCCTGAGAGAAGAATGCCAGCGGCCCGGGGACAACGTTACGGCCTTCTTGACGGATGTTGGCTTGCAGTTCGAGAAACGGGAAATGGTTCTGGATGTTCCAGAGCAGGTTGGGCAGAAAGACGAGAAACGCGACGAGTCCGCCGAGCCAGAACCACGGCGAACGGAAGCAGCGGCGTTCGCGGGTCAACAGCAGGCCAATCACCATGCCGAAGCCGAAGATGAGCATGGAGTGCTTGTTGAGCAGGCCGAGCCCCGACCACACACCCACCCACAGCCAAAGTTTCTGGTTGCCGGTGTGCACAATGCGCAGGACAACGTAAGCGCACGCGAGCCAGAAGAGCGGCTCGTAGACATTCATTGACAGTAGATTGTCGATGCCGAGGAAACCCGGTGCAAGCAGCACTGCCAAGGCTGCGAGTCCCTGGGCGAAACGGCCGCCGCCCAGTTCGCGGGCGATCAAGCCGGTCAGAACGATCTTAGCTACGCCGGCGAGGGCTGGAAGAAACCGGATGGCGGGCAGAGACTTACCAAACAGCAGAGTACCCAGTCTGGTGACAAAGGCAATCAGCGGAGGCTGGTCGACATATCCCCAGGCAAGATGGCGAGCGCAGGCGAGGAAATAGAGTTCATCGGTGTAGTAGCCGTAATGACGGCCGGCATAGAGGTGAACCAGCAATTTGGCAATTGCTGCGCAAAGCACTGCCAGTCCGCTGCCAATCAGCCAGCGTGGAAGCGCAAGGATCTTGCCGAGGGCGGCGGAGACGGAGGCTCTCATGCGGTGGTCCTAAGATGAAATGAATTCTGCAACCTTTATACAAGGCTGCAGAGCCGTTTCGTGTGCACTTTTCTCTGAAATGGCAGAGCTTCTGCTCAAGGCATTACAAAAGCGTCAACATTCTTCATTGCGCTAAGTTGACAACAACCCTGTGCCCGGCTTGATTCTGGTCACCACGATACAGGGATACGCCATCGGAGGCGGGTATGAATCGTCGTTCATTTGTTTCGCAGGTCGCTGCTGCTTCATTTGCTTTGGCCACTGGACTCTGCCGCGGCGCGCCTGCGTCGCCATCCACTTCAAACAATGCGAACGCTCCGGCTGATGGCGACCTGAAAGCACGCTGGCATAAACTGGACAACGAAATTCGTACATGGTGGGATGGCGACCTGGCGCGCGCAGATGAGGAGGCTATCATCGCCGGCGCCGAACCATCCAAGGCAGGCGAAAAATCGAAAAACCTCAATCCCAAGACGCTGCTGTTTTTGCCGTTTCCCTACACCACGGGTGGAGGTTCGGTTGCCTCTTATCCGGAAATCTACGGTTGGGACACAGCATTCAGCAACCTGGCACTGCTTGAACACGGCCGCGCCGACATTGTGCGCTGGAATATTCTCGACTAGTTATCCATGATTCTGCGATTTGGCAAGGTGCTGAACGGCAACCGCAATTTTTATGAAACGCGAGGACAGACTCCCCTGCTTGGTTGGAGCGTTGAGAACTATTTGAAAGCAAAGAAGGATGACGATGAAGTAGCGATGACGGCCTATCCGCTGCTTGAGCGCGAGTACGTTGAATATTGGAATGGCCCCGGTCACTCGACGCCAGTGGGACTGTCTACCTGCCACGATGACGGGAAGTATCCTGTTTACTGGAACGTTGCTGCTGGTCATCGGCTTCGGTGCGTGGCACGTGCTGCACAGCAGCGGCCATCCGCATCCGGCTACGCAGTTGCCGGTGCTGCCGGCCGCCACGGCAACGATCAGCTTGTGGCTGCTGCTGAAGGTGTTTTCGTCCGGTTGCACGGCCATGACCGGTGTTGAAGCGGTCAGCAACGGTGTGATGGCCTTCCGCGACGACACGCGTAGGAACGCGAAAATCACCTTGACCATCATCATCGTTCTGCTGGCCATGCTGCTGGCCGGCATTGCGCTGCTGTGCCGCGCTTACGGAATCGCCGCAACCAATCCGCTGGTGCCGGGGTACGAGAGCGTACTCTCGATGCTGACGCGGGCGGTGATGGGACACGGATGGTTTTACCACCTCACCATCGGCTCGGTGCTGCTGGTGCTGGCGCTCTCTGCCAACACGGCCTTCGCAGATTTTCCGCGTTTGACGCGGGCGATTGCCCTGGACGACTACATGCCGCACGTCTTTTTGCTGCGCGGGCGCAGGCTGCTCTACTCGTGGGGCATCTATGTGCTGGTGGCGCTGACCGCGCTGCTGCTGGTTGTGTTCGGAGGCATTACCGACCGGCTTATTCCGCTCTATGCCGTCGGCGCGTTCATGGCGTTTACGCTCTCGCAGGCAGGCATGGTGATGCACTGGAAGCGCAAAGGCGGCTTTCCTCTGCGCATGTTCGTCAATAGCGTGGGCGCGCTCGCCACGGGCATTACCGCGGTGGTTGTGCTGGTGGCCAAGTTTGTTGACGGCGCATGGATTACCGCGCTGCTGGTTTTGGGCATGATCCTGGCCATGCGCGCTGTGAAGCGGCACTACGTGCGCGTGGGTCTGGAGACGGCGCTGGACCGGCCCATCGTTCCCGCCGAGGTCACCCAGCCCATCGTCATCGTTCCCATCGACAGATGGCGCCGGATTACGGAGAAGGCGCTGTCGTTTGCGCTTTCGATGTCCACCGATATCCGCTGCCTGCACGTGCAAACAGTCGATGAGCTTGACCCGATTTGCCGCGATTGGGAACTGGATGTGGCAGCGCCGCTGCGAGCGGCAGGCAAGTGCGTGCCGAAGCTGGAAGTTCTGCAATCGCCTTTCCGCTACCTTCTGACGCCGGTGGTGGAGTACATTCTGGCGGCAGAGCGGGAGTCCAAATTCCACAAGATTTGCGTGCTGGTGCCGGAACTGGTGGGAGAACCTATTGCACAACCGCCGCGCCGACCTGTTGAAGGTGATTCTGCTGATGCGCGGCAACCGCCGCATTGTGGTCATCAATATTCCGTGGTATCTGGAGTGAGATTGGTTTGCGGTGGCGGAGTTTTCTCGGCACGCGCGGTTCCCATCCGTGGGCCTCAACCGTCAAAATGGAGAGTGGCCCCTCAATCAACCAATAAGCGCGTGGGCAGAATGAACGGCTCTTCCCGGGGCAACTTGCGGCCGGTGGGGTTCCTTGTTGTCGCGCTGTTGTTGTTCGCTCCGTTGTTTGCGTCTTCTCAGGAAGCCCAGCAGGCGTCAGAGGGCTCGCAGCAGGTGCCTCCTGTTGTCTCTTCCGACAAACCAGTGAAAGTTCGCGGTTCTGTGAGCAATGCCGCCACCGGCGAGCCGCTGCCCAGGGTCCTGGTGCGGATTGAAGGCGACGCAGACGCAGGCGTGTTGACCGATGGGGAGGGGCGCTTCGAGGTTCCAGCCGTTCCGCCCGGTCCGCAGACGTTTCGCCTGCTCAAGCCGGGCTTTCGCGATCGCCCCTATGCCGCCGAAGAGGTGGATTACCAGTCTGAAGGCCCGGCGCATAACGTGCTGGTTGCTGCGGGGATGCCGGACCTGAATTTTTCGCTGACGCCCAACGGGGCGATTCACGGCTATGTGGAACTGTCGACCGGCGACCCGGCGCAGGACATTCCGGTGATCCTTGCCAAGCAAGTGGTTCGCAACGGGCGCGCGGTGTGGGCACAAAGCGGAAACGCGAGGACCAACGGCGACGGATCGTACCGCTTTGCCGGGCTGCCTGAGGGCGTGTACGCGGTGTATACGCAGCCGGTGCTGGAGAGCGAACCCGCGGCGGACCTGGTGGCGGCAGACAGTGCCGGGAGCATGGTTCAGAACGGCTATCCCAGCGTGTTTTACCCCGCTTCACATGACTTTTCTTCGGCGATGCGCATCCGGCTTGCAATCGGCGAGCAGGCGCAGGCGAACCTTTCGCTGATCCTTGAGCCATTTCAGACGGTCACGGCAACGGCCTGGTTTCCCGATGGCCACCTGTTCGCGCCGAAACGGGGCTCTGAGAGCGGCGCCGACTCATCGTTTGTATCCGCTACGGTAATGGATGCGGCGGGACGCAGGCTGCCCTATGCCGCGCAATTCGACGGTGCGACACACACTGTCCAGACTGCGCTGCCCGATGGAGTCTACACGCTTCAAATTAGAGTAAAGTCCAACGATTCGAATGCTCGCGGCGGCGATCAAGCGACAGAGCCAAGCAGCAGGCAGCAGGCCACTTTTACCGGCTTTGCCGAGTTCTCGGTTGAAGGGCATGCGGTTACCAATCTGCGCATTCCGCTTTCAACGCTTCCCAACCGACCGGTCCGCTTGAGGCTGGCGCAAACCGCGATGCGGTCGCTGCAATCGTCGGTATCGCCGCGGCAGGGGCTCCAAAGGATGGTAACGATTTCGGCAATCGACGCTGGCGAAATGCCAACCAATGAAGGCTTGGAGAGCGCGACATCTGAGGCTTCGGGGCCCGAGCAACTGGATTTGAATGGCGCGGGATCTGGTCCGCTTTGGATTGATGTTCAGCTTAACGACAGAAGCATCTGCGTTGACTCATTTACCGCCGGCGACATCAACCTGGCACGCGAGCCGCTGAATCTGAACCCTTCAGCCACGCCCCCGCCCATGGAACTGACCCTGCGCGCCGACTGCGCTTCGCTGACCTTGACGTTGCCCCCCGCACTGTCCGCGTTCCTTCCCGGCGAAGAGCCTTTCTACACCGTTTACGTGGTTCCCGACTTCGATACAACTGCTGACATCGCTCCCATGAACATTCACGCCTCGTCGGGCGCGACGCTCACCGTGGAGGGACTGACGCCTGGGAATTATCACGTCTACGCGTTCGACTCACCGGTGCGCCTTGAGTATCGCAACCCGGCGGTGCTGGCGGCGCTGCCGGTGCGCGGCCAGGCTGTGATGCTTTCACCGGGTTCGAGCGCCAGCCTGGTTCTGGAGGTTCCGGGACGATGAAGGCTGTTCCTCGATTCCGGGCGTTGCTTGCGCTGCTGGCACTGGCATGGCTGACGGGGCAAGCTCAAATCGCGGCGCATGCGGATGCCGGCCCCTATGCCATCGCGGGAACCGTGTTGGACGCGGTTAGTGGCGAGCCGGTGCGCCGGGCCAGCGTGTCCGCACTGGCTGAGGCGGACAGCCACACTGTGCGGACTGTTGAGACCGGCACTGACGGCCGTTTCGCACTTGAAGGATTGCCGAAGGGCAAGTACCAGTTGACCGCTTCGAAGCGCGGGTACCGCACCGCCTTCTACGACGAGCACGAGGAGTTCAGCTCGGCGATTGTGACCGGTCCGGATCAGAACACCACGGGGCTAACGTTTCGCCTCATGCCCGGAGCCATGCTGCACGGTGTGATTACAGGCGATGGCGGCGATCCGGTTGAACATGCAAGGGTCGTGCTTTTCCAACCTCCGCGAAGCCATGCATCTCCGGGGGCAGGGGAGCGCATTGCTCAGGTGGATTCGGCGACCACCGACGATACGGGCGCATACGAATTCAGTGGCCTTGCAGCGGGCGATTACCTGCTGGCGGCGGTCGCGGAGCCATGGTTTGCGCTGCACAAATCCGGAACGCCAGGGCGATCTGCCGCTCCCGCATCTGGCGACCCGGGCGCGGCGCTCGATGTTGCCTACCCGGTAACCTTCTTTGACTCCACAACTGACGAGGCTTCTGCTGGCCGTATCCCGCTGGCCAATGGACGACGCGTTGAGGCTGACATAAGCCTGCACGCTGTTCCAGCACTGCGCCTTGAGATGGCGATGCCCCAAAAACGAGATGGAGCGACCCACACTGCAACGCTGCGCCAGACCATCTTCGGAGTTGAAGCCTCCACGCAGATGATCGTTCAGGACTCCGGGGCAAAGACAGTTGAGTTTACGGGTGTAGCGCCCGGCCGCTACGACGTGGTGCAAGGCGATCCGCCCCGGCTTGGAGAACTGGATGCGACCGCCAGCCAACTGGTTGAGGCTAACTTCGGCGTGCCCGGATTCTCAGTCTCCGGCTTGATACGGAACGCATCGGGAGCGGCGATGCCCGACAACGCCTCCGTAACCCTGGTTCCACTTGGTGACGGGCACCGCCAGGCGTCGCTGCAGGCAACGCCAATTTTGGGTGCATTCAGCTTTCCCATGGTTCCGCAGGGCAACTGGGAGTTTTGGGTCGAAAACGGTGAGGTTCAGGTGCCCATTCTTTCGATCAGTTCCGGCGGGCAGTTGCTCGCCGGAAACCGGGTGACGGTCAAGGACCGGGCACTGTCAGTTGCCGTTACGCTCAACCAGGGCGGGACGCGGATTGAGGGGTTTGTACGCCGGGGCGGCAAAGGTGTGGCAGGCGCAATGGTGGTGCTGGTTCCCAAGGATTCGGAGGACCTCCGGTTGAGGTCGAGGCGCGACCAGTCGGACTCGGACGGCAGCTTCTCTTTGCGCGACGTGGCTCCCGGGCAGTACAAGGTGGTGGCTATCGCGGACGGCTGGGATCTGGATTGGGCGCGCGCCTGGTCGCTCGGCCGCTATCTCCAGCTGGGAATCGACGTCACTGTTACCGGGAGGTCAGGCAAGGTCATCCAGATTCCCGTCCCGGTTCCCGCCCAGTCCCGTTAATGAGATAAGGCCGGACTTCATCGAATGGGGGTGGAGAGGATAGTCTATTTAGGTACCGAATCACAGTCTCGGCGGTTGCTCTCTGGAAAGACCGGGGAGCAGCACATTAGCTCCAGCACGGTTTTGAGGAGAGTCTCAAGTTGAAGAGGAATTTGCTTCTATCGATATTGGCCCTGGTTCCGGCCTCGCTTTTGTCCCTGACGGCATCCTGCCAAATTGTTTTGGATAAGCCCCCGGCTGCGGAGCGGACTGAAAAGGTCTACAAAAACGAGGTTTCCGCAGGCTACGCATACACCAGCCTCAACCAGGTTCTGCAGTCGCGCTATGGGTTGCAAGGCGTCAATGCCTCCTATGGGCGCGATTTTGGAAAGTATTTCGGCGTCATGGGCGAGGGCAGCTACTATTTCAAGGCGGTGGCGTCCGGCAATCCAGTAGACGCCAAGGTGGTTCTGGGCCTCGCCGGACCGTTTATCCACGTGGATCTTTTCGGCCGCCTGAGCGGCTTTGCGCGGGTTCTGATTGGCGGCGGCCATACCGGCGGAGCCAGCGAATACCCCGACATTTCCTTTGCCGGGGGCGGAGGCGGCGGAATGGACTACCAGCTTTCCCCTCGTTTCTCACTCCGCGCATCGGGAGACGATATTTTCTCGTCTTTTGTTGAAGATCCGAATCATCTGGGATTCTCGCCGCACATGAAAGGCAATCCGCGCGCCTCTTTTGGGGCCGTATATAAATTCTGATCGCTTGCCTGTGAGGGCCACGGAAGGCCGCGTGCGATCGATGTGCGATCAAGACGTTGCAAGGATTGCTCTCTTCTCTGGAGGCCGCTTTACGGGTCTCCAGAGTTGTTTTGGGGATGAATCGCTCAGCTTTGCCGGCGATTCTCGCCGCGGAGGGTGGCCGCGCGCAGCGCCTGGCAGCACATGGCCGATGCCTGGCATCCGAGCATTGTGCGACAATCCTCCAAAGACCGAAATTCATATGCGACTTCTGCGAATCGTTCTGATAGGTATCGAGGGATCGGTTCTGGCCGGCGTGCTCGCCTGGGCGCAGGCGCCGGCGACGACGCCCAGGTTTTCGGCGCCGCCTCCGCTGGTGCTGGCCGGGGGAACGGTTGTGGATGTTGCAGACTGGGGCCGCTCGGCCAAAGACCTGCAGGATGCAATCGTGATTGTGCGCGAAGGGCGCATCACCGATGTCGGCTCCCGGCTGGCAGTTTCCATTCCCAAAGGGGCGCGGGTCATTGACTGCACCGGGAAGTACATCATTCCAGGCCTGGTTGACGGCTATGCCGGGATGAGTTCACAGCGGGAGGCCAATGCCAACCTCTACATGGGCGTCACCACGGTGGTTGCCACTAATGCAAATCACCGCCTGCCTGTCGATTTGGCCGCCAACCCCACTCCGAACGTTTACCTGATTGACCCCATCGGATCCACGAATAACCGAAGCCTGCTGATCAATCACCCTGCCTGGGCAGCCAAACTCAAAGAGGGCGCCCACCCGGCAGAACTAAGCCCGGAAGACACGGCACAGCAGTTGGTGGATACGGCCAAGCTGGGTACGCGCGTTCTCTGGCTCGGCCATGACCTGACCGCGGCCAATACGCAGTGGATTGTGGCTCACGCCCACCAGGTGGGACTGGTGACTTACGGAGAGTTTGTGGCCACTCCCTACAAAGTCGGCGTGGAGGCGGGCGTTGACGTGCTGCTGCACATGGGCCGCTACGAACTGGGCGTGATTCCCAGCGAGTTGCAGCGGCCGCTGGTAGAGGAGCCAGTGGGCACCGCAGCCACCACGGCCTACGACTACTCTGAGCGGCTGCCGCCCACCGACCTGCACCTGCGCGAGTACGCCAAGTTTCTGGCCGGGCATCACGCCGCGCTCATGCCGACGTTCAGCCTTTTCTTCCTTCAGTTGCCCGACCATCGCAACCTGTGGAAGGAGCCGGCTGCCGGCTTGCTCGATCCATCGCAGATGGTTCAGCCTTCCGACCGCGGTACCGGTGAAATCGTCTATCCGGTTTCGTCCTGGCTGCGCCATCTTCCGTCCATGCCGCTGCGCTGGCTCGAAGACAGCACCATCAAGAAGACCGAGCAGTCTGCCATGCGGCTTTGGAGCATCAACGAAACCATCTTTGCCGCCTATCCGCACTACCTGGCCGCCTCGTCGGCCCCGGTGATGGGCACCATGCCGGGCATTTCAATGCACACCGAACTGGAGATGCTGGTGCGGCTCGGCCTGTCGCCGCGCGAAGCGCTGGCCGCGGCCACAAATAACTACGCTCTCCAGTTCGGCTGGACCGAGTTGGGCCAGGTGGCTCCCGGCCGCCGCGCCGATATCCTGGTGGTCGATGGCGATCCCACGGCTAATATCTGGAACGCCCGGCGCATCTCAGGGCTGATTCTGGACGGCAACGTGGTGGACCGCGAGGGGCTGCTGAAGCTGGGGCGTTAACGCCCCGGCTTATCCTCTCCGCGCCGCCTGTCGTGCCGCAACTGAGAGAATCTCCGGCAATCGCTTGTGCCGGTACGCGAAGGACAGCGCCAGTTTGCGCTTTACCAGATGACAGCCAAGCCGGCCGGCGACTCCATAAGGCAGCGCAAATTCAATTTCGTCGGTTACCAGGGTGCCTTCCTGGCCGTCCCTGGTTTCCGGCTCAATGCCATGACGATGGCGGAACCTGGTAAACGGGCCGCGCATCTGTTCGTCGCACAGATGGCTGTTCCACACGAACTCGGTGATCCGCGCCATCCAGCTTGCCCGTTTGGGAACCCACGGGATGGGCAGAAAACTGATGAGGACCTCAGAGCCAACGCCCGCCGCCACGCTCAAAAACCGCCGCGCCGGGTCAGGCGAGACAGGTCGGGGAGGTGGCGGCAGAATGCGCGCGTCTTCGATCCTGGTCTTCAGGTTCGGCGGCATGATGTGGGGCAGGTTTGCCGGATTGGCAAAAAACGCGAACACCAGTTCTACAGGAAAGGGAACCCACTGGCGGGTCTGGAATCGCTGGGCCATTGAACCGATGGTAAATTGCGCAGGCCATGGTTACCGTGGGCAGAACCATCGCGAATCGGATAGGCTAAGGACATGCAGCCGTTTTTCGCAGGATTCTCACGACATCCATGACCGACTCCCCGCCAAAATCCCTATCCAAACCAGAGAACCGCAACCAATGGCTGATTCTCATCGCAGCCTTCAAGTTGGCGCAGGCTTTTCTGTTCTTTTTGATCGGTGTGGGCGCGCTGCAATTGCTGCACAAGGACGTTGGCGACGTGCTGGCCCGGGTGGCCGACCATCTGCGCTTCAATCCGGAGTCCAGGTTTGTCAACTTCATCCTGGATAAGGCTTCGCTGCTGGATGACCGGCTGCTGCGGCGGATTGGGGCAGTGGTTTTTATCTATGCCAGCTTGGACACGATTGAGGGAATCGGACTATATTTCGAAAGGGGTTGGGCCGAGTACCTGACGCTGGCGATTACCGCCTCATTCCTGCCTTGGGAAGTGTTTGAGATTTTCCGCAGGGTTACCGTACCCCGGGTTGGCTTGCTGGCGGTGAACGCAATGGTCTTTGTGTATCTTCTGAAACTGGTGATTGAGCGCGGCAGGCGGCGGCTGGGCGAAGCGGAAGAGGCAGCAAAGTGAAGGCGGAGGATCAGGTTTTGCAGGTCAGAAATCGGAATGCGTTCACGAATTCGCTTTTTGTTCGCTATCATTGATTTCCTGTTTTGTCGAGCCCAGGAACCTAAGGCGTAAACACTACATCTTGTGGTTGTGAATAAAGATTAGCGCATTAGTAGATCTTTATGGAATTGCTGCAATCGGGGCATTTTTCAACCCATTCTTTTCTTGACAAATAGCCTTTTTTCCACTTGGCGGCCACCGCCAACAGGGTTAATATCGACCATAAGGTGGTCGAAAGTGTAGTCTAGTGGAGTTTGACCTAACCTCTGGGCCGCTTTCAACACCAGTTTACTCGTCTTTTTCCCTCCCAAAGAAGAATCCGGGCCCCGGGACGGATCAGGAACCAGTTCAAGCAACCGGAACCCGGGCGCAGGGGCAGGGAACCAGTCGAGATCGAAAAAGGGCAATCGGCCCGCGCAGAGCGAAGAGAAAAAGCAATGTTCAGGGGAAACCATCCGGCAAAGCTCGACGAAAAGGGAAGACTGAAGCTCCCGTCTGCCTTCAAGCAGCTGCTGGATGCCGCGAACGTGACCCAGTTTTATATCACCAGCGCGGATGGCAAGAGCGCCGAGGTCTGGCCCCTTCCGGAGTGGGAGCGGGTTGAGCAGCAACTGGCCGAGTCAAGCACCATGGACGAAGCCGTGCAGAAGTACCTCAACCTGACCGGCTACTACGGCCACCAGGTAGAGATGGACAGCCAGGCGCGGGTTCTGCTGCCGCAGCTTTTGCGCGGCAAGGCGATGCTGAGCGGAGATGTTGAAGTTACGGTCATCGGCAAGATGAATTACCTGGAAGTTCACAACAAGGCGCTCTTCGAGCAGAACCTGGAAGCCAACGAGCTGACTGCCGAAAACCGCCAAACACTGGCTGGATTGTTGAAAAAGCGAGTTGAACGCTGAGACACCCCCCAGGGGGAGCGCATGACGAAGACGAATGAACGCCATGTGCCGGTTCTTTTTAAAGAGGCACTCGACTTTCTCAGGGTACGCCCGGGCGGAACCTACGTTGATTGCACGCTGGGAATGGCAGGGCATAGCGAGGGAATCGTACGGCGGCTGGGACCGGCGGGGCACTTGGTGGGTTTTGACCGCGACACCGAGGCGCTTGCATTGGCCAAGGAACGGCTCGACGGGGTCTGCGAAGAGTTGGGCAGCGAGGCGCCCAGGATAACGCTGGTGGATGAAGCGTTCAGTTCCATCGGCAGCCATTTGAAGCCGGGCACGGTGGATGGGTTGCTGGCGGATTTTGGGGTTAGCAGTTTGCAGTTTGACGAGGCATACAGAGGATTCAGTTTCCAGCAGGACGGTTCGTTGGATATGCGCATGGACAGGCGCTCCGGACTAACTGCTGAACAAGTGGTGAATGAGCTGGGCGAACACGAGTTGGCCGATCTCATTTACGAGTACGGAGAGGAAAGGAGGTCGCGGAGAATCGCCGGAGCAGTCGTTCGTGGGCGGCCAATTTCAACAACCGGGCAACTTGCCCGAATTATTGGAACTGCCGCCCACGCGACAAAACAAGATCGGATACACCCAGCAACCAGAACATTTCAGGCTCTTCGTATTTATGTAAATCGTGAGTTGGATGAAATTCGGACCCTGCTTGAGGCCGTACCGTTATTGCTTAAGCCCTCTGCAAGATTGGTCGTCATAAGTTTCCACTCACTTGAAGATCGTATCGCAAAAGATAGTTTGCGCGAAGGCGCGCGGCAGGGGATTTGGGAGATTCTGACCAGGAAGCCGGTAGTCGCCGGCGAGGAAGAAACAGATCGCAATCCGCGGTCGCGGAGCGCGAAGCTGAGGGCCGCGGAACGACAGGGTCCGGGACACAGGGCTCAGGGCAAGACGAAAATGCCCCACAAGTATTGAAGGAATCGGATTTACGGTTTTCAGTTTGGCGTGGCGATGGATGTGAGTTGAAGGCCAATTGAAACTGACCACTGGCAAGCACAAGGCGAGGAGGCTCACAATGGCGGCATGCACAACCAATTATTTTGGAGACGATTGCGTTTGGCCTCCTGAAGTGGCCGATTGGAACCGGAAGTTTTTTGAGCGGCAGCAGTCGCGACGCCGCGGCGCACGGACGCCGGAGTTCTTCTTCTCAAAGAATTTTGACAACAGCCGCCTGGTGAAAGCGCCGGACCCGGCGCGCACCCGGCAGATGGTCACCTTCTGCGCTGCCGCCCTCCTGGTCTGCGTTCTTGGGCTTGTATATGGATATCAGCATTTCAGCGCCATCGAAGGCGGTTACAAGGTGGAAGCCGAGAAGCAGACGCTCGACAGGTTGCGCGAGGAAAACCGGCAGTTGCGTCTGTCTGAAGCTCAGCTTACTGAGCCGGTGAGGATTGACTTGATGGCCCGCACCATGGGCCTTGCGGCGCCGACCCCCGAGCAGGTGGTCTATCCCAACGCTCGTCCTGACGCCGGCGCGCCTTCGGTTGCACAGATTACCCCTCCCTCTTTCGCCGCGCAATAGTTCAACGGGAGCGTTTGTCTTCCCGGAGCGATCCGTCATGCAGTCCACTGTTCGAGCCAACCGGAACCGCATTTACGCGGAACGCTCCATGCCGCTTAAACGGCTGCGCTTTACCATCGTCTGCCTGTTCTTTCTTTTCTGGGCCGCGACGATCGGCGCCCGCCTCTTCTGGCTGCAGATCATCCACCACGCAGAGTACCTGAAGCGGGCTCAGCAGCAGCAGCAAACTACGACCGAAGTGCCTGCACAGCGCGGCATTCTCTACGACCGCAATGGGCACGAACTGGCCATGACCGTCCTGGTGGACTCGCTCTACGCGGTGCCCGGCGACATCCAGGACAAGCAGGGCACCGCGCGGCAGTTGTCGTCGCTGGTGCACTCAGATGCTGAAAGCGAGCAGACCTCTGAAGAGCAGATTGCCGCCCACCTCGCTTCAGACCACAACTCGATCAGGGTGGCCCGCGGCGTTTCGGCCGATGTGAGTGCCCGGGTGATGGCGTTGGGGCTGAAGGGGATTTTTGTCCAGAAGGAATTCAAACGCTTCTACCCGGACAACGAGATTGCCGCGCAGGTGCTGGGTTATGTGGGCGCCGACGACAACGGGCTGGGGGGCCTGGAACAGAAATTCGAACCCCTGCTGCATGGCGTTCCCGGGCATCTGAACAAGGCTATGGACGCGCGCCGTCATGTGATGGGCTCCAGCGAAAGCGAACCGCAGCCAGGACAAAACCTGGTGCTCACCATCGACAAGAATATTCAGTTCCTGGCCGAGCGGGCGCTGGACCACGCGATGCAGCGCACGCAGGCGGCCAACGGAACCGTGGTGGTGCAGGACGTGCATACCGGTCAGATTCTGGCGCTTGCCATCCGGCCCACATTCAACCCCAACGACTCGCGCCACAGCACGCCGGCACTGCTGCGCAACCACGCGGTGAGCGACGTGTACGAGCCGGGATCCACCTTCAAGCTGGTGACTTACGCGTCGGCTCTTGAGCAGCGCGTGGCAGCTCCGGACGACATCATCGATTGCCAGGGAGGCAAAATCACCCTTGCCGGCCGAGTAATTCACGATGACAAGGGCGAGCACTTCGGACGCATTCCGGTACACGAAGCGCTGGAGCACTCGAGCGACGTGGCCGCTGTAAAGCTGGCTTTGAAGATAGGCCCTGATCGCCTCTATCAATATGTTCGCGATTTCGGCTTTGGCACGCGCACCGGCGTAGAGATGCCCGGCGAGACCCGCGGCCTGCTGCGGCCGGTGAACAAATGGAGCGGTTCGTCAATCGGTTCCATCGCCATCGGGCAGGAGATTGGCGTCACGCCGCTGCAGTTGGTGAGCATGGTTTCGACCATCGCCAACGGCGGCATTTATCTGCCGCCGCACGTGCTGATGCCCGGGCAGGTGGACCACTTGCCGCATGCCGCATCATCGGTGGCAGTAAAGCCCCAGCCGGCGCCGTTCAAGCCGGGCGGCGATTTGCCCGATCCCCTGCCTCCCGGCGCGCATCGCGTGCTTTCAACCATGACTGCCGCGCAGATGCGCAAGATGATGGAGGGCGTGGTTCTGTACGGCACGGGCAAGGAGGCGCAGCTGAACGGCTACTCGTCCGGCGGCAAGACGGGCACCGCGCAAAAGGTCGATCCGGCCACACATCTTTATTCAAAGACCATGCACGTTGCCTCGTTTGCCGGCATTGCCCCGGTCAATAACCCGGTAATTGCGGTAGCGGTGATCATGGATACGCCCAAGGGCGAGTACTACGGCGCCACCGTCTCCGCCCCGGTGTTTGCCGAAGTGGCGCAGCAGATTCTGGAGTACCTGGGCGTTCCGCACGACATTGACGTGCGCCTGCCGCGTGCCGATTCCAAGTCCAAGGTCCGCATGGCCGAAGACGATGTGACGGACCACCCCGGCGACATCAACGCGCTCAATTCCGCGGTGAACGACCTGCCGGGAGACGATCCTCTGCGCTCTGCCCCGGAACAGCCTGCGCCCACAGCGGCGCCGGCAGGTGCAGGTCTCGTTGCAAATTCGGGAACCGCCGCGACTGCCGCTCAGCCCGCCGCCAAGTCACCGCAACAGCAGGGTGCTGAGGTCGTTCTCTCCCAGGCCGGCTTGCTTCGCGTCCCATCGCTCATCGGACTGACGGTGCGCAAGGTCATAGAGCAGGCCGCCGCGGCAGGCCTCGAAGTGGAAATCACAGGCAACGGCACGGTGCGCGAACAGCTCCCCAACCCGGGAACCATGGTTGAGCCGGGCACCCGCATTGTGGTTCGCTGCGGGCGGTAAGATAACCTCTTTTTCTTCAGCCCATCATTCAACAGGACGCGGCCCATGCATTCTTCCTGACCGCGCTCGCTCTCTATCTGATATTTTGTGAAGAAGATTCATTGACTCTGCTTCATGCGGTTTCGCCCTGGCCAATCCACGGGCGCGGGAGATTTGCGACTGAAGCAGGACGAAAGAGAAGTTCGGTGAAGCAAGAAGTCAAATCAGTTTCCATCCTGGCGCTCGGATTCGGGCTGGTCGGCATCGACCGCTATCTCATTTCCACGATGTATCCCGTGATTGCTAAAGACCTGCACCTGGGATACGGCGACATCGGCACCATCACCGGCGCGCTGGCAATTGCGTGGAGCATCGCCGCTCTTGTGATGGGAAATCTGTCGGACCATATCGGCCGCCGCAGGGTTCTGGTTGGAGCGTTGCTGGTGTTTGCCTTGCTCATCGGCGCCAGCGGCCTGGCCACGGGCCTGCTGGGCCTGGTGGTCGTCCGCCTGGTCATGGGGTTTGCCGACGGCGCATTTACTCCGGCCAGCATCTCGGCCACTATTGAAGCCTCGCCGGCCAAGCGCCACGGCCGCAATATTGGAATCCAGCAGATGACCTTGACCCTTTTCGGGCTCGGCTTCGCGCCGCTCGCGGTTGCGGGGCTGCTTCACTTTATCAACTGGCGCCTGGTCTTTTCAGTCTTTGCGATTCCGGGCTTGATTCTTGCCTGGCTCACATGGCGCATTCTTCCCGCCGGGAGCGCAAGCGTTGCCCAGGGCCGCCGCAGCAGCTTTGCGGACTGGAAAGCGGTACTAGGCTTTCACAATATCCGGGTATTAACCGTGTCCATGCTGTGCTGGCTCACTTGCCTGGTCACAACCAGCGCCTTCATTCCCGGCTTCCTGATGGAGCATCTGCATCTGGGCTTTGGCCCGATGGGCACCATCATGTCGTCGATAGGCCTTGGCGCCGCAGCCGGTACTCTCACTCTTCCCTGGCTCTCTGACAAGATTGGGCGCAAGCCCGTCATGTTGCTCTCAACCGTGGGCGCATGCTGCATGCTGCTGGTGCTCAATAATCTAGGCCCGAGCATTCCTTTGCTCTTTGCAGTGCTGTTCATGGTTCATTTCTTCAACAACGCGTTGATCACTCTTACCGTCGGGCCGCTCTGCAGCGAGACAGTGCCGGTTGCGTTGATGGCCACGGCATCGGGAGTTGTGATCGCAGTGGGCGAGATGTTTGGCGGCGGCTTTGCGACCATGATTGCAGGGCAGGTCGCCGAACGGTTTGGAATTGCCCAGATCCTCTGGCTGCCGATGGCGGCGCTGGTGGCTGGCTTCTTCCTCTGCCTGCGCCTTCGTGAAACGCTCCCGGCAATTGTGGAGGCCAATGCTGTTGCGGCGGAAGCGGTAAAGGTCGGCTGAGCTTCTGCGCTGTTGCACATAAGGCGGGGCGGCGCGGCTCATTTCCGCAGAGAGTGCAGACCGAAATCTCGTTGGTATCCCACCCATTCCGCAGAAAACGCGGAATGGATGGGGCACGGAAGTCTCTAGTGTAGTGCGTCACAAATAGAATCCATTATGGATCGGGTCTCATCTTATGATGAGGAGACCCATCATGCGTGTTGCCCGGCCCATCGTGCTCGATGAGACAACCCGGAAGGAGCTTCAAAGGCAAGCTCGTGGC
>CAIWFH010000019.1 GCA_903911925.1 uncultured Acidobacteriaceae bacterium
AACGCTAAGATTGCCATTCGTTCCACTCAATACACCACTGTAAGTATCATTAGCCTTACTCAGTGTTAAAGTTTGATTACCTAATAACGTATTGCCTGCACCGGACAAGCTTTTGATAGCAGTGCCGTTAGTGGATCCTGAAACATCGAGCGTTCCGGCGCCTACATCTACCACCAAAAGGCAGCCTTGCGGCCGATATGGAGAAAACATGATCGATGCTAATTGCGCACCGGATTCTGGGAATGTGTGGGTACGCGATCGCGGCATCCATTCTGGCTCGGTTTCCTCTCTCAAAAGCGCCGCCTCGATGCTATCTCGATTAATCGGCGCATCGCCTGGAACAAGCTGCACGGCAGCACCGATAATCCGGCGGTAAATGGGTTCGAATTCATCAGCCGGTCCACCTTTCGATGGAGTGCCAACGTTCAGATGCCAGACCGGCGCTCGATTGGGATGCCGTCTTGCCAACTCACCTTCGGCCCAAGCCAGGATTCGCCTCAGAACCAACACCACGAAGGCCGTCAGCTCGTGGAGGTCCGCATTCTCCAGCTCCGTTCCCGTTTCAATCGCCCGAAGTACACGGATTTTCAGATTACGCCGCCGTACTGAACCGGTTGTTTCGTCCAGACGGAATGTCCCGTGATCCTCAAACACCTGGGAGGGAAGGAGAAAACCCTGAAGCGTAGTTCCGTTGTTAATAGGAATGGCTACTTGATCGCCCAATTCGGCGTCGCCAAGAACCGCCTTCGTACAACACGTGCCGATATCCAGCCCGATCTGAAGGTCGACGGAATCGCACAGCGGCGGCTCGGGTGCTTCGATGACCGGATTAGGTTGCCCCGGGGCAGTCGATTGCAGTGCCTCGTTGCGCACGGCGGCATTCGCATCAGCCGCAGCTCCCCTGCCGCCAGACAACCACTGGAGGATGCGTTTAATCATGGGCTACTCCACACGGATCAGGCCGAAGCAGAGCCGGGTACTCGCCGCCTTGATGGCGGCCTTTCGTTCGATCTCCTTCCTCTGGAGCTCACACCGCTCCTGGAGCTTGGCGAGTTTCCCCAACTCGGCAGCCTTCAAAGACCGGTTGCCGGATCTTTCGTGGTTCTCGATCCGGATCCGAATACTCCGGTTCAGCCGCTCCTCGAATCGGGCAACCGACGTGAGCTGAACTCGGGCGCGATCCGCGTTTTCAGCAATGCAGCGATTTTCAAAGGCAATGAACGCCTCGTTTGCAACATCGTCGAGCATCCTGAGTTCCTCTTGGCCCATTGCCGCCGGAACCACCTGCTCCCAGGCCGGCCAGCGCCGGCCGTGCCGAGCTGCGGCCTCGATAAGGGTCTGGGCGTTCGACTCGTCCATCGGGCGGTCGGAGTTTCTCTCCTGGGCATCAAAGCGAAGCCGCGCGAATTGCCGCAGCCCGTCGACGTCCCAGTGCTGGACGTTGACCAGATAGATTCCTGTTGCTTGGGCGAGTCCTGCTTCAGTGCGATTTAGCACTATCCCCACCGGGGCACATTGGACCAATTGCCGCTGTCGTGTCTGTTCGGCCACAAATCGCACCAAGGCGTGGGACTGGGAGACGAGCTCGACACCCCCGGATGTCTTGGCGAAAAGCCGGTGATCGAATCGGATTTTCACGGGCGAGGCCGACGAAATCCTCGTACGACCGCGCATGTTACTGAGCCCAAGGAACTGATCGAATTCGGCAAAAGTCGTCAGGTCCATCTGTATTTCATAGAGCCGCTCCTTCGGGTCTAGGCCGACCAATCTAGTTTCAGGCGCCTGGTTGACGAAAAAGTCACGGACGTAGTGTTCGATTTCTGTGCCGGTCACCCACTGCTCCAAATCGTGTTTCGCCTGGATCTGGTTGCGCAAATAGTCTCCGTAGGCTGCCAATAGCGAAGCGGACTCCTCCAGCCGGTCCCGCGCCTTCTTTTCGGCCTCGATGGCCTGCTCGGCGGTCTGGATGATTTCCTCCTGCTCGTGTGGGTCCAGCGTGTGCTTGAGGAGTGCACGCTGCATTTCGTTGAGGACGGGGCCGACCACCGCCTCGAGCTCACCGATCGAATTGCGGAAAAGATCGAGGCGGTCGTAGAGCCGGTCGTAAATCCGTTCATCGATCGTATCCTTGTGAAGCAGGCTGAGCACATTGATTCGGCGCGCTTCCTGTCCAATACGATCGATGCGGCCGATGCGTTGCTCGACGACCATTGGATTCCACGGGAGATCGTAGTTGATCAGCGTGCTGGCAAACTGCATATCGAGCCCCTCGCCGCCGA
>CAIWFH010000020.1 GCA_903911925.1 uncultured Acidobacteriaceae bacterium
GCATCGGTGATTACATCGACAAGCACAACGCTAACCCGAAGCCGTTCATCTGGACCGCCAAGGCAAACGACATCCTGGAAAAAGTCACCCGAGCTCAGGCGGCCTTGAATAACCGCCTATCTGTGTGACGCACTACACTAGTGATGAGTTATAAGAAGCCGTCAAGTATACGGGTGGAAGCAAGAAATAGGATATTCAGTTATTCACAGCTGGCGCCAGACTAGATACAACAATTGGTACGTTGGGATAAAGCGGATTCTGCAATGACCAACCCGGCGCAAACCATAGAGAACGGTTGGAAATGCGCGGACTGTTGAATGTGGATCGGGAATGAAAGTTGGAATTGCGAGAGGGATATCTGCGCCAACGGCGGGGGGTAGAGCAAAAGGCGACTAGGTCACGGATATGTCCTTCCTCATCGCTGGCGAAACTTCTAGTCCGCCTGCTCCCGTGGCCGCCCGGCACGCTGCGCCTGGCGCCTGGAACACGATGCAGGATTGGCAGGCGGGTGAAGAGGGAGGAGAGGCCTGGCCTGTCGTGTTCAAACCTTCCATGATTTCGCAAAGCCTTTTAAGGGAGGAGCGCCACATTGTCGAGTACAAATCACTCTCATGCTGGCTGGATAAGCCGCTGTGTTTGAGTTTAAGGATGCATCGTTTGAAGCTTTCGCAAAGACGGATTTCTACAGTTGATTTGGTACCCCTGCCCGGCTGACCCCATTCCCAGAGGTATGTAACCTTATCCGGTTTCGAAAGGAAGCAGGATCCATAGATGCAGCCGTGCCGGCCGCCGTTGGAATACATGTCAATGCGAAATCTGTCGAAAGACCTCTGGTCAGGATGGCACTCGATCCTGTCCGCTGCGGGTACCTGCAACCATGCTTCCATATACTCGGGGAAGGCCAGAGCATAAAGAACTCGACGAGTATCTGCTTGAATTGTTGCCGAAGCTACAATGTCCAGCGAGGATGCATATGGGACGGCCAACGGTACAGCAGAAATCGAAGTGGGATTCAACCCGGTATTCGGCATTACTCTCCCTCCTGGAACGTTCAGCATGCACTCATCAGTCCAGATGCTGCCGCGAATCTTCAATATGTGACGAGCGGCCGTTTTTGTTGTCCGACAGAGGTTGGGAGTGGAGAGTTGGGACATGGACCCGAGAGGGCTGGAATCCTCGAAAGATTAGTCGCTTCGATTGTGTATTTCATTGGAGACTTCATCCAGATGCAGTATGCATTTCTGAATATTCACATGGAGGTGAAGAAAGAGGGACGAATAGCAGGAGCGCAGGGATTAAACGCCGATTGGCGGAAGACTCATTTCGTTGAAAATGGAGGTTGGATACAGGATTACGGATCAGCCTTCAGGCGCGAGCCATCCACTCGCTGACGCGGGAACGGTATCCGCGGCTCATCGGGACCTTCTGTCCATTCACCATTTGAACGGTCAAGTCGCCGCTTTGGTCTGTCCGGATTTCCTTCACGTACTGAAGATTGACGATTGCAGAGCGATGCACCCGGAGGAACATCTGCGGATCAAGCCTTTCCTCCATGTGTGCCATCGTCTCCCGCAGAAGATGCGTCTCTTTTTCAGTGCATATTCGTACGTAATTCTCTTCGGCGCCAATCCAACGGATGTCGGAGACGGGAAGAAAGACAATGCATCCACGAGACTTGAAAACGATACGAGACGTGTACCGGCTCGCATTCGATCGATGACCATTGCTGATGGCCGGTTGTATCTCCGCGGCGTTCATCTGCTCTTGCACGCGCCTCACTGCAGAGCGGAGCCTCTCAGCCGTAAATGGCTTGAGTAGGTAATCAGCAGCATGAATTTCAAACGCACGCACTGCGTATTGATCGTATGCCGTGGTGAAGACGATGTGCGGCATTTGACAGTCAGTGCGACCAGCAAGTTCTCCAATCAGGTCAAACCCGTCCATGCCGGGCATGCGGATATCAAGAAATAGCAGTTCAGGCGCCGTGGTGCGTACTAACTCAATGGTCTCCGATGCTGTGGCTCCCTCGCCGACAATCTCGATGCCAGGCTCCTCGCGAAGCAACTGCCGGAGCTTTTGCCGGGCCAAAACCTCGTCGTCTGCCAAAACTGAACGAATCATTCGCCACCGAACCTTGTCATTTGTTCCGCGTGATTCTCGGACAGGTGAAGTGGAAGAGTAATCGTGACACAAACCGAATTGCGCTCATTCTCGTGAATCTGGAAAGTATGGTCCGTCCCATAGTGGAGTTCGAGGCGGCTCTTGATGTTTGCCAATCCAATTCTCTGCCCTGTCACCCGCTGCCAGGGATCGGCTCGAAGGCCCGCACCGCTATTCAGCACGGAGAGTCTCAAATGAACTCCTTCTCTGCGCGCCTCGATCTCAAGCACTCCACCGCTATCCAACTTGGACAACCCATGCGCGTATGCATTCTCGACAATAGGCTGCAGAATCATTGCCGGGACCATGGCGTCGTGCAATTCCGGATCGATTGTCAGCGATTGGCGCACGCGGCTGCCGTATCTTCGATCCTGCATTGCAAGGTACATCTCGATAAACTCAATTTCGTCGTGCAGCGAGATGAGCTGCGCTTCTCCGCGTTCCAACGTGATACGCATGAGGTTTCCCAGTTGTTCCAGCATCGTGTCTGCCGCGTCAATGTCAATTCGCATCAGACTGGAGATGCTGTTCATCGTATTGAAAAGAAAATGCGGATTGAGTTGCATGCGCAATGCGGATATCTTGGCATTCGCCAACTCTATCTCCAATTGCGCTGCGTTGTTCTCATGTTCACGGTACTTCTGGTAGTAACCGATTCCGCGAAATAGTACGAATGCGCACCAGAAGATCAAAAGGTTGTCGAATAGCTCTCCGTTTAACTGAAACGCGAGACGATGCCAATAGCCCATGGGAGGACGATTTAGCGGAAGATTTGGAAAGAACAGAACCCATATCATTTCTTCAAAGAACGAGGTGAGAATGCTGAGTGGAAGCATCCGCGTTGCGATCCAGCCGAAGCTTGCACTTTGAATCTGAGGCCCTAACCGCCACCAAATGAGCCAACAAAGAATGCCCCACAGCAAGTACTGGAGGCCCCACGCCCTTAGTAGCAGAGGCAGGCCAATGCGATAACTCCAAAGGCGCATGCTCAGCCACTCTTGCAGAGCGAACAGTGCGCCCAGCAGGACCGACAGACTAATGAAGACCGCCGGATGCATGAATGCCGGAATGTCTCCGCGCTTTCGAAGCAGAGCTTTCAGTGGATCACCCCCGAATCAACCTGGTTTTGGAGCAGTCTCCGCTTGCTCTTGCGGAGGCGAATTCAATTTCACGCCGGCGGAAAATGGGTTTGTTGTGCAGCTTGCACGCCTGCGGCGGAAGTCGCGCGCGCCGACGCAGGGAATCGCTTCCAATCGCCCCCGTTTCTATAGACGAAGGCAAGAGCTAATTGGTGCTGTCCAAACCAGGTATTTGCATTTGCGGCGAGCGCGGCAGACTGCTCCGGCTTCAGCTTTGCGGACAGCATTTGAAGGTCGCGGACAAGCAGTTGTTTCGCGGGTTCCCCGCCTTGCATTACCGCAACTTGAAAGTGATAGTAAGCCACCGCAGGGTCAGCCGCTTCACCCCTGCCGTCGCGAGCCAGCACTCCCAACGCAAGCGAAGATTTCCACGAGCCCGCAGCGGACGCCGTGTCCAGCATGGTTCGAGCCTCCTCAAGAGACTCCGCCAATTCCGGATGTTTGATCAGGAGCAAACCAAGCGCGTGCATGGCAGGCACGTAGCCGGCGGCAGCAGACTGCCGGAGGTAGCCGACTGCCTTGGGTAAGTCATGCGGATGATTGTCATTGCCCGTGAACAGTACACCCAGGTTAAAGGCCGCCACTGGATCGCGGAGCTTGAATCCCTTCATGTACCATCGTTCGGCCTCACCTTCGTCCTTCTGCGATCCGAGTCCGAAATAGTAGATATCTCCGAGATAAGTGGCTGCGGCGCCGTCGTTCTCTTTCACGGCGTCTCGAAAGAAGTCTGAGGCCACGGTCTCATTCTTGGGTACGCCGATGCCCCATAAGTAGAGAACCCCGATGTTCACTTTGGCCCTTACAAGACCGGAAGCAGCGGCCAGTTGGTACCAGTGAAGAGCACGCCCAGGGTCCGCGGGCACACCTATCCCAACTTGATAGAAATAGCCGATCTCGTTCTCCGCTTCGGGGTCGCCGCTCTCTGCTGCTTTCCGGTACCAGCGCGCCGCCATCTTGTCATCCTTGGCAACGCCATGACCAGAAAAGTATGCCGCCGCCAGGTCAATTTCTTGCGGAATGAATCCTTCTTCCGCTTCCGCTTGAAGTCGCGAAACCTCGGCATCAACCGCCGAAGCAACATGAGCGGTTGATAGAAGGCCGGAGACAATTGCGAAGGACAGGATGCGAAGCGTCCATCCAGGGAAATACTGTAGCCAAATATGGGTCATGGGTACCTCCGGGGTCGATTGGCCTACTTCATTGGGCACAGCTTTCAACAAAGTGCAGCCGATGCCTCGTAGACTTCCAGATGTATGGCTCGTAATCAGCCAGGTTCCCCAGTTGGGAGTGGGTTCATCTCCTGTATAAGCGCCTTACCAGGCGTATTGCGGCGTTCGCCATCAGAATTGCGCGGTTCGTCACAAAACTGCCGTCGTTCTTGTAAGCGCTGGCGAAGAATGCGGGCCTCAAGGGGCCAATGAGTGCTCCGACAAGGAAGCCCCGTGCCTGAAAGCGAATCTCTTTCGTTCTTCGGGGCATTTGCAAAGTTGCTACAGTTCCGCCTGCACCAGCACACGCCATCGCTTACCAGAGACTGCGGGCCCATCGGAAGGCGACCTCTAGCAATTGCCTTCTATCTCGAAGTACGATCCGCTATTGGACGCTTAAGAGATCCGGCGGAAACACTTGCTGAGATTGGAGGTCTGCGCCTTGGAAGAACGCGACCGCCAAGGCTATTCCAAGGCAACTCCGGCGGGAGCCGAATAGAGTTTTTGGGAAGCGGAGACAGTCTGGCCGCCAAAATAGCTCGCGGGGATGTTGCTCCTTTACGCCTTTGCTCCGTCCAATAAGCAAGGGCCGAATGTGGTGCTCACGCGTGACAGTGCCATTGTTTCTTGCGGCACACGAAGAGCAGGATCACTCTCGACGTTTACACGCAGGCATTGACCTCGAACAAGCGGGCCGCAGAGAGCAAGGTTGTAAGGATGATGGTGCCGAACGTGGGCACAAATGAGGTGGGAGAAGAAGCAAAATCAGCATGATTTCGGGCTTATTGTGCCCAGATTTTGCTGTCACTTTGATAGCCATTCGCTCCTAAGTCTTTTGGAATGAATGGCGGGGACGACGGGGCTCGAACCCGCGACCTCTGCCGTGACAGCCCACCATTTTGGCGTAACTCATTGAAACCAGGCGTAATGGATGGCAATCTAATGCGCCCTAAGGACCCAGTTGGAACCGTTATTGTGCCCTTAATGTGCCCACGACAAATATTCGGCGACCTCTGCCCGACTTCGTTTCCCGAGAGAATCTTCAGGTCGTCATCCGACAGACGTGGAGCGAATATATCACAAAGAAAGAGGGCGCACCAAGCGAGACTTCTGCCGCGGGTCGGCAGAGGTTGCGGGTCCAAATTGGCAGGCGGCCCGAACGGGCGGCAAGTCGGCGAGCGGATCTCCGACCCTAGAGGTGAAACAATGTTGATTCTCGTCCCATGGAAGCCTGTTGTTTTCGTTTGGGGTTTGCTCACTGCGTTGCTCCTTTTGGGATACGCCGTGTATTGCGTCCAGGAAAGCAGAAACCCGTTTGCAATTGAAAAGAACCATACGCAGAGTGCCCATGGCCGCCATTCTCCCGGTTTGGGGGCACCTGGGCCGAAGCATCCTGCAAAAACAACTCAACAGTTGCATCACATTCGAGTCAAAAGAGGTGGAAATTCTGGGTGTGCTGCGCCCTCGGCAACCGCACTATATCCTACGAGCACCTTAGATTAGAGCCTAGACTCCTCGTTTGCAATCGCAACTTGGTCCGGGTTCAAACCGGGCTGGAGCCGGCCCGATCCGTATAGCAAGCCATTTCGCGCATCCCACCCCAGAATTCCGTCAGAGTACCAGCCAGCTTGATTGTCAGGTAGGCCCGATTATTCCTCACGAAAACTAGAGCGGGAAGTATTCTCGATTCTCCGATATGCGGGTGTTGTAAAGTGGTCAGTAAGCCACAGAGCCGTCAGAATAGGACTTGAAAGCCGACTTTAGAGGTTTTCGACCCGGATTGTCTACTCCGGAGTCGTTTTACCGCTTTTTCCGACGTCTGCGATGCTCTCAGACTTAGGCGCAGCAACGAAAGTCTGCGCTAGTAGTCGTCTTGAATGGTTCACGCGAGAACCACTTGGCAGCGAAATGAATCGTGAAAGCGGAAATCTATGAATGTTTTTGATCTACGTGATCGCCTTGTCAGCGATTACGCCAGCTACACACGCAGTTTCATCAAGATAGCTGATCCGAGAATTTCGAATACTGTGGAATCGGCGCTCGCAGGTGGGGAATTCTGGCCTGATCCGATGCTTCAGCTCAATCCGAACTTCCTGCCGGCCGGAACTATTGACGATCTGGTTATGGAAGGCACCCTTCACCCAGAGTGCTCCAAGATCTTCAAAGTTGAAAAGACCGACCTGGATCCAATCGGCAAGCCGCTTTTGCTCCACATGCACCAGCGAGAGGCAATTCTCAAAGCGAAGAAGGAAAACAAATCCTATGTCTTGACGAGTGGCACGGGATCCGGCAAGAGCCTCGCCTTCATAGTCCCGATTGTTGACCATGTTCTTCGAAACGGGTCGGGGCGTGGTATTCAAGCAATCGTCGTCTATCCAATGAATGCCTTGGCGAACAGCCAGGATGAAGAACTCGGTAAGTTTCTGAAGCGTGGGTATCCAGAAGGTCATCCGCCTGTTCGCTTCGCTCGATACACCGGGCAAGAGAAGGGACCCGCCAGAGAGGAAATCCGAAACAACCCTCCAGACATCCTACTCACGAACTACATGATGCTGGAGCTTCTTCTCACGCGAAGAGAAGACCGTGAATTAGTGCGCGCGGCGCAAGGTCTGCGTTTCCTTGTGTTCGACGAGCTCCATACATATAGAGGTAGGCAAGGAGCGGACGTGGCCCTGCTTATCCGGCGGTGTCGCTTCGCATTCGGTGGTCATGACATCATCTGCATTGGCACATCAGCAACGATGGCCAGCGGTGGCTCCACAGAGGGCCAAAAGCTTGAAGTAGCAGGGGTGGCTAGAACGATGTTCGGCGTTCCGTTCGACGGAACGCAAGTAATTGGCGAAACATTGGAGCGCGCCACACCTGACATCAACTTCGATGATCCAGAAGTGATTCGGTCCATCCGCCAGACTATCAAATCGGGTACCCCTCCGCCTGACACTTATTTGGCCTTTAGGAACCATCCGCTGGCTTCTTGGATCGAGTCTACCTTTGGCGTCTGTACGGAAGAAGGCACTGGACGAGTAGTCAGACAAGCTCCGCGAAGACTCCAAGGCGAGTGCAGTGCTGTCGAAGACCTTGCCCGACTGACCTCGACGGACCCGACAGAGTGCGTCCCAGTCCTGCGGCACTTCCTCCTCAGAGGTTCAGAGCTGCGTCAAAACGAATCGAGCAGGTTCCCAATATTTGCATTTCGATTGCACCAGTTTTTCACTCGCGGAGACACAGTATGGTCAACCATCGAGTCGGAGGCTGAGCGCCACTTTGAGATGTCGAAAAAGGGTTCCAAGCCAGGAGAACCCGACAAACCGTTGTTCCCTCTTGTTTTTTGTAGGCAGTGCGGCACAGCCTATTATCGCGTCAAGGTAGAAGATGGAAATAGATCTCTGCTTCCACGAGAAGACCGACGAGAAGAGGGCGACGACGGCAGTGATGATGCCTATGTATACATCTCCGAAACGGCTCCCTGGCCGCAATTCGAAGGACCTGGCTTGCTCGAACGTGTACCAGCGTTCCTAAAAGAGACTACGCCCCAAGGTGCAGAGCGGATTCGTCCCGATGCTCGTCGCGATCTTCCGCAATCAGTCTTCATCGATTCCGCGGGCCGTCTAGTTTCTGAAGGACAGGGCATTTACGCTGCGCTCATTCAACGAAACTTTCTGTTTTGCCTTGAGCCCTCCTGCGGCATCGCCTATACAAAGAGCCAGCGCTCCGAGAGGACGAAACTTGCTACTTTGGGTGTGGACAATCGCAGCACTGCGACGACAATCTTAGCTGTACGTTCTTTGATTGAACTGCAAGGGGATCAGGATCTAAGGCCAGACGCGCGAAAACTCTTGAGTTTCACTGATAACCGACAAGATGCTTCGCTTCAGGCTGGGCATTTCAACGATTTCTCTCAAGTGGCGCTGCTACGTTCGGCTTTGCACAAGGCGACGGAGGAAGTGGGCGCCACGGGATTGAGGCATGGAGAGCTTTCCCGTCGAGTTTTCGATGCAATGCAACTGCGGTTTGAGGAATACGCAGCCGACCCGGAAGTGCGAGGGCCAGCTCGGAGCGCAACAAATGACGCCCTTCGTCGGGTTATAGACTACTACCTCTATCGCGATTTGCAGCGCGGTTGGCGAGTCACAGCACCCAACCTCGAAGACTGCGGTTTGCTCACATTCGACTATGAAGGATTGCAGGGAGACGAGAGCCTCCTTAGCGAGAATGAGGTTTGGGATACGGGATTCTCCAATCGAACTGACACTGGCGAAGAATTCGTAGAAACACCTGGACCACTGCGACTCTGCTCCACAGAACTACGTTTGGAACTGTTTCATACACTGCTGGATGTTTTACGTCGATCATTAGCTGTCAAAGTTGATGTGCTCGACCCTCAGAAGCAACTCGATCTAACTGAACAAACGAAGCCCCGTCTGTTGGAAGATACCGTATGGTATTTGGACGATGCGCGGGACCTGGTGAAATCAGTAATAGCCTACCCGCGGCCGAAGCGCCCAGAGGACCGGAGTGGATTCTTCGTGTCCTCCTATGGAGGCTACGGTCGCTATGTGAAGCGTCGCCTTGCAGAATACGTAGCCCCAGGGGCAAATTTCAGCCGCCCCGAAGTTGATCAAACGATCCGTTTTTTGTTTCTTGCTCTGAAGCGTTACGGGATCATTGAACAGGTTCGTAGCGGCGAAGTTCCCGGTTACCAGATCAACGCCGATGCTCTACGTTGGCTACCTGCCGAAGGTGAGATTCGACCCGTAGATCGCACTCGCCTTTTGGAGGCTGGCGAAACCCCTCCAGAAGTAAATCGTTACTTTGTGGAATGCTACCGACGATTCGTCAACCTCAAGTGTGTGCTTGAGGCACGGGAACACACTGCGCAGGTAACCGCAGAAGACCGAGAAGAGCGCGAAGGTAGATTTCGGACCGGCGACCTTCCGCTACTATTTTGCTCGCCAACCATGGAATTAGGCGTCGATATCGCTCAATTGAACTTGGTCAATCTGCGCAACGTCCCTCCAACTCCAGCGAACTATGCGCAACGAAGTGGCCGCGCAGGTCGGGGCGGTCAACCCGCACTGGTGTATACATACTGCGCTGGGCGCAGCCCTCACGATCAGTACTATTTCCGACAGCCTAACCAAATGGTAGCCGGTTCGGTGGCGCCGCCTCGGATCGATATCCGGAATTGTGATTTGGTCCGCTCACATGTCCATGCCATCTGGATGGAGGTGGTTAAGCCTGATCTCGGCATCACCCTCACTGGCGTTATTGACCTCTCACCCTCTGATGGACAGCTTCCGCTCCCGATTAAGTCCGCGTTGGTACAAGAGCTAAAGAACCCTGTTAATCGAGCTGCTGCTTTGAGAAAAACGAACCAGCTAATCGACAGTATTCGAGACGAACTTTCCACAGCAAACTGGTTTAACGACAATTGGACCAAGGAAGTTCTCGACCAGATAGAGCGAACTTTCGACTCATCCTGTGATCGTTGGCGTAGTTTGTACCGTTCAGCTATTCGTCAACGGGAATTACATCACAAGATCATCGGTGATCATTCGCGTCCCGAACCTGAGCGAGCCCATTCCCGTCGTCTTCGAGCACAGGCTGAAAGCCAAATCCGTCTTCTCACCGAGGCCGAGGGCATCTATGAGGGCGATTTTTACTCCTATCGATATTTTGCGGCGGAAGGCTTCCTTCCGGGTTACAATTTTCCCCGCCTCCCACTGTCTGCGTACGTACCTGGTCGCCGAAAACGCAAAGGCCATGACGAATTCATCTCGCGTCCACGCTTCTTGGCAATCTCGGAATTCGGTCCCGGCGCCATCATTTATCACGAGGGCGCAAGATACCGCGTCTACAAAGTGAATCTTGATTTCGGCTCGCAAGATATCGAGGCAACACACGAGCTAGCAACAGCCACTATGAAGCGTTGCCCAAAATGCGGATATGCTCACCTTGAACAGGGTACCAACATGGCGGAGGTGTGCGATAGGTGCGGCGCGGGCCTCGACGTTAATTCGCGGATTGAGCATTTGGTTCAGTTGCAGAATGTGAGCCTTAGAGTCGCTCAGCGCATAACCTGCGATGAAGAGGAAAGACAGAAGTTTGGTTATAACCTGGTTACCTCATATCGCTTCCCGGAGGTTGGCGGCAGGCTTGATCGAAAGGATGCTGAGGTCTTTCTCGGCGATTCGCTTCTCATGAGGATTAGCTACGGTGACGCGACAGACCTTTACCGGATCAATCTCGGTTGGTTACGCCAACGCGGGCATCAAATCGCCGGGTTCAATCTTGATCTGGAGCGTGGTTACTGGTCGCGCAATCCTGCAGACAATGAAGACACTGACGATGCAGTTGCTCAAGGCCGCCTTCAACGGGTAGTCCCCTTCGTTAAGGATACGAAAAACGCTCTCGTCATTCGCTTTGAACCACCGCGCTCAGGCCCGGAGATGGCGAGCATACAGGCTGCGCTCAAAGAGGCTATCCAAAAACATTTCCAACTTGAACCACGCGAGCTTTCGTGTGAACCAATGCCGACGACCCAAGACAGACAGGAGATTCTCTTTTACGAAGCATCTGAAGGTGGCGCAGGTGTGTTACGCCAAATTGCGGACGACCCTTCGGTGCTCCCTCTCCTCGCCCGGCGTGCGCTTGAGATCTGCCACTTTGATTTCGAATCCCTAAAAGATCTTGGTGTCGAAACCTGCGGAAAGGCCTGTTATCAATGCCTCCTCGATTATGCGAACCAGCCTGATCATAAAGATCTTGACCGGTATCTGATTAGAGATCTCCTTGCCGACATGTCACGGTCAGTATGTCGGCCAGCAGGTGGACTTGGATCTCGCTCTGAGCGGATGGTCGAGTTGCGGAAGCACTGCGATAGCAAGCTCGAAATGAAATGGCTCGATCTTTTGGATGAGATGCTCCTACGTCCTCCAAGCGATGGTCAGTACCTTATTGAGACCTCCTCTACTCGGCCCGATTTCTATTATCGCGAGTATAGTGCTGCCATTTACGTTGATGGCCCGCCACATGATGAACCCGATCAGATTCTAAAGGATCAGGCAATTACGCAACGGCTGATTGAGTCCGGCTATATCGTCATCCGCTTTCACCACAAGGCAAATTGGCCTGAGATTCTTGGCCAGCATCCGGATGTCTTTGGAGTAAAAACAATATGAGTACGGCAACCCTCTCGAATCCTGGAACGCTCATTCACGCGCGTGGTCGCGATTGGGTTGTTTTGCCTGAATCTACGGATGAGCTTTTGATTGCTCGTCCGGTAGGGGGACTCGATGAAGAAGTAACCGGCATTCTACCTGCAGTTGAGGCGGTCGAATCGACGACGTTCCGATTCCCGACTCGAAATGATGTCGGCGATTTTACTTCATGCCAGCTTCTTCGTGAGGCGGGGCGTTTGTCTACGCGTGCGGCTGCCGGACCTTTCCGCAGCTTCGGACGTATTGCCATCGAGCCGAGACCCTACCAGCTTGTTCCCCTCATAATGGCACTCAAGCTCGACCCTATTCGTCTCCTTATCGCAGATGATGTTGGCATAGGAAAGACGATAGAAGCCGCAATTGTGGCCCGCGAACTACTCGACCGAGGTGAGATCAAAAGGATCGCTGTACTTTGTCCACCACAACTAGCTGAACAATGGCAACAAGAGCTCGCTGACAAGTTCCACATTGAGGCCGAGTTGGTCTTGAGTAGTACTATCCAAAGCCTCGAGCGCGATTTGCCCCAAGGCGTTTCATTATTCGACCGATTTCCCTTCACTGTAGTTTCGACGGATTTTATCAAGAGTGCGCACCATGCCGAGGATTTTCTCAGAAAGTGTCCTGAGTTTGTCATTGTGGACGAGGCCCACGGCTGCACACTGGCCGGAGGAGTTGGGCGCGGACGCCAGCAACGATTTGAGTTGCTTCGGCGTGTTGCAGCTGACAAGTCACGGCATCTTGTGCTTGTCACAGCTACCCCGCATAGCGGCAACGAGGGTGCATTCCGGTCACTTCTCAGTCTTCTTGATGATGATTTTGCGAACTTGCCTTCTGACCTCGACCGGGCGGAGCGGGAAGGAATCCGCCGCAAGCTCGCCCGCCATCTCGTTCAGCGGCGCCGTGCTGATATCCGCCATTACCTTGAGACTGACACGACCTTTCCGGACAGAAAAGATAAGAAGCCTGAACCTACGTACATCCTGAGCAAGGAATATCGTGCGCTTTTTGACGACATCCTCGATTTTGCGCGTGACTATGTGTCAGGTGATCACGGCGAGCGGAGGCAGAGAGTACGATACTGGTCAGCCCTGGCGCTGATGCGTTGTGTATCCTCCAGTCCCGCTGCCGCAGCTGCCACATTACGAAACAGAGCAGCGGTGGATCTCGTGCCGGATGAAGAGGTAGATGAGGTCGGCCAGCGTACGGTACTCGACCAGGATGAAGGCGACGACGCCACTTTCATTGACTTCAGTCCGGGTTCCGATTCAGAAGGGAGCGGGGACTCTACACGTAGAAAACTCTTGGAGTTCGCTCGTCGTGCTGAAGCCCTTTCCCCCGACACAGATAACAAATTCCAAGGGGCACTAAAGGAAATCAAAGAGTTGCTGAAAGATGGGTTTCAACCCATCGTCTTCTGCCGCTTCGTGGATACAGCCGATTATGTTGCTCGTCAGCTCCGCGACTCATTACCTGCAAAGGTTCGTGTTGAGTCCGTGACGGGCCTTCTGCCGCCGGCGGAGCGTGAGTCGCGCATCGCCAAGCTTGTTTCTGGATCGGATGATTACGTCCTTGTCTGCACCGACTGCCTATCTGAGGGGATTAACCTTCAGGAGCACTTCAATGCCGTTCTGCATTACGATCTCGCTTGGAACCCTACGCGGCACGAGCAACGCGAAGGCCGGGTAGATCGCTTTGGTCAAGATAAGAGCGAGGTTCGGGTCATTACATACTATGGCTCGGATAATCCGATTGACGGCGTCATTCTCGACGTACTCATTCGAAAGCACAAGAGTATCAAGGGTGATCTTGGGGTCACGGTGGCGGTGCCGGGTTCCACGGAGCAAATCGCTGAAGCTCTCTTCGCGGGTGCGCTGTTCCGCCAGAAAGCCTCTTCAGATTCAAGCCAATTGGACCTCGCTTTCATCGATGAAATCGATCCGACAAAGCGAGCCATCCATGCGGCTTGGGAAGATGCGCGCGAACGCGAGAAGATCAGCCGGTCTCGCTTCGCACAGCATTCGCTGAGTCCGGCAGCAGTCGCATTGGAACTCAAGGGTGTCCGAGCCGCGATTGGCCGAAGTGAGGATGTTGCTCGATTCTTCCGCACGGTTCTCAAAGCCGCTACCGTTCCAATTCAAGAAAAGAACAAGGCGATTACCGTTCACCTTAGCAACGACGTGCCGCGTGCTTTGCGTCAGGCGATTGGGTGTGATGAGCCCTTTACGGGCCGTTTCGAGCTGCCCAAACAGAAAGATGAAGTTTATCTCGGACGAACTAGTCCCATCATTGAGGGACTTGCGAGTTGGGCGCTCGACCAGGCACTCGATCCCTTGGCGCGGGATGCTCGTCCGGTGGCCTCTCGTTGCGGCGTGATCTCAACATCGTCAGTTGCGGCGCGCACAACGCTAATTTTGGCCCGCTTTCGGTACCACTTGCGAATCAGCGGTACGGGCACGGAAACCCTCCTGGCCGAGGAAATCGTACCCCTCGCCTGCACCGGATCACCCGAGGCGCCAGTCTGGTCGACCACTGAAGAGGGCGAGCGTTTGCTGGCGGCACAACCTGACAAGAACCTCATTCAAACTGCAATTGAACAGCAGATTGGTATGTTGCTCGATGCCTTGCCGAAGTATCAGAAGGCGCTAGAACCGATTGCAAGCGAACGCGCCGCAGCTCAACTGGCCACGCACGAGCGGGTACGCGAGGCCGCACGGATCAGAGGACGGGTTACCATCCAACCGATTCTCCCTGTCGATATTCTCGGAGCTTACGTTCTCCTACCGAGGTTGAATTAGCCATGGAAGATCTTACGGGCCTCATCTCCGCCTTCACTGCAACTGTCGCCTCGGGACAGACGGAAGTCTACAACGAGTTCAGCCTTCAGCACGAACTCGGGATCTTCCTTCGTGGCCAACTACCCAATTTCAAAGTGCAGTTTGAGCGTAATGTGAGCCATTTTTTTGGCTGCAAAATTCCATGCACGAAATGTGAAATAGACATCGCAGTTTTCAGCGCCGATAAAAAGGTTCTTCGCTACGCGATTGAACTGAAATACCCGCGGAATGGTCAGTACCCGAACCAGATGTTCAGGTTCTGCGAAGACATCGCGTTTGCTGAAGAATTGCACTCCGCCGGGTTCTCCGCGACATGTCTGGTGATTTTCGCTGACGACCGCAACTTCTACGAGGGCAAGGCCGAAGGGATTTATGCGTATTTCCGCGGGCGGCAACCCGTCCATGGCCGAATCACAATGCCCACAGGAAAGAGTAACGAAGAGGTGTTTGTGAGAGGCAATTATTCAATTCGTTGGCAGCCGATTTTCGGTGCGCTCAAGTACGCCTTGGTGGAAGTTGAAGGAATGAGCCAAACCGAGCCAATCGCCAGCGCTCCTTATTCTCTGGCTGGAATAGAGACGGAGAACTGAAATGGCGCGGCACACTGTTGAATTCCAGTCCATCCGCTCCGAGGGCGGTCTTCTTCCTCCTGACCTGCTACGACGCGTCATTGACCCCAAAGAACATCTCGAAGGAACACGTCCAGAGGACTACGGTCTACCGCAGAATGAGCGCCTCAATGAGGTCATAACCCAGTCCTGGAATCGACTGTGCAAGCATTGGGCAGAATTCCAGGCCGCTGCGGCAAACCTGCCCGCTGGTGAGCCTGGCACCGGCCTGACCAACGACAAGTGGAGTCTGCCACTACTGCGCGAGCTTGGCTTTGGCCTGCTGCCCACCAGCGCCGGCCCCGCGATAAACGGCCGCACCTACGCTATCAACCGCTTTTTTGGTCCCGTGCCTATTCACTTGGTTGGTTGCGGCCTAAGCCTCGATCGCCGTGTCGCCGGAGTACGCGGGGCTGCTTCCGCCAATCCCCACGGATTGGTGCAGGAGTTTTTGAACCGCAGCGCTGGTCATGTCTGGGGAATCGTGTCCAACGGCCTGCGTCTTCGCGTGTTGCGCGACAGCCAGGCACTTTCGAGGCAGTCGTTCCTTGAATTCGACCTTGAATCCATGTTTGCTGGCGAGGTCTACTCCGACTTCGTTCTGCTATGGCTCATCGCGCACGCCACCCGTTTCCTTCCCCACGATGGCGAACGGGCTGAGACATGCTTCCTGGAGCTATGGACAAAGGTTGCCAATGAACAAGGCACCCGCGCCTTGCAGGATCTGCGTGGTGGAGTTGAGCGCGCCCTGCAAATCCTCGGCGAAGGGTTCACCAGTCATCCCCGGAATGTTGCCTTGCGAGACGTACTTCGAACCGGTCAAGTTTCGCCAGTTGATTTCCACGGCCAGCTCCTGCGGGTTGTTTACCGCCTCATATTCCTCTTCGTAGCTGAAGACCGCACCATCGACGGGCATCCGCTTCTGCACGCTCGCGACGAATCTGCAGCCGCACAACTTGCCCGCCAACGATACGCGGCTCACTACAGTACTGCTCGGCTGCGCTCAATGGCAGCGCAAATCAAGGGAAGCCGTCACGGCGATCTCTGGCGACAGTTCAATCTTCTTGCCGGTGCGCTCGGCGGAGATGAGCAGTTCAAAGCTGCGCGAGAGCAATTAGCCCTCCCGGTACTCGGCAGTTTCCTCTGGAGCGCAAGCTCCACTGCCTCGCTTAACGACGCCGAGATCACCAATCATGATTTCCTTGAAGCTTTGCGCGACTTGGCGTTTACGCGCCAAGGCAAGGTTCTCCGCCCGGTGGACTACAAGAATCTTGGCGCGGAGGAACTCGGTGGCGTCTACGAGAGCCTTCTCGCGCTCACGCCACAGATCAGTTCTGGCGGCGCATGCGTTACTTTTGCCAAGTTCGCGGGTAACGAGCGTAAGAAATCTGGTAGCTTCTACACTTCCGACTCCCTTGTACAATGCCTTCTTGATTCTGCGCTCGATCCCGTGGTTGCTCAGGCGATCGACGGAAAGACGGCTGTGGAAGCTGAGCAAGCCATCTTGGCCCTCAGAGTTTGCGACCCCGCCGTCGGCTCTGGTCACTTTCTTGTCGGCGCGGCACACAGGATGGCCCGACATTTGGCGCGGGTACGTGCTCAAGCTGAAGGAGAAAGCGAACCCTCGCCGCTGCTCTACCAGCACGCCTTACGCGACATCATCGGTCACTGCCTCTATGGAGTGGACATCAACCCCATGGCCGCCGAACTGTGCAGAGTGAGCCTATGGCTTGAAGCCCTCGAACCCGGCAAGCCGCTCTCATTCCTGGATCATCACATTCGCGTTGGGAACAGCCTGTTCGGCGCTACGCCTGCTCTTCTCGCGGAGGGAATACCAGATGAAGCGTTCGTCTCTATCGAGGGCGATGACCCCGAGGTCTGTAAGCACTTCAAGAAGATCAACAAGGATGAGCATAGGAGTCAAGGCAGGCTCTTCGCTGCTTCCACGCAGCCGTGGGAGCAGCTTGGAAATCTTGCCGCTAGCATGATTCAACTTGATTCAGCACCAGATGATTCAATTGAAGCTGTCCGCGAGAAAGAGCGTTCATATGAAGAGATGGTACGTTCGGGCAACTATCTCGATGGTCGCTTCCTGGCTGATACGTGGTGCGCCGCATTCGTCTGGAAGAAAACAACGGAGTTTACCTATCCAATAACTGAAGAGGTTCTTCGCCGTGTCGAACGCAATCCACACGCCTGTGATCCGTGGATGCGCACTGAGATAGAACGGCTAGCAAGTCAGTATCAATTCTTTCATTGGTATTTGGCTTTTCCCGACGTATTTCAAATCTCGAACTCTAGTGAATCGACACAGAATTTAAATACTGGATTGCGAGGGGGGTTCGATGTAGTTCTTGGGAACCCTCCTTGGGAGCAGCTGGAACAGCAAGGCCAGGATCAGTTCGATGAAGTCATCGCTGGTTCACAGCACTTTATTGAACATGGCCAAAGATTCCAAATCACAGGAAAAGGAAGAAAGAACCTGTATGGGTTGTTTGCCGAATTGGCCAGCTACGATCTAGCCGAACAAGGCTCCATTGGGTTGGTTCTGCCTACCGGCCTTCTTCAAGATCAGCCGGCATCTGACCTTGCAAGCAGTCTTTCACGAACGAACCGTATCTCCTCGGTATTTGACTTCGAGAATCGTCGAAAAACGCGGAACGGAGACAAGTGGTTCCCAGACGCACATCCGCAACAGCGATTCTCGCTCTTTACGTTCCGCAAAGACTCCATTCAAACGAAGTTCGTGTTTGACGTCGGTGAATTCAGTGACCTTCACGATGAAGACCGATTCTATTTTCAATCGTTCGCCGATATCGATCGCTTTTGCGATTCTGGCTTCAAAGTCCCTATGTTTCGTCAGGCAATTGATGCACGAATTGCCACAGTAGCACATAGACGGGGGATCATGATGGGGGTATTAATGCGAGGCGAGCGACCCCTGCTCCGATCAGCCCTCGTGTTCAACGCCGAAAGGGAGGTCAACGACGAAAAGCGAGCATTCAATTCAACAAATACACCTTCCGAGATGGTGAGGGTCTACGAGGGTTCTTATATTCACCAGTTCGATCACCGATTCGCAACTTTCGCGGACGGATCCCTTGAGTATTTAACCGAGCAGGCAAAGTCTAATCCGGTGCAGTTGATAAGGACCGAAACATACTTACCCTGGCCTTTGGTAACTTCACGGCTAAGGGCACTCTTCGGATGTCTGCCGCCTTGGATTCTTGTGCTGAGACGTCAAGCGCGAGCAACAGACTCGTTCATTTCGATAAGTGCAATCATTCCATGCTCGGCGATTGAGGGAAGCTTAACGTGCTTGTTTTCGAATGATACTGGGTCTGTCTCACCGATAGTAGTTTGCGCTAATCTGAACAGCTTTATTTTCAATTTCCTCACTCGTCTCAGACAGGCAGGTGCGAACCTTAACAAGAATGTGTATTCGCAATTGCCTGTCATAAAGCAGGATACGAATTTCGGAACTGCCGAGGCAATTGTCTGGATAATGCCCCGCGCCCTTGAACTGACCTATACGTCCTGGGACCTATGTCCATTGTCACAAGATTGCAGCATGTCTGGTCCCCCATTCAGATGGAACGATGAGCGTAGATTCCTTTTGCGCTGTGAGTTAGACGCAATATTCTTTCATCTTTATCTCTCGAGCGAAGCGAACGCTGACTTGCACCGAGTTGAAAGAGAGAGCCCCAATGATGAGCCGCATTTCAACGTTGGAGTTTCCAATCCTCGCGACGCCGCTTCCTATATCATGGACACTTTCCCCATCGTTCAACGCAAAGACGAAGAGGCTTGGCACGAATTCCGGACCAAGCGCGTCACCCTAGAAATCTACGATGCAATGGCCGACGCTGTCCGCACCGGCGTCCCGTATCAGACTCGTCTCGATCCACCTCCGGCCGACGCAAGCTGCCGTCATCCGAAGAAGAAGATCGGAATCCTAGCCTTCGGTTCGTTGATCACGGACCCCGGCATTGAACTGTTGCCGAAGATTGGAATGCGCATCAAAACGAAGACGCCGTTCTCGGTGGAGTATGGCAGGATCAGCCTGACACGCGGCGGCGCTCCGACGCTTGTCCCTCACGAGTCCGGCATTCCCGTTTTGGCGGAGATTCTCGTCCTCGATGATGACGTTTCCATTGATGAAGCGAAGAACATGCTCTGGCGTCGCGAAACCCGGCATGAAGGCACTGGCAGAGCTTACGCTCGATGTGCTTCAGAAAACAGTGTTCTGGTTGAGGAATTCCACAGCGACCCCTGCGTGGAGACAGTTCTTTACACCGACTTCAATCCATCCGGAAAGATTCCGAATCCTGACGCCAACGGCTTGGCGAAGAAGGCGATTGCGAGCGCCAAATTGGCTCCGGCAGGAAAAGACGGAATCACCTACCTGATGGAGGCGAAGCGCAGTGGTATTGATACGCCGCTCACCGCCGCCTACCAGACAGAGATTCTGAATCAGACCGTTACGATAACGCTGGACGAGGCTCTCAAAGAAGCGAGGGAGAGGCAATGACCCGCGACGGCTCCGCGAACCAATTCTCACTTGGACTCGAAGAGGAGACGGATGAGGTTGAATCGACGCGCGCTTTGCTCGATCAATTGTTCATTGACTCCCGTCTGTATACGCAGAGCAAAGACTACAAGGAACTCCTAGACTTCGTCGTTCGCCTTCCGAACTTCGCCCCATTCAACGCGATGCTTCTCCAGGTGCAAAAGCCAGGAATGCACTTCGCCGCCTCGGCGCACGACTGGGAAACGCTCTTTGGCCGCAGACCAGCGGCCGGCGCGCGCCCGCTCCTGATTCTCTGGCCATTCGGGCCGGTAGCTCTTGTCTATGATGAACTCGACACCATCGGAAAGCAGCTCCCCAGAGACGTGCGGAGTTTCTATGCTCAAGGTCCGATCGATCGACAGCGGATCGAGACATTCCGTTCATTAATGGAGAGCCACTGCATCCATTCAAGAACGATTGACGCCGGCGATCTGCGAGCAGGCTCAATCCGGCTTCTTGGCCGACCTGAGAATCCAAAAGATTCCTCCCATTACGAGATGTCAATCAATCGCAATCATTCAGCCGCAGTCCAATTTGTCACGATAGCTCATGAGCTTGCGCATTTGTTCCTCGGGCACCTGGGGCAAGACTCCAAACTTCGGATTCCAGATCGCAGAGGGTTCACACACCAACAGGACGAACTCGAAGCCGAGTCAGTGGCTTACGTGGTCAGTGAACGAAATGGAGTGAAATCGGCCTCTGAAACGTACCTGGCGAACTTTATCAAGGAAAGCGCAACGGTACCGAACCTTGACGCATACCAAGTGATGCGGGCCGCTGGACAAGTTGAGACCACGCTAAACCTCGGTCGAAGGTCCAAATTTCAAGAAAGTAAGGCAAGACGATGAATGCTGCACCGTTTTAGATACGAGTGTCAAGCATCTACTGATGGGCAGAGAAATGCGGAGCCTATGATAAAGGCTCCGCATTTTTCCTTGGGCACACTCACGCCGCTTTGGACTTCTTAGCGGACTTTGCCGGTGGCTTCGGTGTTGCCGAATTAGCTGTCTTCGCCTTGTCTTTCGCGGCGAACTCGTGTTTGACCTTGGCGCTGATTGTGCTGACGTCCACCTTATAGACCTCGGCTGCTTCTTTCAGCGTCCTGCCGTTATCGTTCGCTGACTGGGTCGAGCAAAGAATTACACTCTCCACCAAGAGCCTTCCGAGGATGCTCTCCTCGGCCTTCCGAGAGAAGGACGCGATTACCTTGGCTGGCGTATCAGCGGAGTTCTTTGGTTTACCAATGCCGTGTTGACGCATCACGATTGCAAGACGGCGTTCGTCAAGCATCGCGGTGAGCCGCTCGACCATAAAGAGGAGATCGCGCTTCATCAGCCGAACCGGAACCGCTTCGGCGATGGCACTCAATACGCGAAGTCCCGTTGCCTGCGCAATCGCTTCCTCGCGCCGCTGCTTCTCTTGTGCGGCCCTGAATGCTCCATCATTGGCAGCGGCTTTCGCCTTCTTTGCGTGGTGGACCGGGCAGTCGGCGTTTGCGCAGATCTTGCGCAACTCGCCTTTATCAGAGCCTTCCGTGACAATGGCTTCAGTTGTGAATTTGCACGTCTTGTACTCCGGCCATTCTGCTTGTTTCTGATTCGTCGGCTTCTCCGCGCGAATCTCGACATACTGGCTTCGCGGAATCGCCGGGCTATTATCCTGCGGCTTGCCGTATGTGCGTGTGATCTGTACCAGCTTTGGTTTTGCCACAATCGTCTGTGCAACGAATGCGTCAACCTTGCTCTGGTAGCAATCCGGCGAAGTACAAGCGTCCGCATGGATTTCAGCGAAAAGCAGCGTATTGAAGCCGGTGCGCTTCGGACATGTGAGGCAAGCTCCGGCCTCGTGTACGAGTTCCGGGTCGTCTTTCGGAAAGGGCGCGCAGTCCAGTTCCAGAAGGATGTGGCGCTCAATCCACTCCTGCAATTGGCGGACGGGAAGGAGAATGCGCCGGGGCTTACCGCCGCTGACATAGTCTTCTCGAAAGCAGGCGGTGAGTGCTTCTTCCTGCTGCGCTGGCTGTAACTTTGCCAGCAAGAGCGCGTGGCCTGTGCCTATTTCGTCTTTGAGAAAAGCCTCGGTCACAGCGGGCGCAAGCTCGGTCAACTTCAGTCTTGCGGCAACGAACGAGGGACTTTTCGCACATTTGGCCGCGATCTGCTCAATGGAGTACTTCGGTTCTTCAAGGCGCAAGAGAGCGGCGAAGCCCTGCGCCTCTTCCAAGGGATGCACATCGCGCCTTTGGAGATTTTCGACAATGGACGTTTCAATCGCCTGTGCGTCAGACAGTTCCACGATGCGAACAGGAACCGACTCCAGACCGGCCTGCTGTGCCGCCCGATAGCGCCGCGCTCCTGCAACGATCTCGAAGGATTGCGGCCCCTTGGGCCGGACGAGCAACGGCGAAAGTACGCCCTGGCTGCGAATACTGTTTGCGAGTTCGTTGAGCGCGGCTTCGTCAAAGCTGGTACGTGGGTTCATCGTTGACTCAACAATGCTGTCGAGTGGCAGGTTGCGATATTCGGACTGAACTGTTGTTGGCATAGAGATTCTCCTTTGGTTGTCGAGAGTGAATGCGTGAGCGGGCACGGGCAAGCGTACCCGCTCAGGTGTGCAGGTCTAGCTCGCTTGTGCCATTGGTTCGGCTTCTTCGGCGAAGAGCGCATTGAGAATCGTTGCGGAGGCTTGCTGGATTACGGCAAGCGATTCGGTGAGCAATTCGGCGTTGCCGTGGTACAGGCTGATGTAGTCGGCGCTGGCGCTGCCAGTGCTCAATCCCACGGCGCGGCCTACGATGAATGCGATGGACTCTGCTTCCGTCTCGCGCACAACCTTTGTTGTGAGGGTGCGCCGCTCGGCCTTGTGTAACATCTCGTGGCCTAGTTCATGCACCAATGTGCTGAACTCCTCGGCCTTCGACTGGCCGGGAAGCAATGCGATCTTTCCGCCGTAGCTGACACCCTGCGCGGGTGCGATGCGTTCGTTGTACTCAAGCTCGATGCCCTGCTGCTGAACGAAATCGACAAGGCGCTCGTGATAGGTGCCAACTTCGCCGGAAACTGTCGGCGGTTCGGGAAGCTCGGTGCCTTCGGTCTGTTCAACATCGAAGACATAGACAACGCGGAAGCCGATCAGCATGGGCTTTGGCTTGTCGGTCTGTTCGACCGGTTCCTCGGTGGGCTGGCGCTTGGTTCCTATCATCGGAGCCAGAATCGGAATACCCTTCTGTCCCTTCTTGACGTAGCGTCCAAGCTCGTTCCATGTGCGGATTCCCGCAACGTGGGTTGCGTCGGGGCGGTGATGAGCGATTGAAAGGATGTTGCCAAAAGAGTAGTTGTGAAAGCGGGCCATTGCGCCGAGGTAGGCGGTGAGCGCCTCGCTCTTGCCTTGCTCAAGTTGCTCGATCAGGTGCTTGACGTTTTCAGCGATGATCTGCTGCGTGGTGGTCTGCTGGCGGCGGATTTCCTTCTGGCCGCCGCCGTCGCTGTTGCGGTTGTTGTTACTCTTGAAATTCATGTTTTTGTTCTCCTTTTCCGCCGTGACCGGCTGAGCGTCTTTCTCACCCCCGGCTGGGAAGCGCGAAGACGGTTGGCGGAAAAGAACGAACGCAGCGCCCGACGGTGGGAGTCCGGAGGAAAGGCGCGGCAAGTGACAAATACGCGCTATCGTTTGGCGCGCAGCCGCGCTCCGAACGGACGGAGAAGGCCCGTTCAGCGCACGGTTAGATCGCGCGCTGGGCCGTCCACCCGAGGGCGCGAAGTGGAATGGAGGAAAAAACCTGCGACGAATTCAACGGCCCCGCCAGGAGCGGAGAAGGAGGTTCTCGTCATGGCCAACGTTCGGAGTATCATTTTCCTGTCAAGCGAATATTTGATTGCGATTCAGCGCCCTCAGACAGTGACAGAGTGCTCCGCATGGAGTAATTCACCCGACAGGAGATGGGAATGGGCTATTTCGACGCGGCTTACGTGGTAGAGATGGAGGAGACAAAGGATGGCGTTGCGCTTACCCGGACGCACTACGCCACGGACTCCGGAGAGAAAATGCTCTTCTTCTGGAGTGAAGGCACACGGCCCGCCGGCCTGCACGCCTATGCGGACAATACCCTGCTGTGCTCAAGCGAGCTGTCCGTCACCTCTGGCTATCCTTCGACCGAGATCCTGGGTAAAGGCCCGCGAGAGAGTCCCGATCAATTCCTGGTGGATGAAGACTTCAGTTCTTGGAGCGACAGTTCCTTATTCATTTTCCATTTTCTGCTTCCAGCGATGTATGTGCCTTGTCCCGACAAGATTCCATTGGACGTTCCCTCAGAGCCATCTCTGACAATTCGATCGGGGAAGCGATTATCCGCCACATTCATCGTCAAAGGCACAGCTCGCCTTCGTTTCTGGGCACGTAAGCTCGAGAAGAATGAGTCGTTAGAGGATTTCGAGCTCGATCGTTTATTCAACAAGCCCATTGCACGTGAAACAAAGGCCACGATGGAAGTCAATCTGGGCCTTCTGAAGCTCACCTTCGGCAACAAGTGATCAGAGCATTTTGACGTGAATCCGTCGCCGAGCAGCAAAGATGGCGAGTCGAACTCTACTGAGAGGCGAAACCGAATTGAGCGAGTTCATTCAGGCAAACCAGCAACTCATCGGAATCATCGAGAGGAATTGTGAATCGAAGTCTCTGGACTACAAGGGACCGATGAGTTGGGATACGAAGGACAAGAAATCCTGCTGCGATTTGGTCAAGGACATCTTGGCCATTGCAAACACGGAGGGAGGATACGTCGTCATCGGCGTGGCGGAGAAAGACGAAGGATTTGAATTGGTCGGCGTTACGTCAGAACAAGCAGGCACATATGAATCGACTGCGCTCTGTCAGTTTATTCAGAAATATTCCGATCCGCCAATCAATGTTCGGGTCCAAAAGGTGTCCCACAAGGGAAAGAATCTTGTGATTCTTGAGATTCCTCGCTTCAAGGATACCCCTCATATCTGTCAGAAGGACTTTCCCGAGGCTCTGATTGACCGCACTCTGTACGTTCGGACCGATAACAATGAGTCAGCACCAATAAAGTCGTCATCCGATTTTCGCGAGTTGATCGAAAGCGCCATTCGGAATCGCACAGACTCTCTGCTCACCTCCTTCCGAGCAATTCTTACAAGTTCGTCGCCGTCGACAGGCGCGATCCCGGCCTCTGAGGACCAGTTCAAATCTCAGATAGAAGCGGCCCGGCTTCGGTTTGACGAAAACTATCCTTACAAAGAGAAGAGCTACACTTTTTTTGTTGAGACAGTCTTCAAACCAGAATCGTTTGACCATTATCGATTCAAGCCCTCAGTGCTCAATCGGGCAGCGGAAAAGGCCTCTGTCAGTTTCACCGGCTGGCCATTCATAGTCATTCACTACAACCGCCCAGACTGGCTTGTTTCCACGGATGATGGGATAGAAGGTACGATCGAGTGGAAGGATTTCGCGGGCCACGATGCTTTTGACTTTTGGCGCTTGAATGAGTCTGGCCTCTTCTACAAGAAAGAGCTGACAGGCATGTCTGGTTCGGAGCCTCCCTGTTTATCAGCTGAAGACACTGTGAGATATTTTGCTGAGGCGATCTATTGCATGACAAGGCTCTATGAATGTCTTTTCGACGATAACGAGTACATGGATTTTCGTGCCTTGTTCTTAGGTACTCGGAGTCGCGCGCTCGTCTGGACTGATCGTGGATTTCCATCGAGGATTTATCGAAGCCAATACGTTGCGAATCGACCCAGTCTTGAAGTTACCGCTTCGCGTCCTTTGGCTGATTGGAGAGCCGGTATCGTAGATCATGCGATCAAAATGGCGACTGAACTGATGAATGGTTTTGGTCTCGAAAGACCGAATGAAGAGCAGATGAGAACGCAAATCTCGAACCTCTTCGGGCGACGATTCTGATGCCGGTGTTCACTAGATCGAAGCCAACCAATTTGGATCCGCACCGGTAATCGCCCTTAGGGACACTTTTCCCCGACTTGAATCACACGACAGCCATTTCCCACTTGTCGGGCTCAATTTCCACCTTCGTGCGGAGCCGCACATTGAGTGCATCCAGTATCCGGATTGCGCGCTCCAGCGTGATGCCGAAGTATTCGTTGCGCTCGTCCCGCGAGACCTGCGACTCGTGAACGTCAAGCCGCTTAGCCAAATCGCGTTGCGAGATTCCCTGGGCAATGCGCAGGGAAATCAGCAGCTGGCCGAGACCGCGCAGGTTCTCCAACTCGTCGAACTCGCCACGCGTCAGCCGCTCGTAGCCCTCCACTTCCTCTTTCAGTTGAAGGTGGAAGGATTCAATCGGATCGATAACGCGCTTGATCTCGTCATCGGATAGGCCAGTGGCCTTGAGCTGGTCGCGATGCTCGGTGAGTCGGCCGCGTTCTTCCTCAAGACGAGTAGATGCGAGTTGGTATTCAGCTTCATCTCGAATCATGACGGTCCCCCATATTTGATCTCTACGATGCCTCGCGGCTTGCCGTCCCGGCGCGACTTCCGGAAGGCGGAAGGAAACTCCAGTTCATGGCCGAACTTATCGCGAATGCCGCTGCCGAGGCCAAATCCGGGCACGTGCGGATATCCTAGTCAATCAATGGCGGTTGGTCGTTGCGAACTCTCTCCACAGCGTCGAGAGAATTCGCCTGCCGCGTCCGAGAGTCCAGATTCTCCAGACAATGTCTGCGCCGAGCCCAGTCAATTCTGCCACACCCACAATGTTAAGCTGGAACCCAATACAGTCATTTCCCGGCACCGAGCACACAATAATTCTGCCATGGGTAACGGCATTGGAATAACGCCAATTCGGTAGATTCGTGGTTGTTCGGCGCAAATTTAGGCGTGAACGGCAGTTCAAGAGAGCCTCGGATCAGGAGTTTCCGTTTGGCAGCTTCTTCCGACGTTCGAGTTCGTCACGCGACCGTTCGAGCTCTTTGGCAAGGACCATTTCTTCTGGAAGAACGGTCTGGTATTCGGCGGCGAGGACTTTGTTGGGCAGGTTGTCGAGCGTGTAGTGAACCTCTGCTGCCCCTTTTTCAGTGCACAGAATCAGCCCAACTGGAGGGTTCTCGCCGGGCTTCATCCAGTTTTCGCGGGCGTAGTTTAAGTACATATGCATCTGCCCGGCGTCTGCATAGCTGAAGCGACCGACCTTTAGGTCGGCAATGACGATGCAACGCAGCCTGCGATGGAAGAATACGAGATCGACACGGAACCAATTGTCGTCAATGCGGAGCCTTCGCTGGCGCCCAATAAACGCAAAATCATCCCCCAATTCAAGCAAGAAATCGGTGAGGTGCTGAATCAGCGCCTCTTCTATTTCAGACTCGGAGTATTCGTCCTTCAGTTCAAGAAATTCGAGGACGAACGGGTCTTTGATGGCCTCTTCAGGCGTGATTGCATCGCCAGGCTCGGCGGCTTCTGACTTCTCCAGCATGGCAGCTTTGTTCTTCGAGAGGGCGATGCGCTCGTAGAATTGGCTGCTGATCTGCCGGTCTAACTGCCGCACTGACCAGCCAGAGCGGAGGGCTTCGGTTTCGTAAAATGCTCGCGCATTCGGGTTCTTTACGGAAAGCAGCCGGACGTAGGCAGACCAGGGTAAAGGAAACTGGTTGCCGACCGCGAGGAGACTTGAAGAGTCTGAAGGTAACCCGCTGATATTATTTGATTTGTCAAATTCTCTCGACGGTGTCGAGAGAATTCGCTCGTCGGGCCAAGCGAGATAGAAGGCGCGCATTTTCCAAAGATTCGCACTGCCGAACCCTCGGCCAAATTGTCTGCTGAGGTCTTTAGCAAGCTGCTCTACGAGTTGCTGGCCGTATTCTGCCCGGGCTTCCCCTTGTTGCTCCGAATGAACGATGCGCCGGCCGATTTCCCAGTACGCCGCAGTCATGATCGAATTGACATTTCGGGCAGCAGCTGAGCGCGCCGCATTGAGCAGTTCAACGATTCCGGTGCGGATGATGTCGTAGTTCTCGGGCATGTTTGTCAGTTTGGTCATTGCAGTTGCTCCATTTCTAGCCCGCGCAATGAACGCGGACGTAGTGGAGGCTGGCGATGCCTCCATTCTAGCGTTTGCATCTCTTAGATCGCGATGCTGATTCCCTCGGCAATTGATGCGGACTGATTCATCTCAATCGCCGATGTCTTCGAAACATCTGCGCTGATCTGCGGAATGAGCTTGTTCAAATCGTTGGTAAAAAGTGTAGCCTCGTGGCTGGCGCGGGAGACGGAGACATAGCCAAAGCGCGAATTGAGCAGTTCCGGGTGGACGCCAGTGTCGGCGTTGACCAGGACGCGCTCGGCAGTGAGCCCCTGGGCGCTGTGGCTGGTGACGGCATAGCCGTGGTCGATGTGGCGGTGCTCGGCAGCGTCGAAGTTGATCTGGCGGTTGTTGTCGAGCCGGGCCGAGATCCGGCCATCCGGCGAGATTGACTCGACGGCCGCAAGGTCACGATTGGCAACGCCGAGTGACTTGTCCGGTGCCGTGAATTGGATGCGGTCGCCCACGGAGAATTCGCGAGTGACCTCGCGGTAGACGCTGACGCCGCTCAGGCGGCGCGGATCGTAGGTGGCCTGTTCGCCAGAGGATTTCTCGATCGTGAGCAGGTTGGCGGCGGGGTTGATGCCAACGACAGCTCCATAGGCTCCCGCCTCGATCCCGACTGTTTGGCTGCCACGCGCATAGCGGACCACGTCACCGATCTCGTAGTGGTTGGCCCACGAGCGTTCGGCGCCGGTCATCTCTTGGCGCTGAACTAGAACACGCATGGAGTGGTCTTCAGGAGCGAGCTTTCCATTGGCCCTCAACTCGTGCCGGACGGCTGCGTTCAGTTCGCGCCGGGAGGCGTTGTCCGGCGAAACGATCAGCGTGTTTGCAGGAGATTCGGTGTACGCTCTCGCGATCGTCTGGATCCGTTCCTGTGGATTGGAAATCTCCCGAACCCGGTCCTGTTTTTGGAGCATCTCAAGCGCCGCGGCGGTCTGCCCTTTGGCGAGCAGTTCGACGGCGGATTTGAGAGCCGGGTCCTTTTGGCGGACAATTTCATCCAGTTTGGCAGTGCGCATTCCGGCCTCCTGCAATTGTTCGAAAGGCCGGCCGGCTTCGACGCCCTGGTGCTGGCGTGTGTCACCGATCAGGAGAACGCGGTCGCCGGAACCGAGTCGCGACAGGAAACCGCGCATTTGGTTGGTGCTGGCGAGACTCGACTCATCGACGAAGTAGAAGTGCCTCTGCGCCGCCGCATCTGGGTTTGATTCCCTAGCAAGAAACCCCTGCAATGTTCCGGCATTGACACCTGCTTCATTCAATTGGCGGGCGGCGCGTGAGGTCGGCGCGAAGCCCTGAACTTCAAATCCCTGCCCCTCCAAAGCGCTGCGCACCGCGGACAGTGTAGTGGTTTTGCCAGCTCCGGCGTAGCCCTGGATTCCCTGAATACGGTCCGGCGTACTCAGCACATCCTCTATCACGCTCTTCTGTGCGTGATTCAGATTTGGATGCTGGTCGGCGACTCTAATTGCTTCCTGGCGGCTCATTGCTGGCGTGGCCTTGCCCTGCCCCTCGCGCATCCTCCGGACAATTTCCCGCTCGGCTTCGATGGTTTTTGCGGTGGTGAACTGACGGCCTGGAATGTGCGCACGCTCGACCGTCTGGAACTCTCCAGCCGCGAGACGGGCATCAAGATTGCCGCGCACCTGGCCATAGGTAACCTCACCCATCCCGCGGCGAAGTGCGTCGCGCACAAGCGCTCGCTCGTCGATTACGGCCTCCCGCTCGAAGTTCTTGTCGCGTGAAAATGTCAGCGCTTCACTCGCACGCAGTCGCAGGGTAGACGCCTGTTCCTGATGCTGGGCGCGGTCCCTTGCCCCACGAACCACTGCCTCGGCTTGGTTTCCGTATTCGGCGGCAAGTGCACGGTGAGCGGCCATCACGTCCCGCAGCGAATGGATCTCCTTTTTGTCGCGCGTTGAGTGGGCGGCGATCTCTGCGGCCTCTTTGCCAATGCGGCCGGTGCGCTCCAGATACGCGCGAATCTGCTGGCTGCGCGGGCTCGATGCGTCGAGGTAATCCTGGGAGTAGCCCTTGATCTCCGGAGCTCCGCTTCGTCCAGCCGAGATCTCATAGCCAAGTTGCCGGAGCCGGTAGGTCAGCTCCGACTGGTAGATGGCAGTCGCGAATTGCTGAGAGGCGAAGAGGCTCTGTGGCTGCAAAGCCCTGTACTGCCCATTCTCGCGTTCTGTCAGATTGAAAATGACCGCGTGGGTGTGCAACTGCGGAGCGGCGTAACCATCGACCGGCCGTGCCGTGTCGTGCTCGAATTTGGCGGCTACGAACTTGGCCGTGCTTTCGGGTGGATGGTTGCCGCCGATCCGAGCCTGCGTATAGTTCTCAAGCTGTTCCAGCGCGGCGCTGACACTTTCGCGATGCGCATCACGGACCCGACTGTCTCCGCCAACAAGCGCGGTAAGTGAGACAGATTTGGGCGCGGAGAACGTCGCATCCCATCCAGCACGATGCTCCATCGTCTTGATGATCTTCCCGTCCGCGTCCTTGTATTCGTAAGACGCACGCTGACGCACGAGTTGTTCACCGGTTGCCGGAAGCTGGCCTTGGCTGAGCTTGGAAAAGTCTTCGGCGGCCACCGCCCCGGCAAGGCCAAACTGTGCGGCCAGCCTTCCCTGCCATTCGCCGGAGACGACGCCGCGCTGTGACCAGTAGTTCTGCTCTTTGGCCGTGAATTCTTTCTGGTGGTAGCTCAGGGCCTGACCTGCTGAAAGCGGTTTGGAGATGGTTAGCATAGGGAACCTCACACCTGGCCATTGTCGAACTCAAGGGACGCCTGCTGTTCGTTATGTTCGCCGGGCACAAGCTTGTACTCCGCTGGCGGTTCGCTATCCGTAATCGGTGGCGGCGACGGAAGAAAATCATCCATCTTTCGCTCGATGAATCCCGGATGCGCCTTCGGCAGATCGATGTACGGAAAGGAGAATCGTGTCACATGGTTTCCATACTTCAGGAAGGCGTGGAGCTTATCCAGGCCGGAGATTTCTGAAGGCAAAACGAGCGGCTCGGTCTGGCGGTCCAGGGCGAAGTTCCGGCCCGCGCGCTGGCCGTCGTAATGCGTCTCACGCAGCTTCTCAATCTCGACTTCGCCGATGGCCTCGCTGACCCATCTGGCAGCGCGCGGCTCGCTGGTTTTGAGGAATATTTTGGTGGCCGGTTGCGAGAGCATCGCCTCGGCATCCTCACCGTAGCGTGCCTCAAGTTGACTGCGGCCCTGGAAGCCGAGGATTACCGGATTGTTCGATTTCCGGTTCTCCGTAATGGCTGTGTGAAGCTGCGGCAGTCGTTGCAGACTCGCCAACTCGTCGATCACAAACCACGCGGGCCGTTGGTTCGGATGCGGCTCTGTGAGTAGACGCAGAACCATAATGTCGAGCCAAAGACTGATTAGCGGGCGCAGGGCCTCGCGAAGCGCTGGCCGCGAAGTGATGAATACCCATCCCCGACGTTTTTCCGCCCATTGCGTAGCCGTCCAGA
>CAIWFH010000021.1 GCA_903911925.1 uncultured Acidobacteriaceae bacterium
AGAGATACGCATTCTGAGGGCAAGGTCATTTCTCGGCAGCGTCCAGGCCTTTCTCCAATCCTGCAAGAGGGAAAAATATTGTGCCAGACCAATCGCTTATCCAGAGTGAGACTCTCAGCTTGAGTGAACTCGCGTTGCGCGTAGATAACCTCGAAAAACAGATTGTGCATCTCAACGATGCGCGTGAAATCGGGAACCTGCAGGGGCGCTACATCTACTACCTTCAGGCTCACCAGTACGAGAAGATCGCCGAGATGTTCGCGCATCATGAGCCGGTCAGCATTGAAATGGACAATCTGGGCAAGTTCGTTGGGCGGGACAAGGTGGTTGATGTTTTTCTAAAAGTGCTGAAGCCTCTCTATACGATGAAAGGCGCGATGGGGCTGCACATGTTGACCACCCCGGTGGTAGAGGTGCATCCGGACGGGCGCCAGGCCTGGGGCATGTGGCACACGATAGGTTGCAATACGCAGCCTGATTTTGTGGGCAAGGACGTTGCGATGACCGATCATCCACAACTGATCGCGATGTGGCAACAGGGGAAGTACTTCATCGATTTGGTGAAGGAAGACGGAGAGTGGAAGTGGAAGAACTTCCGCTGGTATGTAAACTTCCGCTCGCCTTTTGATTTGGGATGGGTGAAACAGCCGATTGTTGGAAATCTATCCGTGGTGGCCAAACTGATGCCGGGCTGCCCGCCTCCGGATGGCCCGAGCGAGTACCACCCGTTTAGTCCAGAGGAACTGACGCCTTACTTGCCGGTGCCACCAGCGGGGTTCAAGAGCTAGCCAAAGATGGCCATGGCTATGTGGTTCACCACAAAGGCGGCGGCGTAGGCGAGGACAAGCATGTAGGCGAATTGAAGGGCTGGCCACTTCCAACTGTTGGTTTCGCGGCGCACTACAGCCATGGTTGAAGTGCACTGCATGGCGAAGGCGAAGAAGATCATCAGGGCCAGTGCTCCGCCCAGGGTCATGTCGTGATGGAGGGCGGTTTGCAGGTGCATGGCCTGGGTTTCAGGGTCGGCGCCGTAGAGCGTGCCCATGGTGCTGACCATGACTTCGCGGGCCAGAACCGACGAAAGCAGGCCGATTCCGATCTTCCAATTAAATCCAAGCGGAGCGATGGCAGGCTCGATGAAGTGGCCTAGACGGCCGATGACGCTGTCGGCGAGTTCGGGGGCGGCGACGGTGCTGGTGTGAATCACAGGCAGATGCGCCATGACCCAGAGGGCCAGGGTTACGCAGAGGATGACTGTGCCGGCCTGGCGAAGGAAGACCTTGGCGCGGTCAATGAGACGGAGCGCAAGCGAGCGGACAGTGGGCATCCGGTACTGGGGCAGCTCAAGGATGAAGGGCGCGTCACTCGACTTGAGGATGGAGCTTTTGAGCAGCCAGGCGGTGGTCATGGCGCCGACAAAGCCGGCGAGATAGAGCGAGAGCATGACGACGGTGCGCAGTCCGATGAAGCCGTGCAGCCAGACGATGTTGGGGATAAACGCGGCAATCAGCAGCATGTAAACAGGGAGGCGCGCGCTGCAGGTCATGAATGGGGTGACCAGAATGGTGGCGAAGCGGTCGCGCTTGTTCTCAATGGTGCGAGTGGCCATGATGGCCGGCACGGCGCAGGCGTAAGCGGAAAGCAGCGGGATGAAGGCTTTGCCGTTGAGGCCGATGGTGCGCATGACGCGGTCGGCGATGAGTGCGGCGCGAGCCAGGTAGCCGGAGTCTTCAAGGATTCCGATGAAGAGGAAGAGAAGCAGTATCTGGGGGAGAAAGACGAGTACGGAAGAGATGCCTTTCCATGCGCCGTCAAGAAGCAGCGACTGAATCCAGCCGGCGGGCAGAAAGGGGCGGACGAGGCTGCCCATACGGGCCAGGATGTCTCCAAAGCCGTCAGAAAGCGGCTGGCCGACTGAAAACACCACCTCAAAGACGCCGATGACAACAGCCAGAAAGAGCAGCGGTCCCCAGATGCGGTGCAGCAGCAGGTTGTCGATCCTGCGGCTGTTTTCCTGCGAGAGCGGGGCGCGATAGCCGGTGCGGCGGCTGACCTGCGCGGCCCAGGTGTGAGTGCTGGCGGCGTTGCCGATAACGGGAAGCGTGAGAGGCTGTGCCACGGTGCGCTGCGTGTGCTGATTGAGAAAGAGCGGGACAGCTTCAAGGCCGGTGCCGTGGACGGCGCTGATCTGGGCAACGGGGGCGCCGAGTTCGCGGGCCAGCTTGAGAGGGTCAATGTGGCCGCCGCGAGACTCCATCAGGTCGGTCATGTTGAGCAGAATCAGCGTGGGCAAGCCAACCGCCAGTACCGGCGCTGCGAGCATCAACTGGCGCGTAAGGTGCAGGGAATCAAGAACCAGAAGGACGGCGTCCGGTTTGGGTGTGCCGGGCATCTTGCCGCGCAGCACATCGATTGAAACGCGGGCATCCTCTGAGAACGGGCTGAGCGAGTAGATGCCGGGCAGGTCGATGAGGGTGAGGTCTTCGCGTCCCACGCCGGCCATGAGGCCCATGTGCTGCTCGACTGTGACGCCGGGGTAGTTGGCCACCTTTTGGCGCAGGCCGGTGAGGCGGTTGAAAAGAGTGGACTTGCCGGAGTTTGGGGGCCCGATGAGGACTACGGCGCTGAGTTCGCCGGGTGGGGGCGGATTGACGGGGGGCTCATAGGCCGGAGGTGCGCAGCACTCGCTCATCGCGCGGCCTCCAGGAAGTCAGGAATCTCGGTGTTTTCGGGGCTCTCAGTGTCGGTGGACCTGACGCGGATGGCCCCGGCAGTCTCGTGCCGCAGGGCAATCTCCATGCCATCGACGCCATAAACTGTGGGGTCGCCGGCGGGGGCGCGGCGCAGGGCGGTAACCAGGGCATCGGGAACAAAGCCCATATGCATCAGGTGGTTCTGGACAGATTCTGGGAGATCGAGTGCGATCAGCACCCCGGTTTCGCCGACATTCAGTTCGCTCAACACGCTCAAAGCCCGCACTCCGATGGGTCGCCGGAAGGGCAGAACCCGGTAAAACTACGACCATATTGGTCGTAGTTCAGTATACGATGACTCAGCCTAAAGCCGCAAATCCTGATCTTCTGATCGGTTGCGTCACGCACCAGCATGACCTACCCCTGCCGGCGGGAGACCGGCAGGATTCCCGCCGAGCCCTTCCGAGCCTTCCTGAAGGACCCCCGTCCTGTTCTCTTTATCGGAGCGACAATTCACTTGTATCAGCGGGCGTGGATTCTGGATGTGATCTAAATCACGCAGATTTCGACCTCCAGCGGCGTGGAATGGAGGAGGTAGAGGGCTCAAAAGACTCAACCCTGGCGAACAACCACAATCGCAGCAAGTTGTTAGACTGGGGACGTTCGATTTTCTGTTTGCGGCGAGTCGCGAACGTGTGCTATTCCCAAAATTCGAGGTCCGATGATTCGTTTGCTCCTGTTTCGCTCATTGAAGTTGCGAGTTGCGCTGATTGTCGCGGGGGCTGGCTTGCTCGCGCTTTCTTCGTCAGCGTCAAGGCAGGAGGTCCTGGAGCCGCAGCCGCTCCATATTCCGCATGTAGATCGAGCGCCCAAGCTCTCCGATTTTATTGACGGTACGCCGCGCGAAGCTGAGATGGTAGTTACCGACTTCAAGCAGTACGATCCCCACGACGGAGCGCCCATCAGCCAGGCAACGACGGCGTATCTCTCGTATGACAGCAAGAACCTGTACGTGGGCTGGATTTGCAAAGACGATCCATCGCAGATTCGCGCACGCGTCGCTCCGCGCAAGTTGATTGGCGCCGATGATCGGGTGACGATCATTATCGACACCTTTCAGGATCACAAGCACGCGTATTGGTTCGATGTGAATCCCTACGGCGTTCAATATGACGGCCGCACGACGGACGGTATCGGCGACGACTCGAGTTGGGAGACACTCTGGTACTCCGACGGGCGAATTACAAAAGACGGCTATGCGGTTCTGGAGACGATTCCATTTCGCAGCCTGCGCTTTCCGCACGCCGAACAGCAGAACTGGAGCATCGCGCTGGGCCGCTTGATCATGCGCACCAACGAATTCGCTTTGTGGCCTTTTGTGAGCCACAAACGCGATCCGCAGTTTGTGGGCCAGTTCGCTCCGGTTTCAATCGACGCAAATATCTCAGCCGGCCGCAACATCCAACTGATCCCTTACGCTCTCTACTCGCGTGACAACTACCTGGACACGACCAATGGGTTCATGCTTCAAACCGAGAACCACCTGGGGCTGGATGCGAAGGCCGTCATCCATGACGCACTTACGCTGGATGTGGCCCTGAACCCGGACTTCAGCGAGATTGGTTCCGACGATCCGAAAGTGCAGGTAAATCAGCGCTACGAGGTTATCTTCCCTGAACGGCGGCCGTTCTTTCTAGAGAATGCGTCAATTTTCTCGATGCCGGAGCAGTTGTTTTTTTCGCGGCGAATTGTCGATCCTCAGCTTGGCGTAAAGATCACCGGAGCGATGGGCCGTTGGGGCCTGGGCGGACTGATTGCAGACGACCGCGCGCCCGGCGAGGTTCTGGCGCAGGGCGTGACGGGCCATGGGCAGCGTGCGCTGGATACGGTATTTCGCGGAGAGCGGGAATTCGGCCACCAGTCGCACGTGGGCATGTTCCTCAGCAACACCACTTTCGACTCGACGTCGAATCGCGTTGGGTCTCTGGACGTGCGTTACCTTGGGCCGAATAACTGGTCGGCAATTGGCCAGGCCACAGCGACACAGACACACGGTCCGGATCGCGGCTATCTGGCGGATACCGGATACGTAGCCGGCTTGAGCAAGAACGATACGCACACGAATTTTTTTACTTATTTTACGGACCGCGGCCCCGATTTGGTTGCAACGCTCGGTTACCTCGATCGAACGGACATTCGGTGGTGGGAAGCACTCTATAACTATCAATGGAAGCCATCGGCCGGCCACCAACTGCTGGCATACGGTCCAAGCACGTATGCGGCGCTGAACTACGACCACCAGGGCCGACTGCAGAACTGGATGTTCTGGCCTGGTTTCTCGATTACACTGCCCAAGCTGACTTCGTTGAGCTTCAGCCGTCATGAGTCATTCGAACTGTATCAGGATATAGGGTTTCACGAGAGTTCTACGAACATCTCGTTGGGTACTTCGTGGTACAGATGGCTGCAATTGAGCGCAAACTATTCTCTGGGCAAGCAGCCGAATTACTATCCCGCGGCGGGCGTACTGCCATTTTTGGGCGACGCAAACAACGCGTCGGCCACGCTGACTCTTCGGCCGCACACCCACCTGCGCCTCGACCAGATCTACTACTACACGCGGCTGGCTACCGGAACGGATGCGCCGGCGCCCTCGCTGCCTACAGGTGACGTTTTTACCAACCACCTGATTCGCTCGAAGATCAACTATCAGTTCAATCGGGATTATTCGTTCAGGGCGATCTTTGACTACACCGCGCTGCTGCCGAACGCGGACCTCGTGTCAAGCTCTTACGCGAAGCAGGCGGATACTACGCTGCTGTTTACGTACATGCCGCATCCTGGAACCGCGCTCTACGTTGGCTACGCGGACACGTTTCAAAATGTGAACTACGATGAGGCGGCAAATCCGCAGTACACGGCAACGACGCTGCCGGGTACCTCAACGGACCGGCAGGTCTTCGTCAAGTTCAGTTATCTATTGCGTTTCTAGTTCGCGATTCGGATTAAAGCAGGAAGGGGGCTGAGGAGGTTATATGGACGGGCTGAATTTCAAGGCGAGTCTCTCGCGCGAGTTCCCGCCGGAGGGTCTCGGCGCTCCGCTGGCGGCATTGTGGTGGGATGCGAAAGGGGACTGGATCCAGGCACATGCGCTTGTGGATGAGTTGGAGACGCCCGAAGGGATGGCCGTACACGCTTATCTGCATCGCAAGGAGGGCAAGGCTGGGAACGCGGATTACTGGTACGACCGTGCGGGACGGAAGTTCTACCGAGCTGAGCTTGAGGCTGAATGGGAAGCATTGGTTCAGGGTTTGAAGGCATGAGCGCAAGGGGCTTGCCGGGATGTTCGCGGTAGGGTACCGGGATACGAGATGAGCAGAAAAATGGCAAAAGTGGACCGCGCTCCCGACGAATCGCTCCCGGTGGCTGCCGGGGATTTCTCCCATTGGCTTCACGGCGCTGAGGTTTCGCTTCGATCGGGAGATGGCGGCGCTGACGTTCCCTGCGACGCCTGCCGAGGTTGCTGCCGGTCGTCGATGTTCATCCATATAAAGCCAGAAGAAACGCAGACACTCCGGCGGATTCCCCGCGCGCTGCTGTTTCCCGCCCCGGGCCTGCCCAAGGGACATGTGCTGATGGGCTACGGTGACCAGGGGCAGTGCCCCATGTTTGTGAACAATGAATGCTCAATTTACGAGGACCGGCCGCAAGCCTGCCGCGATTATGATTGCCGGGTCTTTGCGGCAACGGGAGTTCTGGTTGACATTGAGACACAGCCGGAGATTGCGCGGCGCGTGAAAGAGTGGGTGTTTACCTACAAAGGTGAAGAAGGCCGCGAGGAAGCGCGAAGCTTGAGGGCAGCGGCAGCCTTTCTTGCAGAGAACAGAGACTTGTTTCCGCCGGGGAGCCTGCCGGGTTATCCGGTGCAGATGGCGGCGCTCGCGGTAAGAGTCCACCGGCTTGTTTTGGAGATGACGGGGAAGAATCAACAGGCCGCGGGCCCTATGGGAAGTGCCGCGGTTGCCAGTGCGGTTCTGAAAGTCTTGCAGGGCGATGCCGAGAGTAGAATCTTGATTTGAATTGGGGAAGAGAGAACGGCCATGCAATATCGCAAGTTTGGAAAGCTGGATTGGGAAGTTTCGGCGCTGGGTTTCGGGTGCATGCGTTTTCCTACCGTGGATGGGAACCGGATGAGCCCCAACATTGTGGAAGAGGAAGCAGTGCGGATGGTTCGCTACGCCATCGACTGCGGGGTGAATTACCTCGACACGGCCTATCCGTATCACGGCGGCCAGAGTGAGATCGTGGTGGGCAAGGCGCTCAAAGATGGCTATCGCGACAAGGTGAAGCTGGCCACCAAACTGCCTGTGTGGCAGGTGACCTGCGGCGAAGACTTTGATCGTTTGTTGAATGAACAACTGGCGAAGTTGCAGACCGCACACATCGACTTTTATCTGCTGCACGCGCTGGGCAAGAGCCGCTGGCACGACGTGGTGCTGAAGCACGGCTTGCTTGAGCGGGCTAAGGCAGCGCTTGCCGATGGGCGCATCCGGCATCTGGGTTTCTCGTTTCACGACGGGTATGAGGCCTTTGAAGAGATTGTGAAGGGCAGCGACCTGTGGGAGTTCTGCCAGATTCAATTCAACTACATGGATACAGAAAGCCAGGCAGGGAATCGCGGGTTGAAACTCGCGGCGGAGATGGGCCTGGCCGTGGTGGTGATGGAGCCGCTGATGGGCGGGCGGCTGGCCGATCCGCCGAAGGACGTGTGCGAGGCAATGGACGCGTTCGCAGTAAAGCGCTCTCCGGCTGAGTGGGCGTTGCAGTGGCTTTGGGATCAGCCCGAAGTCTCTACGGTTCTGAGCGGCATGAGCACCTTCGGACAGGTGGAAGAGAATCTCGCCTTTGCCGGCAGGTCGCGCGTGGGGTCATTTGAAGAGGCGGATCAGGCGCTGATCGCGAAAGCGCGGGAGATGTACCAGGCGCGGACCGTCATCCCCTGCACACGGTGCAACTACTGCATGCCTTGTCCAAATGGACTCAACATACCCGCCAATTTTGAGATTTTCAATTATGCCAAGCTGTTTGACGATGAGCCGACGGCAAAGTTCAAGTACCAGGTGTTTTTGAATGAGTCGCAGCGGGCGGGCGAGTGCATCGAGTGTGGTCTCTGCGAGGATGCCTGTCCGCAGAAGATTCCCATCAGCGAGTGGATGCCGAAGGTGGCGGCGTTGCTGAAGTAAAGGGGAAATGGCACTGGATTCGCGTACCTACATTTGGCTTCGTGGTATCACACTAGTGCCGCGATGAGTGGGCCCGACAAAGGCGCGGCAAGAGCCATGCATGGGTAGATCACTTGCTTTGTCTATCCCAGTGTGACCTAACAGAGTCAGAATCTCCAGAGACTGCCGGGAAGAGTATTTCCTTGACAAGGCTAATCCTGGATCTGTATGGTCCGACTCCGACCCGAGGCTGAGAATGTCCGAAGATCAGACCGCCCCGCAACTGAGCCGCCTGCTGGAATTGGGTTGGGAATTTGCCCGCGACGGAATGATCGTCGGGGATTGCCGGTCCGGGCAATTGATCGAGGCCAATCCTGCTGCTGAGAGGCTAACAGGCTACAGCCGCCAGGAATTGATCGGGATGCAACAGAGCCAGCTTCACCCGGTAGGTGATCGCGCGCCGGTTCAGGCTGAATTCCAGCAATCGGCGGCCCAGGGGCCGAGAATCTTCGACGGGTACCACCTGCAGCGGAAAGACGGCAGCGTCATCCCGGTCTCAATCTCCTCCTCCCTGCCGTTCGAAGCGGACAACCGCCAACTGATCATCGGCATATTTCGCGATGTCTCGGACCTTGAAGATCGCGAGCGCCGCCTGGAAACCAAGAGGTGGGCTCTGCGGGCCTATGCCAGTGCGGCCTTGGCGCTGGGCCGGGCGCGCTCCTCGGCCAGCCTTCTGCAGGAAATCTGCGAGGCCATAACACGCGATTCCATCTTTGTGCTGGCATGGGTGGGATTTTCCGATGATGGCAAGGGGAAATTGATTCAATTCGAGGGCGCCGCCGGGCCCTCTCTCCGTTATGTGGACGGCCTGGAAGTGAGCTGGGACGAGGAGCGGCGGTCCGGCCAGGGTCCAACCGGGATTGCCTATCGCACCGATACTGTCCAGGTGATGGAAGATACGGAAACCGACATACTCTTCGCACCCTGGCGCGAGAAAGCCGCTAGAGAGAATATTCGCTCCTCAATTACCGTACCCTTCCTGGTTGGCGATGAGCGCAGAGGGGTAATCGCCGTTTATTCCTCGCGCACTTTTGCATTCGGGCCAATCGTGACTGACGCCTTTACCCACCTCGCCGAGGAGATTGGCATCGGCCTCTACAATCTCAAGCAGGAAGAGCGGCTCAATGCCGAGCGGCTTGAGCGCGATAGAGTGCAAAAAGAGCTATCGAGAGCATTGTCGGCCACCGTGGCAGCCGTCACCACTGCATTTGAAATGCGCGACCCCTACACCGCAGGACACCAGGAGCGCGTGGCCCAGATTGCCTGCGCCATCGCCAAAGAACTCGACTGGCCGGAGGACCGGGTCCAGGCCATAAAGGTTACGGGTCTCGTACATGATATCGGCAAGATATCCATCCCGGCAGAGATACTCACTAAGCCCACCCAGCTCAGTCCTGCAGAATGGGCCATGATCAAGGAACATCCGGAGACGGGCTATCGGATACTGAAGGACGTCCCCTTCTATTGGCCAATCGCTGAAGGAGTTCGCCAGCATCATGAGCGGCTCGACGGTTCAGGGTACCCAAGAGGCTTGAAAGGCGACGAGATCCTCCTTGGCGCACGAATCCTGGCCGTCGCCGATATCGTGGAAGCCATGGCCTCAAGCCGCCCCTATCGCCGGGGACTTGGATTGGAAGTCGCGTTGAGGGAGATTGAAAAGCAGGCTGGAACCGAGTTGGACGCTGAAGTTGTTCGCATCTGCCTCTCACTTTTCCGTGAAAAGGGCTTTGTTTTGCCGGTTTCGAGTTCGCACTGACTCTACCAGCAATCAGGCGTTCGGCAGGGAATGGATGCCGAAGGTCAGTGCGCTGCCGGTGTAGATGGGGCGAGGAACTGGATTTGCTCACCTGTATTTGGCTTCGAGGTATCCCGCCCTTACTGCGATGAACCTGCAGGGTGTTGGGGCACCGGGGCTCGGTATTCTCCTCGCTTTCGGGTAGAAGTGGTAACGGGAATTTAGAAGATTAAATGATTGTTCATTATATGAACATTATTCCATAATGCGGGATTCGGTATCCACCCTGTGTCTGACGTCACTGCTGCTACCCCCCTCCCACAGAAGACACTCAGCATAGCGGTTGATCTGCAGCAGGCCGCGCTATGAGGCAAAGGGAATGAGTGAACAAAAGATGGTAATTCTCGATGGGAACGAGGCAGCCGCCTCGGTTGCCTATCGTCTCTCCGAAGTCGTCGCTATTTACCCGATTACCCCCTCGTCGCCGATGGCCGAGTGGGCCGATCAGTGGCGCTCAGAGGGAAAGAAAAACATTTGGGGCGCATTGCCCATCGTTGAAGAACTTCAGAGTGAGGGCGGCGCGGCTGGCGCGCTGCATGGGGCGCTGCAGGCGGGCGCTTTCGGTACTACTTTTACAGCTTCGCAGGGCTTGCTGCTGATGATCCCCAACATGTTCAAGATTGCCGGTGAACTTACCCCGGCAACCATGCATGTGACGGCTCGCACGCTGGCAACCCACGCGCTTTCGATCTTCGGCGACCACTCCGACGTGATGGCCTGCCGCTCGACGGGTTGGGCCATGCTGGCTTCCAACTCTGTTCAGGAAGTTGCCGACATGGCGCTGGTGGCACAGATTGCCAGCCTCGAGTCGCGCATTCCGTTCATCCACTTCTTCGACGGGTTCCGCACTTCGCACGAAGTGGGCAAGATTCTGCCCATTAGCGACGAGACGATCCGCGCGCTGCTGGACGAAAAGTACGTAACCCAGTTCCGCAAGAACGCGCTCAGCTCCGATCGTCCGATGATTCGCGGCACGGCGCAGAACCCCGACGTGTTCTTCCAGGCTCGCGAAGCATGCACACCATACCACCTTGCTGTTCCGGGCATCGTGCAGAACGTGATGGACCGCTTTGCCAAGCAGACCGGCCGCGCGTATCGCCTGTTCGATTACTACGGCGCGCCCGATGCCGAGCGCGTGATTGTGCTGATGGGCTCCGGCGCTGAAGTGGCTGAAGAAGCCGTGGACGCGTTGAACAAGCAGGGCGAAAAGATCGGTGTGCTGAAGGTTCGGCTCTACAGGCCGTTCGACGCCAGCGCTTTCCTGAACGCGCTGCCCAAGACCGTTAAGTCGATTGCGGTTCTTGACCGCTGCAAGGAACCGGGCGGAATGGGCGAGCCGCTCTACCAGGACATCGTTACCGTTCTGGCCGAGAACGCTGCCATGCTGCCTTTTGCCGCCAAGCCGACGGTTATCGGCGGCCGCTACGGATTGTCCTCGAAGGAATTTACGCCGGCCATGGTCAAGGGCGTCTTCGACGAGCTTTCAAAGCCTGCCCCGAAGAACCGCTTCACCATCGGCATCAACGACGATGTGAGCCATTCAAGCCTGGACTACGATCCGAACTTTCACACCGAAGATCCGAAGACGGTGCGCGCGCTGTTCTACGGGCTGGGCTCCGACGGCACCGTGGGCGCGAACAAGAACTCAATCAAGATCATCGGCAGCGAGACGCCGAACTACGCGCAGGGCTACTTTGTGTACGACTCGAAGAAGTCCGGCTCGATGACCACCTCGCACCTGCGGTTTGGTCCCAACCCGATCCGGTCCTCGTATCTCATCACGCGCGCCAGTTTTGTGGCCTGCCACAACTTCAGCTTCCTTGAGAAGATGAACGTGGTTGAAGCGGCCATGCCGGGTGCGGTGTTCCTGCTCAATTCGCCTTATCCGGCATCCGAAGTCTGGGCGCACCTGCCCAAGACCACGCAGCAGGAGATGCTGGCCAAGAAGATCGAGTTCTACGTGATCGACGGCAACCAGGTGGCGCGCGAAGCCGGCATGGGAACGCGCATCAACACCATCATGCAAGCCTGCTTCTTTGCCATCAGCGGCGTGTTGCCGCGCGACGAAGCCATTGCGCAGATCAAGAAGGCCATCAAGAAAACCTACGGCAAGCGCGGCGAAGCGGTGGTTACCAAGAACTTTGCCGCCGTTGACGCGGCCCTGGCTCACCTGGAGAAAGTCGAGCTTCCCAGCGCGGCAACCTCAGAGTTCGACCTGATTCCGTCCATTTCGAGCAAGGCTCCTGATTTTGTTCGCAACGTGCTGGGCCAGATCGCGGCCGGTCATGGCGACCTGCTGCCGGTGAGCGCAATTCCCGCCGGGGGCGCCTTCCCGACAGGCACGGCTGCCTACGAGAAGCGCAACATTGCAGACTTCATTCCGGTATGGGACAAGGACCTGTGCATCCAGTGCGGCAAGTGCGTTATGGTTTGCCCGCACGCCGTGATTCGCGCCAAGGTCTACAGCCCCGAGCTTGCAGACAAGGCTCCGGCAACATTCCAATGGGCCAAGCCCAAGTGGAAGGGCATGGAGCAGGATCGCTACACGCTGCAGGTTGCTCCTGAAGATTGCACCGGCTGCGCGGTTTGCGTGGAGATTTGCCCGGTAAAGAACAAGAGCGACGCCGGCAAGAAGGCCATCAACATGGCGCCCCAGCCGCCGCTGCGCGAAGCAGAGCGCAACAACTGGGACTTCTTCCTGAACCTGCCTGAAGTGGACCGCTCCAAGCTGTCGCACACGCAGGTGAAGGACATCCAGTTGCTCGAACCGCTGTTTGAGTTCTCCGGTGCCTGCGCGGGCTGCGGCGAAACGGCGTACATCAAGCTGCTGACCCAACTGTTCGGCGACCGGCTCTATATCGCCAACGCGACGGGCTGCTCGTCGATCTATGGCGGCAACCTGCCCACTACGCCTTACACCAGCAACAAGCAGGGACGCGGTCCGACGTGGGCCAACTCGCTGTTTGAAGACAATGCCGAGTTCGGCTTCGGCATGAGAACCGCGCTCGACCAGCAGAAAGAATTTGCTGAGTTGCTGGTAACGCGCCTGGCTGCCGAGATTGGTCCTGAGTTGGCTGCGGAGCTGCTTCACGCACCGCAGACCACCGAGACCGAAATCAATCAGCAGCGCGAGCGCGTAAAGATTGTGCGCGAGAAGCTAGCCGGGAACGACACCTCAGATGCGCGCAACCTGTTGGCGATTGTTGACGGGCTGGTTCGCAAGAGTGTGTGGATTCTGGGCGGCGACGGCTGGGCCTTCGACATCGGCTTCGGCGGATTGGATCACGTACTCGGTTCCGGCAAGAACGTAAACGTGCTGGTGCTGGATACCGAGGTCTACTCGAACACCGGCGGCCAGATGTCCAAAGCGACGCCGCGCGGCGCAGTGGCCAAGTTTGCCGCCAGCGGAAAATCAAACAGCAGAAAAGACCTGGCCATGGAAGCCGTGAGTTACGGTTCGGTTTATGTGGCGCAGGTGGCGATTGGCGGCAACGACAGTCACACGGTCAAGGCCTTCCAGGAGGCCGAGGCGCACGACGGGCCGTCGCTCATCATCGCTTACTCCAGCTGCATCGCGCACGGCTACGACTTGGTGCACGGGCTTGAGCAGCAGAAGCTGGCCGTGCAGGCCGGTTACTGGCCGCTGATGCGCTACAACCCTGCACTCCGCGAGACGGGCAAGAACCCCTTCCAGCTCGATTCGAAGGCGCCCTCAATCCGGCTCAAGGAGTACACGTATCGCGAAGCCCGCTACACCATGCTGGCACGCAGCAATCCTGAACTGGCGGCCAAGCTGCTGGTTGAAGCTCAAGACGACGTTGAGCGCCAGTGGCGCGTATACTCCGCTCGGGCTGCCATGCCCGGCCGCGGAGAGACACCGCACATCGCACCTGAAGAAAAGCCTGAAGAGAAGACGGCGGCCGTGGCTGCCGGAGGTGAGGAATGATAGATTTTTCAACACAGTACCTGGGTCTGAAACTGAATGGCCCAATCGTGGTTTCATCCACGCCGCTCTCAGAGTCGATTGACAATGTCTGCCGCATGGAAGAGTCGGGCGCTTCGGCGATCGTACTGACCTCGCTCTTCGAGGAGCAGTTGGCGCTGGAGTCCCGGGCTCTGGATGAGGACCTTTCGCGAGGCACCGAGTCCTTTGCAGAGTCTCTCGGCTACCTGCCCGACCTGAGCGACTACCGCATGACGCACGAGGTTTATCTCGAGCACCTGCGGCGCTCAAAGGCCGCGGTCAAGATTCCCATCATGGCCAGCCTCAATGGAGCTACGACGGGCGGCTGGGTGCGCTATGCGAAAGACATGGAGCAGGCAGGCGCCGACGCTATCGAACTGAACACCTACGCGCTGGCTACGGACAAGAGCCAAACATCCGCGGAACTCGAACTGCAACTGCTTGAGCTGGTTGACAGCGTTTGTCAGGCTGTCAAGGTTCCGGTGGCTGTAAAGCTCTCGCAGTCCTTTACCTCTGTGCCGCATCTTGTTGCGCGGCTTGAGGATTCGGGCGCGCGCGGCGTGGTGCTATTCAACCGCTTCTACCAGCCGGACTTCGACATCGAGACGCTTGAGGTCAGGCCCACTCTGCACTTCTCAACACCGTCGGAGCTATTACCGCGGCTGCATTGGGCGGCAATTCTCTACGGCCACATGAATGCCGATCTCGCAATCACGGGCGGCGTGCATTCGGCTGAAGACGTGTTGAAGTGCATCATGGCAGGAGCTGGGGTTTCGATGATGTGTTCGGCAATCCACATTCACGGCATCGAGCATATCGGCCGTGTGCTGGCCGACCTGCGCTACTGGCTTGAGAAGCGGGAATACACGTCTCTCTGGGAGATGCGCGGCTGCCTGAGCCGGCGCTCCGTGCCTGACACCTCACCCTTCGACCGCGGCAACTACATCAAGACGCTCAGCTCCTACAGCCTGCGTCAGACGGTGGCTGCGTTCTAGACGTCACGGCAAATGGAAACAACAGACGGCGGTTGCTCCCCTGGAGCGGCCGCCATTCTGTTTTTGCGCGGCGCTCCGTGCCTGCTGCGCCAAACGGCAACTCGCTCAAGACGCTGAGCTCGATGTGTTGATCTTTTCAGGCAGCGGTGAGATGAGCCCCAGGGTGGTGATCAATTCCTCAGGGAGTTCCTCAAAGTTAAGAACAGCGGACTTTGCCTGCCGACGATTGAATGCTAATAGCCCGACGGCTAAAGCTGCGAAGCCGAGCAACAAACTTGAAAGGCGGATTGGATCGCCGAAGGCGCGCTGTTCCAGCTCGGCGATCGCTGTGACCACGACGAGCAACACCACCAGGACGCCCCAAAATACGTATTGGATATTCGATTTGCCGGGCAGGTAGGAGCAGGTGAACGGCACCTTATAAAAGCCAATCAGGCCGAGCTCGGCAAGCACCCATCCATAGAGGGCCAGAACCGCGAGGTGAGCTGCAACGTAGCCGAGCGGCCGAAAGGGAATCGATAAAAAGACCGAGACAACCCAGGCCGGGACGACAGAGAGGACCAGCAGCGAGCGCCGGGTAGCGTCGATGTACTTTACCGGCGAGGAAAGCTGAGTGGTGCGCAAGACCCAGTTGGCGGTAAGCGAAATGGGCAACTGGATCACGCTGCGGAGTCCGAAGACCGCAAAGCTCATCATCATCAACGTTGAGATAAGCAGATCCGGAGATACGGGAATGGGCGCGTGTGCCGGCATCTCGTCCCGCAGCAGGGAGATGCCGAGGGCGAACACTACTGCCAGATAGAAGGCGAAGATAACGCGATGCTGGCGGCTCCGCGTCAGCGACCGGAAGCTGAAAAGCACGATTGCAGTTTGCAGCAGGCTCCCGAAACGCGGCGTCAAATGCAAGCCATGCGCCCCAGGAACAAGGTCCGGCTCCTCGACTGTCTTCTTCATGGTGCGCATGTAACAGAGAAGCAGGGAAGCGGCCGCTCCGAATATCACGATACCGAGGCCGATCCATGCCCGCCGGGCCAGCCATGCAAGTTCCGCGGGTAGCGAACCGTTCAATTGATTGAAGAGCGCAAAGAACCAGAAGGAGGGCGACCAGTCCAGGATCGCCCGGTTCTCAGGGGCAGCCATCGCCGCCGAATTTGCGATCATCCCCTGCATAAAATACACGCCGAGAAAAAGCCCGAAGGCGGTGAGTTGCAAAACAGCGGAGAGACGCAGAAAGAGGCGGCGGGTGAGCAGGAGGGCCGTGAATCCCTGCAAGGTGAGCACGGAGCAATAGAGGAAAGCGACGGCGGCGACCATTGTGAACCAATAGGCCGCCAAGGGCTGAAGCAATCCGAAAATGGTGCCGTGCTGCGCTCCGAGGAACAATGGGCACACCAGTCCGGAGAAGCAGTTCAAAGCAAGGATGGCAAGGCCCAATATCGCGCACGAGGTTCCGACTTTGGCAATGAGGATGGTGTGCGGCGCTATAGGGAGGGGCGACAGCACCATTACGTCGCGCCGGTCGGGGAACGTGGCATCCCAACTGACGACAATAATCAGCCCGGCTATCAGCATCATGGTCGCGATCAGATGCTGTTCGGTCTGCCATGGTTCTGCGCCGAAGAATAAACAGATGCGGACAGCATGAATGATGCTGAGCATGATGAGTACGCCCGCAAACTGCCCGAGAAACCTGGGTATGTCAGCTTCAATCGACAGGGCTTCAAGGTCGATGACGCGCAGCAGAAATTGCCGGTAAAGAACGCGGACCTCGAGTGGCACCAACTCGAATAGCTTACGCATGGATCAGGTCCGCGATCTGGCGCGCCATGGAGTCGGTGTCCTGCTCGACGGCTAGCTGCGAGAAAATGGCTTCGAGCGTGGGCAGCTCCATCAGCGAGCGTAGGCGCACGATAGAGTCGTCGGCCACCAGCTTGCCGCGGTGAAGAATGACGACGCGAGTGCATACGCGCTCGACGGTATCGAGCTCGTGGGAACTGAAGACGACTACCTTGCCGCGCGAGGCAAGCTCCTGAATGAGGCTGCGCAAAACAAGCGCGGAACCAACGTCGAGTCCGGAAAAAGGCTCGTCGAGGAGAATCAGTTCAGGGTTGTGCAGAAGGGCCGCGGCGATGAGGACCTTCTGGCGCATGCCTTTCGAGTAGCCGGAGATGGATGCGTGGCGATCGTCGTAGAGCGAGAGCAGGCGCAACAGGCCATCAATGCGTTCCGCGGATTCGCGTTGCGGCAAATTACGGAGTTGCGAGACCATCTCCAGGTATTCGGCGCCGGATAAATGGTTATAGAGGTAGGGCTCTTCGGGCACATAACCCATGCGGCGCCTGAATGCGATCAGGTCATCCTGGATGAGTTTGCCTTCGAAGAGGATGTGGCCCTGGGTGATCTCGATGAGACCGGTGATCATCTTCATGGTGGTGGATTTGCCCGAGCCGTTGGGGCCCAGGTATCCGGTGACTTCTCCGGGGCGGGCGCAAAAGCTGACATCGTCTACAGCGGGAATCCCCGAGAAGGTCTTGGTGACACGGCGCAGTTCAAGCACAGAGAGCCCCCTTGGCGAACGAAGAGCGTACGGTGGCGAGTCAAGCGTGAGTCGGGCGCGAAGCTGTTGATTTGGCTACACTCTCTCAGACACCGCGTGGGCCGGAAATGTTCCCGAGTTGGCTTGCAACAGTCTCTTCGATCAGGCTGCACGCCTGCGGAAGAGCTGCGGCCACCTGCCCGCTGAAGGTCTCGCCCAGCTCCGTGGAGCCTGCGCCAACCATAAGCTGCATGGCGTTCTGGGGCAGGGAATTGTAGAGTTCGAAACTGAGGGCGAGCAGTTCTGCTGCGCCAACATGGTGCGTGGCAAGACCCTCCGTGCACGAAGCCGGGACGACCGGATTGAGCTCTACCGAGCCGGGGTCTGAATGGACCGAACAGTCGATGAAGAGGACCGACTCGGATTGGGCGATCTCTTCGGCGAGTTCGGGCGTCCACTGCTGGCGGGAGACGATGCGCACCGAGGGTTCGGACCTGAAGCGCTCTTCTGCCCATCGAGCAAGCCAAGGGCCCACGCCGTCATCGCTGCGCAGCGTGTTGCCGCAGGCGAGGATGAGGCATCGAATGTTGGCAGGTTGATTCAACTCATCCAGCTTAAAGTAATAACCCCACCCAAGCCGCAAAATTGATGCGCGGCTAGGGTGGGGCTCTCTGTTCTGCTTCGATTATTACCGGATCAACGTGTCGACCACTTCGCCATCGGCATTGACAATGGTCATGGCCAGCGGCATCTGCCCGAAGGCATGCGTGGAGCAACTGAGGCAGGGATCGAAGGTGCGGATCACAGCCTCGATGCGGTTGAGCGCGCCCGGAGTGAACTTGCCGTCCTTGACGTAGGCCTTTGCCGATTGAAGAACGCCTTTGTTCATCGCGTTGTTGTTGTGGCCCGTTGCGACAACGAGGTTGGCCCAGGTAATCTTGCCGTCTTCGTCCACCTTGTAGTTGTGGAAGAGCGTGCCGCGCGGGGCTTCAATCTGGCCTGCGCCCTCAAGGCGGTTGACGCCTGCGGTGGCGCGCACGTGCTTGTCGAGGATCAACGGATCGGTGAGGATCTGCTCGATCTTTTCGAGGCCGTAGAGCGCTTCGACCAGGCGTGCGTGATGGTAGTGGAAGGAACTCTCGATCGGCCCGGCGGATATCTGCTTGAACTCGGCCAGTTCGATATCGGCCAGCGGCGTGCCCATGGACTTGACGATGTTTAGGCGCGGCAGCGGCCCGACCCGATAGCTGCCTTCGGCATAGCCAAGCGGCTTGTAGTAGACGAACTTGGTGTAGGTGTAGTCCTCGACAGCCTCGCCAATGACCTCGGAGAAGCGGGGGGCGGCGATTCCGTCTTCAATAATGTTGCCCTTGGGATCGATCAGGCGAAGCAGGCCGTCGGTGAATTCGATGGACTCGTCTTCGTTGATCAGGCCCAGGTAGTTCGACGGGAAGTTGGCGAAGACCTCGATCTCACCCTTGAAGCTGGCGGCGATGCTCTTGTAGGCAGTGATCGCCAACTTGAGGTTGGCATAGGCTTCAGGAAGTCCGGCCAGGATCTCGTCGCGGTGAGCCGGAGACAAGGGCTCCGTGACGCCGCCGGGCACCACCCATCCGGGATGGATGCGCTTGTTGCCAAGCAGTTCGATCATGTGCTGGCCGAAACGGCGCAGGCCGATGCCGGCGCGGCCGAGTTCGGGATGGGCCGCTGCGACGCCGAAGATGTGGCGCTTGGCGGAGTCCGACTCCATGCCCAGCAAAAGATCGGGCGACGAAAGATGGAAGAAGCTCAGTGCGTGCGACTGCACCATCTGGGCCAGGTTCAGCATGCGCCGCAACTGCGCGGCGGTGTGCGGAATCCGGACGGCCATGATGGCTTCGCAGGCCTTGGCTGAAGCAATAAGGTGCGAGACCGGGCAGATGCCGCAGATGCGCGCCATCAGGCTGGGCATTTCATAGAACGGCCGGCCTTCGGCGAACTTCTCAAACCCGCGCACCTGGGTTACGTGAAAATGCGCGTCCTCTACCTGGCCCCGGCCGTTGAGCTGGATGGTGATTTTGCCGTGGCCTTCAAGGCGTGTAACCGGGTCAATCGTAATGGTCTGACTCATGACTTACGCTCCAAACCGTGTGAGGGCCGGAATATCCAGCGGCTCGCCAGTTACCAGCGCCGTAAGCGCTGCGTGAAATGTGTCAGCGGAAGGCGGACAGCCGGGCAGGAATACGTCCACTTTGACAAACTCGTGGATGGGTCGCACCACCTTGAGCAGCTTGGGCACCACGACGCAGGGAATCTGCTGCTGGATCGTGGCGTTCTGAATGTAGGCCCGGTCCAGAATCGCTTCAGGGCCGAAGGGGTTGCGCATGGAGGGCACGTTGCCCGCCACCGCGCAATCGCCCATGGCGATCAGCATCTTCGAATGGGCGCGCACCTTCTTGATCTTCTTTTCGTCGTCCACCGAGGCCACGGCCCCCTCGACAAGCGCAATGTCCACTTCGTCGGGAAATTCCTTGGCGTCTACGATGGGGCTGTAGACCACATCGATCAGCTCAGCCAGTTCGAGGAGCCGCTCGTCCATGTCGAGAAACGACATGTGACATCCGGAACATCCATCGAGCCACACAGTTGCAACTTTCAGTTTGCTCATTGCGCTTCCCTCATGAGATTCAGGTAAGGCAGGAAATCGGGATACTTGGGATGATCGGAGCCGATCTTGCTCTTGTCAAACAAGGCTCCGGTGGGACATACCTGTACGCACTTGCCACAGCGGGTGCAGGCCGAGCTTCCCCAGTCCTGATGCAGGTCAGTGATGATCATTGAGTTGATGCCGCGGCCCATCACATCCCAGATGTGCGCACCTTCAATCTCGGCACAGGCCCGGACACAGCGGGTGCAAAGAATGCAGCGGTTGTGGTCCACGGTAAACCGCTCGTGCGAGGCGTCCACGTTCAGCTGCGGGTTGCGATAGGGCAGGCGAACATGGGTCAAGCCCTGGTCCTGCGCCATGGTCTGCAATTCGCAGTGTCCGTTGGAAACACAGACCGCGCAAATATGGTTGCGCTCGGCGAAGAGCAACTCGAGAATCGTCTTGCGGTGCTGCTGCAGGCGCTCGGAGTTGGTGGTGACTTCCATACCCTCGTACACGGTGGCGACGCAGGCCGGGAGCAGCTTGTTGCTGCCCTTGATCTCAACCAGGCAGAGGCGGCAGGCGCCGATGTTGCTGAGGCCTTCAAGGTGGCAGAGGGTGGGAATGTTGATGTCGTTTTCCCGGGCGACTTGAAGGATGGTCTGGCCGCGCCGCGCACTGACTTCCTGCTCATCGATGATTAGCGTCTTGACTTCTACGTTGTCGCTCATGCCAGCACCTCCGTGGGAACTGCGGGCACAGCTGCTTCAATATTGCAGACGCCGGCCGGACAGCGTTTATTGACGATGTGCTCGATGTACTCATTTTTGAAGTATTTGAGCGTGCTCAGCACCGGGTTGGGCGCCGTCTGGCCCAGGCCGCAGAGGCTGGTTTCCTTGATGGTTCCGCAAAGGTCAACCAGCAGGTCCAGTTCTTCCATCGTGCCTCTGCCTTCGCAGATGCGCGTCAGAAGGGTATGCATCTGGGCTGTGCCCGCGCGGCAGGGAATGCACTTGCCGCAGGACTCGGTCATGCAGAACTCGATGAAGAAGCGGGCCACGTTGACCATGCAGGATGTGTCGTCCATGACGATCATGCCGCCGGAGCCCATGATGGAGCCGACCTTCATGAGCGCGTCGTAGCTGACGCCAAGGTCGAGCATCTCGGCAGGAATGCAGCCGCCCGAAGGCCCACCGGTTTGCACAGCCTTGAGGGTGTGTCCGTCCGGTACGCCACCGCCGATGACCTCGATGATCTCCCTGAGCTTGATGCCCATGGGCACTTCAACCAGGCCGGTGTGCGTGATTTTGCCGGTAAGCGCGAAGACCTTGGTGCCCTTGCTTCGGTCCGAGCCCATGTTGGCGAACCACTTGCCGCCATTGCGCACGATGGGCGCGATGTTGGCATAGGTCTCAACGTTGTTGATCAACGTGGGCTTGCCGAACAGGCCGCTGACCGCCGGATACGGAGGCCGTGGCTTGGGCGTGCCGCGCTTGCCTTCAATGGAGGCCAGCAGAGCCGTTTCTTCACCGCAGACAAAGGCTCCGGCGCCGAGGCGAATCTCAATGTCGAAGCTGAAGGTAGTGCCGCAGATGCCGGTTCCCAGCAGGCCGCGACGGCGCGCTTCTCTGATTCCGGTGGTCAACCGGGCTACCGCAACCGGATACTCGGCGCGGACGTAGATGAAGCCCTTGCTGGCGCCGACCGCGTATGCGGCAAGGGCCATGCCTTCAATGACACGATGCGGGTCGCCTTCCATCACGCTGCGGTCCATGAACGCGCCGGGGTCGCCCTCGTCGCCGTTGCAGACCACATACTTCATGTCGCCGCCGGCCTTGGCAACCGTTCCCCACTTCAGTCCGGTAGGGTAACCGCCGCCGCCGCGCCCGCGCAGGCCGCTCTCGGTGATGCGATGAACCACGCCGTTGGGGGTCATCTCGGTGAGGGCGGTGAGCAGAGCCTTGTAGCCATCATGGGCGATGTAGTCGTCGATCTTTTCCGGATCGATGTGCCCGGCGTTCTCAAGCACCACGCGAACCTGCTTGTCAAAGTGATCGCTCAGATCGCACTGCAACTCGGGAACAGGCTCGCCGCCCAGGCTGGAAACGATCGCTTCCGCGTTGTCGGACTTGACGCGCTTGTAGAGGACATCGTCCGGATCAACGCGAACCAGCGGGCCTGACGAACAGGGGCCCATGCAGCCGGTGCGGCGGATGAGAACATTCTTGCCTTGTGCTTCAGCTGACTTCACCAGCGCGTCGCGCAGCTTTTCAGCGCCTTGGCTGGCGCAGGCCAGGTCCATGCAGACGTTGACTTCGAAATCGAATTTGGCGTTCTCCTGCGAGACGCTTTGCGCAATTTGTTCGAGCTCTTCAATTGTCATTCAACGGCCCACCTTTCCAGCTGCTCGAGCATTTGCTCGCCGGTCATTTCGCCGGCTACTTCGCCGTCGCTCAGCGCCACCGGCGCGCGGCTGCATGCGCCCACGCAACGGGCCACCATGAGGCTGATCTTGCCGTCGCTGGTGGTCTGGCCCTGGGGAATGCCGAGGCGTTTCTCTGCCGTGGCAATCAGCTTGTCAGCGCCCTTGATGTAGCAGGCGGTGCCCGCGCAGACAGTCAGAGTGTGTTTTCCGGGAGGCTTGAGGCTGAAGTAATGATAAAAAGTCACCACCCCGTAAGCCTGGCTCAGCGGTACGCGCAGGGAACGGGCAACAAAGGTGATTGCGTCGTCGTCCAGGTAGCCGAACGAAGACTGAACGGTGTGAAGCGTTTCAATCAGTGCGTGACGGGCAAAGCCATTTTTGCGCATGGTGCCGTTCACGATCTTCCATCTTTTGTCGTCGCTGGGCAGCGGCGGCGGTGTGAATGCTGACACGGTTCCTCCCGTTGTCGGAACAAAACGCATGGCGTAGTTCAGCCGCGATTCTGTTCGATGTCTGGTTCAGTTCTACGAGCCAAGGCGGGGGGAAAGCCGTGACCACGGTCACCTGAGGGGTACTCAATCCCACTCTGTGACACAACGGAACGGTGTACCGAATTGGAAAAGCAGGGACTTGCGTCTGCTGTAGGTAATTTGTCGCGGTCGTCGCCGCTTGGTGTGACTAGTATCACATCGCCAGCTTCAATGCGCCAATCAAAATCAAAACGCAGTGATCTGTATCCGGCGCTTGGTGTGCTTGAGGATTTGAAGGGTGACACGGGCAGGTGGCCCACCCTGTCCTCGCCACTGACCTGGGCGCCCCATCCTTCGCTTTTCTTTGGCAAAGGGTGAGAGTACAAAACTCAACTGTCCTTTGCGGCGTAACGAAGATGCTCAGGTAGCTGATTTCCTCGCTGGAATGCGGTCCATTGCGATTCAATCTCGACCACGCCGCGTTGGCCTGTTGCGTAATGACGAAAGCTCGACCACGCCCAGTCTTCCGGCTTCTCGACCGGCCCTCGCTTGACTGGGTTGCGGTGCATATAGCGGAGCTTCTCCACTCTTTTCTCTTCGTTATGAACATTGAAGTCGTAGTAACGCCTCTGCCAGAACCGGACCTCTCCCCGTCCTTTCAGCCTGCGCGACGTCTGCTGCTTCAAGACCTGAAGCGCCACGGCCAACGTTCCCCTTTGCGGCTCGCCGACCAGCAAATGCACGTGCTCGGGCATCAGAACATAGCCGGCAACAACCAGGCGGTACCGGCAGCGCACAGCCTCCAACTCCTGCTCGAAGGCGGCGCACGCTACCCCACCCTGCAATAGCGGTTGCCGACGATAACAACTGAAAGTAAGAAAGTGAAAACAGCCGCACTGCTGGTACCGGACAAGTCCTTTCGCCATGACAGAAAGATTCTACCTCCCGGTCCCACGGGCGAGATCTGTGGCCACCCACTCTTCGCCAGAAAAAGGCGAAGGATGGAGCACCCTGACTGAAATGCCGAGGTCAAGGGTGGGCCACCCGCCGGAACTGGAGATTCAAAAACAGCGTGCGCAGCGCCAGCAACTCCGCGAGAACCACCTCGCCCATTTCCGGGCCGGGCTCCGCCGGCGCGGACAAGAGAACTTCGCGAACCCATTCCGACAAAGTCAGACCCGCCGACTGCGCGCGCTCCTCGAGCGCGGCGAACTCCGCCGCGCTGACCTTGGTGCCCACGGACTTGATTCTCAGTGGCGGCTTCACGCGGCACCGCCGTTTCGATTGTCGGGAAGATCGAGGCCGCACCACGCCCGCGCGTCATGGGGAAGACGGCCGCGTGGCCGGACACTGGCTAAGGGACTGAGGCCCATGTGGTTCCCCTTCGGCAACGTGCGCTCGCCTCTAGAGTAACCCCTTTTCTGCCTTTTTCCTTTAGCCGCTTGCTCTGATTAGCGTTCCCGCACGGCAACCGAAGGTTGCCAGACAGCGCCCTGTTAGGGGTGACGTGTCCTCCCTAAAACCGATGCGGAGCAGCGCGGGCTTTCGGCGGGTTCACCACGGTTGCCGGAGTGGGCCGCAGGAGCAAGCAAGCCGCCCCGGAGGACGGCCTGCGGTTGGCTATTCAGAGTCTGCGGCCCAGACCTGTAGCCGCAAATTAATACTGCGTTCTGCAAGCTGTTTCAGAAACCAAGAATGCAGGCTGAGTTCATAAAGCTTGTTCCCGGTTGTCTCAACCGTCGGGTTAAAAGATATTTCGATTTCTCCACCTTCCTCAATAAGCTTTGAGATGAATGCCTCCTGCTCAGAAACTAATGAGACGAAATCTTCTAATGCCTGCGTGAATTCGGAATCACGTTTACCAACTCGAAAATGACAGAGCCATACTGTTGTCTTACGTGTCACACTTCCAATCTGTTCGCCCTTCTTTGCTGAAAACCATGGCTTCATTGACAACGCCTCAGTGATCGCCTGCGGGTCGCATGAGGGATGGTGGAGATTCAGGTCAATCTTGAATTGGTCGATTTTGGTTTCCATCGTTGTCAGAGTGCCTTCCCTAAAGCTTTGGCCACATATTCGAGACCCTCTCGGAAACTCAACTTTCTGCCCATATCCTGACTTCCCTCTTGCAACAGTTCATGCACTGCATTTTTGTCCACACCAAGTTTCTTGGAAATATCCCTCGCAACCTTGTCCTCTCTCCGCAAAGCATCCGTGCCCTTTTCCATTCCGAGGGTTCCGGGTTTTTTGCGTAACCCGGCTGCTTGCGCCCCGGTTGGAGAACTACCTGCCAAGGCATCTACGGCCAAGAATGTCAGCGGAAAAACAAACCCAAATGCGGTCTCTTCTGCTTTGAAGGCTCCGTTCACAACTCCCGCTGAATTATTCCAAGTTGATGCACTAGCCGGACCAAAAACGCCAGCAGACAGAGTGTCCGGGTCAAGCTGACTGCCGCTCGCCATCGTGACGCTTGCGGCTATCCCGCTCCCATCCGCGTAATTCGAGATATTGAAACCAAGCTGCCCGTTGCTGTAGGTAACCGAATTCGGATCGACGGTCCCGTTGACATATGTGTAACCGCTGAGGCAGGCGCTCGAATCGCTCGTTGTTTGGACGGAGATTGACCCATTGCTCGCATTGCTTCCATTGACGCAGTCATGCCCATCTGAATCGAATCTGCTCAGCGGATTGTTCTGCACATAGGCATACAAGTTGAGGCTCTGTGGGTCGCTCAAATCAGAATACGGAACAGCCTCCGGCGGACCATCATCAGCACCGGTAAAGTCCGGGCTCATGAACCGGCCCATCGTTGATGCGAAATACCTTGCACCAAAATAATCATTCCCGCTCTCGGAGTCACGTTCTTTGCCGGTAGAACGGCGGTTCCAGAAGTGCGAGTTGGTTGCAGATGTGGCCGTCGGCGTCGTAGTTGCAGACCCTGCCGTCGTAGACATGCTTCGCTAACCCAGCGCCGGCAACCGGTCGGAGATGCCGAAGAGAAAGATCACGCCGATGATGAAGCTGTAGGCGGCGCCGGTCCAGGCGATGACGTGGTAAAGGCCGGGGTGGTGGCCGGTGGCCGTAAAGGCTCCGCCCATTGAGGCGGTCATTAGGGCGTTCATGGCCACCAGGCCGATGGCGAAGGCTGCAAGGCCCATCATGCCGCGGGAGGTCCCGCCCAGATTTGCGGTGAGGAAGAAGAGCGCCAACTGGCTGGGGGTTTCAGCGCCCACGCCGTGCAGAATGCCGATGAGGAAGACGGACTTGCCGTTGTACATCCACTGGAAGCGGTCGGGCTTGGGAACTTCGCTGTTAAAACATCGGCGCACCCGCCAGGCAAGCCAGAGTACGCCGTTGATGGCGATGGCCAGCCGGCTCTCAACGCGGCTGTGCGAGTGGCCGTGGGCGTCTTTGCGCAGGATTCCCGCCACCACGCCAACCCCCAGCACAATCAGAGTCAGGCCGATCAGGCGCTCAGTCCAGTGATCGAGCCCTTCAGGCAGCCCCATGTGCAACTGCAGGACGGCAACGCCCAGCACCACCACGGTGAAAGCGTGGCCGAGCGCGTAGGTCATCCCGAGGCGTAAGCCGCTCCGCCAATTGCGCTGAACGGCGGTAATGTCGGAGATGGCCGCCAGGTGGTCGTAGTCAAAGCCGTGCCGCAGCCCCAGAAGCAGGCAGGAGCCTAGCGCTGCATCAAGTTTCCAGTCGGCAGGGATGAACATCGCAGTGCTCAGTATAGAGCAGGAAGGGCAATGCAGCGCGGCTACTGAGCTGGGCGAAGCTGGAGCTGGTACCCCTCGTAGTCGATTTTGACGACCGTCCGGCCGAAGACGGAACTGTCTGACTCTGCCCGGGCATGGGTGGCCTGAGAAAACCCGTCCACGCTGGCATATTGCCGCGTCACTCGCGTAGCGCCGGTGAGGAATGAGGAACTTTTAGAGGCGGTCCCCTCGAGTTGCACGATGGAACCGCTCGTCGCGTCTACCCACAGCCTGCCTTCGATCAGATAGGGCGCCTTGCGCCGGGGAGTTATGGACAGCAGAAAGCAATCCCGTCCGTCCACCTGCTGCGTTCCGCCGGGCGTCAGTTTGAAATCGTAGTTGGCCGAGGTAATCCACGAGCCTTCGCGGATGCCGGGCTGATTGATGCGCTTCTCGTTGTCAAGAATCCCGCCCAAAACCACGTTTCGAATGATCGAGGAGCCCTGTTGAGAGAGGATCGTGTAGCTTTTGCCCGTGCCTTTCTGGTAGACAGTTTTCACAGTCATCTCGGCCACGGGATGGGTCTCGTCGTTGTTCCGGTAAACGGCGTAATGCTCAGTGACGGTGTATTCCAGGATGCTGTCAACCCGGTTTTTGACGGCGGCATCGACGCGCCGAATGACGGCGGCCTCATCGGGTGGCGCTGCTGAGACAGCCGGGCAGGCTGGACGTCCGGCAAAAATAAAGATCGCGGCTGCAATTGCCGTGTTGAGCCGCGGAGCCATCGACCTGTAGACCTGCATTGAGAGAAGCCTAACAGCAGCCCCGATGCGTATATGTGCTGAAGAGGTCACCGCAAGCAATGCTGGCGTGAGGCCATTCTGCTGGCCGTGACCCGCGCCCCAAGGCTAGCCTCGCCTTCCGGCGATCAGGTTATAGATCAACACAATCACTGCGATCACCAGCAGAAGGTGGATCAAGCTTCCGGCTACGTGCAGGCTGAATCCCAAAAGCCAGAGAATGAGAAGGATGACAAAGATCGTCCAAAGCATATATATGTGCCTCCGCATAGCCAGCGCCCGGAGACGCAGGAATCTCCCGGGTGCCGGCATTCAAATCCGGTTTAGACTTTCGAGGTCATTTTTCCGCCTGCGACTGGGACTTCGCGCTCATGATCGCGTCGAGGAAGGAATGAGCAGCTTCCGGCGGCGGCACGCTTCCGGTGAGAACGGCCCGGGTGGTTACATCGGAACCGTAGATCGCCTTCATTGAGTCGTCATCGCGGCGGATCGCGGAGCCATCCAGCGAAATGCCGGCGAAAGCGCCCTTGGCGCGTGAATAGGTGAGAATCTCGGCTTCGAGTTTCCAGTCGGTATTCGCAGAAGCATGCCGTCCCACCGGGCCAGCCGCCGCTGAAGCGTCTCCGCCCACCTGGAACTTGCTCTCCAGAAGCCGCTGCATTCCTTTATCACTCTGGATGATCATCACCAAGTCCACGCCTTCCACGCCGATCTGCAGTCCCCAGCTGCCGCCTGTGATGGCGAAGAACGCGGGAGCGCTCCACCCTGCCGCTGTCCGGCATGAGGCTACGCCTCTGCCGCCCTGAGCGCCGAACACGAATCCTCCCTTGATCATGTGAGGAACCACGGCAATGCACTTGGCGTGATCCAGCACCTCATCGGGGATGCCCTTGTCGGGGGCGGCCATGATCTGGTGCAGAACTTCCGCTGCGTGTCCGAGCCTGTCGATCGACGCTTCGCGCGGGTTATCGGCCCATGCCAAAGAAACGAAACTTAGTACGGCGCTTAAAAGCATGAACTTCTTCATACAGCCTCCTCAACTTTTAGTCTGCTACGCGTTGCGTGGCAGGGAATCCGCGGAATCTCTCCTGCCTGGGTGGCTTGCACTGCGGAAACCGAATGCGACTGCGGATTCCGGTCGCACAGACATTCATTGGAATCAAGGTGGGAAGCAATTGGTTGCCTGTCGCCGCCCCAGGACGGCAAGGAGGCGCCGTGGAAGCGGATCGGCCTGTTGCATTTATGCGCTATGCTGGTCTTCGGTGTGAGGCGTTTGCTTGACCAATGAGGCCAGTCCAAAACGAGAACAGCCCGAAGGGCTGCAGCAGCGGCGGCGCGGGGTGCTGGTGTGCGGCGTGGTGCAAGGGGTCGGGTTCAGGCCCTTCGTCTACCGTCTGGCAATGGAGGAGGGGTTGGCCGGGCTGATCGGCAATGACACCGATGGGGTGACGATTGAAGTTGAAGGGCCGGGCGAGCGGGTCGATGCGTTTCTGGCCAGGCTGCGTTCGGAGACTCCACCGCTGGCGCGAATCGATTCCGTGGCTTTGCACGATTTGGCGGCGACCGGCGAATCGGGCTTCCGGATTGTCGCCAGCGAGGTGCTTGGCCGGGTCAGCACGGGGATTCCGGCAGACGCCGCGACCTGCGCCGATTGTTTGCGTGAATTACTTGAACCCGCTGAGCGGCGCTTTCGGTATCCGTTTTTGAACTGCACCAACTGCGGCCCGCGTTTCACAATTACCCGGCGGATTCCCTACGACCGCCCCCAGACCTCCATGGCGAAGTTTCCCATGTGCCCGGATTGCCAGCAGGAGTATGATGACCCGCTGAATCGCCGCTTCCACGCGCAGCCCAATGCGTGCTGGGTATGCGGGCCGCAGGTTTGGCTGGTGGAGTCGGTGGGCCAGGACGTCAGTCTTGGCTTGCCGCAGGCAGAATCGACTGGAACTCTGGAGAGTGCGGAAGGAGTTCTCGATCCCAATCAAAATTCGAGCTTTGTAACAGGGCACGCCTTCAGTCGTGCCGAAAATCTCCCAAATTCAACGAGGGCTTTAGCCCCTGAGGGACCTTCTTCTGCTCAGGCGGCTAGCAATATTTCTGCTTCTGGACAATACGAATCCCCGGACTACCGCGAGCGCCCCGACGCAATCGACAAGGCAATTGACATGCTGGTGGACGGACGCATCATGGCCATCAAGGGCATTGGCGGATTTCACCTGAGTGTGGACGCCACCAACGAAGCCGCCGTGATGCGGCTGCGCGAGCGCAAGCACCGCTACGGAAAGCCATTGGCAGTGATGGTGCGCGACCTGGAGGCGGCGGGCAAGATTTGCGAACTGACCACGGAAGAAGAGGCGCTGCTGATGACCGCAGCGCGGCCGATTGTGCTGGCGCGCTCGCGGCAAGGAAATGGAATTGCGGCCAATATTGCGCCCGGAATCCCGTGGCTGGGCGTGTTTCTGCCCTATGCTCCACTGCAGCACCTGCTTTTTGCCGACGCGCGGGTCCGCGCGCTGGTGATGACATCGGCCAACCTGAGCGAAGAGCCGATTGCCATCGACAACGATGAAGCGCAGGCGCGGCTGGGCGAAATTGCGGATGCTTTCCTGATGCATGACCGTGAGATACTGCAGCGCTGCGACGACTCGGTGGCTGCGGTGGTGGATGGCGCCGCGCAACTGATCCGGCGAGCGCGGGGATTTGTGCCGCTCGGGGTTGCCTTGCCGTTCGATGCACCGCCGCTGCTGGCCGTGGGCGGCCACTTGAAGAACGTGTTCGCACTGGCGCGGGGACGGTTCGCCTATCAAAGCCAGCATCTGGGCGATCTCGAAAGCCTGACGGGCCTCGAGTTCTTTAAGGAGTCCCTCGATCATCTGATGCGCACTTTCGAGATAGAGCCGAAGACAGTGGTGCACGACCTGCATCCCGGATACCTCTCGACCAGTTGGGCCAGGGAGTGGGCGACTGAGCGCGGACTGAAGTTGATTGCGGTCCAGCATCATCATGCGCATGTGGCCGGGTGCATGGCGGAACACGGGCTGACGGGGCCGGTGATCGGTCTGGCGCTGGATGGGACAGGTTACGGAACCGATGGCAAGATATGGGGCGGGGAAGTGCTGCTGGCGCGGCTCGACAGCTTCGAACGGTTTGCGCACCTCGAATACGTGCCGTTGCCGGGCGGGGAAGCTGCAATTCGCGAGCCGTGGCGCATGGCGCTGGGGCATTTGAACGCGGCGGGATTCGATGTTACTAGCGACGAGACGCTTGGGCTGCTGGGCGCGACGGAGCAGGAGGCGCGCGTTTTGCGCCGCGCTGTGGAGCGCGAAGTGAATGCTCCGCTGACGTCGAGTTTGGGCAGGCTCTTTGACGCGGTTGCGGCGATGGTGCTTGGGCGCCGGGTAGTGGACTACGAAGCCCAAGCGGCCATTGAGTTGGAAGGGATCGCGGTAGACGAGCCGGATGACGAGTTGGGCTACGCGATGGAGTTGATAGAAGGAAATTGGGCGCTGCGTGAACCATCCCGGTTGAGTGCTGCTCCGCTATGGAAAGCGCTCGTTTCGGATTTGCTGACCAGAGTGAGCAAAGCGCAAATAGCGGCGCGGTTTCACGTCGGGGTTGCTGAAGGATTTGTGCGAGCCGCAGTGTTGGCGCGCTCCGCCACCGGTACAGCCCAAGTCGCTTTAAGCGGCGGATGCATGCATAACCGGCGGCTGGCGCGGTTGCTGCGGTTGAAGCTCAAAGCGCAGGGGTTCGACGTCTATCAGCACGTCCATGTCAGCCCCGGAGATGGCGGGCTGAGCTATGGGCAGGCGGTGGTCGGAGCGGCGATGCTGGCTACGAAAAGCTAGCCGGAAAAGCGAACTAGCTGCTGTGCCTCAATCTTCGGGCCGAGGATGGATATGCGCGGGATGCGGCCGCGGACCATCGCTACTTCGTCGCAGCGGTGCAAGCGCGGGCAGTTCTGGCAGTCCTTGAATATCTTGTCGGGCAGCTCGGACTTGTCTTCAACGGTGCGAAATCCGTATTTGAAAAAGAAATCCGGAATGCGGGTGAAGAGGCAGACCGACTGGATGCCATGCTCTTCAGCTTCCTCAATCAGCGCGCCGAGAATGCGGCCGCCGGCGCCCTGTCCCTTGGCTTCAGGCTTGACGACGATCGACCGGACCTCAGAGAGATGCGGCCCGTAAAGGTGCAGCGCGCCGCAGCCGAGGAAGACGCTGCCGTCGGATTCGGCAACAGTGAAATCGCGAATGTTTTCGCAGATCTCGGCGAATGCGCGCTTCAGCAGCGTGCCGTCGGTCGAGAGCGAGTTCACCAGGTCGTAGACGTTTGAGGCGTCCTGGAGCCGGGCCTTACGCACCAGCATGGACGACCTCCGGGAGGTTTACTGCTGCCAAAAAGGAAACTTGCTTGGATGCCCGGGTAATGGCCTCGCGAACTTGATTGCGAGCTGTTCCTCCGATTACATCGTGGCAATCGAGTGTAGCGGTGAGAGTAACGGCCGCGAAGAAGTCTTCGTTGAATTCGGGGCCAAACTGACGCAGTTCGTCGAGCGTGAGGGCGTTGAGTTCCACGCCCCTTTCGATCGCGAAACGAACAGCGTTGCCGATCTTTTCGTGTGCGGTGCGGAAAGGAACGCCCTTGTGTACGAGATACGTGGCAGCAGCCATGGCGTTCAGGTAGCCGGACTGCGCGGCTTCGGTCATGCGGTCACGGTTGAACTGGAGGGCAGAGGTAAACCGGGCCACAAGCGTGAGCATGCGCGGAACAAAATCCGCCTGGAAGGCTGGCTCCTGGGTTTCCTGCATGTCTTTATTGTAGGCCAAAGGGAGGCCTTTTAGCTGGAGGGTCACGGCCTGGGCTGCGCCGTTGAGCCGGCCGACCTTGGCGCGGATCAACTCGGTGAGGTCGGGGTTCTTCTTCTGCGGCATGGCGCTGGAGCCGGTAGAAAAGGCCTCAGGCAGCGTGACAAATCCAAACTCAGCAGTTGCGTAGAGCGTGATCTCTTCGGCAAAGCGGCTCAGGTGCAGACCAACGAAGGTGAGCGCATGCAGATATTCGAGAATAAAATCGCGATCGCTGGTAGCGTCGATGGAGTTGGCGGTTGGCGCCGTGAATCCCAACTCACGTGCCGCGATGGTGCGGTCGAGCTTGAGCGTTGCGCCGGCCACTGCTCCTGACCCTAGCGGGCAATAGTTTGCCCGCGCAGCACAATCGCGCAGGCGATCCGCATCGCGCAGGATCATTTCGACATAAGCCAGAAGCCAGTGGGCCGCAAGTACCGGTTCGGCGCGCTGCAGGTGCGTGTAGCTCGGCATTACTCCATCGCCGGCGGCATGGGCCTGGCCAACCAAAGCGCTGGCCCACTGTGCGAGAGCTTCGATGACGAGTTCAATCTGGGCGCGCACGTAGAGGCGCAGGTCGGTGGCGATCTGCTCGTTGCGGCTGCGGCCGGTATGGAGCTTGAGGCCGAGTGAACCGACGCGTGCGGCCAGTGACAACTCGACGAAGTGATGAATGTCTTCGGCAGTGGCGTGGTCGCGCACTTTCGCTTTGCCCTCTTCCGACGCATGCTCTGCGGCAATGGAATCGAGCGCCCCACGCAGCACGGCCAATTCATCCTTTGTGAGGATGCCTGCGGCCGCAATGGCGGAAGCATGCGCCTTGCTGGCGGCTATCTCCTGATCGAGCAGCCGCCAATCAAAGACAATCGACCGCTGCCACGCTTCAAACTCGGGATCGAGCGGCTCGCGAAAGCGGCCGGACCACATCTTTACGGGTTGGTCTTCGTTGGACATTGATTCAAGCTTACCTTTATTCCTTCTCATTGGTGCTGTTCAACTTGGGCATTTCGCTCCCCTTGCTGAGGGTGAGCAGGCCGGCCGCGGCGTAGGTAAGCAGCTTGGCGCGCGTGTCTGTGATGTCGAGATTGCGCATGGTGAGCTGGCCGATGCGGTCGCGCGGAGAAAACGTGGATTCAGTCTTCTCCATGCTGAGGCGCTCGGGATGAAATGTGAGGTTGCGCGACTCGGTGTTGAGAATGGAGTAGTCGTTGCCGCGCCGCAGTTCAACGGTAACTTCGCCAGTGATGGGTCTGGCCACCCAACGCTGGGCGGACTCGCGCAGCATGATTGCCTGCGAATCGAACCAGCGGCCCTGGTAGAGCAGGCGGCCGAGTTTGCGGCCATTGTCGCGGTACTGCTCGATGGTGTCTTCGTTGTGAATGCCGGTGATGAGGCGCTCGTAGGCTATGAAGAGCAAGGCCAGCCCAGGGGCCTCGTAGATGCCGCGACTCTTGGCTTCGATAATGCGATTTTCAATCTGATCGGACATTCCAAGGCCGTGGCGCCCGCCGATGCGATTGGCTTCAAGAAGGAGCTCGACCGGGTCATCGAAGCGGCGGCCGTTGAGTGCGACGGGAAAGCCCTCTTCAAAGCGGATGGCGATTTCTTCGCGTTTGACCTCGACATCGTCGCGCCAGAAAGCCACGCCCATGATGGGATCGACGATTTTCATCGAAGTTGAAAGCTGTTCCAGGTCTTTCGCTTCGTGGGTCGCGCCCAAGATGTTGGAGTCTGTGGAGTAGGCCTTCTCAGAGGACATCTTGTAGGCGAAGCCGTGCTGTTTCATGAAGGCGGACATTTCTGCGCGGCCGCCAAGCTCGTCGATGAAAGCAGCGTCGAGCCAGGGTTTGTAAACCTTCAGGTCGGGATTCGCGAGCAAGCCATAGCGGTAAAAGCGCTCGATGTCGTTACCCTTAAAAGTTGAGCCGTCGCCCCAGATGTGGACGTCGTCTTCCTTCATGGCAGCGACCAGCATGGTGCCGGTAACGGCGCGGCCAATCGGAGTGGTATTGAAGTAAGGAACTCCAGCCGTCGTGATGTGGAAGGCTCCGGCCTGCATGGCGGCAATCCCCTCGCGCACCAGCGGGCCGCGACAGTCAATGAGGCGGGCTTTTTCGGCGCCGTATTCGAAAGCCTTGCGCGGAATTTCATCGTAGTCAGTTTCATCAGGCTGGCCAAGGTTGGCCGTGTAGGCGTAGGGGATGGCGCCCTTCAGCCTCATCCAGTGCAGGGCGGCGGAGGTGTCAAGCCCGCCGGAGAAGGCGATGCCAACTTTCTGGCCGACGGGCAGGGATTCGAGAATTACGGACATGCGTGCCTCTTGAGCTTCTAGCCGTTAGCTTCTAGCTGCTAGCCAGGTTGTTAGGGCGCGATCTAATTCGCATGAACGCGCGATGAAAGAGCTAGAAGCTAGCAGCTAAACGCTTGCACGTTCGCCAACCCGCCCAACAGCAACAGCAGCAACGCCTTTTGCGCATGCATGCGGTTTTCAGCCTGATCGAAGACGATGGACTGCGGGCCGTCGAGCACCGCGTCAGTGACTTCTGCGTTGCGGCGGGCGGGCAGGCAATGCATGAAGACGGCATTCGGCGAGGCCTTCTGCATCAGCACCTCGTTCACCTGGAAGGGTCGGAAGATGGGGGCGCGCTTGGTGGACTCATGTTCGAAGCCCATGCTGACGCAGACGTCGGTATAAATGGCATCGGCTCCTTCGGCGGCTGCTTGCGGGTCCTGCAGCAGGCGCAATTCGCAGTTGTTGGCCTGGGCTATGTCGCGCGCCAGCGTGACGATTTCGATGTCGGGCGAGTAGCCGCGGGGTGTGGCGACGGTGACGTTGACGCCCAGTTGCGCGCCGGTGAGCATCAGCGAATGGCAGACATTATTGCCGTCGCCGACATAGGTAAAATTCGTGCCGGGCAGGGAGCCGCGGTGCTCTTCGAGGGTCATAAAATCGGCCAGCGCCTGGCAGGGATGCTCGAAGTCGGAGAGGGCGTTGATCACCGGCACGCGCGAGTTGGCGGCCATCTCGGTGATGGTGTCGTGCGCATAGGTCCGCAGCACGATGACGTCAACCCAGCGCTCCACGTTGCGCGCCACGTCAGCAATGGACTCGCGCTCGCCGAGAGGCGAGTTGGTCTGGTCAACGAAGATGGCATTACCGCCCATGGTGTTGATGCCGGTTTCGAAACTTAGGCGGGTGCGCAGCGAGGCCTTCTCAAACATCAGGACCATTTGTTTGGCGTCGAGCGCATGGCGATACTCGCGAGGATTGCGCTTGACGTCGTGGCCCAGCTTGAGAATGGCGCGCACTTCTGAGCTGGAAAGGTCGGCGATGGAGCACATGTCTTCGCCTGCAAGGCGGGCGGCAGCGCCGAGAATATCGGGATCATTTTGAACTTTCACGGCGGCCTCCGGGTGGTCGATGGTTGCGCGGCTAGACATGGGTTTGTACTCCTTTGGTTGCGGTTGCGGCGGCGTGTTCGGTGAAGACTTCATCGAGCGCCTGGATTGCGGTGTCGACGTGCGCCTTCTCAAGGATGTATGGCGGCAGGAAGCGCAGCACCGTGTCGCTGGTGCAGTTGATGAGGATGTGGCGCTTGAGCATTTCGGCTACGGTGAGCTTGGCCAGGTCGGCCGAATCCAGTTCGGCGGCAACCATCAGGCCGCGGCCGCGCACATCGACGATCGCGCTATGGCGCTTTCGAAGAGTGCGTAGTTGTGTCTGGAAGTAGTCGCCGACTTCAGTGGCGTGAGCCAGCAGGTTTTCCTTCTCGATGTAATCGATGACCGCAATGGCCACGGCGCAGGCCAGCGGTCCGCCGCCGAAGGTGGTGCCGTGCATGCCGGGATGGAAGGCGCGCGCCACCTCTTCAGTGCAGAGAACCGCGCCCATCGGAATGCCGCCGGCAATGGGCTTGGCAAGAGTCGTAATGTCGGGCTGGATCCCGTAATGCTGATAGTCGCACCACTTGCCGGTGCGTCCCATGCCGCATTGGATTTCGTCGGCGATGAGCAGCGCGCCGGTCGAGCTTGCAAGCGCGCGGGCCTCTGCGAAGAACTCCTGTGTCATGGGCCGCACGCCGCCTTCGCCCTGGATGGATTCAACAAGGATGGCGCAGACTTCGTTTGAGAACTTGGCGCGCAAGTCGGCCACGTCGTTGAAGCGGACGAACTCGACGCCTGGAACGACGGGGCCGAACGGCTCGCGGTACTTTGCCTTGTAGGTGGTTGACATGGAGCCAAAGGTGCGGCCGTGGAAGCTCTGCTCCAGCGCCAGGAACTTGGTGCCGATCTCCTTGCCTTCTTCGCGCAGAATTCCGGCGTGCGCACGCGCCAGCTTGAGCGCGCCTTCCCAGGCTTCCGTTCCGGTGTTCGAAAAGAAGCAGCGGTCGAGGCCGGTGCGTTCCGTGAGGCGCAGGGCAAGCTCGGCCTGGCCCTCGTGATAGTAGAGGTTCGAGGTGTGGATGAGTTTGCGGCTCTGGCTGGCGATGGCTTCTTCAATCACGGGGTGGCCGTAGCCGAGCGCGTTGACGCCTATGCCGCTGAGCAGGTCAAGGTACTTCGTACCGCTCTCGTCGGTTATGTGAACGCCTTCGCCACCGACAAAAAGCAGCGGGTTGCGGTCGTAGGTTGAAAGCAGCAGCCGCGACTCGGCGGCGCGAATTTGATCGAGTTTCGTCACTTCTTTGTCTCCTGGTTCGCTTATTCTGCGGACCGCTAGGCCACCATCACTTCGGTGCCGTGGGCTACGCGGGAACTGCACAGGTCGGGAAGGGAACTGGCAGCCTCCGCGGGCAAAATCCTTACGCGCTTCACGCCGTTCAAAAGAGCTTCGCGGCAGGCGCCGAGTTTGGGCAGCATGCCGCCGGAGATGACTGCGTTCTTCGCCATCTCGGCGATCTGGTCGATGCTCAGCCATCGGAGCACCTCGCCGTTCACGCCTTTTACGCCCGGCACGTCGGTAAGAAAAACCAGGGCGTCGGCGTGGCAGGCGATGGCGCAGGCTGCCGCCATTTCGTCGGCGTTGATGTTGTAGTACTCGCCGTCAAACCCGAGAGCCATCGACGAGAGCACCGGCACGCCGTTCAGATTCCAAATTGCGTCCAGCCAGCGCGGATCGCTGGATGCAATCTCGCCAACAAATCCCAGGTCGGGCGCCGCGCGCTTTTTGCGGGCGCGAAACATGAGGCCGTCACCGCCGGACATGCCCACGGCCGGCTGGCCCAGTGCGCCGAGCGCGGCCACCAGCCCCTTGTTCACCTTGCCGGCAAGCACCATCAGCGCCACGTCGCGGGTTTCGGCGTCGGTAATTCTCAGTCCGTTGATGAATTCGCTTTGTTTGCCCAGTGCTTTCAAAGTGCGGGTCAGCTGCACGCCGCCGCCATGCACCACCGCCACGTGGTTGCCGTCGCGCACCAGGTCGGTAATGGCCCGTGTGCATCCCTGCAACAGTTCCGGCGATTCGAGGCCCGCTCCACCGAGTTTGACGACATATTTCATGCGAGACCTTCCGATTCGGGCCAGCCCATCAGGACGTTGAGGTTCTGCACGGCCTGGCCTGACGCGCCCTTCAATAAATTATCGAGGCAGCTGACGATCACCGCGCGGCGGCTGTCGTTGGCGATCTGGAAGCCGATGTCCGCGTAGTTGGTGCGCACGGAGTACTGAATCTGCGGCAGCGCCTTGTCGTAGAGCCGGACCATGGGGCTATTGGCAAAGAATTCGCGATACACCTTGAGGATGTTGGCCCGGGTCTGCGGTTCCCGAAAGCGCAGGTAAATGGTGGAAAGAATTCCGCGGGGAATGGGCAGCAAATGGGGCGTGAATGTAATATCGCACGGGCTCAGGCCGATCTGCTCCAGCAATTCGCCGGTGTGTCGATGGGTGAAGGCGCCATAGGCTGAGAGGTTGTCTGCCGCGTACATGAAGTGCGTTTTGGTGGTGGCCGCCTTGCCTGCTCCGCTCACGCCGCTCTTGGCGTCAGCCACGATTCCATGGTCCAGTTCGACCAGGCCCGCCGCAACCAGGGGCCGCAGAGGCAAAATGATTGAGGTCGCATAGCAGCCGGGATTCGCGATGAGCCGCGCCCCGGTAATCTGGTTGCGATGCAATTCCGGCATACCGTAGACGGCTTGCGCCTGGGTTGCGGCAGCCAGGTCTGTGCCGTCGTCGTCAAAGTTGTAAATCGCGCGGTTGGCCTCGACGGTGAGCCGCCAGGCGCCGCTCAGGTCAATGACGCGGATGCCGCGAGAGAGTGCCTCAGGCACCCATTCGCGCGACTGCTCGTGCGGCGTGGCCAGGAAGAGCACTTCGACGCCGCGGCTCAAAAGCAGTTCCCATGAGAATGGCTCCTGCTTCAGCGAAGCCACTTCCGGCGTGCCTGCAAGCTCCGGGTGGATCTCGGCAAGCGGAACTCCGCCGCGAGCGGCATCCGCTTCGTCCACGCGTCCGGCAAAGACCGGGGGCTTGCCCTTGAGGCGCGGGTGACGCAGCAAAAGCCGGGCCAGTTCAGCGCCCGCGTAGCCCGTGACTCCCACAACTGCTGTTTGCACCGTATCGTTCATGACTCCAGCATCTTTCTTAAACGGGCTTCTACATCAACTGCCTGCCGCGGGTCAGGGCAAATCACCAGCACGGTGTCATCCCCGGCCACGGTTCCCACCACGTCTACCCACCCTTCGTGATCCAGGGCCGCGGCCACCGGCTGGGCTCCGCCCATTACCGTGCCGATCACCACCTGGTTCATGGCCTGGCGCACGCGCAGGCCGAAGCTCTCAATCATCTCTTCAATGGAGGGGGGGCCGTCGTCTTCAAAGGAAATGGGGGCGCCGCTGCCATTTCCATTGCCGCTGGGCATGGAATAGCCGCCGGGGCCCTTGGACAGGCGCAGTTCGTGAATATCACGGGAGAGGGTAGCCTGGGTAACCTCAATGCCCCGGCGGCGCAGCTTGCGCCGCAACTCATCCTGGTTTGTCACTGGCGAGGTCGCCACCAGTTCCCGAATCGCATTGTGTCTCTGATACTTCATGGTCATTTCCGGCAAATGGAAAGCGCGCCCCACATTTTCAGGGCGCGACTGTATAAATATACAACGCCAATGCATAAGTATGCAAGTCCGGATTCAGGCACAATGAACCGCTAAGGTCCAATATCTGGAACAAACGTCCCTCTGCGCTGATACACTCGATTGGTCGCGGCGAAAGAACGTTCGCCTGCACCCTTAAGACAAAAAATGACGCCAATCGGAACTCTGAACACCTTAAACGACCTCTTCAGCCGTGTAGCAGCGGCAGCCAACCCGTGCGCCGTGCTCTGGCAGGACGAGTTTGGCCAATGGCAACCCCTTTCCTCAGACCAGATCTACCAGCGGACGCGGGCTCTCGCACTGGCTTTCATCGGCTGGGGCGCGCAAAAAGGTGATCGTATCGCCATTGTTGGCGAGAATCGTTGGGAGTGGGCAGTTACCGACTTCGCGGCGCTGGCCATCGGCGCGGTCAATGTGCCCATCTATCCCACCCTGACCGGCGACCAGATTGCCACCATGATCGCGGACGCGGGCTGCAAGATTGCCGTGGTTTCCACGCGCCAGCAGTTCGACAAGCTCTACGCGGTACGCGGCAAGACGCAGCTCGAGCAGATCCTGATGATGGACCCCGCCCCGACTCCGGAAGGCGCCATCAACTTTGGTGAAGTCCTGGGAGATTGCGACACGCTCGGCGGCAAGCACGATCCGATGTTTGACGCGCTGGCCCGCGCAATCGAACCCAAGGATTTGTGCACGCTGATTTACACCTCGGGCACCACCGGCGAGCCCAAGGGCGTGATGCTGACCCATGGCAACATCGCCGCAAATCAGAACTATGCCGCTGCGGAATTCAACTTCAGTGCTGCCGATGCTTGCATCTCCTTTTTGCCTCTTTCGCATATTACGGCCCGAGCACTGGATTACGTGATGTATTCCTACGGCGTGCAGGTGGCTTACTGCTCAAAGTTCGATAACCTGCCTGCGGCCATGCAAGCCGTCAGGCCCACTGTTTTTGTCGGCGTGCCCCGCGTTTTCGAGAAGATTCGCCAGGCGGTGGAAAGCCGTGCCGCGCTTTCGTCCACGAAGAAGCGCATCCTGGCATGGGCCATAGGCACCGGCGCCAAACATCAGGACACCGTATATGACGGCCGGCAGCCCGGTTCAATCGCCTGGAAACTTGCCAACAAGCTGGCCTTCTCCAAGGTGAGAGAGGCCTTTGGGGGCCGCGTGAAGTTATTTGTCGTGGGCGGCGCCCCCTTGGGCATCGACACGGCCAAGTGGTTTGCGTCGGTGGGAATCGCCCTTTTGGAAGGATACGGACTCACGGAGACTTCGCCGGTGATTGCCCTGAATACGCCGCTAACCCATCGCATGGGCTCCGTAGGGCTGCTGCTCCCCAACCTGGAATTGAAATTGGCCGACGATGGAGAGTTGCTGGTTCGCGGGCCTTCAGTCTTCGGGGGCTACTGGCACAAGCCAGCTGCCAATGCAGAATGCTTCGATCCGGAGGGCTATTTCCGCACCGGCGACATCGGCCACCTCGACGCGGACGGCTTTCTCTACATTACGGACCGCAAGAAGGAACTGCTGAAAACTTCGGGCGGCAAGATGGTTGCGCCGCAGCCCATCGAAAACAAGCTAAAGAACAGCCTGATGGTGGCCCAGGCGGCCCTGATTGGCGACCGTCACAAGTTTGTCTCAGTGCTGATTTCGCCCAACTTCGTGGCCCTTGAAGAGTGGGCAAAACAGCATGGAGTTCAAGCCGGTTCCCGGGCTGAACTGGTGAGCAACAGCCGCGTGGTTGCCCTTTACGGAGAGATCATCCGCGCAGTCAACCTCCACCTGGCCAATTTCGAGACCCTCAAGCGCTTCCGCGTGGTGGCCGAGGAGTGGTCGCAAGACACAGGCGAACTCACTCCCTCAATGAAGCTCAAGCGCCGCGTCATCAGTGAACGTTACGCGGCGGTAATCGATGAACTTTACGCCGACGAAGCAACCTCACGCGGCGAATAGGCGAAACCAGCTTGCCGCCATAAATGGCGCGGTTGAGCCACATCCGCTGCAATGCCGCGAAGAAGGGCGCACCCCATGCGCCCACGCATAGCATGCTGCCAAACAGGATGATTGCGTCGATATTGAGCCGGCCGGCGCTTGACCAGTAAGCGTCCGGCTCCAGGTTGAGCCACAGGGCAAATTCGTCCAGGGTCAACGCTGCGCCCACTCCGTAGCTGACCGACATCAGGCGGCTGAAAAAGATCGAGATCGGTGAGTGTACCCGTCCCAGGTCCATCAGCCAGCCATAGCCCACCAGAAGCAGAATCAGGATGCCCCACACTAGGTGGTGAATGTGCAAGCCGCGCACCACAACCCACTGAAAGTGGCCCTCGTGGTTGACGATCCGGTACACCAGGATACGCACGCCCAGAAAAGTGAAAAGGAAAGAGAGCGAGGCGATGAACATGCGCCGGCGCGGGCGGTCGGGAATCGTGGTGCGGATCAGGTACCCCAGCCGGGTTAATTGCAGCAGGACCAGGAAGATCACAACGACCAGGCTTGCAAAGGCCAGCAACAACAGTGCTCCGGTTCCGGGCATGTCTCATTGAACCATTACGGCGTGCCTTTTCCAAACAACAAATTGGACTTAGGCCATCCATCGATAGCCGTGAGCGCGGTCACGATTTGTCTTTACAGCGCCGGAGTACACTGGATAAGGCGTCGAGACCGGCGAGTTCCCGGTTTCCTACCCGCAGTTCAGGGACAAGTTCCCGGCCCGGCCTGGATAGCCAACACCCGAAACGGCCGCGCAAAATTCCTTCAGGAGATTTCTACGATGCGAGTTGCTTTGTTGACCGGCGGCGGAGACTGCCCCGGATTGAATGCGGTGATCTACGCGGCTGTGAAAAAGGGCATCAACCACTACGGCGATGAGTTCATCGGCTTTCTCAACGGCTGGCGGGGCGTGCTTGACAACAACTCCATCCCGCTGACGCTTGAAGCTGTGGACGGCATCCAGTTGAAGGGCGGCACCATCCTTCACTCGTCGCGCACTAACGTCAAAAAGATCCCC
>CAIWFH010000022.1 GCA_903911925.1 uncultured Acidobacteriaceae bacterium
CAAAACTCGCCTGCGATGCCAGTGTCTGCTGAATCCGCGCCATTCGCTTCATACGACTAGTTTAATCAACAATGAAGCAGGTAGCGGACTTGTGCAGAGGTTCCCTAGGCCCTAAGCGCGGCCAACAGGTTTCGGCCAATGCTCGCCATGGGCTTCTGTGCGAAGAAGAGAACGCAGCCCGACAAATTCTGATCGCGATCGATGTACGGCTGCGATTCGATCCTGAGCGCCTGTATCTCCTCCGCGCTCAAATCCGGATTTCCCAGCGCTGCGTGTATCTTGTCGCGCAGGGTCCTCGGAATGTGAATTGTCCGCAACACTGTCGAGTATTTCCAGGAATTGTTGATCACCAGCGTCTCGAATTCCACGGTTTGTTCAGCAGTAATGGAAACGAGCTTGGTGCCCATCGGTGCCCCGTGTTCATTCAAGAATGTCTGCTGACGCGAAAGCAGGGCCGGGTTTGTATCGGTAGCGGCCACCAGGGCAATCCACTTCCGCTTGTCCTTCGGGGCTGTTTGGTCAACGTCTTCGTTGATTCCGCGCTTGATGCCGATCTGCATGCCCGACATCCTCGTGCCAACCTCGCGCGTGATCGAGTTGACAAGCTGCGCGGGCCATTCTCCTTCAAACCACAGCAGCACTTGGCGCGAATTGGAAACGACATCCTTCCCATCCTGCAACGCGTGATCGGTCAACGCATCAACGATCATGTCGACACTCACCAATTGCGGCGTCTCGCTGTTGGGGTCCGATATGGTCTCGTCAAACACATAGCCGATGTAAAGATACCGTTGCATGATGGCCAGCAAATCATTCAAATCCAGGTTGATTACGCTGGCGGTCGTCTGGAAAATATGCTTGAGGACCATCAGGATCGGACCCAGCGAGTTGCTGTTTATGCGATCAAACACCTGGCGCATGGTTCCGGACTGATCGTCGCGTTCGTTGTAGGTGACAATCGTCCACACGCCGGCTTCGGTCAGCTTGTCCAGCACCTTGTATGCGCTGTGCAAACGCAGGTGCCCCTCATCTGGAGCTGGAATGGCCACCAATGCCAGAACCGGCACATCGTGTTTCTTGAATAACTCGGCGATTGCCGGCATGGCGCCGGTGCTCCCGCCGCCGAGGCAGCCAACCAGGAACAGAACACCTCTGGTCGAGGCGAGTCTTTGCGCGATTGCCTCAAATGATTCCTTCTTGTTTTCCGCGGCGGCGTAGCCCTTGCCAATGTCGCCCCCGGTTCCAAACGCCTGATGTTCATCGTCTACCAATGCAATGCATTGCACTCCCACGTCTTCACCTTCTGCCCGATCCAGTTTCCTCGCGTCCGTATCAACGGCGATCAGTTCAAGGTAGTCGTGGTATTTTGCCAATCCTTCTTGCTTGGCAAACCAATTCAATACGTTGCGGCCTCCGTTTCCAACGGCAATGCACACTGCATTTACTTTCGCTTTCACGAGGAGGCTTCTGTTGTTCACGTTCTGACTCGTTGGCGGTTGTAGCCGGCGGTTGGTTGAGTCGGCAAGTTTCTCAATTTTTTTCGCTGGCCGTTTCGTCTTTATTGAAAGGGCAGTAGACTTGGGGGGCCTCACGCTCATTGTTCCTCTCCAATGCTCACTCGAGCCAAACGCTTGGTATCGACCACGACGACTGCTTCCCTGCGGGGAAGCACAAAACCATCTTCTCCCCATATTGAAGGGATGCGGCTGATGGTGAACAAAGTCGTGCAGGTCATTTGGGCAAATTCGTCTCGGGATGACGAAATCTCGATTCCTTCACGGACAGGTTTCCCCAACTGCTTGAGCATTCTTAAAACGGCAAGGGCCAGCCGTTGGGCCACCTTCGCGGTGGCAACCTCGCGAAACCCTCCTTGCAGGCGGCTCTGATATCCGAACTCGGTTTCTGTTTGGAACTCTTGCTTGTAAGATGCGGTTTTTGATTCTGGCGGCCACAGATTTTCTGCTGGTGAAAATTGACCACCTCGCTCCGGTCATCTGGCATGTGCAATCGTCATCAGGGTGTTTGCCGCCGATGCGATGTGTTGGAGGTCTTTGAATATTCGACCGGAATATTAAGGCAGGTCTGGGAGCCGGACGGGGCACTCACATCGAGGCGAAATATTGAGATGGATTTATTCAATGTTGCGATTCAAATCAAGCCTCGCGTTCATCCAAAACGCGTTTCGCATTTGCGCCCCCGGCCGAATCGTCGCCGATCCATACACGATCCGCGCAAGCCTGCTCGGTCGGTGCAGTCCACTGCAATCTCACTTCCCCTGACTTGCAAAAATATCCCGGAACAAATTGCAGATAATTGCGGTCCCTTGGCGCAGAATCATTTTATGGTTTTGTTCCTCGCCGCAGCGCCCCGAAGAGTGCCGGACGTGAACGCGCATAACTCGTTTGCCATCAATAATCTGCGGGTAACCAAAGCAGAATCATTAATTTACCGCGCCGTGCCCACCGCATCCAACTGAAACCAGGCCACTTCCATCAAGAATCCTGCCCTTTAGGGGGGGGCCCCAATGTGTCCCAAATGCCCGCCCATCATGGCCGCAAGCTCTAAAGCACGAACAAGGCAAGCAGAAAGACTGCGCATGAAACGGCGATGAGATACACCGATCGGGGCGAGTTTTCGCGGGTCTTTCCCGAGTAGAAAACTGCAGCCAGTGTGCCAGCCATTCTTCCGGTATCTGTGGCCAGATGGCCCAACGCTGGAGCGTTGTTTACCGGAAGAAACAGAATTGAAAGCAGCACTAGAAAACTGACAACCGTAAAAATTGCCATTGAAAGAAGAAACGTCTTGAGCTTCTTTTTGCTTCTTCTGATAGACAGAATGAGCACGAATGAAAAGAACAGGCCTGCCAGTTTATATTCGTCCACTCTCAACTCTCCGACTGGCGTTGGCGAACTAATCGTCGCGTCTGTCAGCTTTTGGCAAGGATGCAGAGCTTTCTTCGCTCTTCCGTTGGGATGGCGGGTTGGCCGCCATCCATTCACAGGGACTTACCTCTTCAGGCCCAGCGCTTCCACCACCTGCTCGTCCACGCGCGCGGGCTGGCCATCTTCCTTCCACACCACGCCGAAGCCGCCGCGGTAATCCCACATGGTCCAGCCGATGCCGCCGGCTTCAAGCGCCGATCGCACATCGCGAATCCAGTTCATGCGCGAGACGGGATCGGCGAACTGGCGATACGCTCCAAACTCGTTGCAGGTAAGCGGCACGTTGTTCTCGCGCCCCCACGCGGCGGCCTCGTCGATGAGCAGGCGAATGCGGTGCGCGTCCCAGCGGTCGAGCCAGTAGTTCTCAAGCTTGTAGCGGCCGGCAGCTTCAGGAACCTGCTTCAGCAATTCCTGCATTGTGGCTTCAGGCGCAGGGTACGGAATGCCGTGGGTATTGCTCCACCAGGCCTCGCCCCATGAAGCACCCTGGTGGGTAAACTCGTGCGGATCGTAGAAGTGGAAGTTGTAGATCACGTTGCCGTCGGCCAGCGGATGCATGGCCATGAGGTCAACGATGTCGGAGTAATTCGGCCCCGTGGCGATGAGCGTGTTCCGCCGGGCAACGGAGCGAATGGCCACAGCCAGCTGCTCCTGGATGCCGGCCCAGCGATAGGCGTCGTGCACTCCAGGCTCGTTCATGATCTCAAAGAACACGCGCTCGGGGTCACGGCCGGCATAGTGCGCGGCCAGGCGGCGCCAGGTGATGGTAAGCCTCTCCACCGCGTCGTCGCCAGCGGTGAAGCGCTGCTTGTAGCTTTCTTCCGGGTGCACGTCAATGATCACGGCCAGCCCATTGGCCAGCATGGCGTCCACCACTTTGTCCAGGCGGCCGACAAACTCGGCGTTCAGTCCATCTTTGCCGACTGGGCGGGTTTCCAGCGGAACCGGATCGATGCTGAGCCGGACATGGTCAAAGCCGAGCCTGGCCATCAGCGCAATATCCTGGGCATCGATGTAGCGGTCGGTGCGGGCGGCCGAGTAATCGCTGGCCGACTGCGCAAACCACTCCGACGCATTGATTCCACGTCTAAGATGTTGGGCGCGGGCAAACGCGGTGCGGGTTTCGACAGTGTGATCCTGCGCGGCGAGAGGCAGTGCGAGCGAGCCAAGAAAAGCAAGACAAATAAAGCGGAAGGCCAAGACAGAGTCTCCTCTGGAAGAGAATGGCAAACGAGGCAACGATATCACGGCGCCTGCCTCGCCAGCCGCTGGAGGAACCGGCGCGTAGAATGCCATAGAGCCAAATTGTTTAGAAGGCAGGCAATCTTATGTACAAATTTTCATTGGCGCTTACGGCCCGCTTGCTTGCAGCCGGTGCAGTGGCCGGCATGATGACCGCCGCGCACGCGCAGGCTCCGCCTGCGGACACCGCCCCCGTTGCGCTGGGGCAGGCTCAAGCCCAGCCGGCCAACAGCGAGAATGACGCCATGCTGGCCAAGGCTGCCAAGCTCTATTACTCCAGTGCAAGAGAAGGACTGAGCGGCTTTACCTGCGCCGTTCATCCTGACTGGCACGCGCTTTTTGTCAGCGCCCAACCGGGCAGCGCGATTTCTCCGGCCGACGAGCGTATTGTCCTGCTGAACTCAGTGAAGATCACCTTCCACGCGCGCATGAAGGGCGGCTCGACACTGGATTGGGATTCCGCGATAGACGCAAACAAGCCTCCTGACCAGGACTCCGCAAACCTGCTGAAGAACATGCACCTGGCCACCGAGCAGAACCTGCAGGGTGTTTTGCCGTTCTGGACGGTTTTGGTGGATGGCTCAGCGCTCCCGGACTCGGCAGAGGGCCTTGAAATTACACCAACGGAAAGCGGCTACAGGATTCACTTTAAACAGGGAGCCAACGAAGTGACCGAGACCCTGGGCAGCAGCCTACTGCTGGAGCATTTCGACGTGAACCTCAACGGCTCGTCGATCAAGCTGGTTCCATCGTACCAGTCCACCGAAAAAGGGCTGCTGGTGACCGGATTCCAGGCCAAGGTTCAGCCGCAGGGAGCGCAGCCAGAAAAAGCGCAGGAGATGCGCGTGGGACTCGAGTACAAGACGATTGAAGGCTTCCCTATACCTTCAGAGTTAAGCTTGCAAGTTATCGGCGCCGGGGTCTTCAACTTCAGCTTTGACAGATGCACAGTGAGCAAGCAGGCAAATTGACCGGCGCAAATAGAAGCGGCTCCCGGGTGAGGGGAGCCGCTTTCTTTTCCTTGAACTCTTCCGCTATTCCGAGCCGACCGGAATACCGCCGTCGCTGGCAACCTGATCGTAGGTGCTGCGAAGGTACTTGTGCGGGTTTACAGGCGCCCTGTGGACGCGCACTTCATAGTGAAGATGCGGCCCGGTGGCGCGGCCCGACTGGCCAACACTGCCGATGACCTGCCCGCGGCTTACGTGCTGGCCGGGCATGACGGCGATGGTCGAGAGATGCCCGTACACCGTGGACGTATCGTGCCCGTGATCGAGAACGATCTCACGTCCGTATCCTGCAACCATCTCGGCCGAGGTCACTTCACCATCGGCAGTGGCGCGCACCGGCGTACCAATGGGCGCGTCAATGTCGATGCCCGAATGAAATGCTCCCTCTCCGTTGAAGGGATCCTGGCGCTCGCCAAAGCTGGAGCCTACGCGGCCTTCAATCGGCCAAATCGAGGGCGCATCGGCGAACTGCGTCCAGTCGCCTGTAAAGGTTGGAGAGAGACCGCCCTCAAGTGCGCGAGAAACCCGGCCTGAGAGCGCCTGTGAGCGCAGGGTATACAGTTCGTCGAGTGAAACCTTCACATCCTGCTGGTCTACTTTATCCGTAAGGGCCAGGCCGCTGGGGGCCGGCTGGGCCGCCGCGCTGGCTGCCGCCGCTGGCATTGCCGCAGTAAGTTTGTTGCGCTTCAAGCCGTAGAGCGCCGTGACTTCGCTGGCCAGCGCGCCCAATGAAGCGACCTGCACATCGCGGTCATGCGCCAGTTGCGCCATTTGCTTGTAATCTTTGCGCAGGTTTTCGCGATCCTGGCGAACCTGATTGTAGCTCTCGGTTTTCAAAAGCATCCGCGTATAGGAGCCGGCCAAGCCGACAATCGTGAACGCGCCGACCAGCGCTGCAGCGACAAATCCATAAGCGTACCGAAGCGGAAGCGCGATCTTGCGGATCCGCCCGTCGTCATCCCTGGCAACAAAAAGTATGTAATAGCGCTTGCGCAGCATTGTGGCCTTTCATCCCTGCAACTGCCAGGGCCGCAATTCGCTTAAATCTCAACGGTCGCGAGGCAGAGAAAACACGTTCCCGCCGGTCTGGAGATTGCACACAACCAGACGCACCTTGCCCGTTGGACGTTCGTTAAGGTTAGCAAACCGCCCTTGGCCGGGTCAATGCAATTGAGGGCTGCAATCAGGGGCAATCGCATTTCAAAACATCTCCAATAGGCGGAAGAGGTAGTCGTCGTCCCAGCCTGCGCGTTTGAACTTTCCCCGCAGAGAGCCTTTCGATCCCTCTTTCTGCATGGCGTTGATGGCCATG